>JAAVDX010000001.1 GCA_014801585.1 Bacteroides sp.
CTTGTCGGGGATAAGGGTATCAATGAATTGGTGGAGGCTTTCGGACGGTTGCAGAAGGTGCATCCGGAGGTCAGACTGATTCTTGTCGGGCCGGAAGAGGCGGAGCTTGATCCGCTGAAAGGTGAGACTATGGCTGAGATCGGTTCGAATGACGCGATATCGGCGGTGGGGAGGCAGTCGGATGTTCGGCCTTGGTATGCTGTGGCGGATGCGTTTGTGTTTCCTTCTTATCGGGAGGGTTTTCCAAATTGTGTGATTGAGGCGGGGGCTATGGGGTTGCCGTCGATCGTTACGGATATCAACGGTTCGCGGGAGATTGTTTTGGATGGTGAGAACGGGGTGGTTATCCCTTCTAAGGATTCCGGGGCGTTATATGACGCTATGAGGGATTTTGTTGAGAATGACGACAGAAGGGGACGTATGGCTGCCAAGGCTCGGGAGTTGATCGCTTCGCGATTTGAGCAGAGCTACGTGCGGGGGTGTCTTAAGGATTTTTACCGTACTGTACTTAAATAACCAAAATTTAAAAAAAACTCTGTGTTATTTTTGTCCCGGCCCCTCAGCTTCAGCTGAGGGAGAGAGAGGAAGAAAGAGCCCCCGGCCTGCTTCCTCCCTTCTCGAGCCCTCCCTTCTAGGGCATTCATATTACAGGCTATCCCAATAATTTTTGTCCCGGCCCCTCAGCTTCAGCTGAGAGAGAGGAAGAAAGATACCCCGGGCCGCCAATCCGCAACAGCGGAGCAAAGCGACGCTCACCTCCCATCCGAACCAACGACCTCGCACACCCTCCCAAACGGGTCAACACAAAAAAAATCCGCACCAATCCGCAACCCCCGGAACTCGGGGCAAAGCCCCGAAACGGATCCGCGTTCCAAAAAAATTAAAACACATCCAATAAATAATGACAAATATAGGCACGACCTACATTTGTCAACCATTTTTCTGATGAGACTTTACCGAGACTTTTTTAAACGGGCGATTGATATTACGGCTTCGGCCGGAGTGTTAGCCGTTTTGGCTGCCCCTTTGGCGGCTGTGACTCTTTGGTTGCATTTTGCTAATAAGGGGGCCGGGGCTTTCTTCCGTCAGGAACGGCCGGGGAAGGATGGTAAGATCTTCCGTATTTGTAAATTTAAATCAATGACTGATGAATGTGACGCAGAAGGGAATCTTCTTCCCGATGCTAAACGCTTAACAAAGGCCGGAAGATTCGTCCGATCTACCTCAATTGATGAATTACCTCAGTTATGGAATGTGCTGAAAGGAGATATGTCGCTGATCGGTCCAAGGCCTCTGCTTCCGAGATATTTACCATGGTATACTACACGTGAAAATCATCGTCATGATGTGCGCCCTGGAATCACCGGATGGGCGCAGACGCACGGACGGAATCTATCGACTTGGAATGATAAATTGGAGATGGATGTCTGGTATGTGGAAAATATGTCTTTTGTCACAGACTGCAAGATAATACTGAGGACCATAAAGGGAGTCATCAAAAAAGAAGGTGTAGTGGTCAATAAAAAGGAAAATTATCTTGATATTGAACGAAAAAATATGAAACGCTCTAAATAATCTTGATATGAAAATTCTAATAACGGGAGCCTGTGCAGTTTCTGCACGTAGTGTGTTACGATCTCTTAGGCTGAGCGATCTGTTTAAGGATGCAGAATTTATAGGGTGGGATATGTGTTCGCTGCTTTATGGCGTTTATGCAGGTGAGTTTCATAAGCTCTATAAGGTGCCCGCTGTCTCTGATTCTACATATAGACAAGTAGCTCAACGGATTCTTGACATTGAGAATCCAGATGCAGTGATTGTTGTGCCTGAAGTTGAAGTACTTTATTGGGCTCAAAGTCCTTTTAACATACCTCATATTGTACCTCCGGCAAAGTTCTCCGAACTCGTAATCTCGAAGGAACGTCTGTTTGACGCACTGGCAGGAACGGGACTTGTACCAGAATACCGTAATATTCCTTCATCTGAAATAATGGATCCGGACTTTGAGAATCCGTTGGGATATCCGGTATGGATTCGAGACGGGGCTGCAGGGACAGCTTCTGCCAAGGGTGCTTTTAAAGCTGAAAATATTGATGAACTACAGGCATGGGTGAAAATCAATTCACATACTACACACTTCCAGTTATCACAATATTTGCCCGGACGTAATCTCGGATGTTTCTGTCTATACAAAGATGGAAAACTGATTAAGATGGCACAGGCAGAGAGAATTGAATATATAATGAGTAAAGTGGCTGTATCGGGAATCACAGGCAATACTTCAAAAGGTAAATTGCTTAATGAGGATAAGATTTGTGAGACTGCCATTAAGGCTCTTGACCTGCTGTCAGATAAAACTAAGGAACGGATGAACGGATTGGTGGTAATTGACATGAAAGAAGACGAAAATGGTAATCCGATTATAACTGAGATAAATATTCGTCATGTTGCTTTCAGTTCATCTTTTGCCATGGCCGGGCAGAATATCTCTGAGGCCCAGTTATTACTGGCCTTGGACAGAGAAAATGAAATACGCGGTGCGGTACGCATTGATTATCCAAAAGACAATTTAATGCTCAGGGATGTTGACGGGGCTCCAATCTACATCACCCATTGCCATGAACTTAAGCCGGGGGAAGCATTCCAGATTGCTAATAATTAAATTGGCTATTATTGGAGAGTATAACTATTTAAATTGGCTATTATTGGAGAGTATAACTATTAGGCGCTCCATACGACTATGCTTCAGTAGCAGTTCACACGATTATGATTAAGATCAGGTCGGGGCTTCTATGCTTAATGGTTAGATAAGAGCTTATAAAACTCTTGAGAGGATTATCACTCGATTTATCAAAGATTCCTTTGGCTTCTTTTGGAAACAAAAGAATTTTTTGCATATATGCTCGATTTGTATTAATTTCGCGGGGAGATTTCCTTCAGTATGGCGGTGTGGCCGCTGTTTCTATTTTCTGAAGAAAGTCAGGATCGATGGCCAAAAGAATAATTTAATCACACAAAACCTAATATAACCCTAATATCTGAGATATGAAACTCGAATTGATCATCGGGAATGCTTCGAGACCTGTAATTCTGGATAAGCAGAATTATGAGGGAACTATTATGGAGGAACCTATCAGCAACGGCCTCAAAATATTCGACCGAGTCCTGAAGTATGGACTGACTTTCAGCAGGGCTGCCGGTAAAATTAGAGATGATTCAGATTTTGAATCCGATTGGAGTTTCAAAATCAAGAATAATGTAATCGCTTTCCTCGGCGACCGTGGTTCGGGTAAGACCTCCTGCATGCTCTCCGTCGAGAATATCATACGCTCCGAGAATCCCCAAAAAGAGGATATCCTTTTTATGGATGTGATCGACCCGTCGTTTTTTGATGAGTCGCATAATATCCTTCAACTCTTTATCGCCCAGCTCTACCATCTTTTCCATAAATGTTCGCAGAAAGAACTGGAAAAAGATATGAAAAGGAAGTATGAAATTGTTGAAGTCACTAAGAAATTCCTTGATCTCCAGAAAAATCTGAAATATCTCGACAAGAATATTGATGGGGAGGTCTTCAATGATGGTATGGAAGTTCATCTCGATACATTGGCATCCGGTGTATATCTGCAGTCGAATATCCGTAAGGTCGTCGCTGAGACTCTTCGATATTTCAATAAAAAGGTTTTGGTAATCGCCATCGACGACCTCGATCTTAATGTAGCCCGCGCATATGAGATGATGGAGCAGATCAGAAAATATCTCGTTATGCCCGAGATTATTATTCTGCTTTCTGCAAAAGTAGACCAACTGAAACGCTCTGTCGAACTATATCTCAATCATACCTATAAGGATCTCGGTGAGTCGATGAAAAATCGGATACCCCAGATGTCCGAACGCTATATGACGAAGTTTATGCCTCTGGCCAATCGCGTATATATGGTGCTTCCGCAGGTTATGATGACGGCTGAGTTGATTCTCAAAGATGAGGAGAATAAGGAGTTATCCCGATTCCAGAGCGTTGCGGGAGGCGTCCTTGATCTTATTTTCCAGAAGACGCGCTATCTTTTCTACAACATCGATGGCAATTTCTCATATATCATCCCCCGAAATCTGAGAAACCTTACCATGCTCATCGAACTCCTCGTCGAACTCCAGCCTTTCAACACGGACGTTCGTATCACTACGTCCGGCGATAAGAAAGCAATCCAGAATGCAAAAAACAAAAGTCGCTTCAAGAATTACATCTTCTCAGATTGCCTCAACAATATCGACGACAATGATGTCCCGGTGATTGAAAGCCTTGCGGCTGAATCGGATATGGCTACTTTCAACAAGGAGGTCGTGGAGAAGCTTACTGTCAAGTATCGGGATCTTCTTTTTGGACAGGGTGATTCCGCTTCTCCTCTGAAGGAATCCGCTAATAAGGAGGTCGCTAATATCATAGCCACTGAAGCCAACACCTTCAATCTTTCCATCGGCGACGTAATGGAATTACTTGAATATATCTCCAATAAGTCTATCGAAAGCAACAATCGTAATTTCCTTTTCCTCATCAAGGCTATCTATTCTATAAAGCTGTATGAATGTTACGATCGTATGACGGATATGTGGAACTCCGATCCCGTTCATACAGCATTGCCTCTGACGATTAAAAATGAAAACACCGATGAGTCAGACGGTTTGATGGCTTTCCCGGGGCTGATTGACAATAAATTCCTCGAAGTCCCTGACTATATAAAACTTACAGGCGGAAATTTCTTTAGTTTTGATCGAATCCATCTCTTGCAGAAAGCCAGAGACTTTCGTTTGCTCAATGGCAATTTCATCAATAGAAAGATCAAAGCGCTCGTCAATGAATATGAACAAGCTTTAAATCAGGCAAATGGGAACAAAAAAGAGATTAATCTTCGACCTCAGTTTATCGATGAAGTCAGGCTGATGGAGTTCTTTGTCCTGTGTGCGGCTTTTCATGTCAATATCCGCGATAAGAAGATCTCTTCGATGAAGAAGGAATATCGTAGGCTCTCTGTGCCATATTATCTGAAAACCCTTTCCGCCGTCAATAATATAGTCTTCGATATTCTAAAACCGTTCTTCAGCACTATTCATCCGGCATTAGCTTATCAGCTCTTCGATATCAGGTTTTATAACATGTGTCTCGAACTGAATATTAATGATGAACAGTCGATTCTCCGCGACCTGCTTTATAAATACAGAAAGTACGGGAGCGACGATAAGCTTTCCATATATTCGGATCTCGCTTCAAGAACTGCCATTCGGAATATGGAGATTCTCTCGAATCTCTACAGTCATTTAAGGAATCGCGCTAACTCTATCAGCATTGACACTAAGGGAGCCGGACTGCCCGGAATATACAAAGAACTCCTCGGCTACGCAGGTAAAAAATATAGAGTCAAGACATATGCTCTTAATAGTGATTCCAATGACTACCGGGTTATCGATTTCAAGGCTCTCCAACCATTACATGATATTCTCGACAAAGTCATATCATGTGATCCCCGAATTAATTCAATCTCCAAGGAGGATAAGAACTATGAGCCTGTTACTCTTTGGGAGATCTTCCAATATTCTTTCGCCGAAGAGGATAGGGATGAATTTCCCCCGCTTCCGATCATATCCCCTAAACCGAAAGTTGTTTCCGAGCCTTTGACTCCTGAACGCGGCACACTGGAATATAAATTCTTTACAAAAGGTTACATCTATAATACCAATCGCATACGCGGCATAATCTTCAATCATTATCCGGAATATAAGGATGAATACGGGCTTGAGGGTCCGATCCGTCCACTGCTTCGTACTCCCTATCTCTACACAATGACAGGGACAGAAGTGGCAAAATACCTCGCTTCCATCACTACGCTGACCCGACCATTCGCTGATACCTTCTCTCCGGAACTGCTTAAGGTATATAATGACTTGATTGGGTTTTAATCAGCTATCATTCATCTCCTGAAAGGGATTCAACCANACTCNCCGNATAAATGGATCANCTGAGAATCTTCATTGAGAGCGCTTTCTACCGAGCCAAGGATTGCCTTATCCGCNACTATGGAATTGCGGATTATGCNGATCTGTCGGATAAGGAGTTCATGGGGATTGCACGCAANCACGCCACCAACCTCTCCGATGATGCCCTGCGTCTCGTATTNCGNCTCTATCGCGACGATTGGAATCATGATGAGAATAAAGGNAGTTTNCCGGTGCNCTTTAAATTGCCGCAAAGTTCGAAGATTTTCAATTGTATCTTTGAGGCTTCATCGCGTGTGCTTTCCTATGATTTCCATTCAGTAAGGGTGAGGTTTGACGATCTGTTCAGATGGAGGGAGATCACACGCTTTATNGGAGANGACGTTTTCGTCACGGCCCTGTTGGCAATGCACGATTCCTTCTCTTCTACAGGCCGAAAGAATATCGGGGAGCGACTGGCNTATCCNCCTACCTTACGTAATGACAATGTAGACATCGACTGGCTTGTCCGCCAGGGACGCCTNCACGAACTCCATACTCACCTCAGAGCCTCTGCCAACGTNTTCAATATCAACTGGTGCTGTCTGATGAACCATCCCGAAGACAGACATGCTGAGATCAATCGCATGCTTGCGAATATCGATATTGTCGTAGACCGCACTATTGTCGACCGAATTAACGAACTCATCGTATGGGCNGCNACNTTCCGCTATCATGCTTTTCTTTTCCTAAGGAATGACATTCAGCCGAAAGATGTCAGAGAAAGTCTGCGCCACATCAATCCTCTTACTTTCAACAGTAAGGCTACCCGGCTNCGTGCCACGATCGAGGCNCTNGCTCTCGTCGANGGAGGGGCCGCGTTGCTTTCCGACCCCGACTATATCCGTGTACCCGATCCGCCGGAGCATTGCTATGGCGACTTCCGTGTCTATCTCGGCGAGCGATATTTTCTGTATCTTGCCCTGCAATATATTATATGTACAGAGGATAGGGAATTCGTCGCCAACCTGCATAAGTATCTGNTNGTGAAGAGNCTCGTCAGGGATTACATGATTCAGCTTAATTCCAATCACGGATTTGGCAATTTCCAGCGATACCAGAACAACAAATCTTACTTCACGAATCCGCATCCTGCCTATTCGCGTATGCTCGAAGGGCTTGCCATTGCCGACGCATGGCGNGANAGCAATATCGCCTANCAGGAAGTAAGAATTGTTCCAAATAAGTCTTTGTCGAAGGGGATCCGGGAACTCATGGATACGGTTCGCAATATCCGCAATGAACTCTCCACTATGAGGCAGCCTCAACAAAGCTGGTCGAATAAGGAACCCGGNTTCTTCAATACCCCCGACTTCGGAATCATCTATCATTTCATCAAGACGAAGGATAATTTTGATTCCAAATCAGTCAAAAGAAGGTCTGCATCCAAGAAGAATATAATCCTTTTNCCAAGAAATCACAATATCAGAAAGTTTCTTAGGTCGCAGTCGGAAAATATCAGAATTATCTATCGGAATCAGCATNGTTTCTTCATCGACGGATTCTCCCCCGTAAAAGCCATTGATGCCGCTTCTTCTGAATTCAACTGCCGTCCCGAAGCTTTCGGACAGGCGTTCCGCTTCCTGAAAAGGGCCGGCCTGAGAGCTACTTTTCATGCCGGTGAGGATTATTATGACATNGTTGACGGACTTCGCGCCATCGACGAATCCATCACGTTCCTCGGCATGACCGGNGGCGACCGCATCGGACATGCCATTGCGATGGGTATTGACCCTTACGAGTTCTATAACCGCACGGCAAATCATATCGTCGTNCCCGCTCAATGGATGCTCGACAATGTGGTATGGCTACTGTTCAGATCTGCCGATTGGAACATCTNNCTCGAATCTCAAGTNGAGTCTTTCCTCCGGCAGAAGTTTGAGGAATTGTATTATCAGATCTACGGTGGCAACTTCTCTTCCGNCNNGCCTCCCGTGACTGCAAGGGAGTATTACCAGTCGCTGCTGCTGAGAAGCGACAATCCCGACTGCTACATCAACGGATCATTACACCGCCTCTCCGCTGCCGGTTCNCCCCTCCGACAAGCCTCCGCTGCCGCCGATAGCTGGCAGAATTTCGAACTGCTTGATTCTCCGAAAGCCCGGATGGCAAGGACTAATCCCCGGGTCAGAGAGCTTTACATTCGCTATCATTTCGANGAGGAGGTACGCGCTAAAGGTAATAACGTCATCGAANTGAAGGTCTGNAAAGGCTANGCTTCGCTGATCGAGAAAATGCAACACCGGCTCATNCGTCGCCTTGAGCGCCGACATATCGTCATTGAATGTTGCCCGAGTTCCAACTTCCTGATTGGAAGCCTGCNTTCCTATCGGAAGCACCCGGCTTTCCGATTCTACTCAGTAGGTCAGCAGGAACCGCATCATCTGAAAGTCACTCTCAATACGGATGACCTGGGAGTGTTCCAGACGTCGCTTGCCAATGAATACAGCTACATGGCCCTTGCTCTCTCCAAAGAGCGCNATTCCGACGGCAATCATCTCTACATGCCCGATGAAATCCGGCAATGGCTCGCAGAAGTAGCCGAAAACGGTGAAAAATGCAGATTCTGACCTCCCCCTCGACGTCAGCGACTATCTCTGCTTAAACGTTAATCACCTCTTTCCCCTAAGAACTTACGAGAATCCTCCGGCGCTCTGCCGGAGGATTTTTTGTTGTCAGATTTGTGGTTGACGTATTTTTTTCGTAACTTCGCGATGTTTTAAGGAGTTATGCTTATCAGTACGAGAGATGCCCAATCCTCCTCTATCGGCATTTCCACCCGACATAAGATAAATTTGAAAAAGAATATTTGTAATAAATATGGCTGAAAATAAGAGGATTTTGNTGTGTCTGGCTCACATGTCAGGCCGAGAGATGGATTTTGTTGAGGAAGCTTTTCGGGATAATTGGGTAGTGCCCCTGGGTCCTAACGTCAANGGTTTTGAAAAGGATCTCGAAGCGTTTGTCAATCATCTCGAGCCGTCGGCCGACGCTCCTGCNGNNACCGGNTCTTCCGCCCTGCATGACGACGACCATTCGCTGACGCTCCATCCCGAACGACGCGTCGTAGCCCTCTCTGCCGGCACCGCCGCTGTACATCTCGCACTCGTCGCCTGTGGCGTAAAGCCCGGTGATGAAGTTATCGTACAGTCGTTCACATTCTGCGCCTCAGCTCATCCCGTCACGTATTGCGGAGCCACACCCGTATTCGTCGATTCCGAACGCGAAACGTGGAACATGGATCCCGNTCTGCTCGAAGAGGCTATCAAAGACCGTATCGCNAAGACGGGCCGNGCGCCGAAAGCCATCATCCCCGTTGCGCTCTATGGCATGCCCTATAAGATCGAAGAAATCATGGAGATCGCCNACCGCTATGGCATCCCTGTNATTGAGGATGCCGCCGAAGGTTTCGGNTCGCGCTATCGCGGNCAGGTNCTGGGCACATTCGGCCGCTACGGTGTCCTGTCGTTCAATGGCAATAAGATGATCACGACCTCCGGAGGCGGTGCCCTGATATGCCCTGATGAGGAGCAATGGCGCCGCATCATGTGGTATGCCACTCAGGCCCGCGAGTCCTATCCCTACTACCAGCATGAGGAAATCGGCTTCAACTACCGAATGTCGAATATCTGCGCCGGAATCGGACGCGGACANATGACCGTCCTCGACGAGCATATCGCCCATCATCGCCACGTTCAGGAACTCTATTGCGAACTCCTCGCCGACGTCAAGGGTATAGAAATGCACCGTAANCCCGCTCCCGAATTCGACTCTAACTTCTGGCTCTGCACTGCCACTCTATCTCCGGAACTCCGGATTGTCGGACAGGAGAATGCCTATAAGGCCGTCGTGACAGGTGCCGTCGGAGGCGCTGCCGGAGTGATCCACGANGCTTCTACTGCCGTGACCGATTGCCAGCCGAATGATAACGTAGAGGCNCTCCGAGTAGCTCTTGACAAGGCCGGAATTGAGGCTCGCCCGCTCTGGAAACCGATGCACCGCCAGCCTGTCTATCGCAACAATCCCGCCTATCTCAACGGTGTCTCCGAAGANCTCTTCAAAGTCGGAATCTGTCTCCCCGCNGGTCCCTGGGTAGGCGACGCAGAAGTCCGCAAAATCGTCGANGCCATCAAAGCCGCAATAATAGCTTAACCAAACCGCAATAAGACACCGACCGAATAAGCATCCCGCTTAATACCCCCAATCCAACCAACCGAAAAAATCCTTTGNCCTCCCTTCGGAAGCCAAAGGATTTTTACTTTATAAATTAATGCATTGATTAGTTANTAAAAGCACGTTNAAACTCCCCNCCCGGGNCNCCAATCCGCAANAGCGAAGCGAAGCGCCGCTCACCTCCCATCCCCACCCCGAACCATTCCCAAATCCAAAAAAATAAAAAAATCTTAGTTCAGTGAAGCGCCTAACAGGCGCGGCCAAAAAAAATCCGCACCAATCCGCGACTCCCCGGCCATCGAGGCAAAGCCCCGATCCGGATCCGCGTTCCCCAAAAATTAAACCCATCCAAATACACAATTATAATGATCAATATGACGTGGAATGGCTGTAACATTTCCAACTGCAAAGGCAGCTACTTTTTAACATACGAACATCTTATCTCACAAAAAATTCGTAAATTTGCAGTATGGAACAATCCGAATTACAATTATTGCTCAATAACTTGGTAGCTTTGCCCTCCGAATCGGAATGGGTAGAGTTCAAACATAATTTTCATTCAAAGGAAGAAATCGGGGAACGAGTTTCTGCCTTGGCAAACAGTGCTGCTTTGCTTGGTAAACCTTACGGATATCTTGTTTTTGGAGTTGAGGACGGCTCACACGTTATTCTGGGGACTTCATTTCACGCCAAAAGGCATAAAGTAGGTAATGAAGAATTAGAAAATTGGTTGGTGACACGACTTAATCCGAGAATAGATGTGGAATGTTATGAATTTGACATTCAAAGTAAACATGTATCTATGTATCGAATCCCCTGTGCAACCGATAGACCTGTAACGTTTTTACATACTGCATATATCAGGATAGGTTCTCTGACAAGAAAACTGATGGATTTCCCTGAAAAAGAAGCAAAGATTTGGAAACTTAACNGAAGTAAGTTATTACATCAAATACCGGCAAAGTCATGTCGCAACATTAACGAGGTGATAAGCCTTTTGAGCGTCGAGACATATTTCGATCGGTTGAAGATGCCTATGCCTCAGACTTCTGAGGGCATCATAGAACGGTTTATCTCAGAGCGTTTTATTGTGGCGTCCGAAGTCGGGTATGACATAACCGAACTTGGAGCGTTACTTCTTGCTAAAGATTTTCGCCAATTTGAGTCGTTGTATCGAAAGGCTATCAGAGTGATAGTCTATAGAGGCAAGAATAAGGTCGAAACTGTCCGAGAGAAGAATTTTGAGCAAGGTTATGCGCTCTGCTTCCCTCAAATGATTGACTGGATAAACGGTCAGTTGCCGGCTAATGAGGAAATAGGAAAAGCTCTCAGAACCGAAGTNAGAATGTATCCTGAAATTGCGATAAGAGAAATTGCAGCCAACATGATAATTCACCAGGATTTTAATGTGCTTGGGTTCCCAATGGTTGAGATATATTCTGACCGGGTAGAAATTTCATCACCAGGTCAACCTCTTATCAGTACAGATCGATTTATAGACGCTTATCAGTCGCGTAATGAAGATCTTGCAGATGTTATGCGGCGAATGGGTTTCTGTGAAGAAAAAGGGAGTGGCATGGATAAGGNAGTCGAGGCAATAGAGCAGTATCAGCTTCCGGCTATTAAATATCGAGTGTCGGACATCCGAACAACAATCATTTTAAGTGAATATAAGGAGTGGAGCGCTACTACCCGCGAAGAACGAGTACAGGCTTGTTATCAGCATGCCTGTCTGAAATATCTCTCTAATGAAATGATGACTAATAAATCGTTTCGTACAAGAATGGGCGTTATAGATAAGAATTATACTGCGATATCAGGAGTGATAAAAGAAGCTCTTGAAAGNGGNCTTATCANGGTCGGCACNCCTGATGGAACCAATCGCAGGGATATTGCNTATATACCGGCATGGGGATAATCTCATGTCATGTCATTTCATGTCAAAATATTTGCGGCTACGAAAAATCTCGTAGCCGCTATTTATATATCNATTGCTATTAATAAGCCTGTTAACGCAAATAATCTTCATGTTGTGTTCATGTCAAACGTTTATACCACGCCCGACATTGACAGAGCAAATGAGTCGCGGCAGGGGATTTTCTTATAACCNATGTAGAGAATAATGTGAATTACTGATTAACGATTGATTAATTATTAAAAGCACGTAGAAACTCCCAATCCCCCGGGCCGCCAATCCGCAATAGCGAAGCGAAGCGACGCTCACCTCCCATCCCCACCCCGAACCATTCCCAAGTCCCCAAAAAGCTTAGTTCAGTGAAGCGCCTAACAGGCGCGGCCAAAAAAAATCCGCACCAATCCGCGACTCCCCGGCCATCGGGGCAAAGCCCCGATCCGGATCCGCGTTCCCCCCATCAAATAAAATCCAAAAATCACAGATCAAAAAAATTAAAACCCAACCACAACAGAATCAACCGGATAAAATCCCTCAAATACCAAAAATTCACACCACAAAAACAAAAAATTCCCTCCAACCCTCAACAAAATGGAAAATAAACATAATNTTCTTTCAANCTCATATTAACTTTGCAGAAAATTTATAACCGATAAACAATTTACAAAACATGACAACGCTAAAAAAATATCCTCGGAAGAAAGTAATTCTTANACTATTATTCTCTTTTCGGAAAAAGTTTATACAACTTCTTTGCCTATATCTCNGATTTGTATTATCTTCGCAGATAGAACATCGATTACGTCGGCCTCCACCACCCTCCCAACGGAGCACACNCCGACCCTAAACCTTACGGCGCCATCGATCGCCACAATAACTTAGAGAGTNTTATGAATATTTCTGAAGACCAGTTGGTAATGAGAGGTATCTCCCCTACTCCTAATCGGCTGCTCGTGATGAGAGAACTATCNCGNGCCTCCCGCCCCCTCAGCATGTCGGAACTGGAGCAGAAGCTTGACAGCCTCGACAAATCAAGCATCTTCAGAGTGCTAAATCTNCTTACGGAGCACGACCTCGTCCATGCCTTTGAAGANGGTCGCGGAATCGTAAAATACGAACTCTGTCATTCCCACGACAACCTTGAAGATGATGACCTCCACTGCCATTTCTATTGCACGAAATGCCGACAGACCTTCTGTCTCTCGGAAGTAAAAGTNCCCGAGGTCAGCGTCCCGCAGGGATTCACGGTAAAGGGTGTCAATTTTATGCTTAAGGGAACTTGTCCCAAATGTAATCTAAGGAATTGATTGATATGAAACNATTTATATTAAGNCTTCTAATCCTATGNGGGTTATACGCATCCGCTGCGACGACCGACTCCGACCNGACGGAGNAACCCNTNGNTACCCAACAGAAGAATGGCTCCTGGCGCGTCGATTCGCTTACGTGGCGCGGTGAGTTTACCGGCAGTTTTGCCGGAGGCGACCACACCCCTTTCTGGCTCCTGAATAATACNCAGGGACTCGGATCGGTGAAAAAAAACAACCTCCGGCTACGGGCCTCGATCATAAAACCGATGGATCCCACCAATCGCTTCTCATGGGGAGCCGGTGTTGACCTNACGGGAGGCTATCGACAGACATCCCCGTTTTCNATCCATCAGCTTTANGGCGAAATCCGTTATCGTTGCCTCGATCTGATGATCGGCCAAAAGGAGATTGAAGGAGTCATATCCAACCCCCGGCTATCATCAGGCAATCTGCTCTATTCNGGCAATGCAATGCCAATCCCGCAGATCCGCGCCGGAATCTTCGACTACGCTGATATTTGGGGCACCAAAGGCTGGCTCGGCATCAAGGGATATATAGCCTTCGGCATGTTCTCCGACTCGAAATGGCTCCGCGACTGGTCGCAGCCTCAACCCGGAGAAGACCATGCTCTCTATCCCCAGAATCTCAAATACCACTCCAAAGGTCTCTGGCTAAGAAATGGCAATGCCGATAAGTTCCCCCTCATATTTGAAGNGGGAATCGAAATGGCCACTCAGTTTGGCGGAGAAGCATGGTATCGCGAAGCCGACGGCTCAATNCGCTGGATTAAAGGCACCGGCGGTCTGAAAGGACTCTGGCATGCTATCGTGCCACAATCCGGAGGCAACATTCAGGGTGAGACGAGCAATGTCGACGGTAATTTCCTCGGCAACTGGACATTCGCTCTTTCCTGGGCCCCAAAAGACCACGATTGGAGCGTGAAAGCCTATTATCAACACATGTTTGAAGACCATTCGATGCTATACATCGAATATCCCTGGCGCGACGGCCTTTGGGGCGTCGAAGGACAGTTGCCCAAAAATCCTTTCGTCAGCCGAATAGTATATGAATTCCTGTATATGAAGGATCAGACCGGTCCCGTCTACTGGGACAAGACCGACAAACTACCCGTACAGGTATCCGGTCGNGACCAATACTACTGGCATTACATCTACGGAGCCTGGCAACACTGGGGAATGATAATCGGCAATCCTCTCGTGATATCTCCGATCTACAACAATGGTTCGCTACTGCTNAAATCCAACCGCATAGTCGCCCACCATATAGGTTTCGAAGGCTCACCCGCCAACGATCTCTCATATCGCATTCTGGCAAGTTACCAACGCTCCTGGGGCACATACAAAAATCCGCTNCCCGAGGTAGCCGACAACTTCAATTTCCTTGCGGAAGTAGCATGGCGNCCCCGNCGCCTCCCCGGCTGGGAAGGNACNCTATCGGTAGGCATCGACGCNGGAGATCTGATCGGCCGCAGCGCCGGCCTACAGCTCTCCATAGCCAAAACCGGCCTAATACGCTTCTAAGAAAACCTCCCGATTCCCCACCTATCACTTAATACTTATTACTTGGATACTTATTACTTGGCGCAAAGCGCCAACCCCCTTATTACTTATTACTTATAACTTATTACTTAAAAANTTTTNAAAAAANNTTTTCCGTGCCTGACATTAAATCGCGAATGGAGAATCTCCGGCGGGAGATTTACACTCCTGAACAACAACGCCAACTCGATGCCGACCGTCGGGTGCTTGAATTGCTCTCCAAGTCTTTCGGGTCGGCATCTGCCGCCGCAACTGAGATAATCAATCTTGAGGCTATCCTCAACCTCCCNAAAGGTACCGAACATTTCATCGCCGATATCCACGGTGAAAACGAAGCCTTCACNCATATACTGAAGAACGCTTCCGGAAATATCCGCCGTAAGGTCTACGAACTCTTCCAGACCTCAATGCGGGAAGANGANCTNCGCGAACTCTGCACCCTNATCTACTACCCCGGACGCAAACTGGAAGCCGTAAAGGCCACTGAGACCAACCTGTTGGATTTCTATCAGGTGACTCTCCACCGGCTCGTGAAGGTGCTTCAGGAAGTGTCGTCGAAATATACCCGCTCCAAAGTGCGCAAGGCTCTCCCAAAAGAATTTGCCTATATCATTGAAGAGCTCCTTCATGAAGCTCCCTCGGGCGACGACAAACAGATGTATTACAACCGCATCGTGGAGACAATCATCTCCACCGGTCAGGCCGATGCCTTCATAAAGGCGATCTGCCGGGTCATTCAGGCCCTCAGCATCGACCGGATGCACATTCTCGGCGATATCTACGACCGCGGTCCCGGAGCTCATATCATACTCGACACTCTCCGCAACTATAAGGATTTCGACATTCAATGGGGCAATCATGATGCCCTCTGGATGGGCGCTGCGGCCGGCAATCCCGCCTGTATCGCCAATGCCATACGCATATGCCTGCGCTACAACAATATGGAGACCCTCGAAGATGGTTACGGTATCAATCTTGTCCCGCTGGCCATGTTCGCAATGGAGACCTATGCCGACGACGATTGCGAGGTTTTCTCACCCAAGATTGCCCCCGGAGGCGAGACTCTCACTCTCAAAAATCGCCGCCTTACCGCTAAGATGCATAAAGCTATCAGCGTGATTCAGTGGAAAGTAGAGTCTGAAATGATCCGACGCCATCCGGAATGGAAGATGGACGACCGACGCCAGCTCCACCTTATCGATTACAATACCGGCTCTCTCACCGTCGACGGTAAGGAATATCCTCTTCTCGACCGACATTTCCCCACCATCGACCCCTCTGACCCCTACGCTCTGACTTCTGAAGAACAGGATTTGCTCAATAAACTCGTTCATAGCTTCAACGTCAGCGACAAACTTAAGAGCCATATTGATGTATTCCTCAATCGCGGCGGCATTTATGCTATCTATAACTCCAACCTGTTGTTCCATGCTTCAGTACCCCTGACACCTGATGGCGAACTGAAGGAGGTGGAGATTCTCGGGGAGCGACTGAAAGGCAAGGCTTTGCTCCAGAAAGTAGAAGAACTGATGCGCTCCGCTTTCTCGACAGAAACTCCGGCCGCCGCTCGCGACTACGCCCGCGACTATTACCTCTACGTCTGGTGTGGCCCCGACTCTCCCCTATTCGACAAGAGCAAGATGGCCACTCTCGAACGCTATCTCACTTCCGACAAGGATTTTCAGCATGAAGAGAAAGGTGCATATTATTACTTGCGGGAGAATGAGTCTGTATGCGACATGATTCTCGACGAATTCGGAGTCACCGGCCAACATCGCCACATAATCAACGGCCACGTACCGGTAAAAGCCGGCAAAGGTGAGAATCCCATCAAAGCCAATGGTAAAATGATGGTAATCGACGGCGGTTTCTCAAAAGCCTACCATAAGACAACCGGTATTGCAGGCTACACCCTCGTCTACCACTCCCGCGGATTTGAGCTCGTGCAGCACGAACCCTTCACATCGGCCGAAGAAGCCGTAAAGAACGGTACAGACATCGCCGGCACGACACAGATCGTAGAGATGAACCACCGCCGTCTCCGAGTGCGCGACACCGACAAAGGCGAAGAACTCCAGTCCCAAATCAACGAACTGAAAGAACTCCTCTACGCCTACCGCCACGGAATCCTTAAACGATAAGGCGCACGGCGCCTTATCGTTTAAGTAATAAGTATTAAGTAATAAGCAATAAGCAAGTGTCCAAAATTATTTTATATTAAGTATCTCATAAAAATTAAAGAAGTCCCGACGAACACGAGTAAGACCGACAGGTCTTTCTCGTGCGCGTAACTTCCGCTCCGCGGGAGACCATCCGGTCGCCCGTGGCGACCAAAACTTCTACTAAATTTAGTATAAACCAATTTTTACGATCTACTTATAATAAAGAAAAAGAAGCCGCAGATAGGATAAAAGATTTCTGATAACTTAATATCGGTTAAATGTGAACACTTACTTATTATAATAGTTTTTTCAGGTCATCCGGATTTGGCAAAGCATTTCTTACTTCGGGAGGGAGTTCATCAGCCGTCTTATACGTTGCGACACCCATTGGAGTTGTAATGCCCCGAAACGCGTATTGAACAGTTTTCTCATCCTTGTCTCGACAAAGAACTATTCCTATAGATGGATTCTCATCAGGATTTTTTACACAATCGTCCAACGCGGAAAGATAAAGATTAAGTTTTCCGGCGTACTCAGCCAAAAATTCATTTTTCTTTAGTTCTACGGCAACCAAGCACCGTAATGACCTATGGTAAAACAATAGGTCGATAAAATATTCCTTACCACTTACGATGACACGATACTGATTTCCCATGAAGGTGAAATCCTTGCCAAATGTGAGGATGAAATTCTTGATATTGTGTACGATTTGATTTTCCAAAACCCTTTCATCAAAGGTATCCGGGTCTTCAATATTAACATAATCAAGCAAATATTCATCCTTAAACGCACGCATTACAGCGGCACGATAATCGGGATTCGGAACTGTCTGTAAGAAATTATTGGTGGTGTTGTCAAGCCCGCTGTACGGACTATTGGCAATCATATAACGCAATTTTTCTACCGACCAAAATTCGGTAGCACATCTGCGGATATAATATAATCGCTCCTGTAACGATTTCGATTTAATCAGAATTTCGTAATGATGGGAAAATCCGATACTTAGAAACCATTCCAACTCTTGTTCAGAGAAATCGTCCAACGTCATCGGACGATTTGAAATTATAGTTGTATCTATTGTTACGATTTCGTCCGATGGCGTTGGACGATTTACAACATATCTATACCAACCCTCATAAAAAGTTCGCATACGCTTAAGACCGGACTCAGAAAAACCTCTAAGACCCGGAATTTCTTTCTGAAGGAGTTCAGAAATAGCCTTAATTGCACCTGAACCCCACTTAACATTTCGGCTATTGACGGAGATGAATTCGCCAATATTGTAATATAGTGAGAGCATTTCCTTATTCACCATCCGCGCTGCGTTGTAACGGCTAACAAGAATAGCATCTTTAATTTGCTTAACTACAGAAACTATTTCCGCGCTATTGAACTTTGAGATAGAATGTTCCATACACTGCAAATTTACGAAATTTTCCTAAAATGATATAAATTCAGATGAGCGATATAAATAAAGAGCCTTCCCTTTCAGGAAAGCTCTTTATTTAGAGTGGTTGGAGCGTAAGATAGGGCGAAACACATAGCCGCCCGCTCAGTTGTTTTAGTCCCACATGAATAGCTCGCGTAGTACATCTGTACAACAGCTATAATATTAAACACTTGGTTATGAATGGGGTTCTTCCGCCGCGAATTCCATCAGGTAGGCCTTGATGAATGCATCGATTTCTCCGTCCATCACTCCGTTGACGTCGGAGGTCTGATAGTTCGTGCGATGGTCTTTTACACGACGATCATCAAACACATAGGAGCGTATCTGGCTACCCCATTCGATCTTCTTCTTACCCGCTTCGATCTTGGCCTGCTCTTCCATACGATGGGCGAGCTCTTTCTCATAGAGGATTGATCGAAGATGGCGAAGGGCATTCTCTTTATTCTTGGGCTGGTCGCGAGTCTCTGTGTTTTCGATCAGAATCTCTTCCTCTTCACCCGTATAGGGATCCTTAAACTGATAGCGGAGTCGAACGCCCGATTCAACCTTATTGACGTTCTGACCTCCTGCGCCTCCCGAACGGAACGTATCCCAACTGATAAGAGCCGGCTGGATATTTACCTCAATCGTATCGTCTACCAACGGAGTGACGAATACCGACGCGAAGCTCGTCATACGCTTTCCCTGCGCATTGTAGGGAGAGACACGCACCAGACGGTGTACACCGTTCTCCGACTTCAGATATCCATACGCATAATCACCCTCTATATTGATTGTGACCGATTTGATACCTGCATCGTCGGCCTCGAGAAGGTTGGCAATTGTAGTCTTATATCCATGGCGTTCGCCATAGCGCATGTAAAGACGCATAAGCATCTGCGCCCAGTCCTGAGCCTCCGTACCTCCGGCGCCGGCATTGATCTTCAGCACGACCCCGAGTTTGTCCTCCTCGCGTCGAAGCATGTTGCGAAGTTCGAGATTCTCAATCTCCTTCAGCACCTCCTCATACTGCGCATCGACCTCCTCTTCTGTGACAAGGCCTTCCTTTACGAAATCGAATGCCAGACGGAGCTCCTCCACCTGCTTTTCGAGAGCCTCATACGATTCAATCCAGAATCGGATATCCTTAATTTTCTTCATCTGAGCCTCGGCAGCCTCACGATGTTCCCAAAAATCGGGCACGTGGGTGCGGAGTTCCTCCTCTTCTACTTCGATCTTCTTACTGTCGATATCGAGATAACGCTTAAGCGCATCGCATCGCTCTGAAAGTTCCTTTACTTGATCTTGAGTAACCATATTGTTGGGCGGCTGTGCCGCGTAATTGTTGTTTTATCATTTTTTTGCCGAACGGCGTCGGGGAGCCGGGGCCGCATCCTGAGCTGCCATCAGTTCGCGGATCTCCTCTATCGTGAGAGTCTGCGGATCCTTACTCTTGGGGATTTTGTAATTGACGGCCTTCTTCGCTCCCTCAGGCTTATAAGCTAAATAAGGACCGAATCTGCCGTTGAGCAACGACAATCCCGGGATTTCAGGATAATCCTTAAGATGATTTGCCGCATCTTTCTCACGCTTGGCCTTGATGAGCTCCACGGCCTCTTCAAGGGTAATCGTCTCCGGAGCCATATCTTTGGGAATCGATACAAAGGCCCCGTTATGGCGGATATACGGACCGAATCGTCCTACGGCCGCGACCACCGTCTTATCCTCGAAGTCCCCGAGAGTGCGCGGCAGATCGAAGAGTTTGAGCGCCTCGTCAAGGGTCAGTGTCGAAATGCTCTGTCCTGACGCTAAGGATGCAAAGAGCGGTTTTTCCTCATCGGAGGCCTCGCCGATCTGCACCACCGGGCCAAACCGACCGATCTTTACCGATACGGGACGTCCCGTCTTCGGATCCACACCGAGACGACGCTCTCCGACCTTATGATCCATACGCAGCTCGTTGATTTTCTCAATCGAGGGATGGAATCCGCCATAGAAGTCCTTGATTTCATTCTTCCAGCCAAGTTTCCCTTCGGCTATCTCATCGAATTTTTCTTCCACACGGGCCGTGAAGTTATAGTCAAGGATATCAGGGAAATATTCGGTCAGGAAGTCGTTGACAATCATACCGACATCCGTCGGGACAAGGCGTCCCTTGTCGGAACCGGAAGTCTCAGTCAGTGTCTGCTCCGAGATTTTGCCGTCGGCGAGAGTAAGCACGCTGTAATCGCGTTTCTCACCCTCCTTTTCCCCGCGCTTGATATAGTCGCGCTGCTGGATGGTGGAAATAGTCGGTGCATACGTAGAGGGTCGGCCTATTCCGAGATCCTCCATCTTCTTGACAAGGGTAGCTTCCGAGTAACGTGCCGGAGGCGCTGAGAATCGTTCGGTGGCAGTGACATCCTCCACCCCGAGACTCTGCCCT
Organism: Bacteroides sp.; assembly: GCA_014801585.1. GTDB lineage: Bacteria > Bacteroidota > Bacteroidia > Bacteroidales > Muribaculaceae > Lepagella. Next base: position 20,998 of record JAAVDX010000001.1, read on the forward strand.
ACTGCAAGTACCGGAAGGCGTCCGTCCAGATTTGCGGCATCGGAATTCTGATACACGCGCATAAAACCGTCAAACTTCACTACCTCTCCCTCTGCACGGAAAGTTTCGTCAATCCGGTCAGCAGCGATATCTACGAGCGTCTTCTCAAGCCGGGCGTCGGCCATCTGAGAGGCGAGCGTGCGATTGCGGATGAGAGTATAGAGTCGCTTCTCCTGGTCTGTGCCCGCTACGGTTGTCTTATCGATATACGTCGGACGAATCGCTTCGTGGGCTTCCTGCGCTCCTTTGGAGTGGGTGTGGAAGCGACGGAGATTATAATAATCCTCTCCATACTTCGACTTCACCTCAGTAGCGATGTCGCGCAGAGCGAGATCGGAGAGATTGAGCGAGTCGGTACGCATATAGGTGATATGTCCATCTTCATAGAGCCGCTGAGCGAGCATCATCGTCTGGTTGACGCTGAAGCCGAGACGTCGCGAGGCCTCCTGCTGCAAAGTAGAGGTCGTAAACGGCGGCTGGGGAGAACGAGTGAGAGGATGCACCTTGACATCCGTCACTTTAAAGGCCTCCGCATCCTTGCTCAGAATCGTCTTTATGGAATCGAGCAGTTCGCGGGCCGAAGCCTCGTCGGGCATTCTACGTGAGGCCTCAGTCTTGATCTCTTCTCCGGAGGGGAGAAGAACGAAACGGGCCGTGACGCGGAAATAGGGCTCTGAAGTGAACACATTAATCTCCTTCTCGCGTTCGCAGATAAGGCGGACCGCCACACTCTGTACACGACCGGCCGACAGAGCCGGTTTAATCTTCCGCCAGAGCACCGGCGATAGCTCGAAACCTACGATACGGTCGAGCACCCGGCGCGCCTGCTGGGCATTGACACGGTCAATATCGATGCCTCGCGGATTAGCGATAGCTGCGAGGATTGCCGGCTTGGTGATTTCGTGGAATACTATACGTCGGGTGTTTTCCGGTTTCAGACCGAGCACCTCATAGAGATGCCAGGCGATTGCCTCTCCTTCACGGTCTTCATCGGAAGCGAGCCATACGGTATCGGCCTCCTTGGCGGCCTTCTTAAGCGTACGGACCAGCTCTTTCTTATCGGCCGGAATCTCATAAGCCGGATATTGATCGTCGGCCTGATCAGGACGTATTTCGCGTTTGCTCAGGTCGCGGATATGACCATAGGAGGAAAGGACCTTATAATCCTTCCCAAGAAACTTCTCAATGGTCTTAGCCTTAGCCGGAGACTCTACTATGACGAGATTTTTCATAAACTGTGACGTATGGATTGACGCCCGAAATGAATCGGGACGCATGATTTCGGGCGCAAAATTACAAATTTTTTTGTTAATCTAACAATTTACACCTTAATAATGTTAATCAATCCCTAAAAACTCACCCCAAAACGGGGTAATTCGGTTAGCCATCCCCCATTTACCCGGCCCCTATCACCGAAGCGGGACAAATTTTCATACATTTAGGCTTAATCAACTGATATACAATTAAAAGACTGAAAAAATATTTCGTTGCGCAAAATGTTTTAGGCCGAAATATCCTCTGAGCGCAAAATGTTTCAGTCCGAAACATCCTCTGAGCGCAAAATGTTTCAGGCCGAAATATCCTCTGAGCGCAAAATGTTTTAGGGTGGGGGATGCTTTTGGGGCGAAATGTTTTGGACCGCAAGGGGCGATTTTCGCAGATTGAGTAGGAAATGTCGGATTTTTTTTGTAAATTCGCATGTTATTAGTGCAATTTCAATTTATGGACAATATATCGAACTCAGAGAATATCCTTGAGGAAAATCTTAACGCAGCCGGCGAGGCAGTAGAAGCAGTAGCTTCCGAAGTTGTAGAGACTTCCGCCGCCGAAAATGCGAAAGATTATCAGGCCGACAACATCCAGGTGCTGGAAGGTCTGGAAGCCGTGCGCAAACGTCCGGCCATGTATATCGGCGACATCTCCGGCCGCGGTCTTCACCATCTCGTATATGAAGTGGTCGACAACTCTATCGACGAAGCTCTTGCCGGATTCGCCAACCACATCGAAGTGACCATTCAGGAAGACAATTCCATCAAGGTCGTCGACAACGGCCGCGGTATTCCGGTCGACATGCACGAGAAGATGCACAAGCCCGCTCTTGAAGTCGTTCTCACAGTGCTCCACGCCGGCGGTAAGTTCGATAAGGGTTCCTACAAAGTATCGGGTGGTCTGCACGGTGTCGGCGTCAGCTGTGTCAACGCGCTCTCCGACTATCTCCGCGCGGAAATCCACCGCGACGGCAAAATCTACATGCAGGAATACGCCTACGGCAAACCTACCTGCGAGATGAGCGTAATCGGCGATACTGACCACACCGGCACAACCATCATCTTCCACCCCGACGCATCCATCTTCACCGAGACCGTCTACGATTTCGAAACCCTCGCCAATCGTCTGCGCGACCTGGCTTATCTCAACGCCGGTATCACACTGAAACTGACCGACCTCCGGGTACGCGACGAACAGGGAGTAGCCAAATCCCACACCTTCTATTCCCGTGAAGGTCTGAAGGAATTCGTGAAATATATCGACTCAGGTAAGGAACCCCTCATCAACGAGGTCATCCACATCAACACCATCAAGAACGGTGTCCCTGTAGAGGTCGCTATGACCTACAACACCTCCTTCAACGAGAATATCTTCTCCTACGTCAACAATATCAACACCGTAGAGGGCGGTACCCACCTCACCGGTTTCCGTCGCGGCCTTACCACGACACTAAAGAAATATGCCGACGACAACCATCTCCTCGACAAACTCAAAATCGAACTCTCAAAGGAGGACTTCCGCGACGGTTTGACTGCCGTCATCTCTGTAAAGGTAGCCGAACCTCAGTTTGAAGGTCAGACCAAGACCAAACTCGGCAACAGCGACATCCAGGCCGTCGTTAGCCAGGCCATCAGCGAGGCGCTGAAATATTATCTCGAAGAGAATCCGAAACAGGCCCGCGCAATTGTCGATAAGGTCGTCCTGGCTGCCACAGCCCGCCATGCAGCTCAATCGGCCCGCATGAAAGTGCAGCGGAAATCGCCTCTCTCAGGAGCCGGTCTTCCCGGCAAACTGGCCGACTGCAAAAGCCGCGACGCCGCACAGTGTGAACTCTTCCTCGTCGAGGGTGACTCCGCAGGTGGTTCGGCAAAGCAGGGCCGCAATCCCAACTTCCAGGCTATCCTGCCTCTGCGCGGTAAGATTCTCAACGTTGAGAAAGCCATGGACCATAAGGTGTTTGAATCAGATTCAATTGTCAGCATCTTCAAAGCACTCGGCGTCACGATCGGCACTGAAGAAGACCCCAAAGAGGCCAACCTCAGCAAACTCCGTTATCATAAGATCATCATCATGACCGATGCCGACGTCGACGGCGCACATATCGCCACTCTGCTGATGACCTTCTTCTTCCGCCGCATACGTCCGCTGATCGACAACGGCTATCTCTACATCGCCACTCCCCCCCTCTACAAGTGCACCACCAAAGGCAAAAACAAAATCGAGGAGTATGCATGGGATGAGCAGCAGGTGCAACGCTTCGTCGACACCCGCTGCGACGGCGACCGCAACAAAATGGTGCTCCAGCGATATAAAGGTCTCGGCGAGATGAATCCCCAGCAGCTCTGGGAGACTACCATGGATCCCGAAAACCGTATGCTGAAACAGGTGCAACTCTCCAACGCAGCCGAAGCCGACCACACCTTCTCTGTCCTCATGGGCGAGGAAGTAGGTCCGCGCCGCGACTTTATCGAGGCGCATGCCACTTACGCCAATATCGATGCATAATTAATCCTGACCTTATCTCCCCTGAGCGAGCCACCCCCTTGCTCAGGGGATAAATATTTATAACCCATTTAATTCCCCATCCAACCACACTACTATGAAAAAGAGCATTATTCTCTCTCTTCTTGCCGGGGCAGCCACTCTTACCACTCTGGCAGCGCCTCCCCAGCATCACGAACCGACTCATGCCGCCGACCTCAAATCTGTAGCACATAAACACTTCACTGACAATGCCCCCGACGGACTGAAAGATGCAGTGCCGCATTTCGCAATATTCGGCAAAGAGGGCAAGTTCTATGTAGGCCTCGGCGGCACCGTCAAACTGACCGTAGGCGAAGACTGGGGCTCCCCTCTCGATAATCCCAACGAGTTCATCACGTCCGATATCCAACCCGCGGCAGCCGGTAACAAGAGCAAATTCCAGGCTTCTGCAATGCAATCTTCTCTCTACGTCAACTTCGTAGCACTACCTGACAGTGAAAATAAGATCGGAGCATTCATCGGCATGAATTTCCTCAACAACTATGTCCCCGTACTCCAATACGCTTATATTAAATGGAGAGGATTCAAGGGTGGTTACGACTACACTAATTTCTCCGATAACGGTGCGATGCCCCCTACGATCGATTACGAAGGTCCGAATGCAAGCACCGCCATCACAGTCCCCATGCTCTCATACACTCAGACCTTCGGCCGCCACAAAAACTGGAGCGCGACCTTAGGCCTCGAACTGCCGCAATATTCCATCACTCCCAATCGCTACACCAACGAAGTGACCCAGGGTGTTCCCGATATTCCGGTCAGCCTGAAATATTCATGGAATTCCGGAGAAGACTGGGTAAAGGCATCCGCAATACTCCGCAATCTCACCTACCACAATGTGCAGGCCGACAAGAATGTCGACGTAGCCGGCTGGGGAGTTTCGCTCAGCGGCACATCGGAATTCCTGCCCAAACTGCGCGGATTCTGGACCGGCGTCTATGGGGTAGGTATCGACTCATATATTCAGGATCTCAACGGCACCGGCATGGATCTTACCCCGCGTGGCATCAATCCCGCACTCAAAGCTTCAAAAGCATGGGGTGCTTTCGGCGGCCTGCAATATAATTTCTCCGAAGATGTCTATGCATCAATAAGCTACTCCCACGTGCGCAACTATGCCAAACCATGGGCCAACAACATCAGCGATACGGAATGGGGCACACAATATAAATATGCGCAATATGCCGTAGCCAACGTATTCTGGAATATCAACTCAATCCTCACAACAGGCGTAGAATATATCTACGGCCGTCGCGTCAATAACGACTGCTCGCAGGCTCACACCAATCGCGCCCAGGCCATGATTCAGCTGACATTCTGATCCTCCCGATATATAACACCGACTTACATAATCCAGGACTATAATACACGACTGCGGCCCGTTTCTCAACGGGCCGCATCCATGTATTTGTCCATAATACCTTTATAATACACACGACTGCGGCCCGCTTCTCAACGGGCCGCAGTCATGTGTTTTCCATAATACTTTTTCAAACTAACCTAACATCATGAAATTTTCATCTTTCTGACTATATAACATCCTCAAGAATGAAAATGTTTACGCGAAAGATAAAAATTAATATTAAGACCCAAACCCCACAAGTGAAATGCACCCCGGAAGTAAGANACAAAACTTCCGGAGTGCGTTTCATTCTTGTGNGATTGAGTCTAAATTGGGGAGATACGGCGCGGAGAAGCCTTGGTCTTATGAGGACGGGGCACCCCCGGAGCAGGCGTCAGTACCGAGCGCAGCAGAGTGAGTTTGGAGGTAGCCATTGACTCTGCACTCTTCAGGGCCGAAGTCGGACCTTCCGCAAACTCATAACCTACGATGCGCAACCAATCGANGATCGTAGCCGCCATTACGTACGACTCCAGCAGTCTGAAAATTACACTATGATCCGGTTCAGCAGCCACGATAGTTGAGTCAGATACCGTTTTTGACGAATCGGCTTTGGTCGGATTGATTGCGGTTGTAGCAGGGGATTCACCCTCCGGTGATTCAAAAACCGGATTTCGCAGGACATAACGGATAATGTCGCCGTCTACTTCGAATGANGCTANCATTTCACCTAATTCCGCGGCCAATCTCGCCGCTGCACCCTCTGCTATGATCACCAGCAACGGACGGTCCGGCTCCAACGAAGCAACCTTCGCATATTCCGACGCATCAACAGCTCTTTTGCCGGAAAGATAGGAGGTAAACAGACCGATCTGGTCGAAAATCACATTTTTTGACAGTGCGAATGTTAAAAATTCATTCATAATTTTGATTTTAGAAATTTTAATATTAATTTAGCACTGCAAAGTTACAACAAAAGCAATTCTAAATNGTGATTAATATTGATTTTGTTAATNCACGTCTGAAATAACACCCACAAATATGGCATCAAACGTTAANGAACGTCTTCTGGAATANCTGCGCCATCGGCGCATGACGCAAATGGAATTTACGAAATCCATCGGAGTGTCGCCTACTTATATAGGAGCCATGCGCAAATCGCTTTCCACAGATAAGGTGATGAAGATCCGTCAGCTCTACCCTGATCTCAACACCTCCTGGTTGCTCTACGGCGAAGGGGAGATGCTGGTGACTCCCGGAGCGGAGACCTCAGCGTCGGGCGAAGGGATACCCGAAGGATATGAAGTGCCCCTGCTTCCCGTAGCGGCATTTGCGGGAAATCTGCAGTCATGGTCCGANGGCTACGAACTCTCCCAATGTGAAAAGATTATCGCACCGGTAAAAGGGGTTGACTTTGCCATCCGTCTTTCAGGCGACAGCATGGAACCGGTGCTCCACAACGGTTCCACACTATTCATCAAGCGCATCAATGAGAAAGCATTTCTCCCGTGGGGCAACATGATGGTGGTCGACACAGAAAACGGCGTACTGGTAAAGGCAGTCTACCCTGTCCCCGAAGAACCGAACATGATCGAAGCCCGCAGCGTCAATCCGAAATATCCCCCCATCCGCATCCCCGGTGAAAGCATATTCGGCATCTACCGTATCCTCTCCGCCACCACCGCCTACGCCACGATGTAANCCGACCANCCACCTATCNAGAAACCTANTGTCAAGCCTCAGCGAGCCCTCTGCNCCTCTGCGTGAGATTAAAAACATCAACTCCCCCCCAAAAAGNGCNTAGGNACGCATCCCATAGAAATTGGATTAAATTTCATAGTTCAGTGAAGCGCCTAACAGGCGCGACCCCAAAAATCCCCATCATAATCAAATAATTTTCAAAAAAAAATTAGAGGGCGCGGTTANGTTTTGCGCCCTTTTTCGTATCTATAGTGTAAGTATGAAAACAGATAATCTGACATCCTCATTCATGGCACTTCGTGACAAGTTGCACAGAAGCGCTCTGGGATTCCTCAAAAATGATGAGGATGCCAGAGATGCTTTGCAAGATACGTTTTTTAATCTTTGGCGAGACGGGAAAGTTCAAACGGAGACAGAAGCGCGCAACAAATTGTTCGCAGTTCTAAGGAATATCTGTATTGATAAACTCCGAAAGCCNCGGACACTGCGTTTGGACGATGCCAATTTTGACAAACTGGAAATNAACCCGCAATCGTATGAGGATATAGGAAAATATGAATCNCTGCTTACATCCGGACTTACTGATATTCAAAGAAAGATTTACTCACTCGTGACACATGACGGGATGGAATATGAAGCNATAGCNGTAACCCTAAAGATGTCGGTTGAGGCNGTCAGAATGAATATGAGCCGGGCAAGAAAAAAGATACGTGATAACTACAACCATCTCGANAAATGAAATATCAAGACGTAAAACTTACATTACAAGAGACAGAGCAGCTGTGCAGTCTTTATATGGATTGTAGGCTGTCCGTACTTGAGGAAATCGAGTTGAAGTATGTCCTTTCTCAAGTTGACTATCATTCTCCATTGATTGATGAGGTACGTCAGCTTATGAATATTGATACTTATATTTCAGATAAACCTCTAAGTNTCGAAGGAANCTCTATAAAANTTAAATTNCGGAAATGGAAGNTTAATATGAGTATAGTCGCTTCTATTGCTATNATTATTGGAATCGGGGTTTTCCATTGGGAGTCATTTTCTAATGATGCTATTGAAAATAAATCATTTTATATTGCCTACGTCAACGGNAAANAGTTAAGTGAGAATGANGCGAGACTCCGGATTGAAGCAAGTGAAAAAGCTGCTGATGACTTCATACAGAAAATGTCTGACCTTGAAGCTGAACAGCAAAAAATGATAGACAATTTTTTAATCAATAATACCCCGGAATTATGAAAAAATTCATTATTATATTCTTAATGTCCNCAATAGCTTTTNTGGCTAATGCCAAACCTCCACATCTCTCGGTAGAACAGTTATTTGATGGACGTTACAACAATGAAAAGACCGTTAATACTTTCGTATCAAAAGATAACGGTTCCTATTACAGGATGCTGCAGGTAAGTAATAACCCTACGATTGTAAAAATAATTGCTGAGACTCTTGCTAAAGATAAGGCAAGAACCACAAGATTCTTTGAGCAGACCGGAGAAGGAGGAAAATCAATCATTGTTAAGATCACCAATAATGGAGAAACAATAGATATAGGTTTTCAGCAAGCTCTTTCCGGTAAGTCGGCTACTCTTTTTATAAAAGGACCTGAAAAAGCGTTCAAGTAAAGAATATCTAATACCTAAAATCCCTTTATATGCATACAATAAGAATGCTGCTCCTCGGAGCGGCAGCACTCCCTATGTGCCTTTTCGCTCAAGAAAAAAACGATTCTATTCTTTCTGAATGGGAGAAGGAATTTGATCTTAATGAAGTTGTGGTGGTAGCAAGTCGCCCTGTATTAAAGCAAGCTCCTGATCGTATAATCTATATGACTAAGAACGATCCATTCGCTTTGGGTCTGAATGGAGTGCAGTTGCTCGACCGTATTCCCCGTGTCTCCGTTACAAATGATCAGGTCAGCGTAGCCGGGAAGTCATCTGTAAAATACATTATTGACGGTCATCTTCTCGAAATGCCGGAAGAAGCAATAGCTCTACGTCTAAAGAACCTTCAGTCCACCGGAATCGAAAAAGTAGAACTTCTTACCACTCCACCTGCCAAATATGCGGCTGCTACCAACGTCGCCTACATAAGCATTACAACCCGTAACGAGTCTCACGGCACACGAGGAAATGTCTGGGGAACCGGAACAGTGCGTGAAGACTTCAGTTATCTACTTGGAGGAAACATAAGCCACACTACCCGGAAGGTAGAATTGTCGGCTGATGCAAGCTGGCAGGATACCAAAGGAATAAACGACCTTGACAGGACATATTCCTTTTCTGACTATATCCGAACTTCAGACCGCACAAATCGGTTTACCAACCGCACACTGGGAGCCAATGGATTGTTCAAATATAAGTTCAGCAGCAGCCTCAGCGCAGGCGCCATTGTAAATTTCAGCATGATGCGTCTTAAAAGCAACATCTTTGATGAGACAGTCGACAATGGGATTTCCTCTTTCTCTAAGAATGATTCTCCGGCTCGCCCGAACAATGCAATCACTCTGACGGCATTCGGAGATTGGGCCGTAGACAGTAAAGGCAAGGTATTAAGCCTTACATATAACTTCTTTAACCGTCATACCCATTCGTTTGCAGATGTAACTACCTGGCAGGATGAAAACAACGGGACGAGACTTACCGATGAGGGCGCTAATAAATACCGGATTCACTCCGTAAAACTGGATGCAGCCTTGCCATTTTCTACATTCAGAATGGATGCCGGGGCTGCCTATACTGATGTCAACAATGGCACGGACCTTAATATCAACGACTTCATTGATGGCAATTGGATCAACAATGCTCTCCAGAGCAACACTTTCAATTATGAAGAAAGAACCGCAGCAGTATATGTCAGTGCGGAGAAGAACTTCTCCAACAGTTTCTTTGGTAAGCTCGGACTGCGATATGAATACACCGATGTCAAGGGTACTCAACTCATCGGCAACCAACACCATAATAAGAATTATGGATATCTCTTCCCTTCTTTAAACCTTAGCTGGAACAAACCCAATGCCGGACGTTTATCCATGTCCTATTCCATGGGTATAACCCGTCCTAACTTCGGAGACCTCAATCCATTCAGGTATTATACGACTGTCAGCGACTATTTCTCCGGTAATCCGGATCTTGACCCGAGCATATCACATAATGCAGAGATCAACTACAGTTATAAGGGAATCTATGCAGTGTTGTACAATTCCTATAACCATAATGCCATAGGGAATATTACAAGATTCAACTCCGATGGAAGCCAGTATACAATTCCGGAAAACTGTCTTAACACTAATAAAACCGGTCTTTACGCATCTTACAACCGATCATTATTCTCATGGTGGAATCTGAATATAGGAGGCGAAGTATTCTATTCAATGGCAAAATCTAAGGTGCCGGATTTCAAGGATGCCAATGACCATGGATGGAGCGGAAAACTTGAAATGAACACATCATGGATGCTCAACAGGCAGAAAACCTTGATTCTTAATTTCCGNTTCAGTCATTACTTCCCGTGGAAAGACAGGATGATGCATTATTCTTCAATTTCATTGATTGGATGNGATCTACGTTACTCATTNNTCCAAAACCGTCTTAATCTCGCGCTTGCGGTAAATGATCCNTTTGGTTGGAACATAACAAAATCCAAGGCTTATTACAGNGATTATGTAGTTAATACGCGAAATGACATTCATTCACATGCTGTTACATTCAGAGTCTCCTGGNCTTTCGGACGAAATAAAGTCAATAATGTCTACCGCGACAGCAAGGAAAAGGAATCACAACGTACATATTAGTTTTTCATGCAAGNATGGAAGCTCTCGGCAGTGATGTCGGGAGCTTTTATGGATTTACTCTGTAGATGGTACAGTTCTGAAGACAACTGTTTCGCCGCGTGTGTCCTCTTNATGCTCAAATACTTCAAGTAATATCCGGCCATAAATGAAACCAATACNCTGGCCATGATGGTGCGGGGCGATATCTCATGCCTAATATGGAAACNGTGAAGTCATTGCGGATTACTTCCTCCATTTTTGCGGGCCGAGGGTATCTCACGCAGAAGAAGTACCGTCTTACACGAGAAATTGCTCGGTGTAAATTAATTTATGCGATGAGCATTGATTTACTCCCGTGACGGGTAATGATTAAAATAAAATGACTATATTTGCAATATGAAACAGAGCTATCCCGTAAAATATCCCATAGGTATCCAGAGTTTTGCTGAAATTCGGCAGGGCGGATATCTTTATGTTGACAAGACTGAAATTATCTACCGGCTCATTCAGGACAGTAAGTATTACTTTCTGTCACGGCCCCGGCGCTTCGGAAAAAGTCTGCTTCTCTCAACCCTTGAGGCGTATTACCTCGGAAAACGGGAACTCTTCAAAGGATTGGCACTGGATTCTCTGACCGAGGACTGGGAACCGCATCCCGTGCTTCATCTCGATCTCAATTATGGCAATTATGACGAACCGAACGGATTGGAGGAGATTCTGAATAACCATCTTATTAAATGGGAAAAGGAATACGGGATATCGGATACCCCGGCGACATCCCCCGCTGTAAGATTCAACAATATTATCCAACGTGCCTATGAACAGACGGGTAAAAANGTGGTAATCCTTATTGATGAATACGACAAACCCCTCCTGAACACCATTGACAAACCGGAATTGGCCGACATCTATCGCTCNAAGTTGAAAGCCTTTTACGGCAATCTGAAGACGATGGATGCATATATCAGGCTTGCCGTTCTGACAGGGGTGGCTCGGTTCTCGAAGGTGTCTATCTTCTCCGATCTCAATAACCTACGCGATATATCNTTCAGCACCGATTATGCTGCAATCTGCGGCATAACATCCGAAGAACTGGATGAATACTTCGGAGTTGGTATTGAACGCCTTGCCGATAAAATGAGACTCACAGTAGAAGCAACCCGGGAGGAATTGCGCCGTCGCTATGACGGCTATCATTTCGCGGAAGCATCTCCGGATATCTATAACCCATTCAGTCTGGTCAATGTATTCGCTGACAACAGTATGAAGAACTACTGGTTTCATAGCGGCACTCCGTCGTATCTTGTAAAGCTGATATCCAAAGACAATTATCGATTCCGCGACATTGCCCCGATCACCATCGGACAGGACTATCTCGAATCAGCGGGATTGCTCGACCGAAATCCGGCACCGGTATTCTATCAGTCGGGTTATCTGACAATCAAGGAATATCTGCCACTTTACCGTTCGTATCGTCTTGACTATCCCAATGAGGAGGTGAAAGTGGGATTCCTCAACTTCCTGTTGCGGTCGTATATTCCTGATGCGGACGCAGGGCGCGGGTTCTCGATCACGGATTTTCTGATTGAGGTAGATTCAGGCAATCCCTACGGATTCATGGATCGCATGAAGAGCCTGATAGCCGACGTACCCTACGGCGACAAAGGGACACCAGAGGACCATTTCCAGAATGCAATCTATCTNCTNTTCACTCTTTTGGGATATTTCACCCGGATGGAAGACAGGACTTCGAACGGCCGCATCGATCTTCAGGTAGAGACTCCGAGCTACGTATATATNTTCGAATTCAAGATTGATTCCACNGCCCGCAAGGCTATGGAGCAGATGCGCGAGAAACGCTATTGGGAACGGGAATCCATGAGCGGCAAAGAAATTTTCCTGATCGGTGCCAACTTCGATACAAAGACCAAGCGCCTCACCGATGATATCCTAATCGAGCAACCTTAATCCGAAAGAAGGTTGATGAGAGACATACGACGTAACCCCGACATTAGTAAGCATACGGCGAAGCACGTATTGCACAATGTGGCAAAATATTACGACGAAGCCCGAACGTTGGGAATGTTCGGGCTTCGTCGTACTATTTTGAGGATGTTTGTTGGCGTTTTGGTCAGTCAGGGTCTGGAATATTCCAAGGTCGTTTAGTATCGGCCCGTTTGGTATACTCACTCGGAAGGAGATCTTTCATGAATTGACCGGTCTTTATTCGAGAGGTATCTCGATAAGAACGTGTTATAACTTTTATTTAAGAATAACCCANCGNCCGGTTTTGTCTGAACCTTCCCTTTCGATGTAACCGAGTTTCTTAAGATCTCNGGNTGCTCNCTTGGCAGTTGATNCAGANATGTTGAAGATCTNCATAAGTTGTGAATGNGTAATTTCCGGATTTTTTTGAATGGCTATATAGATTCTCTTCAGACCATCCTTCAATTTATTTACAGTGTCATTNTGCAAATTTACAGTGTCANTTACAGNATCGNNTTGCNGATTTACAGTGTCATTTTCTTGATACTGTAATGTTCTACGATTGAGATTTGCAATGTGGTGACGAAGCATAACATCCTGTGCTATGGTAGAATCTTCATTCTCTCGGCTGTCAACCAATGACTGGATATATTCTCCTTTATCTTCTTTGCTTACAATGGATGGAATAAGTCCCAACTGACGTTGAATCATATTCATCACTAATCGGGTGGTGCGTCCATTACCATCAACCCAAGGGTGAATAGTNACGAGTCGGAAATGTGCCTNAAAACTCANACGNTAGCANGCTGCNATATCTGNCTTGGTCTATATTGGCAATTTCGACGTTAAGCCATTTNCAGAAGTCCTCCACGGCNCGTGGAACTTTATTATAGGCAANATAACTTCTACCCCCAATACCTGCACTTACATTGCACAATCTGAATTCCCCTTTTGATGAATCGAATTGTCCGGCAATAGTAGAATATTCGCCACCAGTCCGACGCATTACAAGTGCCGATAGCTGTTGTAGTAATTGCTTAGTATAGGTACCCTCGAACACTTTATCGTGGACGAGAGTACATTTTTTGCGGGTCAACAGTCTAAGCCTTTTAGTGATCGTAATACTTAGAAAGGATTATATGCTCCATATCAAGNGAATCCACCATCTCTCCCTCTTGATCAAAGACTTGGATAAAGGTGTATCTTCCTGCGATCTCAGGGTCGGATACGTAGCGGTATGACTGGAATACCATGTATCCCTCTTCTGTTCCTCCCATAAACCCGCTATTAGCCGGTACCCAATAAGCTTTTCGAGAAGGGATGTCAATGAAATATGAAAATTTATTTCGCATATCAGGGCTTCCTTCTACAATAATCTGCAAAGGATCCTCATTCACGATAAAGGCACGCGTTAATACCGGTAACGAATCGATCGGAACGTCAACAAATTTAGAACCATCTCCTAAATACCAACAATGCCAATCAGGACGGACAGTTCTAAGGATCTCGGTATCCTTGGCTGTCGCTTTATTCCTGACTAATAAGGCACACTCCGGGATGTCATATTCATCTTTAGCAGGAGTTATAATATCTCTGTACAGAGCGATGCTGTCGGTTTCTGCCAAGAGTTCATAAGTATCCCTTACGCTACTATTATTACTTGTATTATTACTTGATTTATTATAGCAACTTGAGCAGCATATCAATATAATCGCAATGAAAATATATTTAGCCATTGTTAGAATTATTTTTCAAGAGTGAAAGGACTGATAAACAGTTCAGCAGATATCCTCAGTGATTTGTGATTCTTTTAGGGCTTGCGAGATTGTGATTATATCTTTAATCCCGAAGTAGATTGCGAGCAAGCCATATAGAGAATACATTCCGGCTAAGGCACCTCCTTCAAAAGAAAATGAACCGAGCATTATGAGAATTGCAGTAATGACGTAAACCAATCCAAGTATAACGGCAATTCCTGCTATGATAATGGAGCATGTCTGGAACACTTTGAAGTGACTCGGGCGAGGAGGGTACATTTCTTTATATGAGACATCTTGTCGTTGCTCATAATAGGCGGCATAGTCCAATTTGTAGGTTTCAGTGGCAATTTCCATGCACTGTTCTCCTGTTGGGTTCTCGTTAAGCGAAGATTTTGCTTTCATTAAGGCTATTGATCGGCTGATCGCACCAAAAGTAAAGACTCCGAATATAACGAGAGCAATCCAATCATTTAAGCCAATGACAAATACGGCAATAGCAATTACTATGATAGTAACTACAAAATAGATAGCGGTTACAAATTCGATGCATGCTTCACGTCTTAGCCGCTTGCCGAACGCCGCCACATTTCCGGTATAGACATCTTCAAGAATTGGAGTTATCTGAGATACTCGCTCGTAGGCGAGTGTTTCAGGCATGAGCCGGTTAAGCAGCCATGATATACCCCATACTATTGCCAGAGCAATGATAAAAGCATGATCGTTGATGAAACTATTATGGAATAGGTTAAGAATTGGATAGATTACGATCCAAAGGACGAAGTAGAAACTCGTTTTCATTGCTTATTATTCATTTTAGTTGTTGAAAATCCGACCTTACGATATTTGAAACGTTGTCAGGATAAAGTTCCAATATGGAGTGAACGATTCGTGGATACATCGAATAGATTTCATCACGATCAAATCCGGCAGCATTAAGAAGCAGACTGAAGCAATCTACATAAATCAGAAGATCTCCAAAGGAAATAACCTTATTTCGGCTGAGATGCTCCATAACAGCAGCCATCAGCGCGCCTATATGTAGGTCAAGGACTGTATCTACCTCAGAAATCTTGGACATCGCGAGTAATTGCATACGACAGTCAACCATAAACTTATCTAATGACTCACCTCGTACCGCCGCCATAAGATCAACGCTACCCGATATTAAATCAGTCGGACAAAATTCACTTGTTGCGACAATGCCGTTTTCATAGGGCACCTCTACAATATAGGTACGAGGCTCCCCAAGTATTTCTGTATCGAAATTTAGTTTAAGCTTTTCCATCTATTTTTTGATTAACTTACAATGAAGTATACCTCGATACCNTCAATGATAAACAGTTCTATGGAAAAATCTCAATTGAAGGGTGCTGAATATTCTGGAAAATGCCACGATTCACATAGGACTTATCTTTAAAGCACTTTCGCCAACGGCTGAAATCGGCATTACTTTTAAGCAGTATTGCCATATAATACGAAAGTGAGCCATACATTTTCCCGCTTGAGGATTTATACTCAATGTTGCGCTCATTTTCCTGACATGCTGTAACAACTGTGAGAATAGCACCTTTAGTAAATTCTTTTGGTGACTTGACGTTTATTCGACCGCGAGGAGTAAAAGCATGATTAGTACCACGTACATATTTCAGCAATTCCGGATCTATTTCTGTCATTTCATCCTTTTGAATACCTTTACTGAAACAAGCATCAACTGCTACGAAAAGTTCTCCGGTTGTACCTAACTTTCGCTTTATCGAATCAAGTAGCGGGCACAGTTCATCATCAATCAGGTGATACTGACCGGCATAAGTACCATTCATTTTACGGCTGTCCCGGCAGGCATCGTACGGTATAATCGACTCATCATATTTTTTCAATGCACCTTCATCATGATTATCATCACGAATAGGTTGCCCATGGCCGGAGAAATGGAAATAAACCTTATCACCCTTTTGGCATCTCTTGGCAAGCGAAGTTAATGCTTCTACAATCCCTGCTTTTGTGGCCTGTTGGTTGGTCAGAGTGACAATATCTTCAAACCCTCTCTTCCGGAGCAAAGGTAAGAGTAAGACCACGTCATTATCACCATGTATGACGTTCCAACCTGTCTTCATCCGATCGTATTTGCCAATGCCTACAAGCAAGGCACGATTAGTTGCCAGCCCCGAAAGAACGGTAGCTGACAACAGAAATATCATTATAAGACGCTTAATCACTATTTCAATTGATTTAGTATTTCCTGACATTGAGCAACAAACTCTTCATCATCGGCAAAGCGAATTGACATATCTATCAATATCTCCTTAGCCTTTTTACGGTTGTGAATCTTCAAATAAGCCATTGCAAGTCGCATACCTGCGTCTTCCTGCGCCTGTATATCATCTGTTGAAGCCATTTTATATGACTTTTCAAGAGAGGGTATATCATCAGTGCCTATTGACTCCCAACCTCTGTTAGAATCCGGAATATAGTTATATGCTACAATAGTGTCATCAATTTGGTTCAGACCGGACCGACGCACACTGACAACTGAGAATATACCTATAATAAGAATCGCAGCAATCGAAGCAACCCATGCCATTCGCTCACGTAGATAGTTCAAGCGAAGGATACGCGGTTTGGAACTACGCCCTATAATGCTCAGAAGCTCTTCTTTGGAAATATTCTTCATTGCATGACCGAACTCTATATTATCCTGTTCCGCCTCCTGGCACACTCCTTTTAGTGTGAAAAGATATATTCGGAAGTTCATAGCAAAACTTTTATCAGAGCGTAGTCGCTCATCGAAAGATTGCTTTTCTTCACTACTCAAACTTTGATCGACATATCGATCAAAAAGTTCAATATTATTTTCCATTTCGTTTCTTCTTTTCAGGTTTTTCATCTATAATACCGGCATTGTAAAGCGCGAGTTTGACTCTATATATCAAGTCACGCATACAAAGCCATCTTCGAGCTCTGACCGCCTTGGCATTAACGGTAAGGGATTTGCCATTATCTCGATATGGAGCAACTTCTTCGGCAATCTCAGCATCAGACATATCGCTGAAATATGTCTTATGAATGATTGAAGCACAGGGTTCCGGGGTATGAATAAGTTCATCGCCTAATAATGCCTGAGCCTCCGGATCATTATATAGTTCGGGAGCACCGTCCTGANAAGGCAAGTCTTTAAGTATATCATTAATCTTTTGGGCTTTATCCGATAGTCTGCCACTATCTTCCGGATCGGTTTCATTTAGGGAATCATGCTTTCCTATCATTCGGTATTTCTTACTTGCCATGTTAAGACCGATGCGAATGATATAATTTCTCCAGTCCCAATTTGTACCGATACGTCCCTCTGCAATGTTCTGATGAATTGCAATGAAAACATCCTGATAGATATTCTCCGCATCGGCAAGGCGCATATTGGTTTTCTTATATTTATTCATAAGCATGTCCGTGAAGTTGCTCTGCAACCTCAAGTACCATTTCTGCACGATTTCTTCGTAAGTTTCTTCCATTATAAAGTTCAAAATTATTCAATTAATATAAATGAAGACCATATTTCAGGGTTATCAGGCAGTTCTCTGCGTAACCATCTTTGAGCACTCTGAAATGAATCATATATATTATTACCCTGAGCCGCCTGTTCGTAAAAAACATCCATAAACTGAGCGGTCCAATAATCGTCAACTTTAGCAAGCGAGCATATGAGATTCTTAGTTCCGGCAATACGGAACGCACGTTGTAACCCCCATACGCCATCACTGTCAATCTCTCCTAAGCCTGATTCGCAAGCTGAAAGAACTGTCAAATTGAGTTTCGGGAAAGATAACAATTCAATCTCTTCTGCTGTCAATAAGTCATCGTGCTCATCAAGTATGAACGGACTGCGCCACGATATATTTCCCTGACGTAGAACCATTCCGCTGACTTCTGTCAAACCTCCTGACAAGAAACGCTGTGCGATATGGTGATCTTCATGCGAAAAATCTGAGGCTGCTTGAGAAAGCACTTCATTACTCCGATAAAAACCATGCGTGGAAAAATGCAAAGTTGAGACATCATCTCCGGATATTCTCAATACGTTAGGCTCCGTAGCTCTGTCATTTAGAAGAAGGGTTACACGGATACTATCCAGATTATCGATTATCATTTCTATTTCATAATCAACATTTGGAAGGTCGGTCCAATTCCCCCTATTGACGGTTTCACCATTATCTATGGGCGAATTATGGTCAGAAACCCCAACAATAACAATTCTATCCCCAATATCGTAAGAGTTGTGGTCTATTTCCGATAGATGAAAAACTCTATGGAACTTTATTGAAGAACATGAGTTTTCAAATTCACTCAAATATTCTATTCCCACTCTATTCAATATGCCATCAGGACAAAAGTAGAGATGCTCATACCTGTTGATATATCTCGGCAACCAGTTCCATACAATTTTCGGGTGAGATTGAACTTCTTTTTCTGTCCCGATCCATCTAAATTCATTCAAACCATTCCGATCAATCAGAAATACACCATAATTGACATTATTGTCATTTGAATATCTTACGAATTCAACAGCTAAATCCACATCAGATAATCTGTCAGTTACTTGTTCTAATGTCCGGTCAATCTCGGTGTAAAGCTTCTTTTCTGAAGATAACCTATTACCAAGATCGCGTTCTAATTTGAAAACATTTGAACTCATTTCCGGAATATGAACAGTATCATTATAGGCCACGGCATTGTTTAATTCCTCACGAGCATATTGAAGCTTATTCATAATTTTCTTTAAAGGTCTCTTTACTGAGAGTTTCCGTTCTATAGTTTTCTTCTTATTGAATAAAAGACCTTTACGACACAAACATAGTTGAAGAGCCTCTTCATGTGCTCCTTTGGCCAGCGTCCCATCAATTATACCTGCCAATGTTTTGCTTAATGCTCGTTCTTCACCTCCTGAAAGCGTCAACAGTCCGCTAACCATACTTTCTTTCAGTTGAGGAATTATTTCGGAAATACGACAGATATAATCGGATTGACTTAGGTTCTCGCGTGCTATCCCCTCGTATTGCTGAATCATGTTCAGTTTTTCCATTGGATTCAAGGATAAACTCAAGGCATTATGACAAGCATGCAAAGCCTCCTCCAATCGACCGGAATATATGAGATAAGCGATTTCTGATTTTCTTACTTCAAACTCGCTAAGAGTTTTATTATGGATATCTTTTAGATNTAATAGTTGCTGATAGAGACTATCTATGTCTATTTCTGAATTGGGATGTGAACAAGCCAACTGAATAAGAGCGCATAAGAGACGCCCATATTCCACATGACTATTTCCGTAGGATTGTTTGGTCACCTTCAGTTCCCTGATAAGGATTTGCAAAGCCTTATCTTTATCTCCCAGCAAATAAAGATTTGAGGCAAAATGACGCTTAAAGCTAATCTTACGGAGATCCGATTCTTCAAGTGTTGTGTAATATTTATTCACCGCACGATATAGTCTATCGGCTTCATTATAATCAAAAATAGAGGATGTAAANGCCGCTAATTCAGAATAAGCCATACCTTTACCCACATCAGAACAACCGTATTGGCGAGTATATTCAAGCGCTTTTTCAATGGAAATTCTTTGTAGATAAGAGTTGTGTGTGAGAACCTTAGCCTTTCGGCAAAAGTGCCTTATTTTTCTCTCTAAGTCCATTGAACCGGAATCTAAATATTTTTCGGCAGCCTCGTAATAATAAAGTGCTGTTGAAGGATCAGAAAAACTAAAAATGTAGCCCAGGTTATCATGCCATACGAATTTGCCAAAAGGTGTGGTCTCCATCTCTTTCTCATTCATAAATATTTCCACCGCCTCTTTAGTTCGTCGCATTTCTCCTAATGTACACGCCTTATTGAGCCTCATTGAAGAGATTATGAGTTGATCTGTAGAATTCTTTATAGCATAGTCATAATGAAGAATGGCAGCTTCATATCTGCCAAGATTTGATAGACCCAACGCCCAATAGTTATGAAGAGTATTAAGGCTTTTTCCGGATACCCTCGGAGACAACCTTTCACACGCATCCACTAACTCCTGAAATCTTGATTGACTAAAGTATTGAGTCACCAATTGCATAATGCGAGGAGTCAGATCAACGTCCGCACCACTGAATATTAGCGAATCTATCTCATGCTTATTGACATTTACATCAAATGATAAAATTTTGTTATACGTTTTGGCAACTGCAACACTGTCAACTCTTAGTGTAGGATTCCTATATTCCAGATACCCATTATTATTCCTAAGGAAATCGGAATAACTAACGTCCCATAATTCATAGATTATATCGAGAATGTCATTTCTGCCGGCATCCACACAACGTTGTATAAAACCTCTTCGAGTATATCCATTCAGCAGTTCAAGACGACCACCTCCATTATAAAAAGCTGTCAATAATTCTTGATAGGTTGTAGTAGCACAATCTATCGGAACATCATCAAAAAATGAATCTAAGAAATCAACGTAAGTTCGTTTGAAATCCCATTTTAATGAGTCTGACATTTCAAATTTAATAGGTGCGTACCAACTATTCTTATCCTTACTGGCTTTTAATTTTCCCTTTTCAATAAGGGCAGTTGAGGCATTCCTTACTATAGAAGAATAGTTGAAAAAATAGGCAAAAAAATCAGGAGGCATTGAAGTTTGTGCAAACTCATCGCTCCATCTCTTAGCCTTCTTATAATCATGTTTTACAAACTCGTAATATGTTATGGCATAGGCTGTATTGATAAAACGGGTTATCGTATCACGTTTGACGATTTTATGCGAAAAAGAATTGATTCGGCCCTCAATATGTTTGCGATTCTTTTTATTGAGTTTATATTCAGGTTGAATAAACTCCACCATCTCCATAATCAAACTGTCACGATAAGATAATCTCTTATTCTCATTGCCACCTTGTCGTAATATCATAGAATGACCGATGCCGTGAAATCCCAATAGGAAGATCACGGCAATCAATATATGCTTTATACTATAGTTGGAATCAGATGGTCTCATCGTGACAAAGATTCTTGAAATTAAGGTCTTGACATCAGAAGATAGATCAAAATGCCGTAGATGATTAAGGGGACTAAGACGCAAATTATTACCGAGTTCAATACGTAGTTACCTCCCCAGCGGTTGAACCAGTTGAGGAAATCAACGGAGTCTTGAAATGCCCAATCACACCATTCTCGAAAAGTATGACGGGTAGCGATGAATATTCCCGACCAGATAAACAACAAANCAGGCGTGCTATATGGTCTCCTAATCAAAATATCCACCATAATGGTCCATGACAATGGAATAAGAAGATAGTAAACCAGAATGTTGATCTCATTATAGGTCAACCCGGTTTTTCTACCTATCCACAATAGCGCATTGGCTACCAATGTAAAAGTCTGTTGTATCATTTCTATTGTAAGTATAAGGTTAAGATATAGACGTGACAATTATAGCCACCCCAAACTCTAATTACTTATTATCCCTCTTTATAATTTTATTTATAATTCTCTTTCCAATCTCCCATAACCATGGTAACATAATACCAAATATGAATGAGATAATTAACAGGTAAACAAATATAAAAAAGATAATTTTAATTATTTCCCACGCATACCATAGGAATCCTTTTTTTAAATCAGAGACATAGAGGAAGCGACTATCATAATCATTTTTGTCAGTTGGATATACTCTGGTCATAATCCAGACATTATCATTAGTAAGATTCCTTAAGGTGAGGGTATTCATTGTCATCTTTTCTATTTTGAATCTTCTCATCCCGCCGGATTTAACACTTTGCTGATAAAGACTTAAAGTGTCCTTATCTAACGTCCACGTTCCACTTCCACTTTTAATAACTTGTCCATCTTTGTATGTATTATAAAACATTTCATTGTCCGAAATATTTAATATTACATACTGATTTACTAATGTTTTAGACTGCCATTCTCCTTTGACTGTAGTTACCTCTATACCAAACTCTTGGCAAGATGTAAGAATAAGAGTCAACAGAACTATTACAAGTATATGAGAAGTTTGTATTGTTTTCATTTTTTAAGGATTANTATAATACGACATTCACCATAAAGACATCTCATAATCTTTATCCACCGTATGATCCTTTAAATTCTTGAGAAAATCCTTTGCTTCTTGATTTCCGTCGCTTGCGGCATTGCGAATCCACAATAGGCCCACACGTTTGTTTTGTTGCACTGCGATTCCTTCATAGTAGAAGATTCCAAGACGGAATTCTGCCGGACTATAACGCTGAGCCGCAGATGCCCTGTATAATTCAAAAGCCTTACTATCATTCTGAGCAACGTGTTGCCCCATCTCATACATCAATCCAAGTTTGTACTGACTATCGGAACAACAACTATCCTGAGCCAATTCACGGAGAGTTTTTAATCCGCGATCAATATTCTCCGCCGTGACGAGTTTATTCAGACAGATATCCGCCACGAGTTTCTTTGATACTCGTTGCCCCTGTTTAGCACTCTTCGAACTCCATTCAAGAGCTTTAGTATAATTTTTCTCGACACCCTCACCTTTAATGAAAAGCCAAGCAAGGTAATATTGAGCATCCCCATTTCCCTGCTCCGCAGCTTTGGTATACCATTCAAAAGCTTTAACTAAATCTTTTTCTGTGCCCCAGCCATTATAGTAACATCCAGCAATTTTAAACTGAGCAAGCGCATCTCCCTGCTCCGCAGCTTTGGTGTACCATTCAAAAGCTTTAAATAAATCTTTTTCTGTGCCCACGCCATAATAGTAACATAACCCAAGAAAACACTGAGCCATCGCATCTCCCTGCTCCGCAGATTTGGTGCACCATTCAAAAGCTTTAAATAAATCCTTTTCAGTACCCAAGCCATTATAGTAACATAACCCAAGAAAACACTGAGCCCGCGCATCTCCCTGCTCCGCAGCTTTGGTATACCATTCAAAAGCTTTAAATAAATCTTTTTCTGTGCCCTTACCGTTTTCAAGTAATACTGCTAACCCATTCATTGCAAAGGGAATTCCTTTGTTGGCGCCCTGTTGATAAAGAATAAAACTTCTTTTATGGTCTTGATTGCACCCTTTTCCATTAGCATACAGATAGCCGAGAATTGATTGAATAGATCCTACTGTATCATTTTCGTTCTCCTTAATCCATTTTTCGAGAAATGAACTGCTTATCGAATCCCGTAGAATCCTTCGGATTGAATCACCGGAAATTCGTTTGTTTCGAAAATCAGATACTGCCTTAATAAAAGCTTTATCAGATATAATTCTTGGTTTATTCAACTTTGAAGAATTAGAATTTTCCGCTATTTCAGGCGTAGTATTCTCTTTCGCTCCGCTATCTTTCTTGGAATTACAGGACATGAGTAAAGACAGCATAACTAATCCTAATAAAATAAATCTCATACAGGATGGCAGTTTAAAGTATATGATAAACAGAATAATCCGTTTTACAAATATACAGAGTGAAATTATGGCAGGTTATTTTCATTTGAGAAGTTTACGCAATAGGTTGACCCTGATTCCATAGTTGAAACTTTGGGTATTACCAAGTCCTGCATTATTGACTGCGACCAACTCACCTCTCGAATTCACAACAGGGCCACCACTACTTCCGGGAAGGGCCGGAATAGAATACATCAGTCGGGAATCCTGCTTTTGGCTTATCCCGCCTTGGTTGATCTGAGCCATAAGACCTTCAGAAGTTAGGGCTAAAGAAGGCCCGAGATTAAAGCCGATAAGATAAAGTTGGTCATTCTTATCTTTCTCTATGTGCCGCATAATTTTCTCCGAAAATGTATAATTTTCAATTGGATCGGATGATGGCAAGGAGAAAATGTATTTATTCGAAGGTGTGAACTTATCTTTCAGTTGGATAACAGCAAGATCGTTCTCTTCATCCTCCTTCACTATGACGCATGAGATAAAGTCCGAATCACTGGTGATATGAGTATCATTATAGGCTATTCCTACCTCCGTTACGCTTGACACATCAAAGCGTGACGGATCGATGGAGGTCAGATTAATATATAATTGTCTATATTCCTCCAACTTTTCCCGCAAGGCATAGATATATAATTCATTTTCCATTTCTTCATCCGGATCATAGTAAAAAAGATCATTCCGGAGTTCTTCCTGCCGCATATTCAGTTGAAATAGTAATTCGGCAGCTTGATTATACTCTTCATTTAAATCATTTTTTGCATAGTTGATTGCGGCGCGTATAACATTTCTAACTTCCTCCTTGTCGATACAATTGGAAATCACATGATGAGCTNTGGCTATTTCTCCTCTGTCAGAAATTAAGAACCCTGNGCCGTAGACAGTGGAAGAAACTATGGAATCTGAACTTGAGGTAACATTTTCCAAAGTCCCATCTGCACTCAGTCCGGTGAAATACATCCTGTCGCCGTTTGGGAAAGTCAACACATGATGCCTCTCCACCTTTATCAGCACCAAACCGGACTTCATTTCTTCATAAATATCTTTCGAGTTCCGGACACAGGAAATTGAACATACGGATAGTATGAATATTGTAAATATCTGGAATATAGTTTGGATAATACGTTTCATAGAGTTAGATGAATATAAAAGAAGCGTGAACTTCTCCACTATGTTACCATACTGAGGCTCTGGACTGCCATCTACGAGTAACAAGTAAAAAGCTCACGCTTTTGGCATATATTACAGTCTTTCAAGACGTGTATATACACTTCAGCGTGAGCGCCATTGCTTGTCATCTGCGTAGAATGAAAATTGTCCAGATTTTCAGTATCAGATAACCGAGTGTTTGACGCTCATCTTCGATATGTCTGCCGTATGCACAATAATGGGCATACGGCCAGTGCAAAGTTACGAAAATTTTATCAAACATTGATAAGCAATAGCCATATTTTTAAGTTAATTCCTTATTATGAGAAATTTGAATATTTTTTATGTAATGACAGTAAGGGCATGCCCTCAAGAATTTGACATCTGCAATAGTCTTGTCCACTTTTGCAGAGTTGCATACAACCATACAAAACTCCCCCTGCGATAATTAATTCTATCATATTTATTTCTGTTATTGTTTCTGTAAGGTAATACCAATACCGACGAAAGATAAATACTATTCTCAGATTTTTTTGATAGAGGGATGCTTTTCCTGTAAGCAGAGGGTGCCGATACGCTTATATTCTTATGGATTAGACTCAGGTATTAGACGCGGAGGAGCCGGATAAAATTAGAGTTCCCGCATAGATAGTCGCTGAGAGGGCTATCTATACGGAAACTTAATATTATCGGTCGCGGTAATTATGTGGGTAGCGACACGTTATCGTCACTGAGAGAGCNGGGAATCAGTAGGATTCGGAGGCGTTGGGGAAGTCGCCGGATTTTACGTCTTCNATGTAGCGGCCTACGGCGTCGGTCATCACTCCGGCCAGATCGGCGTAGCGGCGTAGGAAGCGGGGTGAAAAACCACGGTTGATACCTAACATATCATGCATTACGAGCACCTGACCGTCGACTCCGCCACCGGCACCGATACCGATTATCGGGATCGATACCTCCTTGGCAACTTTCGCCGCCAGTTCGGCCGGAACTTTCTCTATCACCATCGCGAAACATCCGATCTCTTCCAGCATCTTCGCGTCGGAGATNAGTTTCTGAGCNTCGGCCTCCTCACGGGCACGCACGGTATAAGTGCCAAACTTATTAATACTCTGCGGAGTCAGTCCTAAATGACCCATCACCGGAATCCCGGCCGACAGGATTCTCTCNATCGACTCCCGAATTTCCGCGCCACCCTCCATCTTCACGGCCTCGGCATGACTCTCTTTCATGATGCGGATTGCCGAAGCAAGCGCCTCCTTGGAGTTGCCCTGATAGGATCCGAAGGGGAGATCGACCACAACCAATGCCCTCTCCACACCCTTCATCACCGACTTGGCATGATAGATCATCTGATCGAGAGTGATAGGTAAGGTCGTGACATTTCCGGCCATTACATTAGAGGCCGAATCGCCTACGAGAATACAGTCGATGCCTGCTTGATCAAGGATCTTTGCCGACGAATAATCGTAGGCCGTAAGCATCGAAATCTTTTCGCCACGTCGCTTCATTTCGATCATGCGGCGCGTTGTCACTTTGCGTGAATTGTCTGTAGTGTTTGTTGACACGTCTTAGAATATATTTGTGAGTATTTGGAATCTGTCTGTTTTATCAGAAAATTTTAAACATTTCCTTATGTATTGACAGAAAACTTATTACCTTTGCCGACCGGATTCCTCCGCTACAATTGACCTCCCTGCTTACTGCTTCACCCAGATTTGGAACTTCCAGGGACCCAGATGATTCGGCATTTCGGCCGGAGCACCGGTGAAATAATTCACCATTCCATCGGCCGANGGAGCAAGATCAGTNAAGGTGACGTTGGTCTCATCCTTCGATAGATTNACGAACACAGTCACCTTGTCGCCCTGNGCATCTTCGCGAGTAAATACGAGAAGATCGGGAGAGGTAGTGTTCCACACCTTCATCGTATCCATCTGCCCCGAAGCGTTCAGTGCGGAATGAGTATGCTTAAGCGAGTTGAGCATCTCATAGAATGACGTAAACTGATTAGCTGTGTAGTCGGGCTGCACGGGGTCGGTCTCGAAGAATTCAAATGCATGGTTGAAGCCCACTTCCTGACCNGTGTAGAGCATCGGCATACCGGGAAGCGTATANCTGAGTACGATAAAGGCGCCCAGACCATCGCCATAGCGTTCAAACTCNGTGCCTTCCCATGAATTAAGGTCNTGATTAGTCACCATATTCATGTGGATCGAACCGGCGGGATATTGCTTCTGCTGCTCAGCGATGAGTTTCACGATATCCATTGCATGAGCCTCAGCGCGTTTCTGATTGTGTTCGGCAGCGTAAGCATTCNCCCCCTGAGTAGCCGCGATATCATTGAAGAGATCCTTCATAGGCCATGCATAATCGGCATTGAAGCTATAGAGCATCTCNGGAGTGGCTGACTCAGCGAGCATGAAGACGGGTTTGATAGCCTGTAATTCCGGGATAATCTTCTCCCAGAAAGCTGCCGGCACTTCCGAAGCCACGTCGCAACGATAACCATCGATATCGGCCTCAGTGACCCAGAATTTCAATGCGTCCGACATTGCTTCCACCAGTCCGGGATTAGAATAATCGAGTTTATAAGTATCTGTCCAGTCGAACGGGCCGAACATCTTCCCCTGCTTATCCTTAGCATAATATTCCGGATGCTCACTTACCCAGGCGTTATCGCAACCCGTATGGTTGCAGACCTCATCGAGAATCACCTTCAGACCCAGTGAATGAGCCGTGCGGACAAATTCCTTCAGATCCTCCATCGTGCCGAATTCAGGATTCACGGCCTTATAATCCTTCACGGCATAATAAGAACCGAGTGTACCCTTACGGTTAGTCTCACTGATAGGATGAATCGGCATAAGCCATACAATATCNACTCCGAGATCCTTCAGAGCGGGCAGACGCTTCTGCAGCCCCTTAAGATTGCGTTCGGGAGTGCCCTGGCGGAGATTCGCCTCATAGATTACGGCATTCTCGATCCAATCGGGAGCAGCGGGTTTTTCGATGTGTTTTACGGGAGCCTTNCGNTCTTTTTTCTTGGCGGCTACGACGCCCGGTGCCAGCAATGCAGCGGCCAGAGCGAAGGCAGCCAGAGCCAACGTTCGGATTTTCATGAGATTTACGTATTTAAAATTTTAAGATTTACAGTCATTTTTAAGCCTAAAATCGGGTCAGGAGGAGAAGAAATGCCTAAATTCATGCAAATATACTTCTTTTAAACAAATCCGTAATCCTTTTTAAGTGATTTTTTGAAGGATTTTTGTTAAATTTGCATTTCAGAAGAGTAGCCATGCGGAGTCNNCCGANGCCGGACTGAAATTCATTNCTCCGCTATTCTTCTAAGCATCAGCAAGTAACAACATAACAACCCTCACATATCATCACCAAGCGATGGAATACAATCATAAAGAGATAGAAAGCCGCTGGCAGCAATTCTGGCGCGACAATGATATCTACAAATGCGGCATCGACCCCTCGAAGCCCAAGTTCTACGTGCTCGACATGTTCCCCTACCCCTCCGGAGCAGGTCTCCACGTAGGTCATCCGCTCGGCTACATCGCCAGCGACATCTACTCCCGCTTCAAGCGTCAGCAGGGCTTCAACGTGCTTCACCCGATGGGCTACGACGCCTACGGCNTGCCTGCCGAACAGTATGCCATCCAGACCGGTCAGCATCCCGAAAAGACCACCAANGTCAACATTGCCCGCTATCGCGAACAACTCGACAAAATCGGCTTCTCTTTCGACTGGAGCCGNGAGATCCGCACATGCGACCCGGAATATTACAAATGGACCCAATGGGCATTCATGGAGATGTTCCGCCATTACTATGATCTCGACGCCGACAAGGCTCTCCCGATCACAGAACTTGAAGAGCGTTTCGCTGCCGGCGGAGCCAAGGCCGTCAANGCAGCATGTGGCAAAGAACTCGACTTCACGGCCGACGAATGGAAAGCAATGTCGGAAAAGGAGAAGAGCGANGTCCTGATGAACTATCGTATTGCCTATCAGGGCGAGACGATGGTCAACTGGTGTGAAGCGCTCGGCACGGTGCTTGCCAACGATGAGGTNAGCGAAGGACTCAGCGTCCGCGGCGGCCATCCCGTTGAGCAGAAGGTGATGAATCAATGGTGTCTCCGCGTGTCGGCCTATGCTCCCCGACTCCTTGCCGACCTCAACGACCTTGAATGGAGCGACTCCCTCAAAGAGACCCAGCGCAACTGGATCGGAAAGTCAGAGGGTGCCGAGATGCGTTTCCCGGTGAAGGACAGCGATGTAGAACTCGAAATCTTCACCACCCGTGCCGACACAATCTTCGGAGTCACCTTCATGGTGATGGCTCCCGAATCGGCCTACGTCGATATGCTGACCACTCCCGACCGCCGCGAAGCCGTTAAGGCATATCTCGCAGAGGTGAAACATAAGACTGAACGCGAACGCCAGATCGACAAGCGCGTCAGCGGTGTCTTCACCGGCGCTTACGCCATCAATCCCCTCACAGGACAGGAAATCCCCATATGGGTCAGCGACTATGTGCTCGNCGGCTACGGCACAGGCGCCATCATGGCCGTCCCCGCCCACGACTCGCGCGACTACGCCTTTGCCCGCCATTTCGACCTCCCGATTATACCCCTCATCGAGGGTGCCGACGTCAGCGAAGAGAGTTTCGACGCCAAAGAGGGCATCATGATAAATTCAAAGGGTCCGAAACTCGACCTCAACGGATTGACGGTCAAAGAGGCTATCGCCAAGACCAAAGAATTCATCGAAGCCGAAGGGCTGGGCAAGGTTAANACCAACTACCGCCTGCGCGACGCCATCTTCTCCCGTCAGAGATATTGGGGCGAACCCTTCCCGGTATATTATAAGGAGGGAATCCCCTGCCTGATGGACGAGTCTTCTCTACCCCTCCTCCTCCCTGAAGTCGACAGCTACCTNCCNACCTCCGACGGTCAGCCCCCGCTCGGCCGCGCCAAGGATTGGAAGACTCCCGAAGGCTACCCGATCGAAGTCTGCACCATGCCGGGCTTCGCCGGTTCGTCGGCCTACTATCTCCGNTACATGGATCCCCGCAACGACCGCGAACTCGTCAGCGAGGAAGCCGACGGCTACTGGCAGGATGTCGACCTCTACGTNGGCGGTGCGGAACACGCTACAGGCCATCTCATCTACTCCCGCTTCTGGAATAAATTCCTCTTCGATCTCGGCAAGGTTGTGAAGAAAGAACCCTTCCGCAAACTCGTCAATCAGGGCATGATTCAGGGCCGAAGCAACTTCGTATATCGCATCAAGGATACCAACACATTCGTCAGCTACGGACTCAAGAAGGACTACGACGTCACCCCCATCCGCGTCGACATCAACCTCGTCAGCAACGATATCCTCGACACTGAGGGCTTCCGCAACTGGCGCCCCGACTTCGCCGACGCCGAGTTTATCCTCGAAGACGGCAAATATCATTGCGGATATGCCGTGGAGAAGATGTCAAAGTCTATGTTCAACGTAGTCAACCCCGACGATATCGTCGACCGCTACGGCGCCGACACCCTCCGACTCTATGAAATGTTCCTCGGTCCGCTCGAACAGTCAAAACCCTGGGACACCAACGGCATCGACGGTGTCAACCGTTTCCTCCGCAAGCTGGTAGCCCTATTCTCCAAAGCCGACCTCAAAGCCAAAGACGCTCCGATGACCAAAGAGGAGAAGAAAGCCGTGCATAAGCTCATCAAGAAGGTGACTCAGGATATTGAGAACTTCTCGTTCAACACCTCCGTAGCAGCCTTCATGATCGCCATCAACGACCTCTCGGCGCTGAAATCCACCAACGCCGAAGCCATCCGCATCATCACGACCCTGCTTGCGCCCTTCGCTCCCCACCTTGCCGAAGAGTTCTGGCACGCCCTTGGTGAAGAAGGCAGCGTAGTCGACGCTCCCTGGCCCGAATGGGACGAAGACGCACTGAAGGACGATTCAGTGAAATATCCCGTAAGTTTCAACGGCAAAGCCCGCTTCACAATCGAAGTCCCCGCCGGCACCGATCCCAAGCAGGTCGAGGCAACCGCCCTCGCCGACCCCGCCGCCGCAAAATGGCTCGAAGGCAAGACCGTGCGCAAAGTCATCGTAGTCCCCAACAAAATCGTCAATATCGTTATCGGATGATAACGATATTGAAAGTAATAGGCGCAAAGCGCCAAGTAATAAATAATAAGTAATAAGTAATACGGGANTANAAGTACAGCCTTCGAAGCAAATCTTATTACTTATTACTTACTACTTATTACTTTGCAAACATTTATTATATTGTTAAGTTTCGCAAGTTGAACTTGCAAACTTAACAATATAATAAATGTTTGCACGTTCTATTATTGTAGAAATGGGCGCTGAAAGATTTTTTCGGCGCCCAAAAAGTCAAACGCAACCTGCATCATCCTCCGTTGCAGACCCTAATCCCTCAATATGACCTCATCAGAAAAGCGCGAATTAGTCTTTGCCACAAATAATCCTCACAAACTCTCTGAGATTCGTCGGATGGTAGGCGATTCAATCCGTATCCTCTCGCTGGAGGATATCGGCTGCCACGACGATATTCCGGAGACAGAGCCCACCCTTGAGGGGAATTCCCTGCTCAAGGCTCGCTGGGTGAAAGACCACTATGGCAAGGATTGTTTCGCCGACGACACCGGACTCCTCGTCGATGCTCTCGACGGAGCCCCCGGAGTAATGTCGGCCCGCTATGCCGGACCCGCATGCGATCCGGAGGACAACATGTCGCTCCTGCTGAAGAATATGGAGGGCATCACGGATCGGCGAGCCCGATTCATGACCGTCATCACCCTCATCGAAGGCTCCGACGTAATACAATTCAAAGGGGAGGTCAACGGCAGCATCGCCACTCATCGCGACGGCACTGCCGGATTCGGCTATGATCCTATATTCATCGCCGACGAATCAGGCACAACTTTTGCCCGCATGGATGCCGATGCAAAAAACGCCATCTCCCATCGCGGACGCGCCACAGCTCGCCTCTTGGCCTATCTCAAGGATGGAGAGTGCCACCGACTTTAGCCTCAATCTGCAATAAATCCTTACCGACCATAATTATAAAGATGAAATATCTAAATATCCTATTCACACTCGCTCTTATGCTTGTGGCGACCGCCTCCCGCGCGGCCATCACAGGCCAATGGGTCATGCACCCCACTTTCGACAACTCGGTGACAAAAGTCATCGACACTCCCAAACGCACCTACTTCATGGGCTACAATCAGCAGATCGCCCCCCACGTAGCCTCTAAGACCGCCACCGACCAGACCCTCTTCTTCTACGATAAGGAGGGCGACGAAATCATGGCCGCCTACCGNGCTTTCCCCCTCAGCTATCCCTCAGTGGATAAAATCGAATACAACCCCGTCAAGAAGTATCTCCTGATTCTCTACATGAATCAGGACATCGACCTGCTCTACGATTCGGGAGAAGTAGTCAACATCCCGGCCCTGCTCCACGCNGACATCCCCGGCGCACGTGGCGTCAACTCCATCTCTTTCTATCCCTGGAAAGACGGTGTCTGGCTCGCCACCGACTTCGGCTACGTCCTCATCAACGACGAGAAATACGAAGTCTCCGACTCGCGCAACTATGGCACTCCCTTCCGCGCCGCCACTCAGCTCAACGACCANGTCATTCTGACNACNGCTACCGCTACCTATATNGCCCCCATCGTTGAGCGCCGACTCTCTATGTCGGAATATTCNACCCTCGACCTATTCAAGGGCGCNGAAATGCTCTATCCCCTCTCTACACAGAAAATGGTNGTCAACACCNTAGGCACCGGNGCAAGCCCCAACACTATCCGCATGATCAACCTCAATTCCGACAACAAGCCGGAAGAAGCCGTCATGCACAACCCCTGGGGTCCCGTCACGTTCTGCCCTACNGCCTCCGGCCTGACCCTGCTCTACACCTCAAAGGGCATCACCTANGGTAGCGACGGCGTCAAAAACGTGACATATTTCGATCGTCCGAAAGAGGATGAAGGCATCATGACCTGCGCCTCATGGGACAACAAGGAGTTCTTCACCGCTCTCCCCCGCAAGGGTCTTCGCAGCGTGCGACTTAACTCCGACGGTTCCTCGGCTCTCACCCGCGATTTCATGCTCCCCAACGCCCCCAACGCCTACTGGAGCCGCGGCATGGCATATCACCCCAAATACGGTATGCTCGTCAATTCCCACGGCCCGGAACAGATCTTCAACGCCACCGGATTAAATGCNATCGACGAACCGATTCTGCTCTCCGGCCTCTCCAACGGCAACTGGACTCCATACTCTCCCGCCTATCGCAATCCCTCACAGTATCATATCGGCTACGACCCCTTCGGACTCGCTATCGACCCCGCCGACANCCGCTACGTATATTCCGGCTCNCCCTTCTCGGGAATGGTCCGCNTGAATCTCGAAGACCCCAACGACATCATCCACTACACTTACCCCGACGACCCCACGGCAAATCTCCCGGGATATGTAGAGGCCAACCCCACCCAGCCCCTCTGGGAACGTCTATGCCACTTCTCCGCCCCGAAGTTTGACAGCCAGAACACACTCTGGTCCCACTTCACAGTGCAGGGAAGTCCCGACGTCGAATTCCGATATCTTACCGAGGCCGACCGCAAGGCTTCCACCAATGCAGCCACCGCTCGCCCCTGGCAGAANCTCGTCATTCCCGGAGTAGAGACCACCTTCGCCTCCGTAATGTCACCCCTCGTAGCAAGCCAGAACCGCAATCTCTTCATCTACATGACCGGCGGAACAATCCTNGTCTACAACACCAACGGCACCAACGCCAATACCTCCGACGACACCCGCGCAATCATCACCGGAAAAGTCTTCGACCAGGATGGCGGCGAAGTCGACCTCTTCGGCACCAACTGCCTCTACGAAGACCCCTCCACCGGATTCGTATGGTTCGGCACCAACAGCGGAGTCTACTACCTCCAGCCCCAAAGCATCCTGCGCGGTCAGACCAGCGTCAACCGGATCAAAGTAGCTCGCAACGACGGCACATCTCTCGCCGACTATCTCCTTAACGGCGTCGGAGTCCGCGCTATCGTCACCGACGANCAAGGTCGCAAATGGTTCGGCTCAGCAGGAGCAGGCATCATTGTCACCTCCGGCGACGGCAAGACCGTATATGCAGAATTTACCTCCGACAACTCCGGACTCCCCTCCAACTACATCTACAATCTCTGCTTCAACCCCGCCACGAAGTCAATGATGGTTTCTACCGACCTCGGGCTCGCAGAATTCTTCATCGGAGGCGACGGNGCCAACCGACCCGAAGATGATCAGGTCCGCGCTTACCCCAACCCCGTAGCTCCCGATTACTACGGATGGGTCACAATCGACGGCCTGCCCGACAACTCTCTCGTAAAAATTGTTGACGCCACCGGCAACCTCGTCCGCGAACTCGGTCGCGCCGAGAGCGGCTCGATTCAATGGGATATCCTGAATCTCGACAATCGCCGCGTCAACACGGGCGTCTANTACGTGCTATCATCTCCGGCCTCCGGATCAGGAGAATCCAACGTAGCCAAAATTTTGGTAATGAATTAAAGTCGCAATCTCAATCATATGAAGACTTACATGAAGTCCCTATTATCACGCATCCTGACAGCCGGCCTCTGCGCCGCCGCNATATTCCCGGTCTCCGCCGTCACTATCAGCATCGAACCGGGACAGCTCGCCGATCGTCTCGCATCCGCCACACCGGATTCCGAACTCATAATCACCGGTCGCGCTGACGCACGCGATCTCAACGCGCTGCGTGCCCTCCCCNCTCCTCCGGAAACTCTCGACCTGGNCGGCGTTGCAATAGCCGACCTNCAGGCTGATGCCCCCATCCATCTCGGACAAGCCTCTTTCAAGGCCGGACATCTCCCCTCATANATCCTCTTCAAAGCCCCCTACAAGAAGATTCTGCTCCCCGCCAAGATNACGGCCATCGAAGCAGGAGCCCTTGCCGGAAGCCANATTGAGGAAATCACCATCCCCGAAGGCGTNNCNTCTATCGGCGACTATGCTTTCTATGGCTGCCACAACCTGAAACGCGTCAATCTNCCCTACTCCCTCCTCAGTCTCGGACGCGGTGCTTTCGCTGATTGCCCGGCTCTGGTCAGCATCAACATCGCCGACACCCGCGTCGCCACTCTCCCCGAAGATTGTCTTGCCGGAGCCCAATCCCTCCGCACCCTCGACCTCCCCGCAGTCCTCAACATAGAGACCCGTGCCCTCGCCAACTCCGGAATCGAAAGCCTCGAACTCCCCGAAGCCCGCAATCTGGCACCCTTCGCTCTGGCCGACCTCCACAATCTCGTCTACCTCAGCGTCGGNCCCAACGCACGCTTCGACGTCGGCACTCTCATGAACTGCAATTCCCTCACCACTCTTCAGGGTGCTCCCGAAAATCTACCCGACCTCTTCGCAGCCAACTGCTANAGCCTTACGCCCAACGGTCTGATCACTCAAGCAGGCTCCATCGGTAAATACGCTCTCGCCAACTCCGGAGCTTCCACAATGATTTTCGGCCAGGATCTCATCTCGATCGATGAGAACGCCTTCAAAGGCACAGTCAATCTCTCTCATATCGACGCCACAGCCCTCGACGGCAACATCCCNGCCGTNGAAGAGAATACTTTTGCCGGCCTCGACCCCTCCACCGTCCGACTCAAAGTNGCCGACCATTTTGAAGAGGGNTGGCAGAATCATCCCGTCTGGGGATTATTCGACATCTATTCCGACTATCTTACCGACGTCGAAGAGATTCCCGTCGCCAACGATTCAGCTATATCAATCCGTATAGCTGCAGGACGCCTCATAATCGACGCCCCGAAACCCATAACCGCCGCTGCGCTTTACGACACCGCCGGCCACATGCTCCTCGACATCCCCGCCGGCGACAACCACGCTGAAATCGACGTGACCGACCTCCCCCGCGGAGTAATCATCGTCAGCGTCAAGACAGCCGACGACTTCAAAGGCTCCAAAATCATACTGTAACGATATCTCCACCCTCCCCGGATGAGTCCGTCCCCNAAGGCGATTCCCATCCGGGGTTTGACATTTTCGCCNCTCCTCCCNNNAGGGGAGTCCGACTGATAATCCTCAATTAAGTAGATTCTTAAAGAGAAACATACTTAAACTCTTATGGGAAAAAACAAACTAAAGAAATTCGCAGAAATGGCCACGATGCGCAACGTCGTGGAATGTCCGCGCGACACCCTCCTCGCCGGAGGCTTCTCCCTCAAAGGAAAATGGCGCGATGATTTCTTCCATACTGATAAGCCCCTCNTACTCGANCTCGGCTGCGGCAAAGGGGAATACACCGTTGGCCTCGCCCGCGTCAACCCCGACCGTCTCTTCATCGGAATCGACATCAAAGGTGCCCGNATGTACACCGGTGCCCGACAGGCTCTCGACGAGGATATCCCCAACGCCGCCTTCCTGCGCACCGAAATTCANCTCATCGAGAATTTCTTCGCACCGGCAGAGGTCGACGAACTCTGGATCACCTTCCCNGACCCTCAGATGAAGAAGGTCAACAAACGCCTTACCTCAACACGCCTTCTCTCCGCCTACCGCAATATCCTCCGCNCCGGNGGAATCATCAATCTGAAGACCGACTCCCCTTTCCTGTTTGAATATACACGACGCCTCGTAGAACTCAACGGCATGGAGATTCTCGACATCTCCGCCGACCTCCACAACGAAGGCCGCGACGACGCCACGACCCGCATCCGCACTGCCTACGAGACTCAATGGCTATCACGCGGCAAGTCGATNAAATTCCTATCCTTCCGTATCAAGGAAGGCNCNCTGCAGGAACCCGACGTCTCCGACCTCGACCGCGACGACTACCGCGCAATCCCGCGCTTCGACGCCATATCCCACAACCGCAACTCTCAAGAGAGCGTTTAAACTCAAAGACTCTCTCAATTCCCCCNACTGAAAATTCCCCGACTNAATATGCAACTCTATCNCAATCTGATACTCGACGTCCTGAAAAACGTCCGCTACCCCGGCAACGGCAAAAGCCTCGTCGAAAACGAAATGATCGCCGACGACCTCCGCATCGATGGCAATAAAGTCAGCTTCTCTATCCTCTTCGACAAACCGACCGATCCCTTCGTGAAGTCAGTAGTAAGAAGCGCCGAAGCCGCNCTCCAACAAGCTCTCGGCCCCGAACTCGAAATCAAAGGCAACATNGCAGCCACATTCCGCCAGGCAATCCCCCAGGCTCCNGCCAAATTGCTCCCCGGAGTGAAGAACATCATCGGAGTCTCATCAGGCAAAGGCGGCGTCGGCAAATCTACCGTAGCCGCCAACCTTGCCATCGCCCTCGCCGCAAAGGGCTATAAAGTCGGACTCCTCGACGCCGACATATTCGGCCCCTCAATGCCCAAAATGTTCGGAGTCGAAGGCGAAGCGCTCTATATGGTCAATCAGGAAGGGCGCGACTGGATCGAACCCGTAGAGAAATACGGCATCAAAATGCTCTCCATNGGTTTCGTCGTCGACAANGATGCCGCAGTGCTATGGCGCGGNTCNATGGCNTCCAACGCCCTTAAGCAACTCATNGGCGACGCCTGGTGGGGCGACCTCGACTATTTCCTTATCGACATGCCCCCCGGCACGTCGGATATCCANCTGACTCTNGTCCAGACACTCGCCATAACAGGCGTAGTAGTAGTATCCACCCCCCAGGAAGTCGCTCTCGCCGACGCCCGCAAGGGTATCGCNATGTTCCGCGGCGACAAAGTCAACGTCCCCATCCTCGGAATCGTCGAAAATATGGCCTATTTCACCCCTGAAATCCATCCCGACGAGAAATACTATATCTTCGGTCAGGGAGGCGCACGCCGCCTTGCTGAAGAACTCGATGTCCGACTCCTGGCCGAGATTCCTCTCGTAGCCGGAATCCGCGANGACGCNGACNCCGGCAATCCNACCTCCCTCAGCCTTCAGGCCGCCGCCCTTACCGGCGCCGANTCGATGGTCTCCCCCGAAGCCGCCGCTTTCCGCACCCTCGCCGACAATGTCGAAAAAGCCGTNGAAGAGCGCAATGCCACCCTCCCTCCGACTCAGAAAGTCGAAGTCGGCAAGTAAAGCCTCCTCACCCCGCCGGATTCCACCATCANCCCANCCTTTNCCCCAACTAAACAACCCNCAAGAATAAGAAATAACATAAGTCAATAAGAATANCATAAGNTTCGCAANCNCAACCTCCGAAGCTATTCTATTACTTATTACTTATCGCCTATTACTTATTACTTAATACTTATTACTTGGCGCAACGCGCCTATTACTTATTACTTAATACTTGGCGCTCTGCGCCTAATACTTGGCGCAACGCGCCTAATTGCAATGCTCAGACGATTTCTCCTTCTCATCTCTNTCATNGCGGGCTTCGCATTGGCCTCTCAAGCCCAGATTATCAGCGCCCGGGATTCCGAAGAAATGACCGACTCCGTAAAGCGGTCCTACAACGGNCCTTTCTTCGGCCTATATAAGGATAACTATTTCACCGTCGGAACNGCTATCGGCCAGAAACCNACCAAAATGAACTCCGACGTAAAGTTCCAGATTTCCCTGGCTATCCGCCTTACCAACTCTACTCTCCCNTGGGGCACTTACCTTTACCTCTTTTATACCCAGAAGACCTTCTGGAACGTCTTCCAGAACTCTATGCCCATGCGCGACATGAATTTCAACCCGGGTATC
Source organism: Bacteroides sp. (assembly GCA_014801585.1). Lineage (GTDB taxonomy): Bacteria > Bacteroidota > Bacteroidia > Bacteroidales > Muribaculaceae > Lepagella. Next base: position 59,801 of record JAAVDX010000001.1, read on the forward strand.
GGACTCACCAAACCCTTCTTCTCGCGCGATCGCTACATCGGTAAGATGTCCCTCATCNTCGAGCATGAATCCAACGGNCGCGACGGCGACGATTCCCGCTCTTGGAATCGCATCGCCCTCTCGGGTTCGGCCGCAGTCAGCGACTGGCTGATGGTCCATGCGAAGTATTGGATCCCTATCGTCGACGGCATGAATAATAAAGACCTCCTATATTATGCCGGACTNTTCCAGATGGGGTTCGAACTGACCAGCAGCAATAAGCGTTGGCAAGGTGGTGTCACCTTCGTGAAGCGCAAAGGTAATTTCTTCAATTGGAACACCATCGCCGAACTATCATGGCTCGTAGCCGAGAAGTCGAATGTCAACCTCTTCGCCCAATATTACAACGGCTANGGCGAAAACCTCCTCGACTACAATCAGTTCCATTCCCGACTCCGCGTCGGACTCGTCTTCAAGCCGCGCCTCTTCTCCGATTTCTGATTTATTCTTTTCATATTAAGTAGCTCTTGAAAATAAGAAATACTTATGGCCNTTCTGATTATATTTCTCTTAGTGGTCATGGCCGTCGCCGGATTCCTCACCGGACCCGCTATNTGGCGGAAAATCGCCGGCTATGAATCCCGCCCTACCGGACAGAACGCTCTGCCCGGACTGTCAGTCGTAGCCTACGTGCAACGCGATGAGGACCACCTCGATGAATATGTCGACACCCTCCTCTCGCAGGATTACCCCGACTTCGAGGTAATCCTCGTATGCGANGCTTCCGCCGAGGCCACTGCTATGATTTCCGGCAGATTTGAAAACGTAGATAATCTGCATCTTACTTTTATCCCCCCCGGGTCCCANAATCTCAGCCGACGCAAACTCGCCCAGACCCTCGGCATCAAAAGAGCCGTAAAGGAGNTCGTAGTGACTACCTCNACCTCCGTCATGCCCCGTTCCGACAAGTGGCTCCGCAGTCTCGCCGAACCCTTCGCCGACTCCGAAATCAACATCGTCTGCGGCTACGTCCATCCCGTCTTCAACGACTTTACGGGNCCTGCAAAGTGGTATCGNCAGATGGATTCCATNCTGACCTCCGCCCAATGGATGGATGAGGCCGTCAAAGGCTCACCCTACCGCGGCGATGGCTATAACCTCGCCTTCCGTCGCAGCCTCTTTTTCGACGTAAAGGGNTATTCCGCCTCCATCACCCTCATGGATGGCGACGACGATATCTTCATCAATGAGATCAGCAACGGTGCCGACGGCTGCCTTGTCCTCAATCACGACTCTTTCGTCGACACCCGCTGGGGAGCCGTAGCCAATCGCATGTATGTCGATTATAAAGACCGCTACCGGTTCACCCGNCGCTACCTTCCGAAAGCTCCCTTCCTCCGCTCCGCCCTCCTCTCTTGGNCCAACTGGATTCTCCTCCTCGGAGCCGTCTGGGCATGCGCGATGATCGGCATCGCCGTCCCCGCCNTCGCTGCCGGAAATTGGACTCCCGAAATAATCCCCCTCCTGTCTGTAGGCTGCGCAGCCCTCCTCATCATCCTCATCTTCTGGCTCATCGAAATCTTCGCCTACCGNCGCCTCGCCTCCCGACTCGAANCCGTAAGGCTATTCTGGGCCGTTATCCCCTTCCTCCTNTGGCGTCCGATTGGCAATTTCCTCTTCTTCCTCAATCATTACCCCTCCAGAAAGAGCCATTATACATGGGTGCGCAACTGACGGAGGACGGTTTTTTGAGCCTACACACCCCTTTTCTGAACGATATTTATTATCTTTGCAGTTTCAGCGACAATCCCTCCGACGCTTCTTCCCAAGCGCGGAGACTAATCTGAATGTAACAGACTCTCAATAATGGAGGAAATAATCCCGAAAATAGAGCGCGAGGCAATCCTCGCGGAACTGACGCCTGAACGCCTGCTCCGACAGACCAATAAGGCCAACAACCTCATCTACATCATCGACGCCCACAATGCTCCCGCCACCATGCGCGAAATCGGACGCCTGCGTGAAGAGGCGTTCCGCGCTGCCGGAGGCGGCACAGGTAAAGAATGCGACATCGATGAATTCGACCTCATGGATCCCCCCTGCCGCCAACTGATTGTCTGGGACCCTACCGCTCAGGAAATCGTAGGTGGCTACCGCTTCATCCTCGGAGCCGACGTCCGTATCGACAACGGAATCCCCCGCATCGCCACATCCCACATGTTCCGATTCTCCGATGAATTCCTCTCCGACTATCTCCCCTCTACCATCGAACTCGGCCGTTCCTTCGTCTCCGTTGGCTATCANGCTTCCGGAGCCGGACAGAAAGCCCTTTATTCTCTCGATAATCTCTGGGACGGACTCGGAGCCCTCACCGTATTACATCCCGAAATCCAATACCTCTTCGGTAAGGTCACCATGTACCCCTCCTACGGCGAGACCGGCCGCGACATGATTCTCGGATTCCTGCGCAAGCATTTCTATGACCGCAACGCCCTCGTCGAACCCCTCAANCCCCTCCCGTCACGTGCCGACTCCGACGACATACGCGCCATCTTCTCGGGTGCCGACTTTCGCGAAGACTATAAGATTCTCCACACCCGCATCCGAAATATGGGTAAGAACATCCCCCCACTCGTCAACGCCTACATGTCGCTCTCCCCGACAATGAAAATGTTTGGCACAGCTATCAACGACGCATTCGGTAATGTCGAAGAGACTGCTATTTTCCTCAAAATCTCGGAAATTGTAGAGGAGAAGAAGCGACGCCACATAATGTCGTTCGATTCCGCCCGATTCCATATCGGGCAGTAAATCGGCAGCCGCTCCNCTCCNCCNCNACCTCTCCTCTTNCNCCTATCAATACCATAATTCAGAATATCNCACAGACAGAATCAAGATAATGAAAAACGTAGCAGTGACCGGAGCCGACGGTTTCATCGGCTCGCATCTTACGGAAGCCCTTCTCGCCGAAGGGTGCCACGTCCGTGCCCTGGCTCAATATAATTCTTTCAACAACTGGGGTTGGCTCGAAGGCATTTCCCATCCGAATCTTGAGATAGTCACGGGCGANGTCCGCGACCCCAATTTCTGCCGGGAGTTCGTNAAGGGTGCCGACACNGTTTTCCATCTCGCAGCTCTCATCGCNATCCCCTATTCCTACGTCGCTCCCGACTCCTACGTCGACACCAACGTCAAAGGCACCCTCAACATCTGTCAGGCTTGCCGCGATGCCGCCACCGATCGCCTCCTCGTCACTTCCACTTCGGAGGTCTACGGCACCGCCCGCTACGTCCCTATCGACGAAAATCACCCCCGCCAGCCGCAAAGCCCCTACTCGGCTTCCAAGATTGGCGCCGACGCCATTGCCATGAGCTTCTACAACGCCTTCGAGATGCCCCTGACAATCGTCCGTCCNTTCAANACCTACGGCCCCCGGCAGTCGGCACGCGCCATAATCCCCACGATTATCTCCCAGATAGCNTCCGGNGAAACTAAGATTAAGGTCGGCGACCTCTCTCCCACACGCGACTTCAATTTCGTCAGCGACACCGCCCGTGGGTTCATCGCCCTCGCTCGCTCCCCNCTCACAATCGGACAGGAAGTCAATATATCGACCGGNACTGAAATATCCATGCAGGATACACTCTCNACTATCGCCCGCCTCATGAATNTCGACGTNGAATGGGTGCGCGATCCCGCACGTATCCGCCCCGCCGGTAGCGAAGTGTTCCGCCTTTGCGGCGACAATTCAAAAATCACCGAACTCACCGACTGGCGCCCGCAAGTGACTATCGAGGAGGGACTCTCCCGCACAATCGATTGGTTTACCGACCCCGCAAATCTCGCCCGCTACAAAGCCAATATCTACAACGTATAACCCCCTCTCTATCAAGGCAAATGAAAAAGCCCATCACCATACTCATGCTCGGAGGCGCACGCCGCGTCTCTATGGCCGAACAACTCATCCGTTCCGGCAAGCGCCTCGGCCACGACGTGAAAATCCTTAGTTACGAACTCATCGCCGAGGTCCCGATCGCCGTTATCGGCGAGGTCATCGTNGGCCTTAAATGGAGCGACCCGGATGTCGTCGACGACATNTGCCGCATCTGCCGCGAACAGGAGGTCGGCATCATCCTNCCCTTCGTCGACGGCGCAATCGAAGTGGCCGCTCGCTGCCGTAAGGAACTCCCCGGAGTCTTTGTCCCCGTCCCGGAACCGGGGCTGGCCGAAGTCATGTTCGATAAGGTGGAGGCTGCCAAACTTTTCAAGGAGGCCGAGATTCCCATTCCGCGCACGTATTCCGTCCTCAATGCCGAATTGCCCGCTATCGCTAAGCCNCGCCACGGCTCCGCTTCAAGAGGTATCAAGGTGTTCCATACCATCGAAGCCCTCATGCACCTCGAAAATCTTCAGGATTATCTCGTGCAGGAATATATCGAACACAATCGCGAATACACCGTCGATTGCTATATCTCGCAGGCAGGTGAGATTCTCGCTACTGTCCCGCGCATCCGACTCGAAGTAATGGGCGGAGAAGTCACCCGCACCCGCACTCTCCGCTCCCAACGCCTCATCGAAATGAGCCGCCGGGTAATCGATAACTTCGGATTCCGCGGCCCGGTCACTCTTCAGTTTCTCGAAGATACCGATAAAGAGCGCTTCATGCTCATGGAAATCAACCCCCGCCTTGGCGGTGGNGTCCTTTGCTCCATCTTTGCCGGAGCGCCAATCACTGACTACATCATCCGCGAAGCACTCGATCTCAGCGTATCTCCCTGCGACGACTGGATCTCCGGCACTCTGATGGCCCGATANCAGAAGGAAGCAATATTCTTCGACAACGAACCCGTCAAGATCTAAANCNACACNACCAAATGNCTGACAAACATATAATTATAATCGCNGAAGCCGGCGTCAACCACAACGGCGACCTGCGTCTCGCCCGCGAGATGGTGAANGCCGCCAAAAAGGCCGGNGCCGATTACGTAAAGTTCCAGACGGCNCGNCCCGAACTCGTCATCTCCTCCTTTGCCCCTAAAGCGGAATATCAGAAATCCACTACCGGCGAANCCGAGTCGCAACTCGAAATGTGTAAGGCTATTCATCTCCCTCTCGANGATTACGCCGGTCTGAAAAGCCTNTGCGAAGAGGAGGGTATCGGGTTTATGTCGACCCCCTTCGATCTNGTCTCTATCGATCTTCTCGCCTCCCTCGGTCAGGATTGGATGAAGGTGCCCAGCGGCGAAATCACCAATCTCCCCTATCTCCGCAAGATTGCCAAAGCCGGCCAACCCGTTATTCTCTCCACCGGAATGTCTACAATGGAGGAAATCGAAGACGCTGTTATGATTCTGACGGNCTCTCACCCCGACTACCCTTCCGAGTCTNCCCTCACAAAAGATGATATCATCGTGCTGCATTGCACCACCGAATACCCCTGCCCATACCCCGACGTCAACCTTCGCGCGATGCTCGCCATCCGCGACCGNCTCGGNGTGCGCGTAGGTTATTCCGACCATACCCGCGGNNTGGAAGTAAGCCTTGCGGCGGCCGCCTTGGGAGCCGAAGTAATCGAAAAGCATTTCACTCTCTCCCGTCTGCTCCCGGGNCCCGACCATAAGGCCTCGCTCGAACCCGATGAATTGGCCTCGCTCGTAGAGCAGGTGCGACACATCGAAGCCGCCATGGGCACCGGCGACAAACACCCCGCTCCTTCCGAACTCCCCAATATCACCGTAGCNCGCAAGAGCATCGTNGCAGCNCGCCCGATTAAGAAGGGNGAAACTTTCACCCAAGAAAACATCACCGTTAANCGCCCCGGCAATGGCATCTCTCCAATGCGCTGGGACGAAATCATCGGCACTACTGCCTCTCGCGACTATCTCTACGACGAACTCATATGAAAATTGCAATCGCCACCGGCACCCGCGCTGACTGGGGCCTTCTGCAGCCCTTGGCCTCCCTTCTGAAAGATCGGGGGGCTGACGTNGCCGTTATGGCCACTCATCAGCATCTGATGCCGGAGATGGGCAACACGATTGAGGAAATCCGGCGCGACGGTTTCCAACCGGCCGCCATCTTCCCGGCTGCCGGTGCCGCTCCGCAGATAATGAGCCGTGCCGCCGCCGGAGCCGCCGATGCTCTCGCCGACCTCCGCCCNGATGCAATCGTAATTCTCGGCGACCGNTGCGAAATGCTCGGCGTTGCCTCNGCTGCCCTCCTCAGCGGTATCCCTATCGTCCATATAGCCGGTGGCACCGTCTCGGAAGGTGCATTCGACGATTCCGTCCGCCATGCAATCACTAAGATGGCTACCCTCCATTTCCCTGAGACGCAACTCTGCGCCGCCCGGATATTGCAGATGGGCGAAAATCCCGCCGATGTCCATCCGATCGGAGCCCTCGGAGTGGAAAACTCGATGAATGTCAGCCGCATGTCGCTCCCCGAACTCTCCCGGTCTCTCGACGGCTGGAATCCGGGTGAAAGTTTTCTGGTCGTTACCCTCCACGCTGCTACCCTCGAGGATGCCGATCCGCTCGAAGTGCAGGAGAATCTCCTCCGTGCTCTCGAAGAGATGCCACCCGACTTCAGATTCATAATCACCTACCCTAATTCCGACGTTGATCCCGCTCCGCTGATCCGCTCGCTTCATGAGTTTGAAGCTCGCCACCCCGACAGGGTAAAAGTAGTACCCTCTCTCGGCAAGCGGCGCTATCTCTCGGCAGTAGCCCTCAGCAGCGGCGTCGTCGGCAATTCCTCAAGCGCGCTCGTCGAGACCCCCTCCCTCGGAGTCGGAAGCCTTGACATCGGCAGGCGCCAGCAAGGACGCGAACACGGAGCCGCCGTGCTTCATTGCTCCTCCGACTACGATTCCATCCGTAGAGGGCTGCGACGTCTGGTCTCTCCCGATCATCGCGCTATTGCCGCCTCCTCACCCAATCCCTATGCCGGAGAGGCCACTTCCCGGCGAATGGCCGACATTATCCTCTCCTTCCCCTTCCGAAAATTCCCTCAAAAACACTTCCATTCATGAATTATCTTTATCTGATTCCGGCTCGCGGGGGCAGCAAAGGTATCCCCGGAAAAAACATTAAGCCCCTCGCAGGCGTTCCCTTAATAGGACATTCCATAAGGCATGCCCTCGATGCCGGTGCCCCGGTGGATGACGTCGTGGTGACTACGGATTCAGAAGAGATAGCCCGCGTGGCAAGGGAATATGGAGCATCTGTCCCGTTCATGCGCCCTGCGGAATTGGCTTCTGACACCGCTTCTTCCCGCGATGCTATTCTGCATGCCGTCGACGCGCTCCACGATGCCGGCCGGGATTACGATGCTGTCGTCCTCCTGCAGCCCACATCCCCTTTCCGCCGCCCCGACGACATCATCAATGCCATCCGTGCCTACGAGGAGGCCGCAGCTAACGCCGCGTCGGATGATGAGATGCCCGGAATGGCGGTCAGCGTCGCCGAAGCACGCACCAACCCCTATTATTCTGCTTTCGAGACCGACTCCGACGGTTTCCTGCACATCTCGAAAGGCGACGGTCTATACACCCGCCGGCAGGATGCCCCCAAAGTATGGGAGTTCAACGGTGCCGTCTACGTCATCAACCCCTCTCTGCTACGCCTGCATGAAATCTCTCGCCTCCCTCGCATCATCCCCGTCGAGATGCCCGCCGACAGAAGTCTCGATCTCGACTCTCTCTCCGATTGGCAACGAGCCGAACAAAAATTCAATCTCTTATGAGTAATTCCGATTCCGCTTCAGTTCCTGCGCAAGACTCCCGACTGCTTGAATTAGCCAACTCCCCGGTGTGGCGGCTCCTCATCAAGTATAGTCTGCCGGCCGTGATCGGCACGGTTGTCTCCGCCCTCTACAACATCATTGACTCCATCGTCATTGCACACGCAATCGACGATCCGAACGTCGTCGCCGGTATCGCCGTCACTTTCCCCGTGATGACCCTCGCCACGGCTCTCGGTATGCTTATCGGCGCCGGCGCCGCCACTCGCATATCAATCGTCCTCGGACAGAAAGACCATCGGATGGCCGAGATAATTCTCGGCAACAGCGTACAGCTTACCATTCTCGTCGGACTGGCATATATATCCGTATTCGCCATATTTGTCGATCCCATTCTGAAAATGTTCGGGGCCTCCCCCGCCACTCTCCCCTACGCCCGCGAGTTTATCCTCTGGATTCTCCCGGGTATGGTCCTCATCAATCTGACTTTCTCCTACAACAACGTCATGCGTGCCTCCGGTTATCCCGGAAAGGCTATGCTGACCAATATCATGGGCGCTGTATTCAACTGTATCTTCGCCCCTCTCTTCCTATTCGTATTCAAGTGGGGTATCCGCGGTGCCGCAATCGCTACCGACCTCTCCATGCTCATCACCGGAATCTGGGTTATGAGCCATTTCTTCAATAAGAACAACACGCTCCATTTCGTCCGCGGCACTTTCAAATTCAATTGGAGCGTAATCCGGTCAGTCCTTTATATAGGTATGGCCCCGTTTCTTATCAACGTTGCCGGCTCGGTCATCAATGCTATCGTCAATAATTCTCTGCTGAAATATGGAGGTGATAACGCCATTGCAGCAGTCGTCGTCTTCAACCGGTTTGTGACTATCTTCGTATTCATCGTCATCGGCATCTGCCAGGGGATGCAGCCCATCATTGGCTACAACTATGGCGCTCGTAAATTCGACCGTCTGTTCCGTACCCTTTGGCTCGCCGCCGGATCGTCAGTAGTCATCACTACCCTCGGAGCCCTTACCGGTCATTTCATTCCCGCCAAAGTAGCCTCTATGTTCATGACCGACTCCGAACAGATCAAAGCCGCCGTCAACTGTCTGTCTATCACCACCCTCGGCTTCTGGATGGTAGGATTTCAGATCGTAGCTACCAATTTCTTCCAGAGCCTCGGCATGGCCGGCAAAGCGATATTCCTGAGTCTGACCCGTCAGATTCTGTTCATGATACCTCTTCTCCTCATCCTCCCCCCGAAATTCGGACTCAACGGCGTATGGTCTTGCTATCCGATCAGCGACTGCGTATCCACCATTGTAGCAACCGCTATGCTCCTCTATCAGATCCGCCACATCCGCCGCCAGGCTTCCCTACCGCAATTGTAATCCCCCCCCCCGACGCAAAACCGCAAATGTCGGCCACGTGCTAACGAAAACCCATAAAATGAATCTAACCCCCATAGCCAAATTATACTTCCGTCGAGATGCCGACCGCATTGCCAACTGGAAAGGCAATACGGCCGACATACAGCTCCGCCAGCTCCGTTGGCTCCTTTTCAAAGGTGCCACCACGGATTACGGCCGGCGCTACGACTTCGAAAGCATTATGCGCAACACTGATCCGCGGCTGGCTTTCTCCCAAGCCGTCCCGCTCACGGATTACGAGGACCTGCGCGCCGACATTATGCGCTGCGTCAATGGGGAAGTTTCTATCCTTTGGCCCGGGAAATGCCTGAATTTCGCCCAGTCGAGCGGCACGTCGGGCGGTCGCTCGAAGTTTATACCCGTCACTCGCGATTCTCTCCGCGTCAACCATTACGCCGGTGCCCGGGATGTCGTGGGTCAATACCTCCGTTCTTTTCCGGAAAGCCGTCTCTTCAGCGGTAAAGGTTTAATACTCGGTGGCAGCTTTGAATCCGCTCTCAAATCCCCCAATCCTGCCGTAAAGATCGGCGACTTATCCGCCACTCTTATCGATGATATCAACCCGCTCGCCAATCTCTTCCGCATCCCGTCGAAGAAGGTTGCCCTCTTGAGCGATTGGCACACCAAACTCGACCTCCTCGCCAAAGCCGCTGCCTCGGCCAACATTACCAACCTCAGCGGTGTCCCCTCTTGGATGCTCCGCGTAATCCTACGGGCTCTCGATATCTCCGGAAAGGCATCTGCAGCCGAAATGTGGCCCAATCTGGAGGTTTTCTTCCACGGTGGCATCTCTTTCGAACCCTACCGCGCTGAATACGCCCGACTGACTGACCCCGCGAAAATGCATTTCTTCGAGACCTACAACGCCTCGGAAGGCTTCTTCGCCACTCAGGCTGCCCGCGACAATGATGGCATGCTACTCCTCATCGACCGCGGTATATACTACGAGTTTCTCCCCCTCGATGCCGACCCTTCGCGCGACCTCCCTCTACGTGCCGATCAGTTGGAAAAGGGCCGCATCTATGAAATGATCATCACCTCCTGCAACGGACTATGGCGCTATCGTCTGGGCGACACCATTGAAGTCACTCAGACCGACCCTCTTAAGATCCGCGTGGCAGGTCGAACCAAATCTTTCATCAATGCCTTCGGTGAAGAATTGATGGAGAACAACGCCGAGCGCGCGATTGCCGCAGCTTGCCGTGCCACAAATGCTCACATCCGCAACTACACCGCAGGCCCTCTCTACGCTCACGGCCGATCTAAAGGTCGCCATCAATGGCTCGTGGAGTTCGACCGTTTACCTTCCGACCTCTCTCTCTTCTCCGCTACCCTCGACTCCGAATTGAAGCGACTCAACTCCGACTACGCCGCAAAGCGCTTCGACGACATTTTCCTCGACCCCCCGGAAGTAATCCCGGTTGAAGCCGGCTCTTTCGACCGCTGGCTCCACAAGCAGGGCAACGGCAAACTCGGTGGCCAGCGCAAAATCCCGCGCCTCCGCAACGACCGCTCTATCCTCGACGCAATCCTCCCCCGACACTGACTGCTCCGAAAATGCTTTTCAATTCATTTCAGTTCATTATTTTCTTCCCCTGCGTAGTGATCCTTTATTGGATTCTGCCAGCAAAACTAAGAAATTATATGCTTCTGATTGCCAGTTTTTATTTCTACATGAACTGGCAACCCGAATTCGGATTATTGCTCGCCGGCGCAGGCGTTATCACTTGGGGTGGTGCCCGTCTTATAGAGTATTATGCCGATAAACCAATATTGGCGAAGCGCATCCTCTCCACCACGATTATCATTCTGATCGCTGCTCTTTTCACGTTCAAATATCTCTCTTTCTTTGCTGATGAAGTATTTGGATTTTTGGTCAGATATGGGCTCGCAATGGATGTCCCTCACTTTGAAATTCTCCTCCCCGTAGGCATATCTTTCTTCACTTTTCAGGCGCTCGGCTACATCATCGACGTGAGGCGCTCCACGATAAGGGCTGAAAAAAGTCTCCTTACGGTCTTGCTCTTCCTCGCTTTCTTCCCTCAGCTCGTAGCAGGCCCCATCGAACGCGCTAAAGATCTCCTCCCACAATTCAAGTCTCGGCATATTTTCGATTTCTCTCACCTCATGGCCGGTCTCGAAATGATGGCGCTCGGATATTTCATGAAACTTTGCGTTGCCGAGTCCCTATCTCCTTATGTCGATAGAGTCTACGATAATCTGGCTGTCTACTCCGGTCTTGATATTCTTCTGGCCACTTTCTTTTTCTGCTTCCAGATTTTCTCCGATTTTGGAGGTTATTCTCTCATTGCTATCGGTGCCGCCCGTTGCATGGGATTCCGACTCACTCAAAATTTCCGTCAGCCTTATCTCGCCACTTCCGTAAGGGATTTCTGGCGTCGCTGGCACGTCTCTCTATCTCGCTGGCTCTCCGATTATGTCTACATCCCTCTCGGCGGCAATCGCGTACGCCCAGCCCGCCATTATTTCAATATCTTCATCACTCTCTTCCTCTCCGGTGTCTGGCACGGCGCCGACTACACTTTCTTTGCCTGGGGTGCCTATCACGGCTCTCTTCAGGCCGCCCAGGCTGCTTGGCATAAGAAATCCCGGTTCCACCTCCCCAAAAATCTCTTTACCACGATCCTCAAAATCTTAATGACTTTCTTCCTCGTCCTGTTGGGCAGAGTTTTCTTCCGATCCGGCTCCATAGGCGATTCTATGATTGCCTTCCGTAAGATTTTCACTGAGCACGATTCTTTCCATCCGGGTAGCAAGATTCTTTTCTTCGAACGCATCCTTATGATTGTAATTCTCATGGCCATTGAATGTCGCCATGAATGGATCGAGTCCCGCCTCGGCTTGCCATCAGGATCTCTAACCGCGGCCCGCTCCGAACGCTCTATCTATAGAAGTGCTTTTTTCCTCACTTTCATCATTCTCCTCATCGTGCTGTTCGGAAATTTCAATACCTCTCCTTTCATCTATTTCAATTTCTGACTCTTTTCCTCCCTATGAGCATATTGTCCCTATGAGCATATTATGAAGCGTTTTATAATCTGGATATCTATAATCCTCTCTCTCCTTCTGCTTGCGGATCTCTCTGCCGGTCTCCTCCGTAAGGGATTCTACAGATCCGACCGCGATTTCTCAAAGGTGGAATATATCGTCCGACATGCCGATGAGGATATAATCATCATCGGCAATTCGGCTGCCGAATCCCATTTGGACCCCGTTAAAATAGCCGACTCGCTACGCCTCTCTTGCTTCAACGGCGGAAGAGGTGGCGCCTCTATAAAATTCCACCTCGCTCTGATCCGTCTCTTACTTGAGCGCCATCGACCGAAAGTAATTCTATATGCAATTAATTCCAACAATCTCTTCGTCAGCAAGGATCAGGGCTCGTTCGATCTGCTCAAGCCCCTCTACGGTCTCCACTCGGAGCTGTTGGATTCCATTATGGATCAGCATTACCCTGATGAGAGAGTGTTGTTCCGTTCCAATCTGTGGTTGCTCAATCCAAATCTCATTGATCTATGTCTCTACAAAAGCGGTAAAGCCGTACCCTTGCTTATCGAAAATAAGGGGTTCAAACCGCTGCAATCACTTCTGCCCGTAGATAAAATTTCCCGCTCTGACTCCATAGGCGTGGATAATGATATTTTCAATGATCTCAAATCGATTAAAGATATCTGTCAGCAGGCGGGAGTGAGACTCTTCATTATGATTACCCCCGACTACATTTTCCGCAGCAACTCTCCCCTTTTGCGCCGGACTCTCCTTTCCCTCTCCGATGATAATCAGACTTGCAGTGTATGGTACGATGCTGATAATCCTTTTTTTAAAAGCGATTCCCTCCATTTCTTCGACCATACTCATCTCAATAAAGCCGCTGCCGAAATATATACTGATTCCATTATCAGCCGCCTTAAGCCGATAATCGGAAAATCCATATAATAAACGCCCACGCTTTGCGTTATAGTTTTAAGATAGATATGCCAAAGCCTTTCCAAGAGTAAATTTCCTCTAAGGTCGGCTGCGACTATTCTCTTATCTCAAGAATTATCTCAAAATTAATAGCCGTTAAGGGCCTCGATGCCCCTTCTCACATACATCATGAATCTTAAAAATTCTCTTCTGTTAGTTGCTGTTTCCGCTACGTCTCTCTTTTCCCGTGCGGATGTTAGTGGCACCTGGGTCAATCACCCCGCTCTCGACATCTATTCCTATCTTTATGGATCTGCGAATGTCAGCGGCTACAACCAGGTCACCAATAACGTTCAGAAGCTCATTGAAGGTGAACGCTACGTTTACGCCCTTATATCCGGCGGTCTATACGAAAACCCCCAAACTATTACCCCCTATTCTCAGGTTCCGTTCTTCGTTGGCCGGATCGACAAGTCCGACCCCGATGCAAGAATGGAGGCTCTCGCCTCTTCTTTGCCCCTCAGCGGTCTGGGAGTGACAGCTATTGAATATTCTCAGTCTGAAAAGTGTCTTGCCCTCGCCTATGATAATGGGTGTTTCGATCTCATCTACGACGATGGCCGAATCTTTTCTAATGAAGATCTGAAAAATTTTAAGCAGCCGGGTGGCACAAAAATGAGGAGCATCTCTTTTTCTGCCGACGGCCGCCAAGCTGTGATCGCCACTGATTATGGCATCATTGTCAGCGACTTGAAGTCCGCTGAAATCTCTAATCTCTATAATTTCTCGAAGAAGGTCGATTTTGCAAATATTCTTAATGGCTACATGATTCTCTCTGTCGATGGAGTCTTACGCACTTTCCCTGTCGACAAGGCTCCCGTATCATTGAATGATACTGCCATTCTCCGATCTTCCACAGCCTCTGCCCCTGCAGGTATCCTTTCCGACGATGCCATAAAATCCGATTTTGGCCTTTATCCCGTAAGTGAGAATGCTCTGATTTTTGTTGGTCCGGCGCTCGCCGCCAAGACTACCGGGTTCTCCGTCAATCTCCTGACTCTCCCCGGGAATCCTCTTGAGGAGGAAGCACGTGTGACCAATATTTGCTCGACTTCAGCAAATTATAGATATCTGGGCGCCGATTCTCTGGTGGCTCCCGGCTTCTGCAACCTCCCCGTCATCTCCCCCACCCGCGATGGTATAATGGCTCATAATGAAGCCAACATCTATCTCATCAACGCCCGTGGTAAATCTATCGATTTCTCGCAGGCTAATGCCGAAAAGAATTACGTCAATGAAGTCCTGACCACTATCCGGAAGGATCAGGTCGCCGCCCCCGATCAGCAGGCCGGCCCTGAAAGATGGAAAGTTTTCGCTACTTTCGATGGTGATAAGTTCTGGGTATTTCGCCCCCGTCACGGCTTCCAGCTTCGTAGCCGCGAAGGTATCGGAAACAACGCCAAATGGTCCGATGCCGGTGAAATCGTTGAATTAAACGCTCTCGCAGCCGGTATGCCCAGATATCTCTATTATTCCGAGAAATATGGATTAATCGCAAGAAGTGACGGCCGAAATCATCATTTCACCGACGACTATTGCCAGAACGATGGCCTTTCTTCCTTCAAAAATGGTGAATGGACAATCCATACTCTTGCCAAGACCAACATGACTCCCGGTTGGATGATCCGCCCCAATGTAATCACCCAGACTTACACCCATGGAGCATGCCCCGACCCCGTCTTGCAGGATTACGTCTACACTCGCGGCGAAATCACCGGGATCCGCCGACAGAATCTCGCCGACCCGTCCGACGTCTTGTTGATGACCCGTTCCAATTATTCCCCTACCAATCCTAACCGTGCTTCGGTATGCGCCCCACAGACCGGTTCTATATATACGGGGCTTACGGCTTTCTCGGAGTTCGATTTTGATAACGACGGTACTCTCTGGACCGCTTTTGACCGACTCGTGCAACCCGCTTTCCCCGATCTTCATGCCGAACTCTGGTATTGGACGGCCGATGACCGACGTAATGTTGTGAAGGGTGTCGACTACGATGCCCATCCCATGAAGATTATCAATATTCCGGGCATCAATCCCCCCATGCACGGCTACGTCCATGCCGCCAAAATGGAGAAGAATAAGAATATCATCGCCCATCTCGCTGATAACACTTGGTATGATTCTTACTTCTACGACCATAACGGCACTCTCGAGGATACCTCCGACGATAAATGGGCCGTTCTCAAAGATGCCATCGATCAGAATGGCGATAGCGTCGAGCTCTTCGAATGGCCCTACGGTTTCATCGAAGACCCCTACGACGGTGCCTTCATCATCGGATCTCAGTCGGGCGTATTCGTGACTTCCCGCGAGGAGCTCTTCAACTCCGCCAAACCTCGCATATCATGGCTCCAGCCAATCCGCGAATCCGATGGCGCTTGCATCAATAATTTCGGCTCTGCCGCCGACAATGGCCCCGTCGGTATGACTGTCGATGCCGAGGGCCGGAAGTGGTTCGTCTTCGGCAACGGTCAGATCGCTTGCCTTTCCCCCGACCGCTCTAAGATCATCGCTGAGTTCGACCCCCTCAACTCCCCGATACCCAACACTACCTATCTGAGTGCCCTCTACAACCCGGAGACTAATTCCATATTCTTCGGTTCTTACTATGGCCTTACGGAGTTCTGCCTCGATGGGTCCGGCAATCCCTCTGTCGTCGAAAATCCAATGGCCTCTCCCCGTATCGCTGATGCCGCCTACAGCGGTTATATCAACCTGTCCGGTCTGAAAGATTCTAACTCTTATTCTCTTACCGCATCCGACGGCTCTGTTCTCGATCTCCCGGCTCCTCGGGAAGGTAAAATTCAGATCAACCCCAGACTCTATCCCAACGGCACTTATTTCATTTCCGGTTTCCCGAAGGCCGAATTCATTATCAATTATTAAGCTTATACCTTATAATGAATCTGTACCCACATTCCGGAAAATAAAATCTCTTATCAATGGTCGGTTCTCTCGGAATCGACCATTGATATATAATTCCCCCCAGAAAACCACCTATGCCCGCACCTATGCCCGACAACATGAAGGATTTTTCTCAGAATCCCTACTATCCGAATATGGATCTCGTGCGCTATGTCCTCGCCATAGGAGTTGTCGTCACCCATTACAATTTTCTGGCCGGACATTCTCTCCCTTTTTTCCTTTCTCCGTTTCATTGTGTTGGCGCTTTCTTTGCATTAAGTGGTTTTCTGATCTACCCTACTTATCATAAATCCGGCTCGTTTAAGATTTTTCTTCGTAATAGGATGAGGCGCATCCTGCCTCCGTATCTGTTCATAATCTTTCTCGCCGCGCTCGGGTTGGTGTTTGTAAGTTCTCTTTCCGCAAGCAGCTATTTCTCTTCTTCCGAGTTTTGGAAGTATCTGATATTCAATAGTCTCTTCCTCAATTGGCTCCAACCCTCGCTCCCCGGTGTGTTTGAAGGCCCGCAGTTTGCAATCTCTGCTGTCAATCCTTCTCTCTGGACTCTCAAGATTGAATGGTGTCTCTATCTTTCCGTCCCGATCGTCCTGACTGTCATGCGCCGGTTCCGATTTAATGAAACTCGTTTCCTGATTGCGATCATTTTGCTCTCCATTATTTTCCGGCTGGCAATGATGATGCTTTGCATGAACTCCGGCAATCTGATCTATTACACACTCTCTCAGCAGTTCTTCGGTCAGGTTTCCTATTTCTATTCCGGTGCCCTCATTTATATCTACAGATCCCTTTTCATCAGGCATCTTGGCAAGTTTATTCTCGCAGGATGTATTCTGACCATAATTTCAACTCAGCTCAAGCCTTACGGTGAGATCTTACTGACCCCCGTCGCACTAAGTTGTGCCACTCTCGGTTTCTCTCTGATTCCGAAATCCCTCAATCTCCTCCGACATAAAAACAACGTCTCCTATCAGATCTATCTCTACCACGCGCCTCTGATCCAACTCTCTGTATTCCTCGGTTGGAATACCGCTCCCGCCCTCATATCCTTCCCTCTCGTCATCTTGCTGACATTAGCCCTGTCTATAATACAGCACCGTATCCACCTACGTTTTAATATCTCTCACCTGAATATATGGCGCAGATTATCGGAAAAGTAATGTCTAAGGGTTCTTTCTCTGCCTTCACCCACGCAGTCCCCGTAATACACGGAGTCCTCGATTTCCTCTGCCGGAATTTCTGGGCCTTGTGCTTCTACGACCTCCTCCTCGGCTTCGTAGGTTATTTCTGGGTGTCCCCCGGAGGCAGTATCGAGTTCTTTTTCAATCGCATCCCGAAGGGAATTATAGGAGCCTTTTCCTCAGCCTCAATCCTGATGATTATCCGGGGATTGCTTCTCCTCGGCAACCACGGATGGGGCAGATTCTCCGCCGCTTTGCTGACAAGCTTCGCTTTCCTCATATCCTCTGCCGAATTATGGGTGTTGTTCATGTTCCGGTGCCGACTTTCTGATCGCATCCTGCGCCTGTTTCTCGACACCGACCTCCGGGAAGCCTCCGGTTTCCTCTCGGAATATTTCTTCAATCTGCGAAGCATTGGAGTCTTCGTCGGTTTCCTTCTGTTCTCTATTCTCTGCCATGACCTCTTCCGACGCGCATGGATGAGACTTATCACCTTTGCCGACGCTCGCTCCCGACGTTTTCACGGAATATTTCGGAGCATTGTCCTCATTATTTTCCTTCTCGGAAATTACGCTTCTTATAAGTTGGATGCTATCTCTTTCAATCGCGATGATTCCATTTCTCGCCTGATTAAGGTCTGGAGCGTTCAGAGGAAAGTGAATGATCGAATCAGATCAATGGAAGAGGCTATACCTCTGGCCGACGGCGCGGTAAGCCCCTCCTCTCTCCCGCCCGACAGAATCATCTGGATTCTCGGAGAATCCGATAATAAGCATCATTCTCAACTTTATGGCTATCCTCTCCCTACCACTCCTAATCTTTTGAAGGAATTTGAGAATGGTGATTTAATCTGCTTCTCGGATGTAATATGCTATTTCCCCTGGACGATCGAGATGATGGATCTCCTATTCTCGCCCGCCGATGTAAAGGTTGCCCGATCCGACAATCCCGCTACCCCGTTACTGCCCATGTTATTTAGAAAGGCCGGTTATCAGGTCCGGCTGTTCGACAATCAGTCTACTCTTTTGAGACTCGGTCCCCTCGGAGGCGATATCGGCGGTGGCACTATCATGAATTCCCGGAAATTGAGCAGTGCGAATTTCGACTATCGCAACGATTATATGGAATTTTTCGATAGCGATTTGCTGAAGAAGGAGTGGCCTCACCTCTCCAATCCTTCTTACCCTTCTCTCGACATTATCCATCTCATCGGAATGCATTTCCCCTCTAAAAACCGCTATCCCGAAGATTTCCGGTTCTTCACCCCGGGTCATTATCGCGACAGTAAGAATCTCTCTGATTATGAACTCGGTAGAATTGCCGACTACGACAATGCCCTCCGCTATGTAGATAGTGAATTGAAGATGATCTTCGATCTCGTGCGCGACGAGGATGCAATAGTCATCTATCTCCCCGATCATGGAGAATTGGTCTACGATATTGACTCGCGTTCCGGAAGAAGTTTTACTTTAGACCCTCATCCCGACCCTGCGATTTCTACCTTCTATGTAGAAATCCCCATGTATATCTTCACCACCACGCGCTTCCGCTCGCTCCATCCCGATTTATACTCCCGACTGGTAGCCGCGAAGGATGAAAAGTTCTCCTCCGCTTGGTTCAGCCATTTCTTGCTTGATATCGCCGCTATCGAAAGCCGTTTCCGACGCCCTGACCTCTCCCCCGTCTCTCCGCAATGGGCCGCTCCGACTCGCCCCATTTGGTGTGCCGACGATTACGACGCATGGAAACTCCCCCGTTAACACTCTCTATTTTGCATATTTGCAGATTAAATTAAAAGCACGTTGAAACTCCCGAACTCCCGGGGGGCGCCAATCCGCAACAGCGAAGCGAAGCGCCGCTCACCTCCCATCCGCACCCTTAACCCCGAACCAAACCAAATCAAAAAAATAAAAAAATCCGCACTAATCCGCACCCCCCGGCTATCGGGGCAAAGCCCCGATCCGGATCCGCGTTAGAAAAAAAATCAAAACCCATCCAAAAAACAAAGGATTACATCTATTTTGCATATATGTAGATTTTTTGCTAACTTTGCATGACTCATCTTTCTGTCGGAAAGATCCTTTCTCTGGCTCTGCCTTCTTTCCGACGTCGGAGCGTACCCCTCCGGATACCACTCGACTTTATCTTTCTGATATTCCTGATTTAAAATATGTTAAATTTTTCCACCGACAACTACCTCAGATCGACAATTGTCTTGACAATCGACACAATCACTTCCATGATTGCGTCCGGTCTCGTCATCCTATTCATCCATCTCCTCGGAGCCTCTGCAATCCTCACTAATGGCTTTATCCTCACTTGGCTCCTGATTGCTCTCATCGGTTCGATTTTCGGTTTCATCGTCACAAGTTCCTACAAACTTGTCATCCGTTTCTCAACTCTCCGCGACCTCGCACGTATCTGCATGGCTACCGGTATTAAGGAAATTATTCTCCTTATGGGTATCTCCCTATTCGAACCATGGCTCACCGCTCGAATCGGCATGATTCTCATTTTTTCCGATTTCCTTATCGCTATCGCCGGACTCCTCCTCACCCGTGTTATCATGCTGACCGTATATTGGCTCTCAAAACGCGGATCATCTTCCGATGGGAAAAAGCGTATCCTCGTCTACGGTATCGGTGATAAATCCGTCGCTGCCCTCACCCGCCTCCGTTTCTCTACCCACTATTCCGTTGAAGGTTTCATCGTCACCGGTGATAGCACCGAACTCAATAAGAATCTCGTCATGGGCAAACCGGTATATCACTTTAAAGATTCCGCCGATCTTGTCCGTATCCGCGAACACAATAATATCGAAGGAATCCTTTTCGCCTATCTCCCCGATGCCCGCGAAGAGAAAAACGGCCTTATACCTGCCTGCTTGAGTCTGGGAATCAAGACCTATCTCGCTCCAAGCATCGATGAAATTAAGGATGGCAAGTTCAATTCCGGATCTATCCGAAATATCAAAATCGAAGATCTCCTCGGCCGCCCCGAAATTGAAATCAACATGTCCGAGATCCGCAACATGATGAGCGGTAAGACGGTCCTCGTGACCGGTGCCGCCGGATCCATCGGTTCCGAACTCTGCCGCCAGCTCGCCACTCTCGGCGTGAAACATCTTCTTATGTTCGATAATGCAGAGACTCCTCTCCACAACGTCCGACTGGAATTCGAAGAGAAGTATCCGAGTCTCTATTTCTCTCCAATCATTGGAGATGTCCGCAATCAGGAGCGCCTCGACCATGTCTTCAAGAAGTATCGTCCCGAAATTGTTTTCCATGCCGCTGCCTATAAGCATGTCCCGCTAATGGAGGAGAATCCTTGTGAGGCTATCCTCGCCAATGTTATCGGCTCGCGCAATGTCGCCGATAAATGCGTGGAATATGACGTGGAAAGAATGGTTATGATCTCCACCGACAAAGCCGTCAACCCCACCAATATCATGGGTTGCACTAAACGTCTGGCTGAAATCTACGTCCAGTCCCTCGGCCTCGCTATCGAAAATGGTTCCATAAAGGGCAAGACCACTTTCGTCACAACCCGATTCGGTAATGTCCTCGGTTCCAACGGCTCGGTTATCCCTCGTTTCGCCGACCAGATTGAAAAGGGCGGTCCCATCACTGTCACCCATCCCGATATCCGCCGCTTCTTCATGACTATCCCGGAAGCTTGCCGACTCGTCATGGAAGCCGCCACTATGGCCGACGGAACTCAGATCTTCGTCTTCGACATGGGCGAACCCGTTAAGATCGATGATCTCGCGCGCCGCATGATTTCTCTCGCCGGCTTCCAGCCCGATGTCGATATCGCCATCCAATACACCGGTCTCCGCCCGGGAGAAAAACTCTACGAAGAGGTTCTGGCTACAAAAGAAAACACTCTCCCCACCGACCACGACCGCATCTATCGCGCAAAAGTAAGAGAGTATGAATATGACTCAGCCAACGGCTACGCCTCTCAATTAGAGACCCACGCCCGAGCCGTACAAATCGACGATGCCGTTATCCTGATGAAGAAGGTTGTCCCGGAATTTATCTCCAAACATTCCATCTTCGAAAAATTCGACAAAAAATCCTAACCCGGATATTTTCATAAAGAAAAGGCAAGCAAAAGCTTGCCTTTTCTTATATGCCCCAAGAAGTATCACCCGATAATCCGAAGATCAAGCCGCGCCCCTTCCAGAATAAAAGCGTTATAGCTCTCAAGAATATCCAGCAGAGCCGTCATAGCCTGCCGAGTCTGCTGATTATACAGCGTCCCTGACACGCTTCCGCTATTAATCTTCCCCTCTAATGCACCGTTAACCCCACTCACATCCTCCAGCATCTTAAGCTGAATATTAAGCAGATCCGTAATCCCCGCCTGCGAAGCTCCCCCGCTAACCTGCTGCGGCAAAGGCATTCCCGCCTTCGGCCGGAAAAGTATCACCCCATTAAAACGGCTCCACTCATCACTGATATCATCAATCTCCACATCATCCGGAAGCGCCGTTTCCGGAAATAGAAGCACCCCCTTCGCCGACGAGCGTATCACCCAATCATAAAGCGTTATCAACCGGTTAGTATGCCGCTGCTGATCAATCACATCAGCCACAAAACTATGTATCTCCCCGTCAATAAAGGGATACGCTTTCCACACGTAAGGCTGCCCTCCTCCCGGAATCGGAGAAATCCCTTCGGCAAGCACATGCCCCGAGGGCGAAAGATAATGGTACCGCCACACGTCATCTACGATCCATTGCAGCGTAATCTGCCCCGCTGCAATCTCTTCCTCATACCGGGTGCGGAATTGGTCATAATCCGCTGATTCGATCTTATAGAGTTCTCCGCTCCGTCGGTCATGGATTCGGTAGCGCTCGGTCGATTCTCTGGTCCATATCTCTATTACCCGACACAGCCCCGGTGCCGACGATCGGTAAAAGTCGCGCATAGCCGCAATGTCTTCCCCGCCGAACGCTCCACCTCCGGAGGGCATCCCATAACAGGAGCGAAACAGTTCGGTTTCTCCTGACTGACCGGTCGCCTCTCCGTAGATTCCGCGCAATGCCACCACATCTTCCGGCCCTCGGGCCAGTGAGGCACAGAGTGTCGGAAAGTCCACATCATGTATCTGACCTACAAGCCGCGCATCCCAACCACGGATATCTCTCGTAGCCGAATCAAGGAAGAAGCTATCCGGTGCCACATAACTCGTCAGCGACAACACCGCCGGCATCCCCCCGGCTCCCTCTGGTGGTGGCGCAAGGGATTTGCGATGCACCGCTAAACCGGAAATCAGAAATTCCTCCATCGTTCGCGCATGAAGTTCCTCAAGTCGGTTCCGTTCGGCATTAAGCAGGAGCCGCCCATAGAGTAGTTTCTGATCCGGATCGGAGCTTAGAAGTTCCAGTTTCCCAGCGTCCGGATACGAATACTGATTCCGAAACACACCCAACACACTCCTCACCAACCGACGAATAAGATTATTCTTCAGAGGCACATTCCCCTGACTCCGTATATAGTCCTCCTCTTTCATCCGCTGACCATCCACCTCTATCATATCGTCCCACTGCCGCCCATAGCAGTAGCGTTTGCAACGCTCGCGGTCGGTGCGGAATTGTCCCATAGCCAGCCAATGACGAGATGCCGCCTCAAGCAGCTCGGGATGGCGAAGTCCGAATCGTTCTGTCGGCTCCGCAACTCTCTTCTGTTTTTTCATAATTTCCTTTTGATTTAAAGATGATTAATTTGTGAATTATTTATGAATTAAGTATTTAAGAATTAAAAAACGGCTTCAGAGATCTGAGACGGTCCTCTCCGCCCGCGTCTCCCGACTCGTACCTCCCGCCGACGCGGCATATCCATCTCATGCAATGCGACATGCAGTCCGATTGCTCGCGTCATCAGCAAGTCATCATGAGCCCCGAGGATCGCGCCGTAACTCCCGTTCGGTCGTCGCTCATAAGTAAGAAACTCATCCACAGCTGCATCGCTCCGTTCCTCATAAAGCCCTTCGCGCACCACTCGTATCAACGTCGCAATCACCATCGGCTTGGTAGCGGCGTTGGTATGGAACCCCAACTTTAGCTCCTGACCGTGGCGGAGATTCTCAATTCCGCTCCGACGCGCATACAGATTCGGATAGACATCGCGTATCTGGCACAGTATTGAGGGTAGTTCGTCGCCGTCAACCATTCTCGCCGGTTCGCGACTCTCCAAAGTGTTGCTCTCGATTATGAGAAGTGCATTGTTATAATACGCAGCTACCCGTGCCGACCGCCATGCAAGCTGATCCATATCGCAGTGACCGCGCCACTGGGCTACTATCCGGGGCACTCCCCCATCGATCATAGGACCTCTGTCCAGTACCGCTATCACACTCCAGTCCGATTTTGCCGATCGGCCGCCGACATCCACCGTCACTACATAGCGGTCTCTTATTCCTCCCACATCGGGTCGCTCCCAGATCTCAAGTTCACCATTGGGATTCCCTCGGAATGAGAGCGCTCTGATCGATTCTTCCCCCTCGGCAGATACTATATCTCCCACATACAAGGGCGACATGCAGCTCTTGCGCATGGCTTCCACATCCTCTCTCGCAAACACGATTGAGCCGGAATGTGCGAACGCCTCGATATCATCCGACGGATATTCTGCCGCCATACGGGCATGACAGTTGTATTTCTTCCGCTCTTCGACATACCATTTCAAGGACTCTAACGTTGCCCCTTTTTCCCACAATCGCCATAGATATTCCCCGGATTCATACCGCTCTCCTGACGCCTGACTCTTTCGCCCCATCCACAATCGACGGGCAATCTCCCGGCGCTCTTCATCATCTTCTATCGGAAGCGAATATTGATCGATCTCATACCACGCTATGAATAGCGGCCGAAATTGCGATTCTCCGCGCGTTGCCGCTAAGTATTCCCGATGGAAGAAGTTGCCCGTCCCGTTGGCCGTTGATTCATACACGATCATCGTCATCGGTGCCAGCAATATTCCTCCGCACGCGCTCCTCACGATATCTTCGGGTGATTTGCCGTCGGTTAGGCGCCAGATTCCTACCTCCGATAGATGCACAAGGTTGTAGTCTCCTCCTCGGCATGAATCGGGTCGCTCGGCCGTTCCGATCTTTATCTTGCAGTTGCGCGGACAAACTCTCGTTATCATTCCGCTTTTGCCCACATTCTCTGTGATTTTCTGCTCCCCGGGTTCGGCCGGAATATGCCCCCCGTAATAGAGCGCAGCGACGGGATATGCCGCCAACATGCGGTCGAACATATCTTTGATTTCGTCCGATCCCGAACCTTGATGGGCAATTATCAGTGAGTTCAGTCCTTCCTCATGCATCAGCTGAAGCCATGCCATATACATCTGCACGCAGGTCGACCCTCCCCATTGTCGCGCCTTTAGTAGGATTGTCCTGATCGGTTCCCCTGCCAAGCGTTGCGCTTCCAGATGTTCCACAAGCCGTCGCTGCGGCCGGTTAAGTCTGAATGGGATATCGGCTCCTCCACCTTTACTCTTGATACTGACACAATTTACGGCCCAGAATGGAAAGTCATGAAGCATCCTAAGATAGGTAAATTCGATCAGTGCCAACTCTATCGGATCCGGCTCCTCATCCTGTGGCAAATAAGTTCTCAGTCTAAGCGTCTCTTCTTCTGATAGACATCTATCAGCCCAGTCTGCCGGCAGTGCATGGAAGGCCCTCGACTCTTCCAACAGCCGTATCAGTGGAAGCTCTTTCATAGCAATCGGCAGATAAATAGGCTCAAAAATATCATCCGGAATATCCAACTGGAAGCGTTCCCCCACTGAGTTAAGTCCCGATAAGGGATCAAACTCCCGCTCTATATCCTCCATCCGACATAGATCCTCTATCAGAATATCCTCAACTGCCGCAACTTCTGCAGCTTCCCTTCCGGTACCCCCCGAAAATTCATAAATTTCTTTCATAATCCAATATTCTTAATTTAATAATTAAAGTTCCCCAAGTCCAACCCCCGAAGCAGATTTTATTACTTATTACTTACTACTTATTACTTGGCGCCCTGCGCCTATTACTTATTACTTGCGCAACGCGCCTATCCTCAACTTCCGCATCGCCTCATAAATTAAGGTCCTGCACGTCTGTGCCGTAAAATAGAACTCCGGTGCCGGCGAATTGACCACCTTCTCTATCGCGTCTCGAAATGTAAGCTCCTCATCAGTTTCCATCGCAGTATCCACTCGCCGTGCTATCTCTTCAAACATCTCTATCCGTTTCTTCCCTTTGACTTTCCATATGCCATGCCTCCGATAATACCCTATCACTCGCTCCGCATGCGACTCACTCACGTAAAACCGTGGAGCCGCCGACAATGATACCTCCCGGAATATCTGATTCAGGTCTACTACCATTACTTCCCCAAGTTTCTTTCGGAAACATTCCACGAGCGCTGTCTCTCTTTCAGCTTTGTACTCGCAATAACTTCCTTGCTTTCTCATAATTCTGTCTTGATAAAAAATTTTTTTAGTCTCTTTTATAGTGGTTGTATATAATTAATGTGTAAGTTATGCTAATTTTAAATTAACATTGCAAAGATAATAAAACTTTGTGGAAAATAAACATTATTTTTCCTAAACTTTGTATTAACTTTGCAGTGTCAAAACCGATACAGCGCTGATAAACCGGCTACGACAGTCTTTAAATAACTGATTTTCAACAAAACCGCCAAAAGCAAAAAAATTATGAAAAAAAATCAAAATTCTCAACCCCAATCTCCTCAACCGGAGCAGCTCCCCCGGCAGGAGGATCCCCTCTACGATACGACCAATGTCGGCGACGCGGCTCTCTTAGCAGTGCTAAATTCTGCTGAAGCATCCAATGCCGAAGATGATGCAGAGCTCAATGCGAAGGTTGCAAAGCATGATAAGAATGGTCCGGAGCAAGTTGCCTCCAATCCCTCTCTGAGTTCTGATTCCGGAAAGCGTCAGCCGGCTGATCCGGATAGTTCTAAAGAGGATGCCGCACCTCAAAACCGGCCGGAGGCAACCACTGTCGCTCGTCTCCTCCGTTTAGCCGCACAAATCCTCGCCGGTGAAATCCCCGATGATGACCTCATCCCTCTGATGGATGCCGCAGCAGCTAAAGAAGCTATTGAGCAGGCAAGAAAAGATGGCGAAAGAGCCGGTCGCAATGCCTTGATCGAGGAGCGCCTGCGTCCGAGAGAGATAGGTGCCCCCGACCTGAACGCTTCTCCCTCTCCCCGCCGCTCTAAAGCTACCTCTATCTTCGACCTCGCCAATTCAGCAAAATAATCTCTAATCTCTAATCTCTAAACTCTAATCTCTAATCTCTAAAAATATGAATACTATCTCAAATGTAGCAGAACTCTCCGGTGGCATCAACCCCGGTAATCTCATCGAAACTGACATCGACGAACAGCTCTTCCGTTTCAACTCCGACGACACCCCTCTGATGAATCTGATGCTCCGCGCTAAGAGGGTTAAGGTAAATTCCCCGGAAGTTGATCATTACATGATCGACGAACCCGCCGCTAATTTCCGCACCGCAGAAGCGCTCTCTCCCTCTTCGGCTCAGCAGTCGGTGCTCCCTCTCGAAGCCAACGACCAGAATCTCGCCCGTCCCTTCACAACTCTTCTCGTTAATGGTGTCGACGGTTTTGCTCCCGATGGCCTCACTCCGACTCCCGGTAAGTGGCTGATGCTCTTCGTCACCGGGCAGGATGCCTCTACCAACAATCCCGTAGTACGTGCCGTCAATGGTCCGAAACGCAACCAAAGCGATGAATTCTGCGGAATCCCCGCTATTCCCGCCGGTACGTCTCTCACTATCCTCGCCAACTCGCTCTATGAGACTCAGAAGGAGGTCGATCCCGACCTCATCGTGCCGCAGCCCTCAAGAGTATATCTTCAGAAGCGCGGTATGAATCAGGTGGTCAGCGATTATTTCGAGTCGCAGCGTAAGAGGCTCCCTTTCTCGAAGGCTGTCATCGCCGAACAGGCTATCGCCAATTTTAAGGTGCGCGGCAATCGTACCCTCTGGGCCGGACGCCCCGGTAAGATGAAAATCAATGTGCCTAAAATGGGACTTCAGTATGTCTACACCACCGAAGGGCTCCGCTGGCAGTTCAAGCGCGAACTCGCTCATTCCGGTGCTTGGACGGTCGAGAAACTTATCAGTCTGGCTAAAATGTTCTTTACGGGTGAGGATGTCCCCAAGACTGCTCTTCTGCTCGCCGGTAAAAATCTCTTGGAGGCGCTTCAATGCATCGATTATTCGAAGCATCCGGAAATCCAGATCTCGCAGCGGCAGAACACTCTCGGTTGGAGCGTGACTTGCATACATACCGTCTTCGGTGATATCGAAATCAAACGCGAACCGACTCTCGACCGACTCGGCTGGGCCAACTGCGGTGCCCTCATCGGAGAAGACCGCGTCGTCCATTATGTCTACTCTACGGAGCATTCTTTCTCCGATCGCGTCGACGGCGAGGAGGCTACTCGCAACGGTATCCTCATCTGGGATGCTATCGCTCTGAAGGGTTCTTGCCATATCTGGATCGAGGGCGATGGTAACGAACTTTCCGAATCCGTACTGCGCATGTGGGATTCGGAGCAAGCCCCGCAAGGCGCTGATGAAGGCTCCCGGTTTCTCCTTATCCGCGATTGCCCGGGTATGAATCCCGATGCTAAAGCCGGTCAGATCTGGACCGTCACCCGCACAATCACCGGTTCCGGCCCCTCCGCCACCGAAACCGACATCTGGACACGACTCGATTAACTCTCTTTTCAATCCCTGATAGCTATCATAGCATTTTTGAGTTATTTCCACTTTGAGTTATTTCCACTGAGAAGTTGTTTAAATTTCTCAATTAGCTATGATAGCCATCATCTACTTTCAATCAAAATCTTAACCACCAAAACATTTTTATATTATGGCAAAAACAATCAAATCCAACGCTGAAATTATGGAATCAACACCCAATGCCGTTCCCGTTACCTACGCAATCGACGGCCTCACTGAGTATCTGCTCCGAATCCCCGTAGCTAACACCCATATCGAGTTCCATTTCACAGGAGGACTCCTCTCGGGTTACGGCGTCCGCCCCGCTACCCTGACTCTCGACGATCCCGTCAGTATGCGTTATCTGGAAGCGTCACCCGCTTTCCGCAAAGGTCTAATCCGAAAAACTTGATCCGAAACAATGAATATCCGTCTTAACACTTTGTCTGAGATGGTGGCCGTCAGGCTCGGTGACTACCCCGACTATAAATCCGGAGGCTGGACCGCCTCCGGGGGTAGTTCCCTCTCTGAACTCGTCAGCATCGGTCTGCAACCTCTCGCCACGGCTTCCGTAGCAGCTCTTCCTCTGAAGGATTGCTCTCATCTGAAAGATTTCTCCCAACATCTGCATACTTCTACCGATTGGGGACTCGATTGCATATATTGCTGTAAGCTCCCCGTGGATTTCATGCGGCTTCATTCTCTGAGAATGGCCGACTGGCCCGCCCCACTCTCAGAGGAGTCTCCCGGCGACCGCCTGCTCGCTGCCCTCGGCGACCGGGCCCCGAAGTGGATGCTTCGACCGCTCACCCCGATGCTATACGTAACCCCCGATTCCTACGGAGAAGGCGCCAACCTATGGTTCGGCCCGACAAGCACTTCCCAACCGATCACCGCCCTCTACGTGCCGCGTCCCGTCTACGAGCCCGAGGAAGGAATGCTCTACGATTTCCAACCCGAAGCCCTACTCCCTCTCACCGACCGCATCGCCGACATCATCCGCGACGCCGACTCATAGCTGTAATCAAAAAATAACAACTCCCCGTGAACACTAAGAATACCCCTCCCAACAATCCACGTCATCCACCGGGTCGCAAATCCGCACCGGCGGAGCAAAGCGACGCTCACCATCCATCCGCACCCATCCGCACCCCCCGGATATCTTAGTTCAGTGAAGCGCCTAACAGGCGCGGCCAAAAAAAATCCGCACCAATCCGCGCCCTCGGCCATCGGGGCGAAGCCCCAAGCCGGATCCGCGTTTCCCCCCATCAAATAAAATCCAAAAACACAGATACAAAATTATCGATTATACATATAGGAACCCCATTATTACTTACTACTTATTACTTGGCGCATCGCGTCACTTCCCCTTCTTAGTTAACTATTTTTAACTATTTTTAACTCCTACTTAAGAGTCAAAGATTTCCTTTTGTGCTGATTTTTAGTTAACTTTGCAAAAGAATTCCGGAGGGGACGTAAGTCTTCTCCGGATTTCATATTATTATGTCTCTAATCCTCAATCCATGATTGACAAGATAAAACTTAAAGATTACGTAGAAGGTGTCCTTGCCGACACCGACTGCTTCCTGACCGATCTCTCCGTCAGCCCCGATAATAACATTGTGGTGGAAATAGATTCCCCCGGTGTTATCGACATCGATTTCTGTAGCGCTCTCTCCCGTCGAATCGAGGAGGAGTTCCCCAGAGATGTGGAAGACTACGAATTGGAAGTAGGTTCCGCCGGTCTGACCGCTCCCTTTAAAGTGCGCGGACAGTGGGAGAAAAATGTCGGCAATGATATCGAAGTCCTCACTTCCAACGGCAAGAAGCTCTATGGCCTCCTCCGTGAACTGCGCGACGACGCTTTCATCCTCGAAACCGAACAGAAGGTTAAGCGCGATGGTATGAAGCGCCCTGCTATCGAACGCCTTGAGTTGGAAATACCTTTCTCCGACGTCAAAAGAGCCGCCTACGACCTTAAGTTTTAAACCCTTTTTTATTTGAAAACTACTAATTTTTTAGATTATAATGGCAAAAAAAGCTGAAAGCGTAAATATGGTCGATAGATTTGCCGAATTCAAGGAATACAAGAATATCGACAAGACGACTATGATCTCCGTGCTCGAGGAATCTTTCCGTAAAGTATTGGAGGGTATGTTCGGCTCTGATGAGAATTTCGACGTCATAATGAACCCCGATAAGGGCGACTGCGAAATCTATCAGAATCTCGAAGTTGTGGAAGATGGCGATGTCGAAAACCCCAACCGTCAGATCGGCATTACCGCTGCCCGCGAAATCGACCCCGAATGTGAAGTCGGTGAGGATGTCACTAAGCAGATCTATTTCGAAAAGTTCGGTCGCCGCGCAATCCTTAGCCTCCGCCAGACGCTCCAGGCTAAAATTCTCGACCTCCAGAAAGATGCCATTTATAATAAGTTTAAAGAGAAGGAGGGTGAAATCATCGTTGGTGAGGTTCATCAGATCTGGAAACGCGAAATGCTTCTCCTCGATGAGGAGCAGAATGAACTCCTCCTCCCCAAGGAAGAGCAGATCCCCGGCGATTTCTTCCATAAGGGTGACATGGTCCGCGCTATCGTCAAGCGCGTCGATAACCCCAATAATAACCCGAAGGTTATCCTCAGTCGTACCGATGAGCGTTTCATGCGCCGTCTCTTCGAGCAGGAGGTTCCGGAAATCCACGACGGTCTCGTCACTATCCGCGCCGTCGCTCGTAAACCCGGCGAACGCGCTAAGGTGGCCGTCGAGTCTTATGATGATCGTATCGACCCCGTCGGCACTTGCGTAGGTATCAAGGGCTCTCGTATCCATGGCATCGTTCGCGAACTCCGCAATGAAAATATCGACGTGATCTCTTTCACCAATAATCCCGCGCTTTTCATCCAGCGCGCCCTCAGCCCCGCTAAAATCAGCTCTATCCGAATCAATGAGGAGGAAAAGAAGGCTGAAGTATTCCTCCATCCTGAGGAAGTCAGCCTCGCTATCGGTAAGGGCGGTCTTAATATCAAACTCGCCACTATGCTCACCGGCTATTCTATCGATGTCTATCGCGACCTTGAGGAGGGCGAGGAAGATATCTATCTCGATGAATTCCGCGATGAAATCGATGGCTGGGTGATCGAAGCCCTCAAGGATCTCGGTCTCGGCACCGCTAAGGCTGTGCTCAACGCTGACCCGCACGTCCTCGAACAGGCCGACCTCGAAGATGATACGCTGGAGCATGTCATGAATGTGCTTCGCGCTGAATTCGAAGATTAAGCCTGCGGCTCCCGGAGATTTTTTCTCCCTCCGGCGATTTCTTCCGTCTCCCCTCAGCCAATCCCTCCGCCCTCACCTCTAAATCTTACGTATGCGACAAAAGATAAGCAAGTTAGCAAAAGAATTAAATGTCAGTGTCTCTACTGCCGTAGAGTTCCTGAGAAAAAATGGCGTCGAAGTCGAAGACAATCTCAACGCCCGCATAGATGAGTCCGCTGTGGCTCTCCTACATAAGGAGTTCCGCAAGGACGCAAGTGTGAAAGCCACGGTCGACATGCAGCGCTCTGAAAAACGCGCCGCTGCCGCTAAAGATCGCGCCGCTGAAATTGCGGCCGCTAAGGCTGAGGAAGAGGCGCGTAAGGCTGAGGCCAAGCGTCTCGAAGCCGAACGTAAAGCCCGTGCCGAGGCCGAGGAGGCTCAACGTAAAGCCGCTATCGAAAAGGCTCGCGCCGAGGAGGCCGCAAGAAAGGCCGCCGAGGCTAAAGCTGAGGCCGAACGTAAAGCCGCGCAAGAAGCTAAGGCTAAAGCTGAGGCGGAAGCGAAGGCTGCCCGCGAAAATGAATTGAAGGCCGCGCAGGCTGGAAAGCATCCTGAAATGAAAGACAACTCCGATAAGCAATCAGCCAACAACGACGCTCCTCGTACCGCGTCGCCCGCGGATATCTCGGCAGCCGCTACTGCTGCCGAACTCCAGAAGGAGGGTCCGCAATTGAAAATCCTGGGCAAAATCGACCTCTCTGCCCTTAATCAGAACACTCGTCCTAAGAAGAAGTCTAAGGAGGAACGCCGTCGCGAACGTATCGATAAGTCGCGCGCTCAAAATGGGCAGAATGCAACCCAGGGCGGCGATAAACGTAAGCGTACCCGCATCGGTAAGGAGAAGGTCGATGTCGAAAAGGCCGGTCAACAGGTCGCCAACGAACGCCGAAACCACGGTAAGGGTGGCAATAACGGCAACAACGGTCAGAACAATAACTCCCAGAATGGCAATGGCCGTAATAACAATCGCGGTGGCAACAACCGTAATGACCGCCGAAATCAGGGCAACCGCAACGGCGGCGCCCACAACAATGAGGTGCGCTCGGAAGACGTTCAGAAGCAGGTGAAGGAGACTCTCGCCCGTCTCACGAATAAGTCTACTAAGAAGAGCGTCAAATGGCGTAAGGAAAAACGTGAGGAAGCCCACAACCGCGAACTCGCCAATCAGCAGCGTGAAGCAGCCGAAAGCAAGATCATTAAGATCACTGAGTTCGTCACTGCCAACGACCTCGCTAACCTCATGGAAATTCCGGTCAATTCCATCATCGCCACTTGCATGAATCTCGGCGTGATGGTTTCGATCAATCAGCGTCTCGACGCTGAGACCATCAATATCGTGGCTGAGGAATTCGGTTATACCACTGAGTATGTATCCGCCGAAGTCTCCGAAGCTATCGCTTCCGAGGAGGATAAGGAGGAAGATCTCGTTCCGCGTCCCCCGATCGTTACTGTGATGGGTCACGTCGACCATGGTAAGACTTCGCTCCTCGACTTTATCCGTAATGCTAATGTAATTGCCGGTGAGGCCGGTGGTATCACTCAGCATATCGGTGCCTACAATGTGAAACTCGCCGATGGCCGCCACATCACTTTCCTCGACACTCCCGGCCACGAGGCTTTCACCGCTATGCGTGCCCGTGGTGCGAAAGTCACTGACCTCGCTATCATCATCGTCGCTGCCGACGATAATGTCATGCCGCAGACTATTGAGGCTATCAACCATGCCTCCGCTGCCGGTGTCCCCATGGTATTCGCCATCAATAAGATTGATAAACCCGCTGCCAACCCCGACAATATCAAGCAGGAACTTGCCAACATGAATTATCTCGTCGAGGAGTGGGGCGGTAAGTATCAGAGCCAGGATATCTCCGCTAAGAAGGGCATCGGGGTTGATGAACTCATGGAAAAGGTGCTCCTCGAAGCCGAAATGCTCGATCTTAAGGCTAACCCCAACCGTATGGCTGTCGGTTCTGTCATCGAGTCTTCCCTCGATAAGGGTCGCGGTTATGTGGCTACGGTACTCGTCCAGAATGGTACCCTCCGCGTGGGCGACGTTGTGCTCGCAGGTACCCATTATGGTAAGGTTAAGGCTATGTTCAACGAGCGTAACCAGCGCATCAAGGAGGCCGGTCCGGCTGTCCCGGTGCTCATCCTCGGCCTGAATGGGGCCCCGCAGGCCGGCGATACTTTCAACGTGCTTGAGACCGAACAGGAAGCTCGCGAAATCGCCGGTAAACGTGAACAGCTGCAGCGCGAACTCAGTCTCCGCACTAAGAAGCGGCCCGGTCTTGAGGAACTCGGTCGCCGACGTGCCCTCAATGATTTCCATGAACTCAACCTCGTCGTCAAGGGCGACGTCGATGGTTCTATCGAGGCACTCTCGGATTCGCTCATCAAACTCTCTACTCCCGAAATTCAGGTTAATGTGCTGCATAAGGGCGTGGGAGCTATCTCGGAGAGCGATGTCACTCTGGCTGCCGCTTCCGACGCTATCATCATCGGTTTCCAGGTGCGCCCCTCTGCCGCTGCCCGTCGCGAAGCCGACAAGGAGGGCGTGGAAATTCGTCTCTATTCCGTCATCTACAAGGCTATCGAGGAGGTCAAGGACGCTATGGAAGGTCTCCTCTCTCCCGAAATCAAGGAGGAAATCACCGGCAACGCCGAAGTCCTTCAGACTTATCACATCTCGAAAGTCGGAACTATCGCCGGTGCTATCGTGCGTGACGGTAAGATCAAACGTCAGTCTAAGGTGCGCGTAGTCCGCGACGGTATCGTAATCTATACCGGTGAACTCGGTTCGCTTAAGCGCTTCAAGGACGACGTCAAGGAGGTTGTGAGCGGTTACGACTGCGGTCTCTCCGTTCAGGGCTACAACGACATCCGTGAAGGCGATATCATCGAAGCCTTCGAAGAAGTCGAAGTTAAGAAAACCCTCTAAGGCCTTTTAAGCCTTATCGATAGAACCTTTAAGCCTTATCGATATCAACCACATAAAAAGCATCCTCCCCTCCGTTAGGGAGGATGCTTTTCCTTTTAAGTCTTAATGCATAAAGTCTTACCGCTCTTTTAAACCCTTAATGTCAATGCCTTTAGTATTCGTAAATATAGGAACCAATCGAGGAGATCGTCGCCGAAATCTCTCCCGCGCCGCTGCCGAGATCGGCCGACGCTTCGGCTATTTCGAACTCTCTCACGTCATGGAATCCGAACCCTGGGGATTCGATTCCCAAAATAAGTTTCTCAATGTCGCAATGGTGTTTCGTTCCGACGAAGACCCGCTTGATATCCTGCACGCTCTTCAGAAGATTGAGCGCGAACTCGGCAACCGTCTCGCCGAAGAGAATATGCAGCGTTTCATACCCGTCGTAAGAAAAGATGTGGCCGGTGAAAACTCCGCCGACTTCCTCGACAACCATCGTAACCCCGACGGATCTTATGCCGACCGATTCCTCGATATCGACATCATGACCATTGAAGGAGTGGAAATGCACACCGACGAACTCACCCTTCCCCATCCCCATCTCCGCGAACGACCCTTCTTTATGGAACCCCTCCAAGAACTTCTCGACCAGATTCCATCATAATTTTTCCACAAAACTGCGATTATATCAAAAAAAATTCGTAACTTTGCATTCCAAAGTCGGTTCGGTAGCTCAGCTGGATAGAGCAACAGCCTTCTAAGCTGTGGGTCCAGGGTTCGAATCCCTGCCGAATCACTTCTTTTGGAAGCCCCGTTTGCGAATTCGCAAACGGGGCTTTTTAATGTTACTACCTTTCCTATTTTTTGATATCACGATGAATTTTATCTGAGAATATTTTGCCAATCGGCAAATTTATAATAATTTTGCATTTATTAGCAGATAGACCCCGGCTATCAATCGGTGCCTCGTGCCTCCACATGACTACCGGCTTTATCCGCTATGAAGTTGTTCAAACAACTTCCATAACTACCACGATTAAATTATAAACTAAATAAAATATCTAATCTATCATCCGAACTACTATGTGGTTATCAGACTCTTCAGTAGGACGTAAATTCATCATGGCTGTCACAGGCGCCGTGCTCGTCCTATTCGTGACTTTTCACTGTTTGATGAACGCAGTAGCCATCATCTGGCCCGTCGCTTACAACTCCGTTTGTATGTTCCTCGGTGCTAACTGGTATGCCCTCGCTGCATCTGCCGGATTGGCTCTCTTCATCGTAGTACACATCATCTACGCTGTCGTTCTGACCCTTCAGAACCGTCGCGCACGCGGTCATGAGCGCTATGCAATCAACAAGCGCCCCGCCGGTGTCGAATGGTCTTCTCAGAACATGCTCGTGCTCGGTATCGTCGTGCTCGCTTTCCTCGTTGTCCACCTCATCCAGTTCTGGGCAAAGATGCAGCTCGTCGAAGTCGCAGGCTGTGACACTCTCATCCCCGCTACTGCCGGAACCCTTTTCCTCCAGGAAGCTTTCGCTCAGCCTTGGACTATCGTTGTTTACCTCATCGGCTTCATCGCTCTCTGGTTCCACCTCACCCACGGCTTCTGGTCAATGTTCCAGTCTGTAGGTTGGGACTCTACTGTTTGGATCCCCCGTCTCAAATGTATCGCTCAGTGGTGGGTAGGAATCGTTACCGCCCTCTTCGTCGCTGAGGCTATCGTCTTCACTGTTAACGCCAACAAGGATTACTACAAGACTAATGAAGACCTCCGTCAGCAGTACATGTCTATGATCATCCCGGAAGTTTTCGACGACCTCGGTCCCGACGCTGTGCAGCAGCTCTCCGCTATGCCCTACGATCAGCTCTCTCAGATGATCGACTACCAGATGATGCAGCTCAGCAATCCTCAGGTACAAGCTATGCAGGCTCAGAATCCTGATTTCCAGAAAGTCCTCAAGGCTTTCACTCACATGCAGGAGTTCATGAATTATCTTAACGGCACTCCCGCTCCCGAAGCTCCCGCCGCTCCCGTTATGGGCGCTGCTCCGCAGGGCGCTGAAAACGTTGAAGCTGTCGAAGCTGTCGAAGTGCAGGAAGCAACTGCTCAGCCCGCTGCCAATCCCGCCGACGCAGAACCCGCTGCCACTAACAATTAAATTTTTCAGACGATATGGCAACTATAGACATTACAAAAGTAAAAACAATGAATCCGGTTGACTCCAAGATTCCGGAGGGTCCTATCGCTGAGAAATGGACCAACTATAAGGCTCATCAGAAACTCGTCAACCCCGCAAATAAGCGTAAACTCGACGTTATCGTCGTCGGTACCGGCCTCGCCGGCGCTTCTGCCGCTTCTACTCTCGGCGAACTCGGTTTCAATGTCCTCAACTTCTGCATTCAGGATTCCCCCCGTCGCGCTCACTCTATCGCTGCACAGGGCGGTATCAACGCTGCTAAGAATTATCAGAACGATGGCGACTCCGTTTATCGCCTGTTCTACGATACTGTTAAGGGTGGCGACTATCGCGCTCGCGAAGCTAACGTGTATCGCCTCGCTGAAGTCTCCAACAATATCATCGACCAGTGTGTCGCTCAGGGTGTGCCTTTCGCTCGCGAATACGGCGGCCTCCTCGCCAACCGTTCTTTCGGTGGCGCTCAGGTAAGCCGTACTTTCTACGCTAAAGGTCAGACCGGTCAGCAGCTCCTCCTCGGTGCTTACTCTTCTCTCAACCGCCAGATCCAGCTTGGCAAGGTAAAGAGCTTCAACCGCTATGAGATGCACGACGTTGTCCTCGTGAAGGATAAGGACGGCGTGGAACGTGCTCGCGGTATCATCGCAAAGAATCTCGTGACAGGTAAGTTCGAGCGTTTCTCCGCTCACGCTGTCGTTATCGCTACCGGCGGTTATGGCAACACTTACTTCCTTTCCACTAACGCTATGGCCTGCAACGTCTCCGCTGCTATGGCCTGCTATCGTAAGGGTGCTTACTTCGCTAACCCCGCCTTCGTGCAGATCCACCCGACCTGTATCCCCGTCCACGGCGACAAGCAGTCGAAACTCACTCTTATGTCTGAGTCTCTCCGTAACGACGGCCGTATCTGGGTGCCGAAGAAGCTCGAAGACGCCGTGAAGCTTCAGAAAGGTCAGATCAAGGGTAGCGATATCCCTGAAGAAGACCGCGACTATTATCTAGAACGCCGCTACCCGGCTTTCGGTAACCTCGTCCCCCGCGACGTCGCTTCTCGCGCTGCCAAGGAGCGTTGCGACAAGGGCTTCGGTGTCAACAACACCGGTCTCGCTGTATTCCTCGATTTCTCTGAGGCTATCAACCGCCTCGGAATCGATCAGGTTCGCCAGCGCTACGGCAACCTCTTCGACATGTATGAGGAAATCACCGACGTTAACCCCGGCGAACTCGCTTGCGAAAAGAATGGTGAGAAGTATTACAACCCGATGATGATCTTCCCCGCTATCCACTACACTATGGGTGGTATCTGGGTCGACTACGAACTCCAGACTTCGATCAAGGGTCTCTTCGCTATCGGTGAATGTAACTTCTCCGACCACGGCGCTAACCGCCTCGGTGCTTCCGCCCTCATGCAGGGTCTCGCCGACGGTTATTTCGTCCTCCCCTACACTATCCAGAACTACCTCAGCGACCAGATCAGCGTTCCCCGCTTCTCTACTGAGCTCCCCGAATTCGAGGAGGCTGAAAAGAAATGTCAGGAAAAGATGGACCGCCTCATGGCTATTCAGGGCAACCGCTCCGTCGACTCTATCCATAAGGAACTCGGTCACATCATGTGGGAAAATGTCGGTATGGCCCGTACTAAGGAGAGCCTCGAAAAGGCAATCAACGAACTCAATGAGCTTCGCAAAGTCTTCGATACCGAACTCTACATCCCCGGCTCCCCCGAGGGTATGAATGTCGAACTCGACAAGGCTTTCCGTCTCAACGACTTTATCACGATGGGTCAGCTCATGGCTTACGACGCCCTCAACCGCAACGAATCCTGCGGCGGTCACTTCCGCGAGGAATACCAGACTGAGGAAGGCGAGGCTAAGCGCGACGACGAACACTATTTCTACGTCAGCTGCTGGGATTATCAGGGTTCCGACTCTAAAGCTCCCGAACTCATCATCGAACCTCTCCACTATGAGGCAATCAAGGTTCAGACACGTAACTACAAGTCTTGATCCTATAAGTCTTAATTACACATAAATCGAATTTCTTACAATGGAAGATAATATAATGAAAGTCAACCTCAAAGTCTGGCGTCAGGCCGGACCGCGAGAGAAGGGTGAGTTCAAGACTTATATGAATGTCGAGACTACGCCCGACACTTCTTTCCTCGAGACGCTCGACATCCTCAACGAGATGCTCGTCGAAAACCACGAGGAGCCTATCGTGTTCGACCACGACTGCCGCGAAGGTATCTGCGGTATGTGCTCGCTATACATCAATGGTCATCCCCATGGCCCCGCTACCGGCGCCACTACCTGCCAGCTCTACATGCGCCGTTTCAAGGACGGTGAGACTATCACTGTTGAGCCTTGGCGTTCGGCTGCCTTCCCCGTGATCAAAGACCTCATGGTCGACCGCAACGCTTTCGATAAGATCCAGCAGGCCGGCGGCTATGTCTCTTTCAATTGCGGTGGCGCTCAGGATGCCAACGACCTCCCCATCTCTAAGGTCAACGCCGACGAGGCTATGGACTCCGCAAGCTGCATCGGCTGTGGCGCATGCGTCGCTGCCTGCAAAAACGGCTCCGCTATGCTCTTTGTCAGCGCTAAGGTGAGCCAGCTCGCTCTCCTCCCCCAGGGCGAAGTGGAAAAAGATCGCCGCGTCCGCGCTATGGTAGCTAAGATGGATGAACTCGGCTTCGGCAACTGCACTAACACAGGTGCTTGCTCCGCTGAATGTCCCAAGAACATCAAGCTCTACAACATCGGCCGCATGAACCGCCACTTCATCGCAGCTAAATGCAAGGAATAATCCCCTGAATACAAGAGCGTTAATCCTCTAAAAAATAAGGTGTTTAATAAGAAGTTTAATAAGGTGTTCAATCCACTGAGCACAAGAAATTTAAATTCTTGATTATAAAACCTTTACCCCCTTTAAATAGAAGGATTAATTTCTCGCATTCAATCCACAACAACACAAACCTCCGCGTCACTTCCGACGCGGGGGTTTTGTCATATCAGAAGGATTTGCTATCTATTGCACGACCCGTGGAAATGTATTAACTTTGCAGTCATGAAGATTTCTCACAGATATTTCGGAGCGTTCGCCGCGCTCCTCCTCATATTGACGCTTGCCCTCGCCGAAGGATGCGCCTCAATCGGCAATCCCTCGGGTGGCCCGCGCGACGAACGTCCGCCGCGTTTCATGTCAGCTTCCCCCGCTCCGGGTTCGGTTGATATCCCCGTTGATAAAGAACGTTTCACCCTCACCTTCGACGAACTCATAGAAGTAAAAGACCCGACTACAAAGGTTATCATATCTCCCCCCTCCAAAAACATTCCCCGAGTCGCCGCTCAAGGCCACAGAGTGACCGTAACTTTCCAGGATTCCCTCCAACCCAACACTACCTACACCGTTGACTTCGCCGACGCCATCCAGGACCTCAATGAAGGCAACCAACTCAAAAATTTCTCCTACACATTCTCAACCGGCCCCACCCTCGACTCCCTCAGAATCGCAGGCAGAGTCCTCTCTGCCCTCGAAATGGAGCCAATGCAGCTAAAGCTCGTAGGACTCCACCGCCTTGACCCCGAAGAATCCTCCCTATCCTCCCAATATTCCCAACCCTCTCAAAACTCCCATAACTCTCCGCAATCGGCCAACCCTCAAAATATCAACCAATCCCTCCATAAGTCCCTATTCACAAAACCCTTCGATCACGTAGGACGCACCGACGATCGAGGCCAATTCTCAATCGAAGGCCTTGCCCCGGGACGCTACCGCGTCTACGCCCTCGATGACACCAACTCCGACTACATCTTCTCCAACTCGGAAGAGGAGGTAGCCTTCCTTGACGTAGACGTCTCCCCCTCTTTCACCGAGGCCACTGCAATCGACTCTATCTTCAACCTAAAGACAGGTTTGCTCGATACAGTCGTAGAGCGGCACCGCACCGTCTTTCTCCCCAACGACCTCATACTGCGCTCCGCCAAATCTCGCCGCAATCAGCAATATATCGAGAAATACGAACGCGTCGACTCCACTCGCATCAACCTCCTTTTCCATTACCCCAACCCTACTCTCCCCTCCCTCCATCTTGTCGGTATGCCGGAAGGTTCCGAACCTTTCATTATCGAACGATCTGCAACCAACGACACTATCGCCCTTTGGCTTCGAAGCCCCGCTCTCGTAGCAGCCGATACCCTGCGTCTCGACGTAGGTTACATGCGCCTCGATTCCCTTCAGCAATACCAACTGAAGAACGACACTCTTCGACTCACCACTGACCGCACCGCCATCAAGCGCGCACAGGAAAATGCCCGCCGACAACTCGAAAAGCAGGCCAAGCAACTCGCCCGCGAAGCAAAACGAAAGGCCGATAAGGGTGAGGAAGCTGCCCCGATCGATTCCGTCACTCCTCCCACGCCGCTCATGAGAATAGAATTCAAGAACGGTTCAAATCAGGAGATCAACCGTCCCCTGATTTTCGAAACCTCCGTGCCCCCTCTGCGCATTGATACAACCGCTATTCATCTTGAAGAGAAAGTCGACACAATCTGGCGATCCATCCCCTTACCTCCGCTTCGGGCAGACTCGCTCAATCCGCGACGTTTCATGATTGGCGACTCATGGAAAGGAGCTACCGACTATCGGCTTACAATCGACTCTCTCGCCATCACCGGGATGTACGGACTCAACAACCGCAAGTCCGAAACGTCATTCCGTACAAAAGAAGATAAACAATACTGTTCTC
The DNA here is from genome assembly GCA_014801585.1 of Bacteroides sp. Taxonomy (GTDB): domain Bacteria; phylum Bacteroidota; class Bacteroidia; order Bacteroidales; family Muribaculaceae; genus Lepagella. The sequence continues at coordinate 101,009 of JAAVDX010000001.1, forward strand.
TGATTCTCCGACTCACCGACTGGCCGACCGGACGTCCCGCCTACGTTGAACTCCTCAATCAGAGCGACAGTCACTTAGCCCTTGCACCCGTCAGTGCCGGTAAAGCCGAATTCCGATATCTCGCTCCCGGAAAATACTACGCACGCATCATCGACGACCGCAACGCCGACATGCGCTGGGACTCCGGCGACCCCCTCACCGGACTCCAACCCGAAGAAGCCTACTACTATCCGAAAGCCATCAACATCAAGCAAAACTGGAACAAAGATGAGTCATGGGCCGTATTCGCTACCCCTGTCGACAAGATGAAGCCCGAACTCCTCCTCAAGAATAAGCCCACCCTCCCCAAAGGTCGCACCAACAACCGCAACCGCCAACAGGAGGAAGAAGACGACGATGAAGAGTAACCCCAAAGCTCCCAAAGAATCAAAAGACTCCGAGGAGCAAAGGATCAAAAGACTCCGCAGAGCTGCAACTATAGAGGCTTAACCCCCTTCCATACCGTGAAAATAAGGGGAAAAGCATAAAAAATCTATAATAAACTCAAAAAAAGAGGCGTTACACTTCATTTGCTAAAAAATTTGAATTATCTTTGCAAGTTGAAAAGTAGACGCAACCGCTTGCGTCCGCTTTTCAGCGTTTTTATGCCATCCGCCACACGAGCCTTAAACACCCTCGCAAGCATCGGTATATCTCGCTCCGATTCCGGAAAAATTAAACAACATAACAATAAAATCTACAAATGCAGAACAAAGGGTTTATCAGCACCATCGCTGTGCTCCTGATTCTTATCTGCGGATTCTACATCAGCTTCTCCTTCGTGACCTCTCACTACGAGAAGAAAGCCGAAGAATACGCCGCTAAGATCGCCGGCACAACCGACGCCACCAACGACGTCTACAAGCAAAGTCTGAAGCAATTCAACGACTCTATCGACAAAGAGAAGGTCTATCTCGGCTACACCTACAATCAGGTACGCCAGATGGAAATCGGTCTCGGCCTCGACCTCAAGGGCGGAATGAACGTCGTGCTTGAGATCTCTGTCCCCGATATCCTTCGCCAGTACGCATCCGGTCCGCAGGCGCTCGCCCAGATCAACGACGCCATCGCTAAGGCTCAGAAAGCCGGTGCCAAGGATTCCGACAAGGACTTCGTGCAGAAAGTCGCAGCTAACTTCCAACCCGGAACTATGGCCGGACTCTTCAACCGCGACGGCGAATATCTGTCGAAACTTAAGAACGGCTCCAACAACGCTGAGGTGACAACTGCCCTTCAGGAGACTGTCAACGCTCAGGTTGACGCAGCCTTCAATATCTTCCGCACTCGTATCGACCAGTTCGGTGTCGTAGCTCCCAACATCCAGAAACTTCAGGATAAGACAGGTCAGATCCTGCTCGAACTCCCGGGCGTGAAGGAACCGGAACGTGTCACCGACCTCCTCAAGTCGTCGGCCAACCTCGAATTCTTCGAAGTCTACAACTACAACGAGATCCTCCCCGAGCTTGCAGCCTTCTCTGAGGCTTACGCTGCTCAGGATAGCGTGAAGCACACCAACCTCATCGAACTCCTCGGAGGCCGTCAGCGCGACGGTAGCCCCGTAATCGGTCTTGTCGCTCCCGCTAATCAGGCTCTCGTCGATTCTATCCTCAATTCCCCCCTCGCCAAGTCTAAACTCCCCAGCGATTTCTCTGCCGTATGGGAAGTGAAGCCCGTCGAAATCCCCCTCACCGACGCTCAGGGCAACCCCATCAAGAAGAACGATAAGGAATACAAAACTACTCCCTACTATCAGCTCGTAGCCCTCAAAGGCGACGCTGCTCTCGAAGGTGATGTCGTAACTTCTGCTTCGTCCGAATATGACAACATGCGCGGCAACACCGTCAACATGCGTATGGACGACCGCGGTGCCCGCGAATGGGCAACCCTCACCCGCAACAATATCGGTCGCCCCATCGCTATCGTCCTCGACAACCGCGTCTACTCTTTCCCCAACGTCAACAATGAGATCACCGGCGGTTCTTCCGAAATCACCGGCAACTTCACTCCCGAAGAGGCCAACGACCTTGCCAACGTGCTTAAGTCCGGTAAAATGTCGGCTCAGGTAAAGGTTGTCAGCAACAACGTTATCGGCCCATCTCTCGGTGCTGAGGCTATCCAGCAGGGATTCATCTCGTTTATCGTCGCTCTCGTGCTCCTCATGATCTTCATGATCTGCATCTACGGCGTTATCCCGGGTCTCGTTGCCAACATCGGTCTTATCCTCAACCTCTTCTTCACTCTCGGTATCCTCGCTTCGCTCCAGGCGGTCCTCACGCTCTCCGGTATCGCCGGTATCGTGCTCGCTCTCGGTATGGCTGTCGATGCTAACGTGCTTATCTTCGAACGCACTAAAGAGGAACTCAAGACCGGCAAGAAACTTCGCCAGGCTATCTCCGAGGGTTATTCCAACGCCTTCTCGGCCATCTTCGACTCCAACCTCACTTCGGTCATCACCGGCGTGATCCTTCTCATCTTCGGTTCGGGTCCGATCAAGGGCTTCGCTACAACCCTCATCATCGGCCTCGTCTGCTCTTTCTTCACCGCTGTCTTCCTGACTCGCATCGCATTCGATCTTATCACTAAGAACGGCCGTTGCGCCAACATGACCTTCACTACAGGTCTCAGCCGCAACTTCCTCGCAAATACTAAGATCAACTTCCTCGGCCAGTCGAAAGTCGCAGCTTGCGTATGGGTAGCTCTCATCGTGATTTCTATCGCTTCGCTCGCTATCCGCGGCATGAACCAGGGCATCGACTTCTCCGGCGGTCGCAACTACGTTGTCCAGCTCGCTAAAGACGTCAACCCCAAGGATGTTGAAAATCGTCTGCTCGACGTCTTCCAGACTGCCGGCAACGACAAGACTATCTCCGTCAACGTTATCTCTATCGATACCCCCTCTAAGGTGCGTATCTCTACCAACTATAAGATCGCTGACGAATCTGAAGGCGTAGAAAATGAAATCACCGATATCCTCTACAACAACCTCCAGAATGAACTGACCGGCGCTGACGGCAAAGTAATGCCCAAGGAAGCATTCACAGTAGCCGACGAATCTCACGGTATCATCTCAATTCAGAAGGTTGGTCCGAGCGTAGCCGACGACATGCGTCGAGACGCTTACTGGGCTGTAGGCATCGCAGTAGTCTGCATGTTCCTCTACATCCTTCTCCGATTCCGCAACATCGCCTTCTCTGTAGGTGCTGTCGCTGCTGTAGCTCTGACTGCATTCCTCATCGTCGGCTTCTATTCTATCTGCTGGGGCTTCTTCCCCTTCTCAATGGAAATCGACCAGAGCTTTATCGCAGCCGTCCTCACCATCATCGGTTACCAGATCAACGATACGGTGGTTGTATTCGACCGTGTCCGCGAAATGATGAAGATCTATCCGAAGGAAGACCGATACGAGACTATCAACAAGTCACTCAATACGACTCTCTCTCGTACGTTCATGACTTCTTTCTCCACTCTCCTCGTGCTTCTCTGCATCTTCTTCCTCGGTGGCGACACTATCCGCTCGTTCACTTTCGCTATGATCTTCGGTGTAGTTGTCGGCACATTCTGCTCGCTCTACTGCGCAGCTCCGATCGCATATCAGATCCTCAAGCGCAATAGCAAGAAGAATCAGGCCGTAGAAGGCAAACCCGCTCTCAACGGCAACCGTCGTTTCAACTAATCCCCCCGAGATTAATTTAATCCCTAAGAGATTAATTATTTCAACTCCATAGATTAATTATTTCAAAAGCGGCTTCCGGAATCCCGGAGGCCGTTTTTTTATGTATATCCAAAACTAAGTGCAACCTTTTGAGGGCTCCAACAAGGTAGGGACAAGGTAGATTCAAGGGGAAAGGCCGCTTTTTGTGCATATCCCAAAACCAAGTACAACCTTTTTGGGGGCCAAGACAAGGTAGCGACAAGTTAGATTCAAGGGGAAAGGCCGCTTTTTTATCGATAAATCCTAATCTATTCCCGATTTTTTTGTAACTTTACCAATTAATTCTTACATAGGCGCAGACACGTATGCCCATACACGTAAAAAACATATTTCGACTCGCTCTTCGCTGGCTGATTCCGCTGGCGCTGACCGTCATGCTTCTATGGATACTCTTCCGGAAGGTAAACTTCGCGGAAATGGAGCGTATCATCTCCGACGGCTGCGACTACTGGTGGATTCTCGCCGCTATGGGTCTGAGCATCGTGTCGCATATCGTAAGAGCCGCCAGATGGCGCCTCCAACTCGATTCTCTCGGAATCAAGCCTCCTTTTATGGCCCTGTGCTGCTCTATCTTCGGGTGCTATGCCCTCAATCTCGTATTTCCACGTCTTGGAGAGGTATGGCGCGTCACTTACATTGCCAAACGTCAAAACGCACCCTTCACCTCAGTGCTCGGATCTCTCGTATCCGACCGCCTGGCCGATACGATTATGGTAGGACTGCTCACATTGCTCACATTTATCGTGGCCAATTCGGCAATCAACTCCTTTCTGGAAAAATATCCCCTCGGTCGCGACACGCTCCAACTTCTCTCTTCCCCGACGCTCTGGCTCCTGCTGTTCGGATGTGCGGCCGCTCTAATCGGCGTGCTTATAGCCTGCCGTAATTCCGGATGGGTTGGTAAGCTCCTGAGTTGGCTTCGCCAGCTTTGGGCGGGATTTGCATCTGTCGGCCGGATGAAAGGAAAATGGAAATTCGTCCTGCTGACTGTTATGATCTGGGGATGCTATTATTTCCAGCTATATCTCGCTTTCTTCGCATTCCCTTTCACTCGCGACCTTTGCACCCGGCCCGAGCTTTCCTATGGTCTGACCCCTTGTCTCCTCGCTTTCGTACTCAGCTCAATCGGTATGGCAATTCCAAGTCAGGGGGGACTGGGACCTTGGAATATCGCAGTGATGTTCGGTCTGGCCGTCTACGGCATAAGCGACACTCAGGGCACCGTCTTTTCCATCCTGCAATGGAGCGGACAGACTGTAATGCTGATTCTCCTCGGAGTCTACACTATGGCTTACATCACGGCGACCGCCCCGAAGTCAAACCCTTCAAAAATCTGATCATCTTCACTCTCCGACTATAATGACAATAATGATCCTCATTACTCATCAATAATGATCCTCATTATCTATCAATAATAACCTTCATTCCTCATCAACAAAGGACTATGATACTTCACAACGATAATAATCTCGACGACAACGAAGAGGAGGATTATTTCAATACTCCTCATCAGGCTCCCCAACCGAAGGCTCCGCGCCCGAAAGAACCGAAGCCCGACGATCCGCAATATTATGACAACGATGACGAATGGGAACATCTCCGCTCGTCAAAACGGTCATGGACATTATGGGTATCTCTCATCATCGTCGGCCTGCTGTTCGGACTGGGCTATGCCCTGTGGCTCCGCTATTTCTCCCCCTATGAGGAGGAAGTGGTGCAATATGGGTTTATAGAACGAACCTCCAAACGCGGATTAATCTTCAAGACATTTGAGGGCATCTTCCTTCCCTACAAGGCGATTAACGACACAATCGAACCTTATCCGGGCGACCTCTTCATATCTGCCAAAAACGATCACGTAGCGGCTGAACTTAGAAAACTCGAACTTGGCAATCTGCCGGCCCGCATAATTATGGAACGCTATCGCGCCCCCCTCCCCTGGCGTGGCGAAAGCGAGTGGGTCGTAGTAGAAGTAGATACCGCCGACGTCAGCAAGATATACCCGGGGCCGGATCGGCATCCTCTGATTCCCGACCCACGACGCCACCCTAAAAACCCTATAATAGAGGATATCCCCAGATAATATTCATCAACTGATAATACTTATCCACTGATAATATTCATCAACAGATAGTACTTATCCACTGATAATATTCATCAACAGATAGTACTTATCCACTGATAATATTCATCAACAGATAATACNCTTCTCGGGGTGTATTGACAGATGACACCCTATAATCGGACGTATTGACAGATATAATCCTTTAATGACTCTCAATGACTCTGAAGAATATCCTTCATATTATCTTCCGGCTTACGACAGCCTTGGTAATAGTTCCGGGAGCGCTATGCAGTCCTGTGGTAGCGCAGATTCCGGAGTCGCAGCCTCTTGAGTCAACCTCCGGTCTGCGTACACTCGGGCTGGCAGAAAAAATCGGTTATTCCGAAGGTGACTCCGCTATCGTCATTCCGGCCCGTGTCCGTGAGATTCCGGCTTATTGCTTTGCCGGATGCCGGGGATTGAAGCGCGTCAGTTTTGAGACCGGAAGTCAGTTGCGCCGCATTTCCGCCTTTGCTTTCGCTGAATGTGAGGATCTGATAGAGTTTGATATGCCCAAAGGGGTTGCTTATATTGCCGAGGGTGCATTCAGAGGTTGCCGCAGATTGCCGACAATCTCGCTGCCTCCGATTCTTCAGCAGATCTCACGCGAGACGTTCGCCTATTGCTCAAAGCTCGACGGGATTACTCTCCCGCCGTCGCTGCGCGAGATCGGCCCGCTCGCCTTCCTTGACTGCCAAAGCCTCAGAATCGAGGAAATACCCTCCGGTGTAGGCAAAATAGGGAATAATGCCTTCGGACGTTGTTATTCTATTGTAGAGCTACTTCTTCCCCTTAATTGCCGGGAAGTCGGAAGCTACGCATTTGCCGACTGCACTTCGCTTCGTAAGATCAAACTCCCTGCCCGTAGCGACATGCTCGGAGAACTTCTCTTTACCGGATGTACCCGACTGAGAGAAATTAACGAACCGTCGATCGTCCCCCCCGTCATAGAGTGTTCGAGCTCTCTTTTCGAACCATCTGACAGTAAAGCTTTCCGAGATTGCGTCATCATCGTCCCGCCGGGGCGTAAAATAAGATACGAAGAATCTCCCTTCTGGGGAATTTTCAAAAACATACGTGAGCAATGAATACTGACAATTCTTCTCTCTCCGGAGAAATCATCATATCGGGCCTTGAGGAACTGCCCGTGGGAGCCTCCGCGCTTCTGAAAGCCTTGGGCGACCGTAAGGTCGTAGCCTTTGACGCACCGATGGGAGCCGGAAAAACAACTCTCATCGGCGAGATGTGCCGTCAATTGGGAGTCGACGACGACACCTCATCGCCGACGTTCGCTATCGTCAACGATTATCAACCCTCCGCCGGGGACCACGTCTATCACTTCGATTGCTATCGCATCGAAGACCCACGCGAAGCCGAAGACATGGGAATCGAAGATTACTTCTATTCAGGCTCCCTTTGCCTTATCGAATGGCCCGACCGTATTGAGGAATTCCTCCCCGACGACACCGTCAGAGTCAGCATCAGCGTCGATCCCGACGGCACACGCCGGATAACCTTTTAGATCTTCTTTCTTATAAATCTCTCAAACCCTCTCATAACTCTCTCATAACATTATCATAACCCTCTCCTATACCTCCCTTCTCTACTATCTCTCTCAATATCTCTCTACCTTATAATCCCTCTACCTTGAGCTTCCCACCCATAAAGGAATAACCCTTAAAGACGAATTCAAAATCAAAAAAACTATATAAAAAAGAAATGGGAAAAGTACTGATTATCGGCGCCGGTGGCGTCGGCAGCGTTGTGGCTGCGAAATGCGCTCAGAATCCTGAGGTATTCTCTGAAATCGTGCTCGCTTCTCGCCGTAAGGAGAAATGCGACAAACTCGTCGAGAAGATCGGCGCCAAGAACATCGTGACCGATCAGGTCGATGCCGATTATGTAGATCAGATCGTCGAACTCTTCAACCGCCACAAGCCCGATATCTGTATCAACGTGGCACTCCCCTATCAGGATCTTACCATCATGGAAGCATGCCTGCAGTGTGGCGTCAACTATCTCGACACCGCCAACTACGAACCCAAAGATGAGGCTCACTTCGAATATTCCTGGCAGTGGGCTTATCGCGAGCGCTTCGAGAAAGCAGGTCTCACCGCTATCCTTGGCTGCGGTTTCGACCCGGGAGTATCTGCAGTCTTCGTCGCCTACGCTGCCAAGCATCACTTCTCCAAGATGGAATATCTCGACATCGTAGACTGCAACGCCGGAAACCACGGCAAGGCGTTCGCCACCAACTTCAACCCCGAAATCAATATCCGCGAAATCACTCAGAAGGGTAAATACTGGCAGGATGGCAAATGGGTAGAGACCGAAAACCTCGAAATCCATCAGCCCCTCAACTATCCCAATATCGGAGAGCGTGAATCCTATCTTCTCTATCACGAAGAACTCGAATCTCTCGTGCAGAACTTCCCGACTATCCGTCGCGCACGCTTCTGGATGACATTCGGCCAGGAATATCTGACTCACCTCCGTGTGATTCAGGATATAGGCATGGCCCGCATCGATCCCGTAATGTACGAAGGGAAGGAGATCATCCCCATCCAGTTCCTCAAAGCAGTCCTTCCCGATCCCGGTTCGCTCGGAGAGAACTACACCGGCGAGACATCCATCGGCTGCCGCATCTCCGGCCTTGACAAAGAGGGTAAACACTCCACATATTACATCTACAACAACTGCTCCCATCAAGAGGCATACAAGGAGACCGGCGCTCAGGCCGTCAGCTATACAACGGGTGTCCCCGCAATGGTAGGAGCCTACATGTTCCTGACCGGTAAATGGGTGATGCCCGGCGTCCACAACGTCGAAGAGTTTGATCCGGATCCGTTCCTTGAAAAACTCGCTGCCTCCGGTCTGCCCTGGCATGTAATCACCGACGGAGATCTCGAATTCACCGAACTCTGATCCCCTCAAAAACTGCCAGCAAAGGATCTACAAAAAATAAGCAAAGGTAGAAATCGGCAGTTATTAACTGCCGATTTCCGCCATTTAGACTATTTATTACTTATAACCTGTCACTTATTCCTTAATTTCATCTATGAAATTATATTTTCTCCCTGCAGCCCTCATCGCCGGACTCGGAATAGCCGGAGCCGCTTCGGCTCTCGAACCGGGAGCCGTCAGCACCAAGCCGGGCCACGTGCTTGATATCGGCACTGAGAAAGGGACCGTCCGGGTCACTCCTCTCAGCTCTGATATCTTCCGTGTCACCGTACTCCCGGAGAATGAGCAGGCTACCCCTTATTTTGAATCCCAGTCGGCCATAATGACTCCGGACACCCTCGCCATCCGACGTATGAATCATATCGTATGGCCCGACCGCGTCGAACTGAGCGGACTTACAACGAAAGTTGTAGTAGACCGCAAGACGGGCAACGTCAGCTTCTATTCCACCGACGGCGAGGAACTACTGACGGAAATCGACGGCGTCGACAATAATTCCGCCACAAAGAGCGTATCCTTCTCAGGAATCGGAGCCGGCAATCTCTACGGAGCCGGCGAACGCGGCCACTCACTGCGTCTCAACGGCGACAGCCTGTCGATGTACAACCGTCAGAACTACGGCTATACCAAGGGCGACCCGCGCATCTCTCAGATGGGCATCAGCGTCCCATATTTTGCCTCCGACCGCGGTTTCGGCGTACTCTTCGACGATTATGACGCAGCCGCTCTCCGGCTCGGAAAGGACACTATTCTTTACACCTCTCCCACACCCCGCGCAATCTCCTACTATTTCATCAACAGCAAGGATAAGAATCTTGCAGGCGTGGCGAAGAATTATTCCCGACTTACCGGCTATCAGCCGCTGCCGCCACTTTGGTCACTCGGTTACATCACCTCGAAATACGGTTATCATAATCAGCAGGAGGCCTTGGGAGTAGTCGACTCAATCAAGTCTGCCGGCTACCCTCTCGACGGCATTGTGCTCGACCTCTACTGGTATGGCAAGGAGACCGACATGGGACGTCTCGAATGGAATCCTGAGCAATGGCCCAACCATCGCGAGATGCTTGATTCACTGAAAAATCAGGGGGTCAAAATGGTAGTAATCTCCCAACCGTATATCAACAAGATAGGAGCAATCGACAACTATAACTACCTTGCCGAACAAGGGATGCTGACCAAAGACGCCGGCGGCAACGTACACGACGTCACTACATGGGTCGGCGATGCCGGCATGTTCGACGTCTCCAATCCCGCTACACGCCAATGGCTTCAGAACCGCCTGATGGATCTGACTCAGGACGGCCTTGCCGGATGGTGGGGCGATCTGGGCGAGCCTGAAGTGCATCCCCAGACCATAGTCCATGACAACGGCCAGACAGCTGCCCAGTACCACAACGTCTACGGCAACGAATGGTCAAAACTCATCTACGACGGACTGCGAGAGAATTTCCCGGAAATGCGTCCGCTTCTCATGATGCGCGGTGGCACGGCCGGTCTGCAGCGTTATGCAGTCGCCCCCTGGACTACCGACGTATCCCGCTCCTGGGGTGGCTTCGGTCCGCAGATCAATCTGATGCTCAACTCCGGCCTCTCCGGACTTGGATACATGAGCTCCGACATCGGCGGTTTTGCCGTAGATCCCAAGAATCCTACCGATCCCGAACTCTACGTGCGCTGGCTGCAGATGGGGACATTCACTCCCATGCTCCGCACTCACGCCACCGTCAAGCCCGAACCATACCACTATCCTCAGCAGGAGTCGATCATCAAGAAATTCATTAAAATGCGCTATGAATGGCTCCCCTACAACTATACACTCGCTGCGATCAATGCCGTAAGCGGTCAGCCTCTGGCTCTCCCCATCAACTACGACGGCAAGAGCAAGGGCGACGCCTTTGCCAACGTGCAGGATGAATATATGTGGGGACCTGAGGTACTCGTAGCTCCTGTCATGGAGAAAGGTGCCAAGTCGCGCAAGGTGCTCTTCCCCGAAGGCGAATGGATCAACTGGTGGAACCCGGCTCTGAAATACAAGGGTGGGAAATCCTACACAGTAGCCGCTCCACTCGATCAGATGCCCCTCTTCGTAAAGGCGGGTTCGTTCATTCCGCAGTACACCCGCGAGATTGAAAACACAGATCAGTACGACGCATCCGTACTTACCGTGAAATACTTCCCCTCCACCGAGAAGACCTCCTATAACCTCTTCGACGACGATCACAAATCGCCCGAATCAATCAAAAAGGGAGAATGTGCATGGATCATGTTCCAGGGTCAGCACAAAGGCACCGAGACCAATATCGAGATCTCAACGACAGGGGGCTACCTCGGAATGCCCGAGACACGCATGTTCGATCTACAGATTGTAGGCGTAGCGGCACCGAAGAGTGTGGAATGGAACGACGTCAGCCTCGACAAAATGGCATCACGCAAGATGATACGCCAGTACGGCTATACCTACGATGCCGCAACCCGCACCCTGACCATCGTCATCCCCTACAACCACGACTACGCCTCCATCAAAGTGAAATAACCCCCCGAAAGTCATAGAAATAATTAAGCCGCGTCGCAACATTCAGTTGTGCGACGCGGCTTAATTATTTCTATCTATTCTTTCTACCCTCATCCTCCGGACCGACCGAGATTATAAAGCCGGCATGATCTAAAGGGTATATGCAGGGATATAGAAAAGATCCACATGGTTATAGAGGGGAGATAGAGGGTATAAAGAGGATGCTACTGATCAAGGATAAGTTCTGCAGCATATCGGGGGGCTATGGACGTGCCGAGCTTGCGGCGCATCATCCGATAGCCGTTGAGCTGCCAGTCGCGCTTTGGAGAGGGTTGCAGGAGGGGAGTCAGTTCGCGACAGATGTGGGCTACAGTACAACGATGCACAAGTAATTCCGGCACCACAGCGTTACCCACAATCAGATTCGGAAGCGACACATATTTCACCTTAAGCAACTTCTCCATCACCTTATACGACCATTTCTTACCATTGGCACGATAACATACCACCTGAGGAGTACCGACCAACGCAGTCTCCAACGTGGCAGTACCTGAAGTGACCAGCGCGGCCTTAGAATATTTAATCAGAGTCGGAGTCGCACCGAAAGCGACCTTCAAACCCGGATCCTGCGCTATCTCACGATAGAAAATTTCAGGAATAGACGGAGCTGCCGCCACTACATACTGAAACTCAGGATACTTTTTAGCCGCCTCAATCATAAGCGGCAGATTATTGCGGATCTCCCCTTTGCGCGAACCCGGAACGAGAGCAATCATCGGCCTCTCATCATCGATCCCCTGTCGCTCCTTGAAATGACGCAGAGGAGCGATATGGCCAAGCGCGTAATCTATCTCCTCAACCGAAGGATTTCCCACATAAGTCACTCTGTCAAAATCACGCTTGCGATAGAAATCCGTCTCGAAAGGAAGGATAGAATACATCCGCGTTATATACCGGCGTATCGACTTTATCCGATACTCCTTCCAAGCCCAGAGTTTCGGAGAGATATAATAGTCGACCCTGATTCCAAGCCGCGAAGCAAAGCGCGCCAGTTTCAGATTGAAACCCGGAAAATCCACCAAGACCAGTACATCCGGCTGAAACTCGCGGATCAACCCCTTCGCGAACCTAAGATTGCGGAAAATTGATCCGAGATTACGAAGCACCTCCGAAAATCCCATCACATTTAATCGGTCATAGTGGAGTTCGGGAGCCTTCCCGGCGGCTACAGCCATCTTATCTCCTCCGATAAAGCGTATCTCACATTCCGGATCGCGCTCCCTAAGCGCCTCGATAAGACGCGACGCATGCAGATCTCCCGAGGCCTCACCGGCCACTATCATTATCTTCATTTCGCTATTTATTAACCAAATTGCAATATCATAAGCCCGCAAAGCGTTATAACGTAAGCAGACTTTTGCTGAAGTTGCAGGCGCAACTTCCCTTTTCAAAGTTCAAAATTAATACATCCAAACCTTATTTCCAAAAATGAGGAATCTTCTCTACATATTTCTCCTCTTTTTAGGGATCGCAAGCCTTTCGGCCTGTATCTCCGACGACTTTACGACCTCTCCCGGCGTACGCCTGCGGTTTTCGACCGATACCGTCAGTTTCGACACCGTCTTCACCGATGTCGGTACACCGACAGCACGACTTAAAGTCTTTAATCCTGACAAGAAAAGCGTCAACATATCGTCCATACGTTTCCGCAACGCCGACTCCCCATTCTCAATGAATGTCGACGGAGTGAGCGGATACGACTTCTCCAACGTCGAGATCCGCGGAGGCGACTCCATATTTATCTTTATCGAATGTTTCCTTCCCGAGAATCAGGACACCCGACCGTTCCTTACTTCCGACGATATCCTCTTCACCCTCAACGGCAATGAACAGAGCGTACGCGTAGAGGCTTACGGTCAGAACGTCACCCGTCTGCGCAACGCCGTCGTTGAGTCCGACATGACTCTCACTGCCGACCGTCCCTACATCATCTTCGATTCTCTGACCGTCCGACCCGGAGCCACACTGAAGATTGAGCCGGGGGCACAAGTGCTTTTCCACGATAAGGCATCCCTCATAATAGAGGGTACACTCGAAGCTGTCGGCCAACCGGGCAAGATGATTGCAATGCGCGGCGACAGGCTCGACAACGTCCTCCCCGACGTAGGCTACGACATTCTTGCAGGGCAATGGAGAGGGATACGTTTCGCTCCGGAATCATTCGGCAACAGAATAGAATACGTCGACATGCGTTCCACAAGCCGAGGTGTCGTCGTAGACTCGACGGCCGACCTTTCACGACAGAAACTCACTCTCGTCAATTCCTGGCTTCACAATTCCGAATCCACAGTGCTGAATTCTGTCCATGCCAAGGTCGATGCCTACGGATGTGTATTCTCGGAAGCCGGCGATGCAGTGGTCAGTCTGACCGGCGGCGAACATACATTCTCACAATGCACTCTCGCCAACTACTACCTCTTCTCTGTCATCTCCCGACCGATTCTGTCGCTCTACCACCTGCTTCCAGATCATGCCTACGACAATCCCGGGAATCCCCTGATGAAAGCCTCCTTCAACAACTGTATCATCTATGGTCTGGCATCCGATATCAATGAAGGAGATCTGACAGGATCAGAAGTATTCCTGCGCTACTGCCTGCTGAAAGCCAACGGCAACGACGACTCCAACTTCCTCAACTGCATCTGGGGAGAGAATCCGGAATTCCTCACCGTGAGAGAAGACTATTACTTCAATTATCACGTAGCCGAAGAGAGTCCCGCCATCGGAGCCGGAGACCCGTCGCTCGTAGCGCCCCAGACCCTTACCGACATGGACGGCAACCTACGTATGCCCGGAGGGATCCGGCCCACCCTCGGAGCTTACGCCAAATAGCGTCCGGAGCTGCACCGGGATAAACCATACCCCCAAGAGACCGCCCCCATAACATCCCTACTCAAATGTCCCATCACTTCTTTCTCCCCATATCAGAAGCCTGCCTTCCACCGAAACAGACCGTTGTGCCCGCTCCGGCCCGAATCGGCATGGTCGGTCAATATCCCCCTCCCGAAATCTTATGGCTTGACACGGCCGAATCCACCCACAACCTGCTGAAGACTCCCGAATACGCAACCCTCCCTTCCTTCCGGATGGTAGCAGCGCGCTGCCAGACAGCAGGACGCGGGCAGCGCGGCAACAGTTGGGAATCGGAAGACCTCATGAATCTTACGTTCAGCATGGCCGTTGAGCCGACATGGCTTCACCCCGCCATGCAATTCGCCCTCTCCGAGGCGACGGCCTTAGCCGTCGTGGCCTACCTGCAAAGCGAAGGGATTGACGCCACCGTAAAATGGCCCAACGATATATATGTCGGCGACCGGAAAATATGCGGCATCCTCATCGATCATTCAATCGACAGCGAGAAAATCATCCGGAGCGTCGTCTCCGCCGGGCTCAACATCAATCAGACCACATTCCATAGCGACGCGCCCAATCCCGTAAGTATGAAGCAACTCCTCAACCGCAATACAAGCGTTGACTCCGCAGCAGTCAGTCTGCTCCTGCTCCTTCGGCAGTTTATCATAATGACATCTACGCCCGAAGGCCGCTCCACGCTCCACCGCTCATTCATGCTGCGGCTCTATCGCAACGACGGCTTGCCGCATCCTTATCACGACCAACTGCGCGATATCGACATAGAGGCCACAATTGAAGAGGTACTCCCCGACGGCACCCTTCTGCTTCGCGATCAGGCCGACGGAATCACTCGCCCGTACCTCTTCAAACAAGTCGTAGCTCTATTAACGAAAAATTTCCGTAAATAAATTTAGGAAAGATTGCACAATTCAGGGAATTTTCTTAAATTTGCATTGATTTGAAGACGAGAGCGCCAGATGCTTCCGAAGCCAATCGTTCCGGAGAAATTGCAACGATGCGTTTTTAGTGATTTTTAACACGTTGTCTTCAATCATCAGGCTTAGAATAATTGTTATCACAGGTAGAATAGACATAAATAATAATAACCCATTAAATTCATATAAACAGACTGTTAATTATGGCAGAATTGGATTTGTCCCAGTATGGGATCAAGGATGTGAAGAAAATCATCCACAACCCCTCCTACGAAGAACTTTACAAGGACGAGACTAACCCCGAACTTCAGGGCTACGAAAAAGGTATCGAGACCGACCTCGGCGCTGTCGACGTAATGACCGGTATCTACACAGGCCGTTCGCCCAAAGACAAATATCTCGTAAAAGACGAAGTAACTGAAGACACCGTATGGTGGACTTCCGACGAATATAAGAACGACAACAAGCCCATCACAACTGAAGTATGGGATCACCTCCGCGAAAAGGCAGTCAAGGAACTTTCCGACAAGACACTCTACGTAGTCGACCTCTTCTGCGGCGCCAATCCCGCTACACGTCTTGCAGTCCGCTTCATCATGGAAGTGGCTTGGCAGGCACACTTCGTTACCAACATGTTCATCCGTCCCTCAGAAGAGGAGCTCAAGAACTTCAAGCCCGACTTCGTTGTCTTCAACGCTTCCAAGGCTAAAGTTGAAGACTACAAGGAGCTCGGCCTCCACTCAGAGACAGTCGTTGCCTTCAACATCAAGGAGCGTCAGCAGATCATCCTCAACACTTGGTATGGCGGTGAGATGAAGAAAGGTATGTTCTCTATGATGAACTACTTCAACCCCCTCCGCGGCATCGCTTCTATGCACTGCTCCGCCAACACCAACATGGACGAGACTTCCACAGCTATCTTCTTCGGTCTCTCCGGCACAGGTAAGACTACACTTTCCACCGATCCGAAACGTAAACTCATCGGCGACGACGAGCACGGCTGGGACGACGAAGGCGTATTCAACTATGAAGGTGGTTGCTACGCAAAGGTAATCAACCTCTCCAAAGAGAACGAGCCCGACATCTACGGCGCTATCAAGCGCGACGCTCTTCTCGAGAACGTGACTGTAGCAGCTGACGGCACTCCCGACTTCGCTGACAAGAGCGTGACTGAGAACACTCGCGTATCTTACCCGATCTATCACATCGAGAACATCGTTAAGCCCGTCAGCAAGGGTCCCGCTGCAAAGCAGGTCATCTTCCTTTCTGCTGATGCATTCGGCGTGCTTCCTCCCGTTGCTATCCTCAACGACGAGCAGGCTCAGTACTACTTCCTCTCCGGCTTCACTGCAAAACTCGCCGGCACAGAGCGTGGAATCACAGAGCCCACTCCGACTTTCTCAGCTTGCTTCGGTCAGGCATTCCTTTCACTCCACCCGACCAAATACGCTGAAGAGCTCGTGAAGAAGATGAAAGCCAACGGTGCGAAGGCTTACCTCGTAAATACCGGCTGGAACGGCACAGGCAAGCGTATCTCAATTCCTGACACTCGCGGCATCATCGATGACATCCTCAACGGCGACATCGAGAAGGCTCCGACAAAGGTTCTTCCCTACTTCGACTTCGTTATCCCGACCGAACTTCCCGGCGTGAACAGCGAAATCCTCGATCCGCGCGACACATACGCTGATCCGAAGGAATGGGATGAAAAGGCCAAGAAGCTCGCTGAAATGTTTATCCAGAACTTCAAGAAGTTCGAGACAAACGCAACAGGCAAAGCTCTCGCAGCAGCAGGTCCCCACATCTAATCAAAGATCATAAAGACCAAATCATAATCCCGAAGAGGGCGTCGGCATCTTACCGACGCCCTCTTTTTTTTCGCTCCCGGCCGATACAGGCTCCTACAAGCGACAAGAATTTTGACTCTATTTTTTGTGATTTTTTCAGTTTTTAGGTGTAAAATTGTGGTTATGTCGGAATTTTTTACTATTTTCGCCATAAATCTATCCATATTCAATCTTAAAACTTGTCACAATGAAAAAAATTTTACTCGCAGCAGCAATGCTTAGTGCCACTTCCGGCGTTTTCGCTCAGGATGGCCTGATGAATTTCAACGAGTGCTTCGCCCTTACATACGAAGGTAAGAGCATCGCCGCCGGCGAAACAATCAACGTCGCACATTTCACTGAAGCTGACCCCGATATCTTTGGCGATGGCTACGTAAGTTATGAAGCCAACATCCAGGTTGAAAATCTGGATATCATGCCGCAGTATATCCGCGGTGTCTTCCGTCCGGATCAGAAACCGACCGGACAGGAATATCTCGCCGACCGGTTCTTCTGGGGCGATCCGCAGCTCTGCTACTCAATCACTAACGCCTCCGGCGCAACAGGCAACTGCCTTCTGGGCGATCTCAACAATCCGGTCAATCCGACTTTCGCCGCCGATAATGTAGCAGTTCCCGTAAGCACTGCCGGCACATTCGAATGGCAGATCCACGTCAACGCCTGCGAAAAGGCCGCTGACGCTACATATCCCCTTACCCTTCAGGCTGTAGAGGTAGCCGATCCGACTACTCCCTCCGAATATGTAGCTCTCTCCGAGCCCATCACAATCTACCTTACTTTCAATGCTGCCAACAGCGGCGTTGAGGCTATCGATGCCGACAATGCAGAAGGAGTCTACTACGATCTTCAGGGCCGTCGCGTCGACAACCCCTCACAGGGCATCTACATCTACAAGACCGGCGCCAAAGCCGTGAAGCGCGTAGTGAAGTAAGCCGAAGATTGCTTTTCACTTATCCTCTACAGTTCTCTCCTTCTACCCCCTCTCGAAAGACGTAATAAAAGAACGGAGCGACGGGAACTCCCGCACGTGCCAAAGGCACCTCCTTACACTTCATACGCCGAGCGGAGATTCCGCCGGTCGACTGGAATACTCCCCCGCTCCGTTCTTTAATTTCCAATATTTTCACACCTCCTCATCATTTTCTAATATCTAACACCACCTTACTTTTCACATTACCATGGAAAAAATTGATAATCTTGACCGTAAGATCCTCAACATCATCATGCGCAACGCGCGAATCCCGTCGAAAGACATCGCTGTCGACTGCGGAGTCAGCCGTGCGGCTATCCATCAGCGTATAGCGCGTCTCGTAGAACTCGGAGTCATCGTCGGCTCAGGATATCAGGTTGATCTCCACAAACTCGGTCTCAACACCTGCACTTATGTCGGAGTGCGCCTCGAACGCGGCTCTATGTATCGCGACGTCGTGCAGGAACTTGAGAAAATCCCCGAGGTCGTGGAATGTCACTACACAACCGGTCCGTATTCGATGCTTATCAAGGTGATAGCAGCAGATACTCAAGACCTTATGGAACTCCTCAACAATAAAATCCAGAACATCGCAGGTGTCGTGGAGACCGAGACTCTCATCTCGCTCGAACAGAGCATCAACCGCGAGATTCAGATCAAGATGGTGCCCGGCAAGCGCGGCCGTCATACTATCTGATTCCGCCCTACGACATGGTCGTCGACCTATCTCCGGCCATGTATCTCTGCGCCCCCACTTCCCCTCTGACATATCATTTCCCCAAGAAGGATGAACGTAAAGAAGACAACCATCTACTCATGCATTGCCGCACTGCTTCTGGCAGTCACGGCATTGCTTTTTTTCGCCCCCGACGACCTTCAGGGCAACGTACTCCAACAGCATGACATCATGCAGGGTCTTGCCAACGGCCATGAGACTCAGCAATATGAGGCCGAGACAGGCCATGCGTCACGCTGGACCAACGCCCTCTTCTCGGGCATGCCGACATTCCAGATCTCACCCACCTATTCGGCAAATTCGCTGATGGGATGGATCTTCAGCGTCTACACTCTATGGCTCCCGTCGCCGGCCAATCTGCTGTTTGCCATGATGGTAGGCTTCTTCATCATGGCTCTCTGCATGAAGTTCAGATGGCCCACAGCCCTCTTTGCCGCAGTAGCCTGGGGATTCTCCACGTATTTTATAATCATCATCGGAGCGGGCCATATCTGGAAGTTTCTGACGCTGGCCTATATACCACCTACTATCGGCGGTCTCGCTCTGATATTCAGGAAGAAATATCTCGCCGGAACTGCCCTGACTGCTCTCTTCGCAGCCCTTCAGCTGCAGAGCAATCATCCGCAGATGACGTATTATTTCCTCTTCCCGATCCTCTTCATGGTAATTGCCCGCGGTGTCAGCGCATGGCGACTCCATGAGATGCCGGCATGGTGGAAAGGTCTCGGATGCGCATGCGTGGCCGGTCTGCTCGCACTCGCAGCCAACTCAGCCAGTCTATACAACAGCTACGAATACTCCAAAGAGACTATACGCGGACGCGCCACGGATCTTGTCGACCCCAATGCTCAGGTCCGCACCGGTGCCGACCACGACTACATCACAGCCTGGAGCTACGGTATAGATGAGACTTGGAGCCTGCTGATTCCCAACATCAAGGGGGGAGCCACGATTAAGCCCGTCGGAGGTCAGAACCAACTGATGTCGGTCGCCGATGCAGTGGATTCCGCCGATGTCTATCTTTCGCCGGAAGAGATGCAGTTTCTACAGCAGTTTCCGCAATATTTCGGCGACCAACCGATGACCAACGGTCCGGTCTACGTCGGTGCGCTCGTGCTGCTTCTGGCGATCCTGGCAATGTTTGTCGTCGATGGCAAAGTGCTCGGCCCGCTGAAATGGGCACTCTTTGTCTCAATCATCTTCTCAATGTTCCTCTCATGGGGCCACAACTTCGCCGCACTCACCGACTTCTTTATCGATCACTTCCCCGGCTACGATAAATTCCGCACTCCGTCGAGCATTCTGGTAGTGCTGGAATTCTGTGTGCCTCTATTGGCAGCCATGTGCATCGCCAAGATGATAGAGACAAAGGATTTCCTTCAGCGCTATAAATGGACATTCCGTACTGTATTCGGCCTCGGGACTGCCGTATGCCTTCTCGGCTGGATTTCACCCGGCATATTCGGCTCACCCTATTCAGCCGCCGAGATGTCACAGTTACGCGAAATGGGAATCTTCAGCGATCCGGCCTACGCCAATATCTTCAGCGCCGTCAGCGCCACACGTCTCCACCTGGTCAGCGCCGACTGTGCCCGCTCGCTGATGTATATTGTGGTGGGATATCTAATCATCGTGCTCTATCTGCACGGAGTATTCCGTCAGTCAACTCTCTTTGTATGCGCTCTGACGGCAGTAATGGTAATCGATCTCTTCAGCGTCAACAAGCGCTACGTCAACTCCGACAATTTCGTCGAACCCCTCCCTGCCACTGAATCGTTTGCTCAGACCGAAGCCGACCGTCAGATCCTTCAGGACACGTCCTACTATCGTGTCGTAGACCTTGCCGACAACGGCGGTGCACGTTCGTCATATTTCCACCACACCGTCGGGGGCTACCACGCAGCGAAACTCACTCGCTACAACGACCTTCTGACCAAGATGATCGAACCCGCCAACCGCGCACTTCAGACTCAGGCCCAGACAAATTATCAGCGCATAATGGCTCTCTCGCAGGATTCCACGCGCAGCGAGGAACTGCCTCAGGACTCCATGCGCCTTTTCACGAGCGACGTCCCGGTGCTCGACATGCTCAACACGAAATATTTCATGATGGGCGATTACGTCGAAGAGAACCCCAATGCGCTTGGGAACGCCTGGTTTGTGGATAAGATCGTCTACGTCGACAATGCCAATGAAGAGATGAATACCCTCGCCGGACTCAATCCGGCTACGACGGCCGTAGCCGACGTCAGATTCAAGAGCATTCTCGGCGGGTCCTCCGCACTGACACCGGGCGACAATATCACCCTCACCACCTACGCTCCCGACCGCCTGAGCTATAAAGCCCGTTCAGCAAAAGGTGGAGTAGCCGTATTCTCTGAAATATGGTTCCCGTGGGGCTGGGAGGCCACAATCGACGGCCGCCCGGCCGAGATAGGTCGCGTCGACTATACACTGCGCGCCCTTCGCGTCCCCGCCGGCGAGCATGAGATCATCATGACCTTCAATCCGCGTTCGCTTGAGGTCACCAATACAATCGGTGTGATATCCATGATCATCATCTATCTCCTCTGCGCCGTCGCGCTCTTCGTATTTATCCGCTCCCTGAAAAAGAAATCATCCCTACCTGCAGATGAGTCAATCAAAGGGTAATTGGATAGGAGCCCGGTTGTTTCGGCAGTATTGCCGCTGGCGCCACACCCGCGGTTTCGGGGTTCACTCCCCCTTTGCATTCCGCCTCGTGACAGAGGCGATACGTCCCTCGCGCGGATATGCCTACTATTCCGAACTCGAACCCGGAATGTCAGCAATCCGAAGGATGCAGTATCGCGTCGATATCTTTATGCGTCAGGCTGCGGGAATGCCTCTGACCTCCGACTTTGAAGAATGGCTTGAGAATCCGTCACTACCTCTGATGATTCTCTCCCCCGACGCACCCACCACGGAAGCAGTCGTATCGCGCCTGCGCTCCGGAGGGTGCGGCCTCCTTATCAGTTCACCCCGCTATCTTATCGCTATAGCACGGCCGGAAATGGCCTTCGTCAGCTATGACCTCCTCTGATCTTATCCGCGACTTTGCCCTATATATGACTCTGCAGCGTGGTCTTTCAGCCAACACTGTGGAGGCATATTCGCGTGATATCCGCCATCTTGTGGAATTTATCGGAGATGCGTCTCTTACCGACGTCACCCCGCCCGACCTGCATGAATTTCTTGCCTCCCTTCACGATCTCGGACTGACTCTCGCATCACAGGCCCGGATGGTAGCGGCCCTGCGGGCGTTCTATAAGTATCTCCGGTCGGAACAACTCATCGCCGATGATCCGACCCTACTTCTGGAGAGTCCGAAAGCTGAGCGACTGTTGCCCGACGTGCTGAGTGTCGGGGAGATTGATGCGATGATAGCCGCCATCCCTCCCGACAAGGATGAATCCACGCGCAATCGGGCCATTATCGAAATGCTTTACGGCAGCGGCCTGCGCGTGTCGGAATTATGTGACCTGCGCATATCGAGATTCTCGGCCCGCGACGGAATGGCGATTATCGAGGGTAAAGGCGCGAAGCAACGCTTAGTGCCCGTATCGCCGGGGGCCATCTCGGCCGTCGAAGACTATCTGGAAGAGCGACGTAGGCTCAATATCCAACCCGGAGAAGAGGATATACTCTTCCTCAACCGCCGCGGACGACGCCTTACGCGCGTCATGATCTTCTATATAGTGAAGCAATTAGCCGAACTGGCCGGAGTGAAAAAGAGTGTCTCTCCCCACACCCTACGTCATAGTTTTGCCACACATCTCCTCGAAGGAGGAGCCAACCTCCGCGCCATCCAGCAGATGCTCGGCCACGAATCGATCGCCACAACCGAAATCTACGTCCACCTCGACTCCACTCAGCTCCGCCGCCAGCTCCTCCTCCACCATCCCCTATATTCCGACCGTCAGTAAAATCACGGCAAGATATTGCGCCGAGGTTTCGGGTGCCGATAGATGAAGCCGATAGTAACGGAATGATGGAAGACGCAGCCCCCTCAGCATCGAACCGGGCTGATGATCGGCATGTTCGCGCGGGGCCATGTAGCGACACAGTTCCTGCCAGTCGGTCAGATTGTCGGAAGCCTCGAGAATTACGGAGATATCCGGTCGGGCCACGCCAATTCCCCTTATACACTTACGGGCAAACGGCGCCCCCAATTTCAGCGGTCGGGTCAGCACATAGGCATCTCGCGGATCAAAAATCTCTTCTTCTATCGACAATTCCCTGACTTCAGATGAGGAATTGATAGGAATCCGATCGGGACGCAGTATCATTACCCGCCCGCGGGAGTCCGTAGCTATCACCTCCCCCTGATATCTGAAAAGGGTGTGGAGAGATATGTCGGGCAAGGGGAAATCCTGCATCTGTTGCAGATCGAAGAGAGTGGTGACGCCCGGTGAGGATATGAGCAGAGCCTCATCATTTCCCAATACCTCCATATTCCGCCATTCACCCTCCGGAAGCGACGCCTCATATTCTTTTAGCGAAGACGACAAGGATAGAGAGCAGAGTCCGTTGGTTGTCATGAAATAGGTATCGGCCGTGCCGGAAGCTACCGGAAAATCCCGTCTCACCCCCGTATGCGCAATCAAGCGCGAATTAATAAATCCTCCTTTGGAATCCGCAGATAGCAACCTGATACCATCCTCAGAGAGTATGTGAAGCGGATGACGTCCGTTCTCACCGCTGCCACGGTTTCCTCCTGCTTGTCTTACCGCTACTACACTTCCATCGCCTACGTGGCACAGATGTCGGAATATGAAGGGATAGTCGGGATGGCTTGCTAAAACCGACTGATTGAGGGGGACTGCCCGGCGACTTCCGTCAGTCCCACGCACCACGGCCTCACCTCCGAAGAGGATATAACCCTGATCCACTGCCTCCGCATCTGAGGCTGAGGGGATAGTAAGATCCCCATAATCGGGGTTGAATATCTCCGGAGATACGGGATAGAGTACGCCGGCGGGATTATTGAGGAGAAAACTGCCCTGCGTGGCTCCCAAGAGGCGGTTGCGCTCGATTACCCGAAAGTCAGTCAGATTGCAGGCTCTCGCATGGACCTCCTCCGGGTATAGAGCCGTGCCGAAACGGAAAGCGAACCCGTTACGGGTCTGTGTCGCAGGATCGGTATAGGATGTGTAGGCAGTGGGGGTTAGTGATTTGCCGGAGTCGTGCCAGGACGGAGCGGAAGTGACGGCTACCTCCAATGCGTCAAACTGACGGGCCCATATCCGCTGCTCGACCGGAATCGCAAATTTGGCGGAGAGCCGCATCGGGACGAGTGAGAAGTAAAGTGTCAGATAAAGCACTTCGGCATTATATCCCCACGATTGCAGCCGGGCACAGGGTTGTGAGTAGTTATAGGCCGCGTCTATCACCGGAAATTGGGTATATGTGGGGAGCATCCCGTCGTAGGATGCTACGCATTTGGGAAGTGTGAGATAAAGACCGCGTGCGGCCACTACGTCCTCATATTCAGCCACTGCCTTACCCACGGCCTTAAATACTTTAGCCTTAATCTCCTCACTTACGGTTCGGCCGTCGGCTACGCCGTCGAGCCAGTTATGGAGCATTGCTTCAGAGACTCCCGTCGAGAGCGGGAGTTCTACCTCTACCTCCAGTTTTGGCCAATCGCCGGGTGTGAGATTATAACCGGTCATTACCTCCGGGTCGAGACTGAATTCCACCTGCGGTGCGTCGGGAAATGTATCGGTGAAGGTATATTCCGACGTTTCTTGATTGTAGATTATCCAATAGTTGCCTTTATCGGTGATGAGCAGTATATAATTGCCGAAGGGTACGGCTTTTCGGATATTGCCTGCCCTCTGACTGATTGCGCCTGCGAGATAAGAGATTTCGCCGTCGGAGGGGTTAAAGAGAGCGAGGGAGTCCGGTGGAGTCAGGATAAGCATGCGCCGGTCGCCATGGAGGGCCTCGGGAGCATGGATAGCGAGAAGTGTCGCGCCGGAGGGAAGGAGTTCGGGCCGGAGTTCCGACGCAAGGGTCAGAATTGAGGAGTTTGAGGCGGAATGATTCCCAGAGCCGGCCGAACCTCCCGAACCCGAAGAACCGCCGCTCGACGATTCAACAAGATCCTGTAGCCAATCTACATTACGGAATTGGGCAACCTCTCCGTCATTACACGTAAGATCGGGGAGCGACGAGGTCGGCCGCAGCCGGATTTCCACCTCTTTAAGCGATGATTTTTTCATATCGAAATTTGAATTTTACATTTAATTTTCTGCAAAGTTACAATACCCTCATCCGATTCTTATGTTTATTTTCAATTTTGTTGGTCGGCCCGTGCCGAATCCGCATTTCGCCGTCAATTCGCCCGATATCTACAATCCGTTATGTCTGGTATACGCTTTTACATAAAGTGATATCGGATAATTCTGGTCTGACAGCGGCTCAAATTATAGCTGTGATTTCCGCAATCAAAAAATAATCAGTAAATTTGCATTATTATGGCAAAGGAAACTCTTATTAAGCATAACACAGCAGATTACAACATAGCTGTTCAGACAATAAAAGACGCTATTCTTCGCAGCCAGTATCAGGCAGCGAAGTTGGTTAATCGTGAAATGCTCTCACTATATTATGGGATTGGTAGGTATGTTTCTGCTAATTCAAGGAAAGGATTTTGGGGTACAAATGCTATTGAGACTATCTCGGATCGATCACGCAAAGAATTGCCAGGGCTTAAAGGATTCTCGACAACAAGCATAAAGAAAATGCGTCAGTTCTACGAACAATGGGCGCCGGTCATCAACAAATCGACCGCCACGGCGGTCAATTTACCTTTGACAACCAATGAAATTGATATAGACTCACTGCTTTGCGTAGTTCCGAGATTTAACTACATGACAAAAAATTGAAGACACCGAATTTGCAGTAATAAATCAATAGAAATGGCACAAGAAATAGACCACAGTCTCGAAAATCTGCTTTATGATAATGTATGTAGCATCATAGAACAAGCCCGTTATCGGGTTGCCGTATATGTTAATTCCGAGGCTTCGTTGATGAATTGGAATATCGGCAAACGTATTAAAGAAGATGTTCTGTTCAACAAGCGGGCTGATTATTGAGAACAAGTTCTTAAGAGGTTGTCTCAAAGATTGAAATCCAAGTACGGGGCCGGATGGGGATATCAGAAACTCCAGCATTGTGTACGCGCCGCGTACACTTTTAGTGAGGAAGAAATAATGTACGCAGTGCGTACACAATTAAGTTGGACGCATTTAAGGTCTTTAATGTCGGTTTCTAATGCTCTCGCCCGTCAATTTTATATGGAAATGTGCCGTATAGAGCATTGGTCTACACGTACACTTGACGAGAAAATAGACGCACAGTTATTTGAGCGCACTGCCATCAGCCGCAAGCCCGACGAAGTGATAAAAGCTGAATTGGAAAAATCAAAAGAGAAAAATGAGATACAGCCGGATATGGTTTTCAGGAGCAGTTATTTTCTTGATATGCTCGGATTGCCGGATGTATTTAGCGAAAGTGAATTGGAAACGGCAATACTGAATCAGATTCAGTTGTTTCTCAAAGAGTTTGGCTCTGATTTTGCTTTTGTAGACCGGCAAAAAAGAATTCCTGTAGACGGGGTGGACTATAAATTGGATTTGTTATTCTATCATAGGGGATTAAAACGATTGGTTGCGATTGACCTCAAACTTGGTAAATTCAAACCGGCATACGAAGGGCAGATGCTATTGTATTTACGCTATCTAAACCGGCATGACCGAAGAGATGGGGAAGGCTCGCCTATAGGATTGATTCTATGCTCAGAAGGGAATACGGAACATATCGAATACCTTATGCTTGACGAGGATTCTCCAATTAAAGTCGCTCAGTATTACACTAAACTGCCGGATAAAAAATTGTTATCTGAAAAATTGCAAAGGGCGATAGCGGTAGCAAAAGAGCATTATAGACTTAATGAATCCCAAGAAGAGTGAATCAAAGGACTCCGCTTATGCTGAGTGAAAAGGAGTCGCGGTAGGGCAATTTCTCGCAGCCGATGTAGAGGAGATCGAAAGCGTCTGTGTCGTGAGTGCGGTGTTCGAGCAGATCGTCTTTGGACTCCTGAGCGAGAACCCGATACCGGTGTTTTTACCAGACCGGCAACCTCACCATCAATAACTATGACCCCGACTTTGGCCCCTACACTCTCGATTATCCCAACGAAGAGGTAAGACAAGGATTCCTGAAATTCCTCATGCGCTCATACATCCCGGCCTACAACTCCCTGAAAGGCATGCATTTTCTATTATTTCTTTTAATTTTTGTTTGGATATTCAGTAGTTTTTTTTTATATTTGCGATTCCAATCAATACTTATATTAATTCTAATCTGACGATTATGAGAAATTTACGGGTCATCTTTACGGCGCTTATTGTGAGTCTGATGTCGACGTCGGCTTTTGCTCTGCTGGGGGATTATGAACAGGATACACCGGATCCTTTCAAGGGATGTGAAATGCCTTCTGATATATTTGACGTTGATGGCGTCTATTACCGGGTCATTGATGATGAGGCTCATGAGGTGGCCGTAATCTCTTTGCTTGATGACTCCGACCATACTTATCTTGGCAATTACGAGGAGCTGAAGATGGTGCCCGAGAGTGTTATCCATAATGGTGAAGAATATACAGTCGTAGCTCTTGTAAACACACTGTTTGCTTACAATGAAGGAGTGACAGTGCCGGAAAATATCAGATATATGTATGGCGCATTCCGGAATTACGAAGGAAGTGATCTTAAGATTCCTGCTGCTCTTATAATGATGGGGAATGACTGCTTCGAAAATTGTAATAATCTCGCATCAATCGAGCTGCCAAATTCTTTGCTGACAATCGGAGACCGCTGTTTCACGTCAGACAACGCTCTGGGAAAAGTAACCTTTGGCAATAACCTCATCGAAATAGGTGCAGTTTCGTTTGCCCTGAACCCTAACCTTCAGGAGGCTCTTCTTCCCAATTCTGTCAGAAAGATCGGAAGGGATGCTTTCAGTCACTGTAGCTCTCTTGAGAAGGTAAAACTTCCCCGATATCTGCCGTTTGCCTACCGTGGCGACGGGACACAGCTCGAAATGTTTAATGGATGCGGTAACATCCGGATTATCGAATGGGAAAGTGAAACCCCGATGGACCTTCCCAATAGTTTTAAACAGGTAAAAAAAGATTTGTGCACAGTCGTTGTCCCCGACGGTTACTCGCAAGTTTATCTCGAAAGTGAGTATTGGAGTCAATTTCAGATAATTGAGAAATCAGCATATCAGACTTCGATTGAGCTCCCTGAAATATCGGGAGAGAAGAACATTGATCCCAAATACTATCTTCTCAACGGGGTTCAGGTGAAGTCAAGGGATAATATCGAAAAGGGGCAGCCCTACATTTCAGTCGAGGGCAACCGAAACTCCAAATTTATCAGATAAGCGAACGTCGGGAAAGCGACCCGATGATTGGATAAAGGTAAACATTAACTCAACTACAGCTTATGCTAAGTTGGAGTACATAATATAGCAACATCGGCTACAACTCCATAGGGTTGTAGCCGATGTTGTGCTTACACTTTTATTACCAACGGTGTGATTAAAGGAGGGGAAGACATAGAGATCCCATTTTGATACTTCAAGCCAAGCTCATAGCAAACTGCGCAGCAAATTCCAACTATGTTTATAAGAGTATATGTATCACCTGCGTACTTATCCTACTTTGCACGCCATAATTCATATTTTGAACTTAATATGAACATTTATCCAACTGAAATCATTAACTTTGTAATCAGATAATAGAGGAATAGTATGCACCTTATCAATGACAACATACAAAAGCTGTTTGCCTTGTGCCGTAAACACAAGGTAAGTAAGCTATATGCCTTTGGGTCTATACTTACCCCAAAATTCAATGAACAGAGTGATGTTGACATCCTTGTGGACTTCAATTCTGAGATTGACCATGACACTTATGCTGACAACTACTTTGACTTCTACCATGCCTTGAAAGCCTTATTCGGAAGGGATGTGGATTTAGTTGATGAGTCAGCAGTCAAGAACCCCTATTTCAAGGAGGAACTTGAAGAAACAAAACATCTGATTTATGGATAGAAAACTACGGAAATACCTGTCAGACATCCTTTCTTCAATCTTGGAGATTGAGTCATTCTTGGAGGACAGACCAAAGGAGTATGCCACTTTCTGCAATGACACCCTGTTCAGAAGAGGTGTTGAAAGGAACATTGAGATAATGGGAGAAGCTATGAACCAAGCCCTGAAAATAAATCCTAATCTTCCAATAACAGCTGCAAGGAAAGTCGTAGATACAAGGAACTTTGTAATCCATGCCTATGACTCTCTGAAGCCTGACATCCTTTGGGGCATTGTAATCAACCACATGCCATTGCTCAAGCAGGAGATAGAAGCCCTCTTGAATGGAGAGTAAGCATTAACTCAACTACACCTTATGCTAAGTTGAAGTACATACGTCACGTCGGTGGATGGCTATGTAGCCGGCGCCGACGAGACCGAGTAGCACCTGAGTCGCGGTCTGGAACGCCCATACTACCATCGAATACGTGACGGCGTCGGCATTGTCGACTCCGTAGAGCGACAGCGCGAACATTACGGCCAGATTCCACGGGCCAAGTCCTCCCGAGGCCGGTATGGCTATGCTCAGCGAACCGAAGATAAAGACTACCAAACCCGGCAGAAGTCCGTAGGCAAGATCGGGCCTCACCAATCCTCGCGTAAAGGGGAAAGCAAAGAAGCAGAGATATGTCATCAGGAAGTAGGCTATCCATATCAGGAGAGTCTCGCTCCAGAAAAGCACCTGATGCTTCATCGTGAACAATACCTTGAAGCCCTGCCACAATTCCGCTATCTCCTTTCTGACACGCAGCACAATCCTGTTGTGGCTACGACTGCACAGAATCCATATACATCCGCCCAACACTACCCCCACGCCTATCCATAGCCAGGGAGAGGATATGATCTCTACAACGTGGCGCCCGAAACTGTAATGATCCATAAACCGGTCAAGCACCGGACGCGCCACAATCAGCGACAACCCGGTAAGAGCCAATATCATAATCGCATCTGAAATACGGTCGCCAAGATCCGTGCCGACGACTGTCGACAACGAAGCCTTCTGCCTGCGGGCAACGTAGATACACCTCCAGGCCTCGCCGACCCCGGTCAGCAGAAGATTCAAGGCATACGCCCCGAAGATCGATACCATCTCCGCAAAGGCAGGCATCCGTCTCACTCCCGCCGCACGCAACTGTATCCCCCAGCGGACACCGCGCACTGACCGCGACACGACCAGCACACCACACATAATCAGCAGCCAGCGATAGTCACACGATTCATGCACTATGGCCAGTATCGTACGCGGATGAACCTTATGAAAAAGCCACACGATCAGCAGTGCCGACAAAGCCATCGGCACTATGAAATCTACGACCTTACGCAAGATCTTCCTGCATCGCGAATTTCTGTCAGGGGTAATATGTTGCTGATTCTTCGGGTCCATAATTCCATAACGCCACTGACCGCCCGACGGTTCTTTCCTTCTCCACGTCGCTGACCTGAATACCTATTGACAGACTCATATTTTTTTTGTAATTTTGTAAATTATTTCGCTTGCATACTCTTGTATGCCAAGACTCTGACAACTGACAGAATTTAAATCAACATAGCAATGAGCAACAACAAGGATTTCAAACGCACGCTGATCACGTCAGCCCTTCCTTATGCCAACGGTCCGGTGCATATCGGCCATCTCGCAGGCGTCTATGTTCCCGCCGACATCTATGCCCGCTATCTGCGCATGAAGGGTGAGGAGGTGCTCTTCATAGGCGGTAGCGATGAGCATGGTGTGCCCATCACCATCAAGGCTAAGGCCGAGGGGGTCACTCCACAGGATATCGTCGACCGCTACCACAATATCATCAAGGATTCTTTCGCTGAACTCGGAATCAGTTTCGACGTCTACGGCCGCACGACTTCCGACACCCACCGCAAGACAGCCTCAGATTTCTTCCGCCGTCTCTACGAAAAGGGTGAGTTTATCGAAAAGACCTCCGAACAGCTCTATGACGCCGAAGCCAATCAGTTTCTTGCCGACCGCTATGTGACAGGCACATGCCCTCATTGCGGCAATGAAAATGCCTATGGCGACCAGTGTGAGAAATGTGGCACTTCGCTCAACGCCACCGACCTCATCAATCCACGCTCGGCTATCACCGGCAATGTCCCGGTGCTTAAAGAGACCTCCCACTGGTATCTCCCCCTCGACAAATGGGAAGATACTCTCCGCCATTGGATTCTTGACGGCCATAAGGAGTGGAAGAGCAACGTCTACGGCCAGTGTAAGTCATGGCTTGATATGGGTCTGCAGCCGCGTGCCGTAAGCCGCGACCTCGACTGGGGTATCCCCGTGCCCGTAGAAGGCGCCGAGGGGAAGGTGCTCTACGTATGGTTTGACGCTCCTATCGGTTATATCTCCAACACTATCGACTGTGTAGGCGACGAGTGGGAGAAGTGGTGGAAGGAGAAGGATACACGCATGATCCATTTCATCGGCAAGGACAACATCGTGTTCCATTGCATCGTATTCCCCGCCATGCTCATGGCCGACGGCAGCTATAATCTCCCCGACAACGTTCCCGCCAACGAATTCCTCAACCTTGAGGATGACAAGATCTCCACATCGCGCAATTGGGCCGTGTGGCTCCATGAATATCTCCGCGAGCTCCCCAATCGTCAGGACGAGCTGCGCTACGTGCTCACGGCCAACGCTCCCGAAACTAAGGACAACAACTTCACATGGCGCGATTATCAGGCTCGCGTAAATTCGGAGCTCGTTGCCATCTTCGGTAATTTCGTCAATCGTGCCGTAGTGCTTATCAACAAGTATTACGAGGGCATACTCCCCGAGCGCGGCCAACTCCTTCCGATCGATGAGGAGATGATTGCCGACGTGAAGACTTCCGTAAAGGCTCTCAGCGATTGTCTTGACAATTTCAAATTCCGCGACGGTCTGAAAGAGGCTATGAACATTGCCCGAATCGGCAATAAGTATCTCGCCGACTGCGAACCCTGGAAACTCATCAAGACCGATCCGGAGCGCGTGAAGACTATCATGAATCTCGCCGCTCAGATCTGCGCCAACCTCGCCGTAGTCTTCGAACCGTTCACTCCCTTCTCCGCAGCGCGTCTGGCAGAGACTCTCGGTCTGACCGATCTGAAGTGGAGCATGGCCGGAGAATTCGATCTCATCCCTGCCGGACGTAAGATCGCGCAGGCTCCGCTCCTCTTCGAAAAAATCGAAGACAGCGTAGTCGACGAGCAGGTCAACAAACTCCTCGCTACCAAAGAGGCCAACAAACTCGCAGCCTGGACTCCCGAACCCGTAAAAGCCAACGTGGAATACGATGACTTTGCCAAGATGGATATCCGTGTAGGCAAGGTGATGGAATGTCAGAACGTGCCCAAGTCGAAAAAGCTCCTCGAGTTCAAGATCGACGACGGCATGGGCGGACGCACCATCCTGAGCGGTATCGCGGCCTACTACAAACCGGAAGATCTCGTCGGCAAAGAGGTATGCTTCATCGCCAACTTCCCGCCCCGCAAGATGATGGGTCGCGAATCGATGGGCATGATCCTCTCCGCCGTCAACGCCGACGGCAGTCTGACCGTCATCGGCCCCCAAGGCGAAGTAAAGCCCGGATCCACCGTAGGCTAACCCCCCGCTAATTAAAATTCCCGGCGATTAACCTTATCCCGGAAATAAATTGTGTAAACTCAACGTCCCCGCGTAGCGGGGCATTAGATTAGGCCCGTATCCATACGTGCGACAGCACGTGTGGGTGCGGGTTTCCCATAAAATATAGAATTACCCATGGAGTCCTGCGTAGCACGGGCTTCCCACCATATCGAACTAAAAATTCCCCACAAACCCCATCCCTCTATCTATCAGCAAAATACCCACCACTTCCCCAATCTAAAAAGAAAAAAATTAAAAAAATCAACAAAAAAATTTGGCAGATTCAAAAAAAAGCAGTAATTTTGTACTCGCTTTAAGGAGGCAAACAAAAGCCACTGAAAAAGCAAACAAAATCGGGGTGTAGCTCAGTAGGTTTAGAGTACGCGTCTGGGGGGCGTGAGGTCGCAAGTTCGAATCTTGTCACCCCGACTTTAAAAAAGTTTCAGATTCAATCCTTGAGTCTGAAACTTTTTTTATTACTTATCACTTATTACTTATTACTTGGCGCAACGCGCCTATTACTTATTTTCATCCCATGAAAATCCAGACTCACCGCTATCCCGCTCCATTCGGCGAAATCACTCTTGTCCGCCTCGTCAACGACCACGGAGCTGCCGTTACCCTATCTTCTCTCGGCGCAGGAATAATAGCCGTAGAAGTCCCCGACCGCAACGGCCACATCGCCAACGTAGCCCTCTCCTACGAAAATCCTGCCGACTACATGGCTGATCCTCCAACTATGGGCAAGACTGCCGGTCGCTACGCCAACCGTATATGCAACGGCCGGCTCATTGTCGACGGCAAGGAGTATCAGCTGAACGTCAACTGCGGCCCCCACCACCTCCACGGCGGTCCGCAGGGCTTCCAGAATCAGATCTGGAACGTAGAGACCTTTTCCAACGGTGTCCGCTTCACCCTCCATTCTCCGGACGGAGCCGAAAATTATCCCGGTAATGTAGACGCCGCTGTGGAATATCGCTGGAATAATGCCTGCGATCTCTCAATCTCTTTTGAAGCTACAAGCGACGCTCCGGGAGTTATCAACCTCACCAACCATACTTATTGGAACCTTGACGGCGCCGACGCGGGCAACGCTCTGCATCATCTCCTCAAAATGAAGGCCTCGCGCTGGCTCACTACCGACGACACTCTCGCCCCGACGGGCCAACTGCAGAGCGTCGCTGACACTCCGATGGATTTCCTCGATTTTCATGCTGTAGGCGAGCGTATCCAAGCCGATTTTCCGGCCTTAAAATATGGTAAGGGTTATGACAATTGCTGGGCCATCGACGGCGCCTTAGAAGCAGCCTTAGAAGGCAAAACACACCTCGTGGAGGATGCCGTAATAATGAAATCGGGAAAGTCAGGTCGCGAACTGCATATCTCCACCGACCAGCCCGGAGTGCAGGTCTATTCCGGCAATTGGCTGGCCGGAAGTCCGAAGAATGTCAGCGGCACCAGCTATGCCGACTACGACGGCATAGCCATCGAAGCCCAAGGCTTCCCCGACGCGCCCAACATCCCCTCCTTCCCCTCGCAGCGCATCGACCCATCCACTCCCTACCGCCGTACAATCGTCTACAGCTTCCGCTAACCCTTCCAAGCCGTATTTTACCAGTTTTTCTTGGCGGCTTCGCCGATAAAGGCCCGGAGCAGCTTGCGCAGGATCAACACCATGTTCATGTTGTTCTCTTCCTGAATCTGCGACGTGATGCGCTCGGCATGCGCCGTGTCGTAGCGGCCACCGCCGAATCGGAGCTTCGGATGATGAAACTCTCCCTCGATATTCACCGAGAAGGGGAACGGCACCGGCGATTTCTCTACTCCGATATGATAGTAAAGATCGCCATTGAAGTTGTTGACTCCCACCATCCGCAACTTATACCGGTCAAACTGGAAATAGAAGGGATCAAGCTGCAGAAGATTGTCATGGATCGAAGCATGAATATTCATGTCGCGGATATGAATCGGATCGCCCGACTCAATAAGCATCATCCGCGTGATCTTGCGGATAAACGGAGATTGCTTCACAATGAGCCTCCGACCCTCAACTTCTGCATCGGCCACTACCGACGGCATGTTGATATACATATCCGGGAAGATATCCGTGGAGAATGTGACGCCGGCCGAGATCGAACCCGATACATTCTTCAGTTCGGGCATCATCCGAGTGAACGACGGGAATTTATTCAGCATCCTGACGATATTGAGTTCGTTGAGATTCAGCCCTAAATTGAGCGACAGGTCGTCAAGACTGCGACTATCGTAGCGCACGTTGAGATCAGCGCCGCCGAAACTCGTCACGAGTCCTAAATTCGGAATATCCACCATGCCGTCGTGCATGTCGATCTTCGCTCTCAACCGGTCGAGATCAAGATTGGTGTAGAGAATCTCATCGGCCGAGAGGTCTACGCGTACCCTCAGATTCTTCGGCACTATCAGTGCCACCGAGTCAGAGGCTGTCACCGTGTCATGACGCGGAATATGCTCCATGCCCCCCTTCGATTCCACGTAGGCCCGGGCGAGCGCATTGATATTCACTGTGTCGACATCCACCGTCAGATCCGCAATCAGCGGATTGTCCTCGGAAGCCGGATTGAGCAGGAAGGAGCGTAGATTGCCGAGATTAGCCTTTATATTGCCGCGCGTACGCTTTATCATCACGTCGACATTATCGAGCCTTACATCATCTTCATTCACGCTCAGATCGATATTGGCAAGATAGTTGTCGTGGCGCAGTCCGGGAGTGAGGATATCGATCATGCCGGTCTTCAGACGTGCATGAAGCGCGTAAGATTCCATAAATTGACGCAGACCGGCCGGAGCCTCGAATGAGATCAGTTCGGGAGTATGTGGCAAACCGGTCGCGGCACGCGAGTCGGCAACCGTTTTTATGTCTGCGGCTGTGAGATTTGCGGAGCTGCCGGCTGTAGTGTCGCGCATTGACAGCCGGGCCGTAAGGTCAAGATTATGAATACGCAAAGAGTTCTTTCCTGAGGATAGATCGATCGCGGGAGATTGCAGCGCTATGCCGTCAGAGAGAAGGTCGAGGGCCGGATCGCCTGTGCGCTTCGATAGCCGATCGCTGAAGAGCAGTTTCGGAGCCGATACGAAGGTTCGGGTCGCAGGGTCGGAATAACGCACATTCTGCAGCTCGCCCTTAATGGCAATAGGCAGACCGGCGGTAACCATCTGAGGCGTCAGCATACCGGAATAGCCCGTCTGAGTAGCGAAACTGAGTCCTCCCACTTTCGCACTTCCTCCTCCGGGAAGTGAGAGCGACGTGGAGGCCACAGTCCCCGTGATATTGACCTTCGGATTGCACAGTCCTGCGGAATTGAACTGATCCGTTGTCTCGGATAGAGTGAGATTGAGATTGTCCACACTCCCCTGCAATCCTAAACTCGGGGCATTGAGATGAAGATTATCGGCTTTTACGTCGGCATTGATCACAATATTTTCCAATCCCTGCGCAAATGCCTCTTTCGAAAGCGAGGCCACGGAGAAGGATATGTCGGAGTGCATTGCGACAGCACCTCCGGCCGTGACGGGCGGCGTGAAGGGGAGCAGACGCAACGTACGAGCCACGTCGGCCTGCACATCAAGCGTCGTAGCCACAAGTGGACGCGACGTCAGTCCGGTCACCTTGACCCCGACTCCAACCTCGACACCATCCGTAGTGATATCGAATTCCTTCACCTGCATATAGCTTTCGTCGGGATTCTCGCCGTCGAATACGAACAGGGCGTCGATCGGTCCGTGGCGCAACGTATATGTGGCATAGCGTGTTGATGACCCGGCGGAAGAGCCGGAAGTAGTCGGCGACATAGCCATCGTATATGAGACGTCGCCTTCGGGAATCCTGAAATCTACCTCCACAGAGGGGAATGTATCGCTCGACAGCGACCAGGCGGAGAGCAGTCGGGCGGATGCACTGACCTGCACATCGGCCTCCAGCCCCTGAAGTGAGGGCACAAATTCTTTGGGGATATATCCTAACAGTCCGGTCAGACTTACGTCGGAAATCTTGTACTCGAAGGTCTCTAATCTGGGATCATCACCCACGCCGAGCGACATCGTAAGCTGACTTTTCAATTCCCCCAAGTCGATGGAATAATCGCTGAGTGCCACTCCGAAGGGATCAAAACGCAGTCGCAGATCGCCTCCTAATGAGAATGGGAAATCTTTAAGAATCTCGAGTCCGGCAGAAGTGGCTGTGACGATCCCTTTTATCTGCAGGTCATACGTGTTTTTCTCTACACCCCGACCGTGCTTGCGCATAAGATTCAGCGAGTCGAGATTCACCGACGCACTCGTGGCGGAAGCTACGGAGGTATAGGCAAGCGTACCGGGGTTTTTCAGTTGGATTTTCTCGGCTGAGATATAGGGCACTTTTTTCAGCCCGCTTCCTCCCGTAGGGATGATATTGTAGTTGTTGATGGAATCGTTGTAGGCCACGAGGTTGAGATGCAGTCCGTCGACACTTACATCATGTATCACGTAGCGATTCATAAACAGGTCGACTACATTGATCTCTCCGGTAAAACTCTTAAGTCCTCCTAAAAATTTCGCCGAGTCGGGCAATTGCCTTAGTATCGAGGGAGATATGCTGTCGAGAGTTCGGGAGATAATTCGGATCTCTCCGGTAGTGATCTTAAATCGCGGGAAGGTTGACCAGAGGGTGTAATTCACATCCTCAGCCCGGATATCAGCATTAAGATATCGACTGCCTTCTTTATTGACGAGCGAGGTAAGTCGTTGAGGGGTAAGCCAGAGGGTCAGGGCGACCAGAAGCAGCAGAGGCAACCCGACGAGTATGCCCAAAGCGATCCCGATCCACTTCGCCACGCGGTGGCGAGCAGAACGGCCGACAACCTTCGGCGTCGCCCCTTGAGCAATATTTTTGTCGGGAGTACTCATCAATTCGCAAATTCCTTAAATATTTTTCACTTTTATAACATTCGTTAAATCATTCCTGTTCAGTCGCCCCCCGACATAGACCCCTCAGAATTTCTCCTGCTCGTCTCTCATGCCGTAGCTTTCCATAGCCTGCAGCGGGTTGAAATCCAATCCAATAGTGTTCGCCTGAAAAACAACAGCACCAGACTAACCGACTTGGACGTCTCGTTAACAAGACATGAATTCATTTATCGCAATTTATCGCAATTTATCGCAAATTGCGATAAATTGCATTTTATATTACTATACATAAGCATATTAGACCTACATACCACATATTCTATCTTCATGATTTATATCTTTCTCATTCATCATCATAACCACCTATTAATCAAATTATTTTAAAATAATTTATCGTAAATTTTGATATTTTGCGAAAAATAACGATATTTGTACTTCAATATTATAACTGCGTTCAACCATGATTGAGAATCCCCCTTCCACACCCACTCTATTTAACACAGACAGTATAAATAACTTGCTTCATAATGAGGCGATCTCCGCGGGTTTAAAGAAAATCACAGACAACTACCTATATTGGACAGATGTAAAATACAGAGCGCAGTCATTGGGATTGGCTAAAGAGGAATTATGGGCAGCAGTTAAGTATTCTCGAATGCTGACAGATATTAAGATTGATGGTTTTCAAAACATTCATTTTTCCTTATCGAACTCAATGCAACGAAAATGCCATGAATTCGATATGAACTTCGGTGGTTCGTGGGGTGCATCCAAAATATTCCCTGAAGATAAATCAACTCAGGAACTATATCTGGTAAGCTCTATAATGGAGGAAGCGATAGCATCCAGCCAGATGGAAGGAGCGGCTACAACAAGAGAAGTTGCGAAAGACATGCTGCGTAGAAAAATCAGTCCCAAGGATAAAAGCCAGCGTATGATCCTCAACAACTACAATACCATAAATTTCATACGAGACCACGCTAAAGAAGACATTACACCTGAATTAATCATGCAGATTCATGGTATGATGACAGAAGGCGCATTAGACGTGGAGGACGCAGCCGGACGCTTTCGAAAACCGGAAGAAAATATCGTAGTTGGCAACGGAATAACGGGAGAGACTGTCCATACCCCCCCGGCGGCCGATTGTCTACCTACCTTCATTAGGCAGCTATGTATATTCTTCAATGACACCTCACCAAAGCTCTTCATCCACCCAATTATCAGGGGAATAATAATCCACTTCCTGATAGGGTATTATCATCCCTTTGCAGATGGCAACGGAAGAACGGCGCGTGCTCTTTTCTATTGGTATATGATGAGAAACAACTACTGGCTTGTACAGTATCTTTCTATCTCAAGAATCATCAGAGGATCAAAGAAAGCATATGAGAAAGCATATCTCTATACTGAACATGATGCCAACGACATAGGCTATTTCATTCAATACAATTTAGATGTATTGAAAAAGTCCTTCGATGAACTGCAGAAATATCTTATACGAAAATATCAGGAGAAAAAGAAATCCGAACGACTCCTGCATCTTGGTAATATAAGCCCACGTCAGGCCGAG
Organism: Bacteroides sp.; assembly: GCA_014801585.1. Lineage (GTDB taxonomy): Bacteria > Bacteroidota > Bacteroidia > Bacteroidales > Muribaculaceae > Lepagella. The sequence continues at coordinate 140,044 of JAAVDX010000001.1, forward strand.
ATCTTGAATCGGTTTATTGAGAATCCGGATGAAATCATATCGTCGGTAGATGTAATGCGTCGCTTCGGTGTGAGTGCCGGTACCGCCAAATCAGATCTTAAGGATCTAACTGAAAAACGATACCTTAAAGAAATATCTCTTAATGGCAGGACAAAGGGTTATATACGAAACGACAGTTTTCAAGACATTGTAAGAAGTATAACGAAATAAAATAGTAATAACATTTATCGCAATTTATCGCAATTTATCGCAAATTGCGATAAATTATATTTTACAGCATTGATTATAAAGTGTTTACCCGACAATATAAAAAATCCAATCACCCATCGATTTTGTATCCATCATGACCCACAGCCGTTCCTCGGGCTATGCATTGAAATGTTACTTTTTATAGAAAAACTCAGAGTTAAAAGTCTTTGAGTGCCTGCAGGGACGATCTGTGCTATTCCTTAAACACTGATCTTTTTTGAAGTTGCTTTATATTTCTGATTTGGACTTGTTGCTGATTCCATATCTAACTTTTCCAAGTATCCATCTGCCACCATTCGAGGTAATACATTATTGCATAGATAGTTCGTTTAGAGGGAAGTTGGATTAATATTGATTAGTCTTGAAAACCTATCTCAATAAGGTAATCGTCAGCGATATAATTGTCGCTCTGCACATATAGGTGAGTGCTGCGATCATGAAATTTCTTACATGTCTCACTGCGATAAAAGTCTTTGAGTGCCTGCAGGGGAGAAATTCCAATCTTTTCTGCAATACGACACGCTATGATACCCATACGGCTCCACCTGAGTATATCAAGTATTTCTTTGCTATAATTATCCATTAGTCTGACAATTTTACGGCTTTACTAATACACATTAAGGATTGCGGGTAGTTGTCTTTCAAACGAACGTCTGTTCGCCCACATAACAGCTTGGTCATAGACGTCTGTAAGATAGAATCCGGGACCGAAATCGAGATTCTTTCTGCCAACCCCACACAAAGGGTTAGAGATTGATTCTGTCGCTGCATGGTAAAGTTCTATCTTATCCATTATACTCACAATTCTCTTTATTCTCGCTTTTACCTTCGCTTTTCTTCATTTCCTGAATAGTCTCCCAGCGATTGAGCGTCTCAATGATGTTATCAGTCAGGTTGTTTCGATCTTCTGTATGGAGTGCCTCATAGTGAGGATAGATATACTTATCAATAAGACCAACCTTCTCCATCCTATCAAGCATTTCATCATTTTGACAACCCAAACGCTCTGCTGCACACTCTATGCATGATGCAACAAAGCCGATTTTGATTTCTTCGTCAGAAAGTTGATTCCATGTTTCCATAAGAGTAAATTACTTTTGCTGACATTTGTATTCCTGTTTAGATTTTATATTACAAAGTTAACGAATTATTTTTATATGGCAAACACTTCAGAATTCATAATCCCAACAAACTCAAAAGTTTAATCCTGACTATTCAAGCGATAAAAAAAGGCCGGTCGCCTCACGGCGACCGACCCCGGGTGACGATTGTCACGTAGATTGATCACACAGATCTCGGATCAGATAATCTGTGCTCCATATTAATATTCCTAACGTTATATCTCGCTTTATTCTGTCACATTACCATTGTCGTTCACTCGGACGAGATTAAACAACTGTCTACGATATGAGGCTAATGCTGTATTAAAAGCTGGATAAACTCCCCAAACAGTCAATCTTATATACCAATAAGTATTTTTACTCCTTCTTGAGGAAGTCCAAAAGAGTCCTTCCGCAGTGGATTCCATACTTCCTGCTGTATTAATTGTACCTGTAATACCAGGAATTTTATATTCTATATATCCCTTTGCCCAATAAGAATGATTGTCTATAATATCATCAATTTCGATATTTACATCCTGAGGAAGCGCTTTTATCTTTATTGATAAATATCCTTGATTTTCCATATACTCCCACTTATAGGCTGCATATTGGGAACTACCTTTAAAACGTACACCATATAAGGCAGTCCTGTTTATTACTTTTCTGTTTTCAGGTAAGAGTCTTTCATCATTGGAATAATCTATACTTTCCAGAATTTTTCCTCTTCTCAACACCGATTCACCAGAAAATTGGGTATCAGTAATTTCCGTAACTGTCGGATTATTATTTTCATAGGCCATATTATTTGTGTTATTGGTTAAGATAACTGCCTCTGTAAATGATTCATTGACAATTAAGCCGGACGTAGTACTTCCAATCGGTGATTGGAAATTTATGTGGCAAAGTCTGTCTCGCCCATCCTCCCCTTTTACACCTCTTAAAGGTGTGTACGCTGTATTCTGAGGCATAAGCAACAATATCTCACCAACTGTCGGGATACGATATTGGTTGCCTTCACTATCGTGAAGGATTCCTGTCTCAGTATCAGAAAGGACTCCAGCATTATAGAGTTCCTCCCAACCGAAGTAGCTTGAAGTAGGATATTCGTCGATGGAAGAGGGAAGATGGTCGAAGAATTCTACTTCTTTTGTGGATAGATTGAGATTCTTTACGTTATAGTTCGTAAACATATTTACGAGCAGACGGGAATTGAGTTCAGCTTGCTGATCTTCACCCAATTCGAGAGGTAACTCTTTAACATTGAATTCCTCTTCTGCCTCCCAGTCGGCTACCGTAAGATTGAATTCCAGTTTGTAGGCCTTGGTGAGCGTAATGCGATAAAGGTGATTGCGTTTTACGGCCAATGGTGTCATCGCCGGTGCGTCCGGATCAATCAGTTCTACTGTATGAGTCTTATTCTTTCCTTCTTCAGTATACTCAATCGTAAGGGTGGGAATAGCCTGACCATCTTTACCGGTATAATTCTCATAGCTGTAGATCTCATGGAAATATTCCGTGGGAGCTGCTTTATTGCCGATAAGGCCGGTAGGTGTGTAATCTTCCGACTTAAACCAGTCGGCATCCGTCGGCATTACATTACGGGTCTGAAGACTGCTCTTTACAGTACGGTTGTTGAAAGTCACTTTTGTCACTTCTACTCCATCCGCCCCGTTGACGATGTCGAAGCGTGCCGCAAGACGTTCCATGTGAACCTCTCCGATGCTATAAGTCTCTGTGATTTTTGTAGTCACTCTCTCGGAGCCCTTGCTGAGCATGAGAAATTTGCTCTCTGAATCTGCAGGCTGCGCGGCGACGATCGCCTCCAGACCTTTCTCGGGATCATCAGCTGATGTGCCGGCAGGAATATTCTCAAGATCAGTTCGCAATGCGTCGTCAGCATTCGCCACGAGGAAGATATCATAGGTCGAATCATCCTCTACTACTATGCCGTAACTATCGCCCTCTTCCCGGGCCTCGACTGTCTTATAAAAACCGTCGTGAATATCAAACATGATCGCCAGCACATTTTCCACGGCTTTTTCGTTCTCTTCCGCCGGGGTTGTCGTAGCAGCACGTGTCACACTCTTGCGAGCCGAGCCTCCAAGGGTAAATCTCACTGTCGGAGCATCTCCGCCGACTGTATTAAGAGCCGGATCTTCTTTTGCACAGCTGCCCAACATAAGGATGAAAAGCAGCGTCAGGGAAAACAACTTGATTAATTTCATGATATGTTATGTATTTTTTAGTTTATGATTGAATCAGTTTCTCTCGGGATCATCATCAGTCAGAGGTTCGTCGACCTCGACGAGATTCCAGTCATCCACAATGAGTCGGGCGGTAACTTTTCCCGCAATGGGATCTGTGCCGTTGCCGAGCACTATGGTATAGAGATGGTTGCGCTGGGCATGTACGGCCGTGGGATTTTCACCGGTTGTGCGGAACGGCACGTCTATCTCTCCGACGTACTCTGTGCTGTTGGCATCGACGGTATATTTGATGTTGACGTAAGCTGAATTTTCGTCACTATTCTGACGCTCATAGAGGTAGAAGGCTTTCTTTAGATTCACCTCATCAATATCTTTCAGTCGATTAAGATAATCTGCCGGTAGAACCACATTCGTGTTCAGACCGAGGGATACACAGTTTTCAGGCTGCACTAACGGCACGATCGATTGCGGGAAGAGGAAGCCCGACTGCGGCGCGCCGTGGAGCGTCACCTCCGTGATTTTCAGATTGGGAATCTGATGACGGATATCTACACGCGATACTATACGCGTCATGTTGACGTCACACGCGAGCCCCTTGCTCATTGTCAGAATCTCGTTGCCTCCGGCTACGGCGACTCCACTCATAGCAATTCCATTCTTTGCAAGCAGATCAGCGGTCGGTGTCTCAACTGCTCCGAATGTAAGCGAAGCAAGAGTCTGGCTGAAAGTATTGAAATCTGAGCCGATGGGTTGTGTTGGAGTCGCATCGTTAGCCACGAACTTATAGGAATATTTCTTTCCGTCGTTAGCCGCCGGGACAATGATGGAGAAGGTATAGGTGCCGTTGCCCCCATCTACTGGATTCAGACTGTTCTTCCCGTTTCCGTCGGGGTAGCTCATGACTCTGGCAAGAGAGGTGGACCCGTCGTCGGCCACTTCATACTCATAAAGAGTCAGACTGTTGATGGCATACTCCGGTGAGTCGTGCAGAGCCTTCGTATAACCCACTTTTTCCCCTGCCGGCGTGCGCAGGGTGAATGTCAGATTGTGGTCGGCACTATCCGGAATGCTTTCAACCACATTTTCGCTGCTGCATGAAGCAGTCAGCAGCGCCATGACAAGCGCGGATGAATAGATCAGTGTTCCTTTCATCATTTGTTTAAGTTAAGTGAATAAAAATTATTGAGTGACTTAAGCCTCTGAGCCGATTGGAGACGACCCGCAGACTTTGCCGTTTATGTAGCGTATTCATGAGAAGGTGCCTCCATTGATCCAGTCTTCAACTGAAGCGTTGATTATCGGATAGACGTCGGCTCGTCCGTCGCTGAATAGTCGGATAAGAATCGAATATTTCTGCACGTGTGTTGCCGACGGATGCCAGCCCCAGGAGGCGAAGGCTTTGCCAAGATCTATGTCGGGTGACACCTGACGACCCTCGAAATAGAGTCTGAACACAGGTATATGATCGTCGCTGTATCTCAGAGTTATGAATTCATCGCTGAGTTCGCGTGACTTCAAAGCTACCCGGCGACGATGGATGCCATAATATGCAGATGAAGGTACTATGAATCCGTCGGCATCTTCAGCGCATTCGGGATGGAGAGTATATCCGGTCGCTACTCCTGTGAGTTCCATGACGTAATCCCCTACATCCGTCGGGACATTTGCCCATTCTACTTTCACATTCAGATGGCAGTGGATATTATTCATCGGAGTGACTATACCATTGGAGATTTCGCGTCGTCCTGTCTCTGAAAGCATTCCTTCACAATCAACCCGAATTCGGCTGATGCCCCAATAAAGTTCGTCGCCATTCTCGTAGATTTCGGATTCACGATCCCGAGGAACATAGCTCTCCGATATCTGATCCGTATGACGCCTGTCCTGAATTAGATGTAACTCGGATATATGAGAATCTGCTGAATGGGATAAACGCGCCCCGGAGTTTTCATTTCCGAAACTAAGCAGCGTATAGTCTCCCTCTTCCAACTCGGGTACGAGATACTGCAGATCCGTCCGCGAAGGAATCTCCTTAAGAAAATAACCGGCTGAATCATAGAGCAGATGCCGCATTGAAAATATATATGAGCCGAATTCTTCCTGTCCGTAAGGGAGGTATGTAAAACGAATAGCGTCCGCTCGCAGACAACATTCGTCGCGGGGGTCATCTATGGAGCAGGCCGTCGAGACCAGGCTGAGTAATATTACCAGTAGCCAGTCGACGACACTCCCCCTCCTCTTTGCAGGAAATATAGGGTTACGTCGCATTTAAGGAAGTGGAATGAATGATGATGGTTATCGATCGGTAAGAATAATCAGAATCTCAGTGCGCCGGAGCAGTGGATATATCTGCGAGCGTATTCTCTGGTAGGCTGCCGGCCCTGCCAGTTCTCTGAGAGTTTTTTCTCTCCGATCCGATTGCTTAATTCCACTCAATGCAGCCATTAATCCTTCATATTTTCCCGGGAAAGATTCCTTAAGCATTTGAGTGAGTCCTTCCCAGTCTTCCCCTTCTCCTTCTACAATTATATCCTCAGGCACTTCGGAGAGTCGATTGAGCAGGTAATCGGCCACTCCTACGGCGCGTTCTTCCGAGAGGCGGATATTATGTGAGTATGTATGTTCGGGAGAAGCATATCCTCTTATGCGGATAGATTTTATGTAAGAAGAGGGAATTGCTGATATTTCAGCTGCCACACTATCAAGGTGTGACAATTCGGTCGGGTTGCTTATTCCCGACAATATGCCAGTTTTGTCAACTTTGTAATGGATGATGTGGCGGATCGTATCAGGATAATCTGTACGGAGATTCCCGGCCGGTTTGATAATGGAAGAATTATACGTGTTGCCGGGTAGTGAATCCGGCAAGCTGTCTATGGGAGATGGAATATCTGATTTCTTGTTATGAGATGATATGAGGGTGTCTCCTTCAACCTGCGGAAAGTATTGTTCAGAATCAGGCAGAAGGGGTTTCTTCTTATCTTTCTTATTGGAGAAGAGGCTATAAATAACGGAAATACCTGCATCTGTCAGACCTGCGACATCGCGATTACGCCCGGATTCCCGGCGACCGCAACTGCCACACCTATATCTGTCATATTTGAGATGAAGCCAGCCGCCTCCTATCGAGGCCTCAATACCCCATCTGTCGGAGAGTGGCCAACGGTAGCCGTAGCCAATACCGATTCCGATTACACTCCCCTCGTATCTGTGGGTTTGAAGAGCATGAATAAATGAAATTCCTCCGATATTATAGCGGCCACCTAAGGCGTTGAGGTCGACAAAACCTCCTTTGTCAATGGATTTCAGATGATAACGTGCATCGAGTTTCCATAGCCAATGATGGAGTTTCGGATTGACGTTGATTCCCGTATCATCTTTGTGATTGGGAAATTTAAAAGCGTTGTAACCGAGAGAGAGTGAAAGCGAGTAATGCCGGCTGATATTCCAGTCGACACCCATATTCGGAGTTGTGGTAAGCCAGTACAGGGAATTGGTGCGCAACGCCGCTCCATTCATTTCGGAATGGGCGGAGAAGGGCGAAATCACGATAACAGTCCACAGACATATGTGCGAGATAATCCGGAACGTTGTGCTCATAGAGGGTGTTTCTCCTTTGCAATCATGGTTCCTGAGTGATTGCCCTGTTGAGAAATAACACTCTAAAGTGAAAAAGCGTAGGAACCTTATCATTACCGTTCCCAACTACAGGCTCTCGCACAGCCTATCCGGAGGAACGGTAACGTGTAGAGCCTACGCTTGGTATGTAATTATCCATAGTCAGGATTCCTTTGAAAGGAACCCCGACCTACAGATGGATACAATCCACGTAACATCTACCGCCACCCGTTCTTGATCCGGATTAGAATTTGCGAGATTCGTAGTCGTCAAGAACAAGCGCTGATAAACGCTAAATCAATATGTCATCAGACCCGCCCCGAGATCCCTTGACCGGGCTCTACTTGCGGTCTGCGGACGCAAAATTACAATATTTTTTTTATTCTGCAATAATTTTCCAATATATTTTTCTTTCAACAAAATCAATATTAATCATGATTTCCGGCGAATCCGGTTGTAACTTTGCAGCGTCAATACGATTTTTGAACTTTTAATTACTTCTATTTTTTTATGGATAAAGTAAATGTTTTTAGGGCTGCTGATAAGGCGGCTAAAAAGAAGAAAAGCTCCTTCATTGAGGAGCTTGAGTATCTCTTTCAGGATTTTGCCGAGTCGGGTCGTCTCAGGGAGTATTTCACGCAGTTGGAACCTGCAGAACAGGCTGTTTTCGCGAAGAATATGGTCCCTTACGTGGAAGTCAAGGCGAAGGATCGATTGGATGCCGAGACCCGGAGGGAGAAATCTGCCACGGGGCGCGAGAACGATGCTCGCCATCTGGCATGGTATCGTCAGTTGGTCCGCAAGATGACGGAATCGGCCGGCGAGAGTGACACCAGTGCCAAGAGTGATACTGTCGGTAAGATCTGTACCGAGCCGGTGATTCGTATGTCCCTCAACGGTGATGTGGGAAGCGTCAGCGCACCACCGTGATATGAAAGCACGGAGATTTACGCTCGTATTTCACCATGCAGCGCCCTTCGGCATGAAGATCGCGGATCACTTCGGCAAGGATAAGTTTCAGATCGCCGTAGTTGGCATCGTCAGGCCCGCTGACGGCATTAAATTTATTGTAGGCTATGTCGAAGGTCGTGGCATACTGATGAGTGGATTGCTCAGTAGCGTTGCGATTGACACGCCGGAGTTTCTTCACCGTGACGGGCGTGCGCAGCAGACTGGTGACTACCATCCGATAGTCGCCTCCACGACGCGATTTTACCGAATCACGGAAAGCCCGACCTATATCGTGGAGCAGCCGATCGGCCTCCGGAATGAGATATGGATAGGAGTGGGTCAGCTCCTCCACCATGAAATCTTCGTTAGTCTCAATTCTGACAAGCGGTCGCTTCGTATGGTAATATGATCGCAGATCGGTGATAGGGTCGATTCCCAATCGCTCGGCATGAAGAAGCTGGAAATGATTGGAATCATTGAAGAGTTCGGCAAGATTGCCGAGGTTTCGGCCGGTGACTACTCGTCTGCGCGGGGTTTCGTCGACAGGAGCCGCTACTGAGGATGCGGTAGCCGTATCAGCGGTTTTAGACTCGGACGGGTCGACGCCCGGTTGGGATGTAGCCGGGGCGGGCGAATCGAGAGCTTCGGGCTCTTCTTCCTCTTCCGATGGAATTTCGGCGTATACCTCTCCCCCTTTCTCTACCCATTGGTCGGCCGTGATGGTCTCTTTGTAGGAAGCACCACCCGATTTCCCATCGCCACAAGCGGCAACGGCCACCATCAGAATGATGGCAGCCGTCATTAGCATGATTTTCTTAATTTCCTGAGTTGCAATTTTATTCATCGGGAAGTGTGAATTTCACGGGGATGGTCACAGTCTGCTCTACAGGTTTCCCGCCTTTTTCGGCCGGAGTCCATGAGGGCATCGACTTCACCAGGCGGATTGCCTCCTGCTCAAGATCCGGATCGAGCATACGGACTATCTTTATCTGTCCGATAGTACCGTCGGGGAGCACTGCAAATTCTACGTTGACTACCCCTTCGATACCGTTGTCGGAAGCGGCTTTGGGATATTTCATATTCTCGCTGAGATAGGTCTGCAGTGCAGCATCGCCACCGGGAAATGCGGGAGCGGAATCAGCCGATGCGGCCAGGGATATTCCAAGCGCAAGGGCGAACGTGGTCAGTAATTTCTTCATCTTATCTGAGAGTTTTTGGGGGTGAAGGACGAGAACGGACGGGGTATAACCCGGGGATGGGTCAGTCGGCCAGACGGTCAGCCAGCGATCGGCAGGCATCTTCGAGGAGGTCGAGCACTATCTCAAAACCTTCCGCACCTTCATAGTAGGGGTCGGGGACGTGGTCGAAGTGGGAATAGGCACGGCTGAAATCGGTCATTCTGACGATCTTCGCGTCCTCCTCTTCCGTACGTGCAAACCCACGCAGGGATGAGATATTACTGTCGTCCATCCCGATGATGAGGTCGAAATCCTCGAAGTCGGAATATTTCACCGGACGGCTGCGATGAGTCAGTTCGTAGCCACGCCGACGCGCATGAATTCGCATACGTTGATCGGGAAGTTCGCCACGATGGCCGGCATACATTCCGCCTGAGTCAAGGGTGATTATGCTATCGAGACCGCGATGCTTCAGTTCCTGACGCATCACCTCCTCCGCTGCCGGAGAACGGCAGATATTGCCGAGGCATACGAAGAGGATGGCGGCGTGACCCTCACGCGCTATCTTGTCTTTTACTCTCGTGAGAGCTGCTTCAGTCTGCGGCTTCATCGGGAGTGACTGTAGATTTAGCCTCGGCTTTTGTCAGAACGATTGTGAACGATACGAGTTCGGATCCCTTCAGACCGTAGCGTTGCGCGAAGCGGCCGAGGATTGCCTGGGCATAGGTGTAGAATGTGCGGGTCTCACCGGGTCGCATTGACAGCATGGCTTGAGTAGCCGGACCGGCATACATCTTGCCTACCTCCAGGTCGGGATTGTCGCGGCGGTCGATCACCTTGCCGGAGAGATCGGAGATCGTCATTGAGAATCCGACCTTATCGCCCTCTTTGATCTTCTCACCTTCTCCGCCCTTCGCTGCAGCGGCATAGAGGGAGGCGTTGATCATCTGAAGCTTATCCTTTGAAGCGAAATCTTTGAGAGTAGCTTCTGCCTCCATGCGGTCTTCAGCGTCTTTGCGTGCCTGAAGAGTCATGGTCAGTTCGGTAAATCCGCGCTGCACGTCGCCGGGGTTGAGGATAGAGTCGTTCTTCAGACCATCTTCGAAGGCGTCGATGAGCACTTTCTTGTTGACCGTCGTCTTATAATCGGATGCAAATTCCTTCATCTGCATGGCGAGCTGAACACCGGCATAGAAACCCTGATTGTAGGAGTCGTCGTCGCGGACTGCGTCGTAGCCTGCGCGAAGACCTTTCAGATAGCTGTCGCGGGCTTCGCGCGACTTCAGGAGCGTGTCCTGACGGGCCGCTCCCCAGAATTCGAGAGATGCCATCTGGCCTACGTAGTAGCCTACGGAGTCGCCGGTAGTGAGATTCTTATAGTCGCCGAGTGTGCGCACCTGTGAATCTCCTTCGGAATTGCCGGAGCAAGCGGAGAGAGCTGCAGCCGCCGTAAGGGCTGCCAAAGCGGAATATAATGTGTTTTTGAGTTTCATATCTTAGTAATAATTTATCTTTCAATATATTATATGAGAAATATCTTTAGTTGGCTATCGCGGAGTCTTCGGCTACGTCTGCCACGGGGATTACGACATGCACCGTTTCGCCTGTCGGCTCCATGTTGTGGGCCTTTCTGCCTTCGCATGATGCGAGGGAGACGGCAAGAGCCATGAAGATACCGGTCAGAGCCGCGTAGGAGATTGTCTTTTTCATTTTTTCGGTCTTTTCTGCAAATATAGCGAAAAAAAATGAAATAAAGACTTCATTCCTCAATTCAATTGACGAAATAGTCGTAATTGTGGAATGAAGTCTCTTATTCGGATGTAAGCATTTACATGTGTCAAAGAGCCGTCCCTGCATTTTTCGGAGTATTCCTCCGAAGAGTCCACAGGGAGCATCAGGTCAGTGGTACCTTACTGAGCTACCTGCACCTGCGGAGTCTGAGCGCCGTCCTGCACCTCAATCAGCTCTACCTGGAAGATCAGGGGTGCGTTCGGGGGAACCGGGCCGCCTCCCTGCTCGCCATAGGCGAGGTCAGCGGGAATGTAGAATTCATAGACTGCCCCTTCTTTCATGAGTTGCAGTCCTTCGGTCCAGCCTTTGATCACTCCGTTGAGGGGGAAGGAGATAGGCTCGCCACGTTGGTAGGAGCTGTCGAATTCGGTAGCGTCAAGGTCGGTAAGCTGGCCGGCGTAGTTTACTTTCACTGTGTCGGTAGCCTTCGGCTGCTTGCCTGTGCCCTCTTTGATGACGGCATATTTAAGGCCCGATGCCGTCTCTACATATGTAGAGTCGGCTGCTGAGGTGGTTGCCGCCTTGTTGGCTTCGTTTTTGAAGAAGTCGGCCGAGTAGGGCATCTGAGTCTTACCTTTCGGAACGATCTCTCCTTCGAGGGGCTCATTCTTAGCGACCTCCTGAGCAGGATTGCTGTCGGCGGCGGCTTTCTCTTTGTTGCTGCATGATGGGAGCATCATGCAAATAGCGGCGGCGGCAAAAGCCGTCGTCGCAATTCTGACAATAGATTTTTTCATCTGTCGGTAATATTTTTTCAATAGTTTTCCGTAGCCGGAGTCTGACTCCGACGCGGACCGGGAGTTGGCTTTATGCCTTCTTCGCAACCTTGATGAGCTCAACCTCGAATACGAGTGTCGAGTGGGGCGGAATTACGTTCGGAATACCCTGCGGACCGTAAGCAAGGTCAGAGGGGATATAGAATTCATACTTCGCACCTTCCTTCATCAGCTGCACACCTTCGGTCCAGCCGGGGATCACACGGTTGAGGGGGAATGTGGCAGGTTCACCGCGATTGATGCTGCTATCGAAGACTGTGCCGTTGAGGAGCTTACCGGTGTAGTGGACGGTCACGTCATCTTCTGCTGTAGGCTGTGCCCCTTCGCCCTCTTTGAGAACTTTATACTGCAGACCGCTTGCCGTCACCTTGACGCCCTCTTTCTTGGCGTTCTCGTCGAGGAATGCTTTGGCCTCACCCTGTGCGGCTTCGGCTGCTTTCTTCTGGAGATCTTCGAGATAGTCGTTGATGAGCTTCTGAGCCTCTTCGGCCGACATCTCGGGTGTGCCGCCGTCGAATGCTACTTTAACGCCATCCTTGAAGGAATCATACTGAATCTCCTTCACTCCCATTCCTTTCAACTGCATGCCCATGGCTAAGCCCCAGGCGTAAGATAATTTGTCCATAATTAATTTTTTATATTAGTAATTTCTTGATTTTTAGAGTTAATAACTATGTTGATAATCTCGCAATGCACTCCGCCGGAGATGCTCCCCGACTGTGGAGCTTACGCTATTCAACCGGCAAAGTTCTTTAGACGGGTGGGAGTGCCGAAACTATCCCGCTTCGTCAATGTTATAACAATGCGGAGGGGCCGAAAGGCTCAGCCGATAAGGATTTTTAACATCCTCCCGTCGGATGTTTTCCACTCCCCACGGAATCATTATTCCGGCTATAATCTGAGATATCTCCGATCAGATATATCTCCCCCCTACCACCGTAAATTTTTCTCTATAAGCTATGTCTTCATCTGAATCCAATCCCGCAGTTTCCCGAAAGGAAGCCCCGTTTAAGGCCACATGGCAGTCGCTGCTCCCTGAGGATGAGATCGGCCGCCAGCAGGCTATGAAGGAGCGTCTGCAACCGGGCCTGAGAGTGCGTCTGAATTTCGACGCCACGGAATTAGGCGAGTTCGTCTATACCGGTCTCTGGGACACGATGCACACGTTCTATCCCGCTCCGGAGAATAAATTCTCCTCTCCCCTCGCGGAGATCCTCCCGGAAGGACGCCGGCGTTATGCACGACGCGATTTCCGCGGACGGGAGTTCCTGCAACTCCCTTATACCCTCCTTGCCGACGTGATCACGGCGATTCTTCCGCAGAAGGATTAGGTCAGAAAGGCTCTTACGGGCACATATCTGAGCGATTTTTATCGGATATCAGACGTAATGCTCGCCGAAACGATCCTTTACGTCGTTGACTATCTGCTTGATTTTTTGCTCGTCTTCTATGGGATAGATGACGAGTGCGTTGCCCGTATCCGAGATAACATAGTTGTTCAGTCCCTTGGCTACTACGATCTTTTCACGGTCGGAGATGGCGAAGACTGTGTCGTGGCAGTCTTGCTGAATCAGACGGCAGTTCTGAGTGACATTTCCGTCGGCATCGCGTGGCGAAATCTCATAAAGGGCTTTCCAGCTCCCTAAATCGCTCCAACCGATATCTACGGTCTCTACATATACGTTGCGTGCTTTCTCCATCACGGCATAGTCGATTGAATTCGACGGGGCCGAGGGGAAGGCGCGGTCGATGAAGTCGGTCTCTTCGGAACCGGCGTAGAGTCCGTCTCCGCGATCGAATACGGCTGCCGTCTCCGGATCGTACAGGCGGAAAGCCTTGAGTATGGATTTTGCCGACCAAAGGAAGATTCCGGCATTCCAATAGAATTCTCCGCTTGACAGGAACACTTTCGCCAGCTCTAAATCGGGCTTTTCGGTGAAGGATCTTACCTTGTAGAAGCCTTCGGTTCCGTCGATCGGGGAGGATTTCTGGATATAGCCGTAGCCCGTATGAGGCGACGAGGGGCGAATGCCGAGCGTCAGAAGCCGGTCGCCACCTTCTACGAATTCAAATCCTTTCAGGAGCGCTTCATGGAAGGCTTTCTCCTTGAGCACGAGATGATCCGAGGGCAATACTACCATCGAGCCTTCGGGGTCACGAGCGGCTATATGCTTGGCGGCCCAGCAGATGCATGGGGCAGTGTTGCGACGGGCCGGTTCGAGGAGGATGTTCTCCTCTTTGATATCGGGTAATTGCTCGCGAATAAGCGGCGCGTAGCGACGATTGGTAAGTAGGATGATCCTTTCTGCGGGTACGATATCGAGGATTCGGTCAAAGGTCATCTGAAGCAGACTGCGACCGCTGCCGAAGAAATCCAGAAATTGCTTCGGGCATGCTTCGCGACTGTAGGGCCAGAATCGTGAGCCGACTCCTCCGCACATTATCACGCAATAACGCATGGCATGAGATTTTTTGAGTTTTCGGGGTTATAGAAGGTCAGACTTCCGCGGGTTTGAACTGATGCTTTACTCCTTCTACGACGTTAAGCATGAAGTCGCCAAGTTTTTCGGCTTCGCCGATGAGGTCCATGAAGAATATGCCTTCCTGATAGTCGTAGACTTTATTATTGATATTGTAGATATTATCGTCGCGAAGGCGATTGCGGAAGTTGTTGATTTCACGCTCTTTGTTGTAGGCAGTGATAATCTTGGAGTCTTCCGGAGTCTCCATCTCGCGAAGGAGTTCGAGCATATTTTTCATCGCTCCCTCTACCATGTCATACATCAGATCGATTTCTTTCATCACGCCGCCGTCGAAGTTGACGTGGATCTGATTCTTGCGGTTGAGGGTCTTGGCAATATTGTAGCAGCTATCGGCAATTGATTCGATCTCCGACACGACACGCAACATTCCGGCTACTCTCATCTTACCTTCCGGACTCAGTCGGCCTTCGGCTATCTTATTGAGGAATGTGCCGATCTCTATCTCCATCCGGTCGGAGATCTCTTCATATTTCTCTATACGGGAGAAGAGATTGGTATATTCGGGGTCTTTTTCATCCATGTGGATGAGTTTGCGGGCCATCTCAAGCATCCTGCTGACACGTTCGGCATAGACTACGATCTCTTTCTGAGCCTGGGTGATGTTGAGCTCTGACGTGCCCATCATGCCTCGACCGATAAATTTGAGTGAGAATTCTTCGTCGGAGTCTTTATGACGCTGCGGCATAATCCAGCATACAATCTTTACATAAAGATTTGTAAACCATATCATTACGAAAAGATTGCAGGTATTAAACACTGTCGGGAACATCGCAAGCGCGAATGCCATGGAGGCCTGGGCCTTGGCGGTAAGTCCACCGGTAGGAGTAAGAAGGGTTGAATCGGCCATGGCCATATCTTCGGCCCGGGTGATGTCGAGAGGATTCAGTCCTTCGAGCCAGTATGTGATGTCAGCTACAAGGGTGACGAAGGGCTTGAAGATAATCAAGACTATTATTGAGCCTAACACGTTGAACAGCACGTGGCCCATTGCCGTGCGCTTCGCAGCGAGGTTACCGCTTAGAGATGCAAGCACCGGCGTGATGGTCGTACCAATGTTTCCGCCCAGGATAATGGCGCAGCCAAGTTCGTAGTTGATCCAGCCTTGCGAACACATTATAAGAGTAATGGCGAAGGTAGCGGCCGAACTCTGAGCTACCATCGTCACGATTATACCGATAAAGAAGAAGATGAGCACTGACCCGTAGCCAAGGGTGGTATATTTGGTCAGAAACTGCAGCATCTCAGGATTTTCCTGAAGATTGGGGACATAGTGGGAGATGAGATCAAGACCCATGAAGAGGAAGCAGAAACCGATAAGGAACTCACCCATCGATTTATATGTGGATTTCTTCATGAAGAGCATCGGCACGCCCACTGCCAAGAGCAGAATACTATAGTCGGATATGCTGACTTCAAAGGAGAAGGCGGAGATGATCCATGTGGTAACTGTCGTGCCGACATTGGCACCGAATATCACGGCCATTGCCTGGCCAAGCGACATAAGACCGGCATTCACGAAACTGACCACCATCACCGTCGAGGCCGACGATGACTGAATAAGAGCCGTGATAAGGATTCCCGTAAGGACACCGGTCACACGATTCTTGGTCATTATCCCGAGGATGTTACGCAGACGGTCGCCCGCGACCTTCTGCAGACCCTCACTCATCACCTTCATTCCGTAAAGGAAAAGGCAGACCGAACCCAAAAGGGCAATGAAGTCAAAGATTGAGTAATTCATTATATCTGTCTATAGTAGTAATCTATATCTGTCTATAGTGGTAAGTTATATCTCTTAAACGCCTTTAACTTTAAGGCGGTTTAAGCTAAGGAAGCCGAAATCGAAGATAAAAATATCCAACCCCGATCTTTCCCGACTACAAAATTAAAACAATCTTTCCAAATTCCCATCCTCCTCCCCCTTTTTTCTCACTCTTTTGTCAAGATCTCTTATTCATCTGCCTGCATAGGCCGCATATTTCAGAAGTTCGGGACGGAATTCGAAATGCATCGTATCGTAGTGATACCACGCTCCTCCCCAGATGAAACCATGCTTCTGGAATATTTCCACTATCTCACGTGGAATACGATTGGCATATTCCACCGGTTTGTTCTCATCGTTGCTGCCGCTTTTCCATAGCCAGTAGTCGGATTTATCCACTCCTATGTCGAAGGCAATTCCGTAGGAATGTGCGCTCATCCGCTTCGCTCCTCTCACGGGACGCCAATAGAAAGTACCCGAACTTTTGAGATAGGGCCGTAATTCCGGATAACCGGTTAACTCCCGCGCAACGGCTCGAAGGGAATCGGCAGCACCGTTGACCGACATAAACTTTACCCTCTCTCCAAACCATTCCACATCCACCAGTTTCTTCCTGACCTCTTCCGCGCTCGAGCCATACATAGCCTTAAACAAGGCTTCCGATCGACTCCGACCCGGATCAAACTGAAAGGCCGGTTTGGGGTCGGGCAAGGAATAGACGTCATAGAACATATCCTCGATGTCGCTGTCGTCAAGGCGCCCCATGAAATCTTTCTGCTTCCCGTCGTCATACACAAGTTTATCACCGGAGACCATCACCACAAAGTTATCTTTAATCTCCTTTATACAATCAGGATAGGCCTCTAAAAGCGCAAGAGACTGCGCAGGCATCTGAGATGCCTCCACAGTCTCTTCATTCTCCATTACTTCCTCCGCCGCCGAGTCGGCCGAGTCGGCCTCACGGGATGCAGACAGCCGATTCTTCGACTCGCTGCAACCGTAGCCGATCATCATCGCCAGCGGCAACGCAAGCAATAAATATCTGAATTTATTCATGAGCTTTTATAAATGCTACATTTGCGCTCTCGACCGCGTTGAAATCAGTGACGTTGCGCGTAACGGGCGAATAATCAGAGAAATTACTAAAATAATTTATAAGATCATCGCTCTGGAATATATATCCGTGACTTGCGAAAATCGCATTTCTGAGCAGGCGGAGCTCGGCCGAGTCGTAACCCTGAATATCCGCTTCCGTCAGTCGGGTTGTGGACAGATAATCGAATTGCCCGAGACTTCCTGAAGAGGGGATTCCTGAGGCCTTTTTGGGATTATTGGCCTTTTCTTTCTTATACTCGGCATATTCATTACCGCTATAGCCGGCGAATTTCGTAAGCTGTACGGGTGATATGTTCCATTTTATCTTTGCATTGCTGAGTCGGTCAGCTATTCTCGTAATAGTGATAGTCTTGCTTTCACCTTTTTTCAGATCCATTCCGTCATGGCTATAGGGAACGATAGCGTTAGGAACAGTGCCATCCGAACTTTGTGGTATTGATGCGGTGTAGCCGATGGTATAATCCGAACCCTGGATATCCACATTGGAATTATTAGTGAGGGTGAGAGACCACGTCGAATTCATACCTTCCGCATACTTACGCGGAGTCACTATGCATTTACCCGGAGTAATGGAAATTATATTGTCAGGTGATGATTTTCTTGCAATCCACGCGAAGAAGCTCGAGTCTTTCATAAGTTCATCCATCTCTATGTCGGTCATCCCTTTCTTCACCATACCGGTCTTCTTGGCGATATCAAGTTTCTCCTGCGGGAAAGCAGCCAGACCGGCGGATTCGACAATAGTCATTGTGCCGTCTTTCTCCTCTACAAATTCCATGTAGGCGACCTTACCGAAGTTGGCTCTCACTCTGTCAGTACCCTTCACCGGCTCGATTTCAATCTCCTCAAAATCTTTGGCAAAACCGATCGAATCGAATTCAGCTTCAGGATACACCTCCTTCAGTTCATCGACTTCATTTCCTTTAACATAGCCGGCAACCTGCTCGGCAAATTCCTTCTTCTTGCCATCCGAACAGCTTGCGACAAAGGCCATGAGCATTAAGCCCCACACGAACAACTTTTTCATATTCACTTTTTGATGTTAAGTTTCTTCAATCGTAGAGTTAACATTCTTCGATTTTAGATGTTATCTTTCTTCGATTAATTTCTTCAATAATCCGCAAATATACCAATCTCTCCCCTCTTTACCAAATTCTTTCTGAGTCTTTTTGGATATTCCTCTGATTCTATTGGATATTCCTATATTACAACTTGTTCTTTAAACGGATTGGAGAGAAGTTAAAAATTTCCGTAAGCGGCATATTGCTTCCCATCATTTTCCTCTCTTCTTCCTCTCTTCTCTTTCCTCCTCTGGTAGTTTACTGGAGGCAGTCCGAGGCGCGGTGGGCAGCTCGGGGCAGGAGGCAGCCGTGGAGCCGTCGGGCCTGATCAATAGATCTGGCCGTAGGATTCGCGATCGAGGGAGCGGTAGCCGAGGGCTTCGGAGAGATGGCGAAGTTCGATCTTCTCGCTGGAGTCAAGGTCGGCTATCGTGCGGGCTACGCGCAGGATGCGGTCGAAGGCTCGGGCTGACATGCTTAGCTTTTCCATCTTCTCTTTCAGTTTAGCCATTCCGGCTTCGTCAGGCCATGCAAATTCATGCAGCAGACGGGAGTTCATCTGTGCATTGCAGTGGATACCCGGATAGTTCTTATAGCGCTCTTGCTGAATCTTGCGGGCGGCTATTACTCTCTCGCGGATTGCTGCCGAAGGTTCGCCCGGTTCGCGCGAGGCGAGCTGGTCGAAATCTACGGGCTGTATCTCTATCTGGATATCTATGCGGTCGAGCAACGGACCGGAAATCTTGTTCATATATCGGTTCACCTGTCCGGGCTGACACGTGCAGCGCTTCTTGGGATGGCCGTAATATCCACACGGACAGGGATTCATCGAGGCCACGAGCATGAACGATGCCGGATAGTCAACACTGTATTTCGCCCGACTCACAGTAATTACCCGATCTTCAATGGGTTGGCGCATCACTTCCAATACCTGCCGAGGGAATTCCGGAAATTCGTCGAGAAACAACACACCATTATGACTAAGTGAAATCTCACCGGGCATCGGATTAGCTCCGCCTCCTACCAGGGCTACAGGTGAGACCGTATGGTGGGGTGTGCGGAAGGGGCGTGTGGTCATCAACATAGATCCGCGGGAAAGTTTGCCGGCTACGGAGTGGATTTTGGTGGTCTCAAGAGCTTCGGCCATGCTGAGCGGAGGAAGAATCGATGGGAGACGTTTTGCCAGCATCGATTTTCCCGCGCCGGGAGGACCTACCATTATCAGATTGTGGCCACCGGCACAGGCTACTTCAAAGGCCCGCTTTACGGTCTCTTGCCCCTTCACTTCAGAGAAGTCGAAATCAAACTGATTAGCCGAGGCCGCGAATATCGCTCGCGTATCAATCACAGTCGGCTGTATATCCGATTCCCCTTTCAGCAAGGCTATCACCTCCTTAAGATGTTTCACGCCATAGACTTCCACCTTATTCACAACAGCGGCTTCCGTCACATTATCATCGGGTACAATCAGGCGCTTAAATCCTAATTCGCGGGCTTTCACTGCCATAGGTAATGCACCGGGGACGGGTAATACCGAACCGTCGAGGGCCAACTCACCGAGCATCATATAGTCGCCGAGATCGGGCACGATGATCTGCTCATCGGCCACCAACATTCCGACAGCCATAGGGAGGTCGAATCCGGCCCCCTCTTTCTTCACATCGGCGGGGGCAAGGTTGATCACGACATTCTTCCTCACGGGTTGTGCACCGCTGTACTTGATAGCACTGAGCACACGCTGATGACTCTCCTTGACGGAAGCATCGGGCAAACCGACAATTAGAAATCCGCAGCCGCGGTCGACACTGGTCTCTATAACTACCTGCCGGGCTTCAATCCCATGTATGGCAGCCGAATATACTTTTGACAACACGTTATTTCAGGGTGGATTTTGGGTTCTGATTTAGAGAGATTCCGAGGTTGATTATTTTTTGAGGGGGCGGAGTAGGCGAAGTGCTGTTTTACCGTCGGCTCCGGCATAAACTATCTTGCCGTCGGCTCCGGCCACAATCCACCAGGGAGTTGACGCAACTCCCATCGCCATCAGGTCGGGGTCGGCAAATCCTCGGGGAGCCCATGCGCGGAGCGTATGTTTAAGAGAGTCGGACTGCACGGGATAGACCCAAGCCGTAGAATCGGAGTCGAGACAGAAATCGGCGATAATAATCCGGGCAGAATCGCCACGCCATGCAGCAATGCGTCGTAACGAATCGATATCTACCCGACGCTTCTCATCGGAACGGCTCCAGAAATACATCAGGGTCGGAGTTCCTCCGCTTTTCAGGCGTAGTGTGTCAATATTGCGGATATAGCTCTTCACTATGATATCCTTGAGCGGGGATTCTCCTTTGCCGTAGGTGGAAGTCAGTTGGGTCGCGGTCAGCATATCCTGCCGATTTATGAGGTCGGAATACTTATCGGTGAGTTCTTCCTTATCAAGCAATTCCAACAGACGCTTAAACTCTTTTGCATCAATCGAAGAGTCGAAATAGGTGCCCAAAATTATGAGGGCGGCGGGCGAATCGGCATGTGCCTCTACAAATTCCGCTATCTTTGCGTTGAGCGAGCGATGGATGCCTTCGGCCCCGGCATCGTTGCGCGAAATGGCGGTCTTAAGGATATCTTTGTTTGCAAGTCGCCATTCCGTAAGGAGTTTATTGGTCTTGTTCCCCTCTATTGTCCAATCCAGCGGGTCGGCATCGTCACCCTTCAGAACGATATCGTCTCCCCGCTCGGCAAAAATGACGCAGGAAGGTACTGTATATCGGTCGGCATAGAGATAGACAACCGTAGGATTCTTTGTGGCACATTTCAGTTCGCCTTTACCGGCTGCGACGGCTACAGCGGCCTCGACCATCAGACCGCGTTTAGGACTTGACGCGTAATAGGCTACGCGATAGGTAGATGAAACCGCAGGCGGTAACTCAATTTTTATATTGAACTCATTTCTGATACAGCCACCCGTCAACAGACAGATAAGCAACAGCACAATCTGAAAGCCACTATGCAGCTTATGATGTGATAATAATCGCTTCATACGGCAAATTTACGATTTTTTTCGTAAATTTGCCGTATGACTCGTGATTTATTTAGCCGATACGTCTGGATTGTCGATACTTTCCTGCGCAATGAGAAACTGACCCGGGAGGAATTCAACCGCCTTTGGGAGAAATGTCATCTCTCGGACGGACGTCCGATGCCGGAACGTACTTTTTACCACTATCGTCGCTCTATTGAAGAGAATTTCCATCTTGATATCCTTTGCAATCGGGCCGGAGAGTTTTATATCGACCCGAAAAGCGTAAGCCGCAACCGCACTCTTACCAACTGGATGCTCGACAGTTATGCAGTCAACGGGGCAATCTCGGAGACTCCGCGCGCTTCGGGGCGCGTGGAGGTGGAGGATGTGCCCTCAGCACGCGAATTTCTCCCTACGGTTCTCTCGGCAATCAATAAGTCAAAGATAATCAGTTTCACGTATGCCGGCTTCTCGCGCTCCCGGCCGGAACGCGACATCCTCTTCGCGCCTTATTTTTTGAAGCGCTATAAGCAGCGATGGTATATGCTCGGGTATAAGGAGAAAAGCCGGGATATCCGCACCTACGCACTCGACCGCGTGCGACAGATGGTCATCACTGATCGCGACTTCACTCTACCTCCCGATGAGAAGGCAGAGCATTATTTCGGGCATATTATCGGAGTTACCACCTCCAAAGCCCCGGTTCGCCGAGTGGTACTCCGCGCCACCCCGACCCAGGCGAAATATTTCCGGGCTCTACCACTCCATCCGTCGCAGCACGAAGAGGAGACCCACGACGATTACTCACTCTTCTGCTATGAGTTGCAACTGAATTATGAACTCGTGCACGAACTCATGTCGCTCGGCGATTCAGTGCGAGTGATTGAGCCGGCTGAACTCAGGGTGATGGTAAAAGAGGCTCTGAAAGCAGCTCTCGACCAATACGACTGACCAATTATCCAATACCACCGACCGGTCATCCAGTACGACTGACCGGTTATCCACGTGGCTTAGGGATGAAAAAGAGCCGCACCGCTCGTGAGAGCGATGCGGCCTGTATAAATCAATTCAAGTTATCCTGAGATAACATTTATCTTTACATTGAATGATTAATCCTTGTATTCTTTGAGGATTACGCAGGCATTGTGGCCTCCGAAACCGAAGGTGTTGGAGAGGACAGCTTTGATCTCACGCTCCTGAGCCTTGTTGAAGGTGAAGTTGAGATTGTAGTCGATCTCCGGATCGTTGTCGCCTTCAGTGTGGTTGATTGTGGGGGGCACGATGTTGTCGTTGATTGCTTTGACGCTGAAGAGAGCCTCGATAGCACCGGCAGCACCGAGGAGGTGTCCGGTCATAGACTTAGTGGAGCTGAGGTTCATCTTGTAGGCGTGGTCGCCGAATACCTGCTGGATAGCTTTCACCTCGGAGAGGTCGCCGACCGGAGTCGAGGTACCGTGCATGTTGATGTAGTCGATGTCTTCGGGTTTCATGCCGGCGTCACGGAGAGCGTTTTCCATTACGAGACGCGCACCGAGACCTTCGGGGTGAGTTGCAGTGATATGATAAGCGTCGGCGCTAAGACCGCCGCCTGCGACTTCTGCATAGATGTGAGCGCCACGAGCCTTTGCGTGCTCGAGTTCTTCAAGCACGAGGGCCACTGCGCCTTCGCCGATAACGAATCCATCGCGAGAGCCGCTGAAGGGGCGAGAAGCGCCTTCGGGATCATCGTTGCGAGTGGAAAGAGCTTTCATAGAGTTGAATCCACCCACGCCGGCGGGATAGATAGCTGCTTCGGCGCCACCGGCTACGATTGCGTCGGCCTGGCCGAGGCGAATCAGATTGAAGGCGTCGATAAGAGCATTGTTGGATGATGCGCAGGCAGAAACGGTGCCGAAATTCGGGCCGTGGAAGCCGTGGTCGATAGAGATATGACCTGAGGCGATGTCGGCGATCATCTTAGGAATGAAGAAAGGATTGTATTTGGGACCCTTGTCAGCATTTTTGGCGTAATAGCCGGCTTCTTCTTCGAAAGTGTGGAGACCACCGATACCGGCAGCCATAATCACGCCTACGCGATTCTTGTCAACGCCCTCCTCAGAATCGAGTTTGGCATCGTCGATAGCTTCCTGCGCGGCTACGAGAGCATACTGAGCATAGAGATCAAGCTGGCGGAGCTTTTTACGGTCGAAGTGCTCTTCGGGCTTGAAGTCCTTCACCTCGCAAGCAAACTGCGTCTTGAAAAGCGAGGCGTCGAAGTGAGTGATTGGGCCTGCACCGCTCTTACCTGCAACTGCATTCTTCCAGGTCTCCTCCACGTTGTTGCCGAGGGGGGTGAGCGCACCGAGACCGGTAACTACAACTCTTTTTAATTCCATATTCTAATTACGTGATATTCTTTAAGTTAGCTTCCATTTATCCATATTGTGCGCGCGGCCTACATCGAAGAGTACAGGCGCTGCATGGGACGGGGGCCGAAAATTAGTAAGAGTCGAGTCCCCGCGAGGGGGTCCGACTCTATGCTGAATTCTTTGATATGAATAAGGGGAGGTCGATCTGTCGGTAAAGCATACCGACAGATCGGCCGGCCTTTATTGGATATCTTATCCCTGGTGGGATTCGATGTATGCGATTGCGTCGCCTACAGTAGTGATCTTTTCAGCGTCTTCGTCGGGGATCGAGATGTTGAATTCCTTCTCGAACTCCATGATGAGCTCTACTGTGTCGAGAGAATCAGCGCCGAGGTCTTTGCTGAACTCTGCTGCGGGTGTTACTTCTGCCTCATCTACTGTGAGCTTGTCTACGATGATGTCTTTTACTCTGTTTGCGATATCAGACATAATGCTAATTTGTTAGTAGTTAATATTCGATGTTTTTAGTTTTCGGACTGCAAAGTAAATCAAATATTTTTAATTGAGGAAATTTTTCAGTAAAAAATGCACACTTTTTTTTCATTTTGCGCATATTTTAACCTAAATTTTCTCATTTATGACTTATTCTACCGTCCAAGTTTCGGTAGTTTTTAGGATCATGTCGCGCAGATTGGAGAAACCTTTTTTGGCTTTCACTTCCTCTACCTGATGCTCAACTTCGGTCTCATAGCTGAGGGCATTGACGTCGCGAATGACACCGATTGCGAGGGGGAGTTCGTTGCCGTCCATCATTGCGAGTTGCTGATGAAGGAAATTCTGAGGCGTCGTAGCGTCGTGTACGAGCACATCGTCGAGAGTCCACCCGTCTTCACCGATTGTGACAGCTTTCAGGCCGAATCCGTCCTGTACGAGTCCCTTTTCCATCTCTTTGCCGAAGAGCATCTTCTCGCCCTGACGCAGATGGATAGTGTGCTCGTCGCGACGGTCCTTGTCGCTGAAGATTGAGTGAGAGCCATTGTTGAAAATCACGCAGTTCTGAAGCACTTCCACTACGCTTGCGCCTTTATGTCGGGCAGCTGCGACCATTACTTCCTTCGTGGTGTCGAGGGCGATATCAATTGAGCGGGCGAAGAAGTTGCCGCGCGCTCCAAATACGAGTTCTGCGGGGATGAATGGATCTTCGGTTGTGCCGTAGGGAGAGGATTTAGTGACTGCACCGCGATCGGAAGTCGGTGAATACTGACCCTTAGTCAGACCATATATCTTATTATTGAAGAGGAGGATATTGATATCGATATTGCGACGCACGGCGTGGATGAAGTGATTGCCGCCAATCGCCAGACCATCGCCGTCGCCGGAGATCTGCCAAACGGTAAGATCCGGACGAGCGGTTTTTACGCCGGTTGCAATGGCAGCCGCACGCCCGTGGATGGTGTGCATGCCATAGGTGTTCATATAGTAAGGGAGTCGAGATGAGCAGCCGATACCAGAGATGACAGCCGTCTTTTCGGGAGCGACTCCGAGAGCCGCCATTGCTTTATGGAGCACGTTGAGGATAGCGTGGTCGCCGCAACCGGGACACCATCTCACACTCTGCTCACTTTTGAAATCCGCCGGAGCGTATTGGGGAGTTGTTGCTGTTGTCGTTTCCATATTGCTTAATCAGATGGAATTATAGATTTATGTGAGCAGAGGGGTTCAGGCCTCTTTAGATTCATTTATAGTACCTTCTTCGCTTGCTAAGAGACGCTTTACACCATCGACGATCTCGCGGACCATGAAAGGTTGTCCCTCGACTTTGTTGATGCGTTCAATCGTCTTACCGGGGAGGTGCATCTGGAGATAGTCGGCAAACATTCCGGTATTGAGTTCTGCCACAATGATACGCTTGTACCCTTTGAGCACATCGAGTGCATTCTTGGGGAGAGGGTTGATATAGCGGAACTGAGCGAATGCCACATCATGCCCCTCTGCGTTGAGTTCTTCGGCAGCGGTATAGAGATGGCCGTAAGTTCCACCCCAACCTACGAGGATAGTATCGGCATCGGGGTTGCCACTGACAGTCAGCGCGGGGATATCATCAGCGATACGGGCAATCTTTTCGCGACGGATATTGACCATGCGTTCATGATTCTTGCCGTCGGTGGAGATAGCACTCGTCTTAATGTCCTTCTCCAGACCACCTACGCGGTGCATTGCACCGGGAGTTCCGGGGATAGCCCAATAGCGAACCTGATTTTCATCGCGGTCGAAGGGTTTCCAACCCTGCTGCAGACGATCGGCGTCGACATAGTGGGGATGAATCTCGGGGAAATCCTTCTCTTCGGGTACTCTCCATGCGGACGAACCGTTGGCGATGAAAGCATCCGTCA
Organism: Bacteroides sp.; assembly: GCA_014801585.1. GTDB lineage: Bacteria > Bacteroidota > Bacteroidia > Bacteroidales > Muribaculaceae > Lepagella. The sequence goes on from JAAVDX010000001.1 coordinate 166,159, forward strand.
GAAGAATGACCGGAGTCATATGTTCGATGGCAATGCGGGCAGCCTCAAAAGCCATTGTGAAGCAATCCGTGGGGCTGGCTGCCGCGAGGACGCAGAGAGGAGATTCACCGTTGCGGCCGTAAAGAGCCTGCATCAGGTCGGTCTGTTCGGTCTTAGTCGGCAGACCGGTAGAGGGACCGCCACGCTGGACGTCGATCACGACGAGCGGTAATTCAGCCATAACAGCGAGACCGATACCTTCGCTCTTAAGGGCGAGACCGGGACCGGAAGTTGAGGTCACGGCAAGATGACCGGCGTAAGCCGCACCGATAGCGGAGCAAACTCCGGCGATCTCATCCTCCATCTGGCAGGCTTTTACACCGAGGTCTTTGCGCTTTGCAAGTTCGTGGAGGATATCAGTGGCAGGAGTAATCGGGTAACTACCGAGGAAGAGAGGGCGTCCGCTCTTTTCAGAGGCCATGATAAGGCCCCAGGCGGTAGCAGTATTTCCGTTGACGTCGGTGTAGACACCGGGGGTTACATCTTCCGTCTCGATGCGATAAGTGGGCATCGAGGAGTGAGTATTGTGGCCATAATCCCAACCGGCACGAATTACTTTCGCATTCGCTTCATAGACGGCGGGTTTCTTGGCAAATTTCTTTTCGAGTTTTCGGAGGACGCTCTCTACGGGGCGATCGAATAGCCAGCAGATGAGTCCGAGGGCAAGCATATTCTTGCATTTCAGGACAGCCTTGGGATCCATACCGGAGCCATCGAGAGTGTTTTTCAGGAGCGTAGTCATCGGCACGAGGAGGATTCTCGCCGGGTCGATACCGAGTTCGCTGACGGGATCATCAGTCTTATACTCGGCTTTCTTGAGATCGGCGGGACGGAACGTGTCGACATCGCAGATGATGATGCCGCCGGGCTTAAGGAATTTGAGATTGGTCTTTAGAGCCGCGGGGTTCATAGCTACGAGGACGTCGGCTTCGTCGCCGGGAGTGTGCACTCCCTTGCCGACATTGACCTGGAAACCGCTCACTCCGCTCAGCGAGCCCTGCGGGGCGCGGATTTCAGCGGGATAGTCGGGGAAGGTGCTGATCTGGCTACCCTCTCCGGCAGAGACGTTGGAGAAGATATTGCCTGCCAACTGCATGCCGTCGCCGGAGTCGCCAGAGAAACGGACTACGACGCGGTCTAATGTTTTTACATTTGTGCCGGGAAGCATAAGTAGAAAGATGTATGTGATTTAAGGTATTTGGTTTCAGGTTAATTATTCTGCATTTTTACATCAAGCCAGCTAAAGAGCCTGAGATAAATTTGCGTCCTATAAGCTTCGGCCAAAATCCGGCGTCGGCTTATAAGACGCAAAATTAGCAAATATTTCTTATCCTCCAATCAATTCGGAGAATATTTTGCGGATAATGTCGATTTTTAACTCTCAGCGGCTTCTTTCGCAGGCGGGCGGAGAGTTAAAGATCGGAAGGGTTCAACAAAACGGAAGAGATCAGCGACCGATCATAACCTTGCGTGAACCAGCCGGCGTAATGATGATGTATAGACCGTTGGGGAGTTCCTGCTCGGTCATCTTCATTTCGATGCCTTCGAGAGTGAAGATGCGCTTGCTGTTGACGGCGGGAACATCCACCGGAGTAGTGACGCCTGAGGTCGGGATTCCGATGCAGCGGTAGAGATTCACTGCCTGCTGGTTGGAGGTATATACGCTGAAGCGTGGAGAAGAGGCATTATACTGCAGAGTGCCGTAGACGGATCCGAAGTCAATCTTCACATTCTTTTCGGGAGTCAGGCTTACGACAGTCGGCATTCCCTGCTGAGCGAGCTGAACACGCTTGGCTTCCGGGCTGTAAAGGAAGCCCTGAGGTTCGAGAGCCAGATTGTTGACTTCAACGTAATATTGATTACCGCCGGCCTCAACAAATTCCACAACGGCAGTACCTTCCGGGACGTTGGAGATTATCCCCTCGTCGTCCGGTTGGGCATTGCCGGCTACACTCATATAACCTGAAGCAGAAGTAGAACCGGTGGTTGCGGACATTACTGCGTTAGCCTTAGAAGAGACGATTATATACTGATCATCGGAATTAATATCGGCAGCGTCAGTCACCTTTTGCCATTTCGCGTGCATGTAATCAATTGTGCCTTCCTCTACCGCAGTGAGAGTGAGGGTGGATATCGAACTACGACGATCAGGATCGTCAAAACGAGTTGTGTAAGCCTTTATGGTCAGCACCTCTCCGGGCTGAGAAGCAGCGGGGACGTTGATTACACCGGAGAGATAAGTCCACTGAGGCTCTTCATCCGGACGCATGGAGCTCGAAATAGAGTAATAAGCATCCTCGCTGTCGAGCATATCAAAATAAATAGAGAAGGCATTCCACCATCTTCCTGTCCAGGTGTTGACGCCGGCGAGATTAAAATCACCGCTCCATGAGAAATTGGGAGCAGCCAGACGATTCTGAACGGGGGCAGACTGCGCATCTGCCAGGTTGAAGGGGACATTGCGCTTTTCACCCCAGATATAATCGGCCAGACCGGGGATTGCCACGAAAGGATTCTCATTCTTCTGAATCTCGGCTACGGCAGCATTTCGGGCTGCCTCTCTTTCATCAACCGGGTCAGCGGCCGCCCACTGCAGCAACATCTCATAGGCCCAAGGCTTAAGCGTGGGATAAGCCGCAAGGTCGTACATACATGCGGGTTCGGCTTGCCATTCTATGTTGTCGTATACAGTGAAGACATAGAAATAGGCACGGGCAAAGTCGCCCTTATACTCATCTGCCGGTTCGAACACGGCGGATGCACCTCCGCCGGTGGCTGCCGTAGGGCGCCCAATATTAGTCAGGCCATTGCTCCATGTAGGGACTCCGGCTATTATTCCGAGCGGGTTGTTATTCTTGCGATTGTTGGCATCAGCGTCGGAAGGGTTAAGATGATGCAGATCCTTGTACGCAGCATTCTTCTTTCCGCCCCACCATGAATTAGCCACGGAATGTTCGATATTCATACCCTCGTGGCCGGTGCTTACCCACACGAGGCGATTGCTATACATATCAAACCATGCTTCGCGCTGATAACCATTTTCCTCGCCAAGGCTTGCATCATAAATAATTCTGACGTCGGTAGTAGCGAAAGCATCCCAGGTCTTATCGCCGTAGGATATTTCGGTGTGAGGAAGGGCCATCTGCTTGACAGCCTCTTTCAGAGCCGCACCCTGCAGTCCGTTGAGCGAGGAATAATCTGTAGCGGCATTGAGCGAAGCCACTCCGGCGGCCGTCATAGCCATAGCCATGCAGGCCCCGGCAATGAATGAGTTGGTAGCCATAATATATTATTGTTTGATGATTTTACGTGCCGGTTGGCCCGGAGTCACGAGAATGTAGATGCCGGGAGTCAGCTCGCCAAGAGAAGCGTTGACCTCAACGCCCTGAAGGGTAAAGATTCGGGGCGCTACGGCCGAATCAGCCGAAGCTACACTGCCGACACCGGTAGCCTCATCCGATTTGCGGAAGAGAGCTGTCGGTTTCTGGGGAGATTTAGCGTAGGTGGTAAAGCGCGGAGATGACTCATTGAAATTGAGCGTACCGAATGTGGAGCCGAAACCGATATCGGATCTCGACGCACTGACGGAGAGAGAGAAAGAGGTATTGGCATCTGTAGAGGCATTGGCATACTGAAGCTTCTTTTCAGCCGTGCAAGAGAGCCAGCCCTGTTCAGTCCCCTTCAGATCAGTGATTTTCGCCTTATAGTCGGCCCCGGATTTCACGAAATGAAGCACGGCCGTATTGTCAGGCAGATCAGCCACCTTATCGCCCGAGAGAGTTACCTGATCGGTGGGGAGGAGATAACCGCTGGTATTAGTTGATTTGTAATCCACGGACATTGCAGTGGTCTTTCTGTCGCCAAGACCGATAAGCACATATGAGTCAATCTCGTTGATCTCACCTATATTCAGCACGCGAATCCATTCGCCGTTGGTAGGCTGAGGATCAGAAGGATCAGTCGGGTCGACCGGATCAACGGGATCAACGGGGTCAACAGGCACGTAGTCGCCGCCATACTGATATCCTTGATCCTTATAGGCGCCCCATACGAATTCAGCCAATTCGGGGGAATCGATATAAGGATTTCGGTTGTGCTGAATCTTATAGATGGCCTCATTGCGAGCTATCTCCTTCTCGCTGACAGGATCCTGACGGTGCCATTTAAGGAGGAGTTCGATAGCCCAAGGTTTGAAGATATCATCATTGGCTTTATCAAACATCCACCCCTTGGCTGAGTCCCAGTTGATATCATCATAGACAGTGAACATGTACATGAATACACGAGCGAAGTCACCCTTGTATTCGTCGCAGGGTTCGTAGACATAACCGTTGCCGCCACCCTGACCATATACCGGGGTGCCGACAGTCGTAGCCCCATTAGTCCATTTAACAGTAGCCACCTCACCGAGCGGATAATTACTCTTTCGCGAGTTGGCGTCGGAATTAGAAGGATTAAGGTGGAAGAGATCTTTATAGGCGTCATTCTTGGAGCCGCCCCACCATGAATTGGCCACGGAGTGCTCAATGTTCATACCGGGATGTCCGGAAGCTACGGTGACGTTGTCGTAGGAATACATATCCCACCAGCAATTCTGCCCGTTGACGAAGCGAGTGTCGGTAGATTTGAAAGCATCCCAAGTGTTGTCGCCGTAGCTGACAACAGTATGATCTCTTACGATAGCCTTTGCAGCTTTGCGGAGACGGCTGCCATTGAGTCCGGTGAGGGTATCATAATAACCCTCCGGAACACTTGCCCAGGCACCGGAGAAGAACCCGGAGCAGATAGCGGCAAGCATAATTGAGGATAATCTTTTCATCATATCAAAACTTTAACTTTGACAAGTTGGCACTTGTCAAAGTTAAATTTAAGTAATAAGTATTAAGTAATAGGTTATAGATTAGAGTTGATTGAAATCTTTTACTCTGCTATGCAGGCCTTTACGGGCATCGGGAGCGAAGGAGAGGCGATTATATAGACTCCTTGAGGCAGAGGGATAAAATCGCCGTGAGAGAGTCCGGCAGGACGGGCGATAAGTCGGCCGGCGGCATCGAAAATTTCTATGCCGACACCATCACGGGGAGTTAGGATGCGCAGACCGCCTTCAACACAAGCCACTTGAATCGATGCTTCGGCACTGATGTAGCCAACTCCGGAAGTCTCGATAAGGACGGTGTTGGAGCGTGGCGAGAGATAGCCAAGGCGTGAGGAGCATACCGAATAACTTTCAGCGACAGCCGGATCGCGGCCCTCGATACGGAGGGATGTTGAAGTGGATTCATATTCGTCGGTCTCTTCACCATCAGCACTGTAGCGTGTGCGATAGACGATATAGTAGTCGACCGGTTCGGGCGATTCCGTCCAAACAGCAGTATATGCATTGTCGGTCACGTCGACAGGCGTAAGAGCCGTGAGGCGCGAAAGGGTTGGAATCGGCATTGCCTTACCTTTAAGATTCACGCGTACGCTTGTATCCATTCCACCATCATAAATCGAGAGGGTCGCAGTGTGTTCACCAAGAGCGGTAGGCTGATACTGAATCGGCAGCATGTATTCACCGGTAGTGTTGATTGAAGAAGCGGGAATTGACCTTACGGGTATAGAGAACATATCCTTATCGTTGCCTCCGACTCTTACGCTGAGAGGAGCCGTAAAATTCTTTCCTTTCAGGACAAGCCATGAGGAGCCGAGACCTGAAAGTGCTACTTCACCGAAATCGAGCCATTCATCATTGACGGGCAACGTAAGTTCGGGGTCGCCGGTAATGGGAGGAGTGACGGCACCACCCTGATCAGCGATGCGGAATACTTCAGAAGTTCGGGTGCCCCAGATATATTCGGCCAATTCGGGGAAATCCACGAATGGGTTACGATTACCCTGGGAGGCTTCTACGGCATCGTTGCGGAGAATTTCCTTCTGACTGACCTGGTCCTGACGCGCCCACTGAAGCAACATTTCGTATGCCCAAGGCTGGAGGGTAGGATAAGGGGATTTGATAAACATCCAAGAATAGCGGCTCTGCCACTGGATATCATCATATACGCAGGCCATGTAGAAGAAAGATCGGGCAAAGTCGCCCTTATATTCATCGTCAGGTTCGAAGACGCTTCCGGCTCCGCCTCCATATCCATAGACGGGGACACCGACTTTCGTACAGCCGTTGTCGAACGTAGCAGTAGCTACCGGACCGAGCGGATAATTGCTCTTAGCCATGTTAGCCTCACCATCGGAGGGATAGAGATTCCACATATCCGTGTAAGCGGGGGTGTACTCAACATCGTTGCCCACCTTCCACCATGATTTCGGCACGCTGTGCTCACGCTGCATCTTATTGGCAGAGAAAGAACCCTTGGCGCTCTGATTCCAGCCAATTGTATATACGGCGTTGGAATACATTTCCCACCAACGCTTCTTTCCATCGACCAATTCGGGATAGACGTCGGAATACTGCCAATAATTAGGCAGATCCATATAGACCAGTTGTCTATGACTCTTCACAGCTTCCTTAACAGCAGCCTTGAGCGTCTCACGCTTCTTACCTTCCAATCCGGCGTAATAGGCCGGATCATATTCGGCATAACCCGAAAGTGCGAAAATGCTGACAGCGGCCGCTGTCAGCAAGATTCTCTTTGCTGATAATTTATTATATAGAATCATTATTGATGCTGAATGACAATTATTCTGCACTGTTTATATCCGCTCTGTAAGACTATCTCACCTTTGCGGTTGGAGACACCTCCCGGAAGCGCATCACAAGTTACTTTCGCGTTGCTCTTCACCATGTCACTTCTCCCCTGCTCGCCGGTCAGTTTACTCTTACCTTCATCGATCTTGTCGGTGACAATTTTAAGGATACCGCCTTTTTCTTTGGGGAGTTCAGCCACTACCGTGATCCAAGAGGGACACTCCGCCACTTCCCAATTGACATTGAAATTATCGGAATATCTGGCATCTGAGTTACACTGAATCTCAATTTTCGATGTTTTACTTTTCTTACCAAATTCCAGAGAATTCTTATTTGAGGTAAGTTCGATATCGCGACCGGCCTGACTGACTTCAACCTGAGCTTTGGCCGTGGCCGCAGATACCTGCACATATTGAGTTCTTGGGGAGGCACTTTCGTTATATGGGACGGAGATACGGAACTTATTATTGTCAAGTTTGGATACGTGGACAAAAGAGGCTCCATTTTTATCGGCTACCGCGGCTACGCTCCAGTCATTCTGATTGGTAGTGACTGAGATATCCATCTGTCCGGCTTCCTGGCCGAGATGGAACACCTTATTGCTGACCTCCACAGTAGGAGTCACGACGGTCTCTTTCTGAGGTTTCTGATTGCGATTACCACCACCTGTATAACCACCGCCTGTTGATGAGCCACCGGACTTACCAAGCCCGGCTATGATATTACGACTTACAGCAATAGCGTCGTCGCATTGTTTCTTCTTTGCTGCTGAGTCATAGAGTTTCTTAGCCGACTGAAACTTAGCAATCGCCTGATTCTGCGCAGACTTAGTCATCGTCTTCTGGAGAGCGAGCCCCTGATTATATAGTTTATCGCCTGACGACTGAGCATTGGCTGCCACGCAACAAAGCATCAACGCACATATCAAAGCTACAAACCGACGGAAAATATTCTTAATTTTCATTTACGTCAATGGGAATTATAATTTAAACCTTACTTAATATGCCGTATAAAAGCAACTATGTAATTAAGCGAAGAGAAATCACTTACGCATGACTTTCTCAACGGCGTCAGCCCGAGTTCTGAAAGCCTCCGCTTCAGCAGCAACCTCGGGATCAGGATCACCGGCTATTGCATCCGCTTTCTCAGTCAGTTCGGCAAATGCAGCCTTAAGCGCCGCGTCACATTGCGATTGGAGTTGAGCATCAGCTTTTGCGTCAGGAGACAAATTCTTCTTTTTTAGCAGAGATGTAGCGCCGGCGGCCTGCGTATAGGCAATTTTGGCATTTACGAGTTGTTCATCGTATCCTTCGTCGTGAGTAAGACCGATTCGGGTGAGCGAATCACCCTTAGCAATTTCATTACGGACCACGCTCTGGAGAGAGTCGACATAATTCTTCTCCTGCAATTCCGCCGCCCTTCGCTGAACATTCTGATGATAGAGCACAAAACCGAGAATTGCACCGATTATCACGACCACACCAATCACAGACCAAAGAATAATAGCTTTCTTTTTTGCGGGACTCATCGCGCGTCGGACATCGAGGGATTCAAGATCCACACGCATCTCAGCGGCAGTCTGATATCGCAATTCCTGACGTTTTTCGGTAGCTTTCGTAATGATATCGCGCAAACGTTTATTTGAGATTTTTTGCAGTGGGAGCTTTTCCTTAATCTGCTTATCAAGAATATCGAAACGCGTGCCTTCGAAAGGTACATTTCCCGTCAGACACTGATAAAGCAGTACACCCATAGCGTAAATATCGGAGGTCTGATTCTGATGAGCCAGATCGCCGAGGGCGAGTTCGGGAGAAGCGTATTCCGGCTTGCCCATAAAAGCACCTGCGACCGTGAGCTGCCGGTCGTTGGTCGTAAGTTGCTTCATTTGCTTGCAGATGCCGAAATCAATAAGTTTGATTTTGCCGTCTTCAGTGATGAAAATATTAGAGGGATCGATATCACGATGTATATATCCCGCATCATGGAGAGCCATCAGACCTGCGAGCACACTCTTAATGACCGTCTTGGCGAAATGATCCGGATCTTTCTGGAAATCATTCATCAGCTGCCGGGCATATGGGATTTCCTCACCGTTGGGATCAGTAGCCTTACCCTGAATAATATCTGCGAGCGAAACTCCATGAAGCAATTCGCTGACCACGTGATAATGCTTAACAATTTTTCCATCGCGGTCCTCATCGGTCTCAAAAAAGCCGAGCATTTCAATGAGGTTATCGTTGCGGAGATGGATTGAAGCTTCCCTTCGGGCACGCTCGATAGCCTGCTCCGGGAGATCCATATATAGGAACTTGATTGCAACGGGACGAGTTTCACCGGTGCGAGTATTTACACAAGTACCGCGATAGACACGGCCCATACCGCCTTCGCCTATCGTTTTTGATGAGGAGTCAACCTCGTAATATATTCCGGCCTCTTTTTCTTTTTGGCCTTGCAGACGTATGATTGCCATCTGTAGATATTATGATGTTAAGAGTCTCTATTATAGTTAAGATATAAATTCTACCAGCCGGTCAGGGCCAAATCAATGAGATCCTCAGAAGGAGTCGAGAGATCATTTCAACAAATTTAGCAAATTCCCCTAATTCAGCCAAATTTATTCAGTATTTTTGGCGGAAAAGACTTAAAATTTAGTTATTTTATCGATCAGGCGATTGATTTCCCGAATAGCCTCGGCCGTGGGCTGAGCCTGATTCGAATCAAGTCTTACGGGGGCGTTGCCGATCTCATTGATAAGAGAAGATATCTGATTTTTTACATCAGAATCATGAACGGAATTACGATAATTTTCCAGAATTTTCTTCACCCTTGCGAGTTTCGCCTCCCTATCCCTAAGTCTCTTCTCGAACTTGTCTTTATTATTCTTTTTTGAAAATTTATCGGAATAGGGAGCAGCGAGTTCATTAAGAAGTTGTTCTGCTTCCTTTAGTTGAGACTTCATAATGTCGGACCTACTCTTATCCCCCCTATCAGCCACAAGGTCCTCACCCGGAGTGAGATTCTGATGGTCCTTACTTTTAGAGAGAGCACCATTCTCAGAGCCGGCAACATTTGCAGCAGTCGCGATTATCTTCTCAGAATCCTCTTTACTGAAATATTGCCATGCGACGAAAGCTACAGCACCGAGTATAATCAGACTCAGCACCAAAAACATCGTCTTGGTACGGGAACCTTTCGGAACCTTATAATCGATTTTTGATTTATCCGAAATATCCATCCCATCATCTTCAACACGAGTCAGATTATCCCTCCGTGGCTGACTATTCTGCTGAATCGCCAATTTATCGGCAATAGTTACCGGACGCCTTCGCCGAGAAGTCTTGTCGTCATCGCCATCGTCAATGATATATCCCCCCTCCGGGTCTTCACTATCTGATAATGACCATTCACCTCCTACATTATCACTTTCAGTCGCCGCCACATCCTCGGGAGAGATGAATCTCCCGGAAGCATTACCTTCATCAGAAGCAGAATCATTATCGTTGCGTAGCAACTCTACAGGAGGAAGATCAATAATTGCAAGAGTAAGATTGTCGTGGCCACCACCTTTAGATCTCCCCTCCTGATCAACCTTATCGGCTAATCGGGCTACTGCGTCAGAAGGCGGGACTCCATCAGAGAGCCAACTTACAAGTGACTCTTCAGGAAAGGCACCCCAAACTCCATCAGTCATTAATGCAAACCGATCAGAGGGACGGATATCGACCACATCAACTTCCGGATCGACCGAACCATCTCCACCAATTGCACGAGTGATGATATTAGAATAGTTAGAATTCCGGGCCTGCTCTTCGGAGATTGTTCCCCTTCTGACGAGTTCCCCGACATAGGAATGATCTAAAGTCCGGAATCTGACCTTACTCCCTCTAAGCAAATAGCAACGACTATCGCCGACATGCACAATATAAGCTTTACCGGCATGAATCAATACAGCTACGCAAGTAGTGCCCATTCCACGAAGGGCAGGATTTTCAGCGGAAGCCGCCAGCAAAACGCGGTTGGCCTCGATAGCGCTCTGGGCTAAGACCTCAGCAACGTCATCACCAAGAGAAGCCTCCATCACGACGCGAGCCATTGTATCTGCGGCCATAGAAGAGGCCGTCTTACCGGCGGGGCCACCTCCCATACCGTCACATACAATAACGAAAGGTCCTAACGGAGTATTGACGGCCAGATACGAATCCTGATTCTCGGAACGACCGCCAATGCGCGACTCAACAGCGCCTATCACACCGGAAGGGAAATCTATAATTTCAAAATTTTGCTCATTCATACGGGCAGAATACTAAAATATCGGACAATGAAACAGTCGGTATTCTTACCGACAAGATCATCCCATTACATAAGCCGAGAATTATTTGAAATCCTCCGGAGTAAAGGTAAACTTCAAAGAGTCAGTATCGTTGTAATAGACATACTGCACGTCGGCGTCGGCCTCGGAAAGTCGTGATAAGACTTTCCCCATATTCATACGCAGATTAGCGAGAGCACGCTCTTTAAGCACATCCTTGTCGATAGCCGCAAGAGTATCCGGGGAGATCTGATTACGAATAATCAGGGTATGATCTTCATAGGTCATTCCGGTCACCGTGATTCCTTTATATACCAAGGGGAGCCGCACTTCAGAGACAGCCTTGGCAATTTTCTCCTCCGCCAGTTTGCGGGGATCCGGTCTGCAACCACCCAAACCGAACGTCACGCACAGACACAGTATTGACAACGGGATGGAAAAACTTTTAAGTCTCATAACTTATTTATCAGGCTATAAACATCATAATTACTGACCACTACTGATATTGAACACATCTTCACGCACCAGCACGTTGGCATCATAGATCTGAATTGTATAGATACCGGGTTGCCAGAAATCGGGAGAAGTCGTACCAAAAGGCGGGAACACAACTTCCTGTTCCTTATTCGCTTTTTTGATGAGGAGGTTAAGTTCCGTAGTGAATTCCTTATTTCCGGCAGAAGCGATCATTTTTTTATCCGGATTAAGAATCTTCACTCCGAGCTGATACTCACCGGGGACAGAAGCAGAGACAGCGACTTTTTCCATGAGGAATTCGCAGTTGCGAGTTGTGAGGAATCCATCGTAATCAACAATAAAATCACCGCGATTATCAACACTTCCGATTGCCACTTTTCCGACTTTCAGTTCGCTTCTTGTCTTAATATTTCCCAGCCGATCGCCACCGGGAAGAATTACACGCGCCGTATCATTGTCGGCCCAATAGTTATGGATAGAATCAACAGTAGCCTTTGAGCGTCGGGCAGCGGCATCAAAGTCATTCTGTGCGTTACGAAGAGACTTCAACACGTTATTCAGCTGCTTGACATATTCCTGAGGAGAAGAGGCGTAGACGGGGAATTCAAAATTCACTCTTTGCCCCCTTACGTAGGCCTTATAGGGAAATTTCTCATTGAGTTCGTTGACAGCATAGACTGCAATCTCATGATTCAGATTAGCTTTCACCACCCCATCTTTCAATTCGGGAAGTTTTACAGGACGGCGATGAAGAGTATAAAGGATACCATTGGCATCAGAGAGAGCCTTAAACGTGACCCAATACAGAATATCAGACTGCTTGAACATGACGCTATTATCGTCGTTGTCAATCTCAGTCTTGAAACCTTGACGCTCAAGATAATCCTTGACTTCCTTTTGGGCTGCTTTTTCAACTGCGTTAAAAGCGAATCCACCGATATTGGCGATTAAGAGCGCCATCAGCAGGAACAGAAATTTTAGATTTTTCATTATTATAATGTTTATTATTTGCTGATATTGAAGATGCTGAAACTAATTCACGAACTCCAGAACTAACAATGTAGAGATTTCCAATCAGTCACATCAGTTCAGACCCTTCGCATCTGTCCCGGCATTGAGCCCGGACCATATTTATTATTCATAGGTTCGCCTTTTTGAGCCAGAAAGACGATTAGGATTACAGCCGGGATTATAAGCCCACTGAAAATAACGAGCAGAGAAAAGACCCATCCGCTTTTACCGATGTCGTGCATGCGCCGTATACCGACAGCCCAGTTCGGGATAATGGTGACAAGAGTCCATAGACTCTGCGCGAACAGCACATTATAATTGAAATCGGCTGCGACGTAGACCAATGAAATTATTATACCAACAAAGACATTAAAAAGCACCCACCACCAGTATTCGCCTCTTCCGGCACGGCCGGTAAAAGTAGCATAGTTGTTAAAGACATTTTTAAACGCCTGTCCCAAAGAGTCGGCATCGGAATATTTACCTTCCTTTCCGGGGCGATATCCAAGAGCAGAATTCCGGCCCTTTAGATCCGCGGCACGGCCGGATGCTTCGGCAGAGATCTGAGCAATCTGTTCGAGTTGATCCGTCACAGCCTTAACATCGAGTCGGGCAGCGGGATCACCGGCAAGGAGAATCTCCGGATATTCACCTCTTCGAATGTTGTAAGACATTCCCTTGGTATAGACATTTCCATCGATAAGAGTGCCATTGCTACTCGTATCGGTATAGACGTAATAGATCCCTCCGGTAAATTCCTTACGCGTAATGATAGCATGCTCGCGTGATATGCGGAAATTTTCAGGGTCCATCTGAATATCGCATCCGGCGCGCCCTATTTTAAGAGAAATATTTCGGGCGCGCTGATTAGTGCCAATTTCCGTGCCCCCTCTGAGATTGGTCAAGAGACGATCTCTGAATTCACCGCAGGAATTATATCGAGCAGTCATGTCGCGATCTACAGCCTTATCAATAGCAGCCTGCACATGGGCGGGGATGCCTGATTTTAAGTCAGCGACTCTTGGGAAAGGTTTGTTGAGAATCGCATACATAGTCTCAAACTCCGAATCGAGTTTGGGATAAGCGTGTCGGCTTGTGATCATAAAAAAGAGCACACATCCAAGAGCATATATGTCGGCTCGATAATTGATAGTCATACCGGCAGCCTGCTCAGGCGACATATATCCATCGGTTCCGATAATAGAGCCCAGGACAGTATGATGCCCATCGCCCAAAGATGAAGTTTCCGACTTTGCGACACCGAAGTCGAGTATACATACCTCCCCATCGGGACGAATCATAATATTACCCGGCTTAATATCGCGATGAATAATCCCTTTTGAATGGACATGATCCATAGCATCGAGGAGTTTTACCATGAGCGAAAGCGCCTCTTTCCAGGGAATAGGTCCACGCTGGGCCACGTATTCTTCCAGATTCTGCCCCTCGACGAGTTCCATAACAATATACAACCGACCGTCGAGTTCGAAATGATCATAGATTTTGACGACGCTGGGATGGTCGAACTGCATGAGGAAAAGAATCTCACGCTCTATTCTATGACGATATTCCGGATCGGAAACAAATTGAGGAAGGATCTCCTTGACAGCCACTTTGCGACCGTCAGGACCGATGCCACGGAGCACCTGTCCCATTCCGCCCTGACCGATTGGAGTATCCTCAACCGTATAATCTCCTATTTTTCGCATTGCAATAATCTTCGTCAGAATCAGATCTTAATATTTATCAGACCGCCAATCTTTTTCAGATCCCCCCTCGGAATGACCCTTATTACCACCATCGTTGCCACCTAATTGATTCGCATCCTGAGTGGTGGAATTTTCCGTCTTCGTTTTATTATTATTATTCAGAATCCTTGAGGCATCCTTTTTATCGGTAGTTGAGACTTTACTTTTATCCTTTTTCACCTCCTTTTTTTCAGGCGCGGAAGAAGAGGACGCACCTGCGGGCTGAGCCGGTTTTGCCTGAGGAGCAACGGTTTTTGGCGCAGTCCGGGATCTGCTGTCATCGATCTTTTTTACCTGCTCAATCTTTTCGGAAGTCTTATCATCAACGTTCTTATCATCCCTGCCAAGCCACACACCGATGATAACAGCCGCGAGAATGAGGAGGACTATAATCCCAACGATAGTCAGCATCCGGTTGCTCTTCTTAAGAGTTGCTTGAGCAGCGGCTCTCGCGGGAGCAATATTACCGTCGGCCGCCCCGGGGAATTCCACGAGCTGCACAGTGATATTGTCGAGGCCGCCGGCCGCATTGGCGGCATTCACGAGATTCTCAGCGCGTTGCTGAAGAGACGAATCCTCATCGGAAAGAATGGAAGCCATCTTAGTATCGCTGACCATGCCACTCAAGCCATCAGAACAGAGCATTACGATCGAACCGGGTTCCGGAGCGAGCGGAGTTGGGCATAACTCAGGAGGAGTCATAGACTCCAGGCCGAGAGCATTTGTGATCTCATTCTTCTGAGGATGATGCTCCGCTTCGGCAGCAGAGATCTGCCCGGAATCGACGAGTTGCTGAACGTAAGACTGGTCGCGACTGATCTGACGCAACACACCATTACAGAAATAATAGATACGACTATCGCCCACCCAACCGTAATAGACCAGACCATCCTTTATAATTACGATAACACATGTGGAACCCATTCCCTGAAGAGAGGGATCGGTAGAAGTGCGATGGAGGATACCCTGATTAGCCGCCAAAGCTGCACGCGTAATTGCCTCTGTGGGAGTTGTAAAGGTATTATTCTCCAAAATATCCTGAATAATATCGCATGCAAGACGGCTGGCCACATCACCTGCGGCTTGTCCACCCATACCGTCGCATACGGCAATGACACGACCATTGGGCGAGTCAAAGGTCACCATGCAGTCTTCGTTATGATCACGGGCCACGCCGGTGTCGGAGCAATTGGCCAAGATATAGTTCTGTTCCATGTCGGAATCGAATTATTTGATATTAGAGTTCTTCAGCCCTTCTCAGCTTAGAGAAAAGCGATATGGAAGATAGATAAGTAGATTTACTAAAAAAATATCAATTATCTTCAGATAGGGATAGCGATGAAGATAAAGATTGTAGAGCCCGCTCGGATTACGTCGTAGTTCTGAAGCTCGCCATCGTCGAGCAATTGCTTATTGATGAAAGTGCCATTAGTCGACTGTTCGTCGCGGAATTTAAACTTATTATCGGCAGTTCGATAGAGAATAGAGAGATGCTTACCGGACATCTGTCCGTCGTCAGGCACAGAGATATCGCAACTTAGATCGCGCCCGATGTAGTTACGCCCTTCGTAGATATTATATGCTTTCCCAGCGGGGGTACGATTATAAGTCACCAAGAATCCGACCAATCTGCGCTCGGGCATAGGGGTAGCAGCACCCGGTGATCCGGGAGCATGCCGAATGACCGTACGGCCACCGCCATGAGGAGTGGCTTCCTGAGGGCGCATTTTTGTAGCCCCTGAAGGGTCATTGCCTACTCCGGCATTGGGATTACCTGCAAGATGAGTCTTCAAGTCGCCGACAGGACCGGGAGAGCCGAAATGAGTCTTCATCGGATCGGTTGCGACCGGATTAGCCACACCGGGGCTTCCGGCAGTGGAAGTAGGGCCGGTTCCCATCTGAGTTTTAGGGGTTGAGCCATTACCTGCGGCTCCCCCCTGCGCACCGGACGGGCAAAGCGGGCATCTATCACCATAAATATCGGGATCGTAAACGTGGCCGTTAGGACATTGTTTCTTCTGCATCAGAAAATTGGGATTAGATGTGGAATAAGTAGAGCGAGAGTCCCTGCGTATAGGTCATAGTCAAGACCTATACGCAGGCTATTCAGACGGGATGAGATAAGTTAGATAGCAGAGTAATCTACGGGGTCATTGAAATCCACTGCGTCGGACGTAAAGTCATTGGCAGCGAGATCGTCGGAGCCGTCATAGGAAGTTTCCGCGTAGAAATCCGCATTATCAGAATCCGGAGTCTCATCGTAGGCGAACGATTCAGAATCTACGCCATCATACTTATCTGTATAATCCTGCTCAATGAAGGGCTCAACGTAAGCGTCGTGTTCGGGCTGAGTGTAGTCAGCGACTGCCGCGCTATAGTCATGATGGTTGTCGTAGTCGGGATTATTATAGGCGAAATCCTTAAACTCCCCTGAGTTTTTCTCATCAAGGAAATCATTGTGAATAGAGTCGGTGTTATCGTGAGCATATTCCTTGGCTTCGATGGAATCTCCACCATGCATGATATCATCGATAGATCCGATATGATGGATGTTGCCGGCAGCATCCTTATAGTAAGCCTCAGCATGCTGACCCTGACCCATCTGATAGCTCTGATTGTCGAGCTGAGTGACTTCATTGTCTTCATAGCGACCATTGCCGTTTTCATCGTAAGCGAGCACATCACCGCTACCATTTCCATCGGTATCCATTACGATGAAATCCTTGCCATCGATTGAGCCCTTATCAAACACGTTGACAACGTTGCCCTCTTCATCAAACACGACTCCGGTCTCATCAATGGAGACTTGGGGTTCGGGTTCGGGAGCGACAGGGTCATTATGATGGTGGACATGAATTTCGACAGTTTCAGTCGTTGCTGCGGGTTGAGCGGGAGTCTCAGCCACATTGATAGCGTCATCCTCAATGGCACCGGCTTCAGCCATACCGACGAGATCCTCGGCAGTAAGGTCATCGGCCGAAGCATCAAGGCCGTCGTTGAGTTTAGTAGCGGCATAGGCAGCAGTTCCACCCACGCCAAAGACAGCCGCGCCTACAGCGGCAGCCTTCTTAAACTTGTTGCTGTTGTTGATAGCGCTGTCTTCCATGTCTTCGAGTTGATAATCGTGATAATTGTTCATAATGATATGGTTGAGTTAATACTGCCGGGAGTCGGTCAGCACCGAGACGCTGAAGGCTTCGGGCAGCGGGGTTAATAATGATTTAACGATTCAAGATTGTGCCGGGAGCAGCTTCGGGATTTCTACGGGTGGCATCTCCATAGAAACCGGATTTATCCGCGTTCTTCGGCCTCTCCTCTTTATCCTCATTTACGGGTCGGCGTGAGGGACTCAGCGGTTTGCCGGGAGGACGACCATAGAAAGAAAATTCATCCTTTTCACCTACGGCATTGGGATAGACTTCCTCCTCAGTCGCCGACAAATCCCAATTAGCAGCGGGGGATGCATCTCTGGCACGTTCGGCAGGCCTAAATGCAGGATTGCGACCCCAGCCCGGGATTGAGGAATCGAAAAGCTGAAGGAGGAATATATAGCCATTTCCTATTCTGATACATTCACCTCCACGAAGAATAATCTTCTCGAACCCGGCAGGTTGATGGTCGACAACAGTACCAAATTCAGAGTCATAATCCGTAATTGAGGCAGACATTCTGATCAGGCCATCATCATCGGGGATAGCACGAATCAGAATTACGGCATGATTTACACCGACAGTAGCCTCGGGCAGGTATATATCACAATCCGGATTGTTACCTATCGTGTTGCGGCCAATATATAGAGGGAATAATTCTCCCAAGCCATCGGCCGATGCCGAAAATAGCGCCCCGGCCAGCGGACGTGCCTGAAGACGGATGTCAGTGGCGCGGAATTCCAGATTACCGTCATTGGAGGGGTCTTCCGGAATAATCGGAGCGGCGACGATACGAGTTCCACCGGCTGAAGGGGATTGTCGCGGATGACAACCGACGGAGGGGTTATTATGTGATTTACTTCCCAACATAAGCAATTCTTAAAAATTAAG
This sequence comes from Bacteroides sp., assembly GCA_014801585.1. Taxonomy (GTDB): domain Bacteria; phylum Bacteroidota; class Bacteroidia; order Bacteroidales; family Muribaculaceae; genus Lepagella. Next base: position 184,468 of record JAAVDX010000001.1, read on the forward strand.
GGCTACCTTCTATTTGACAATATAGCAGAGAGTAGTCATTCCAAGTAAAATTTCATCGCCCGGAGTCAGCTGTACAGTCGCCCCGGGCCGGATGCGACCTCCATTGATAAAGATATCATTTCCCGAATTAAGGCCGGTAATCATAGACCGTAACACACCACCTCCAAGCGCTACGACCTCCAAGTGGGCATGGCGTCGGCTCATATAGGGATCGGGGGCAATGCGCAGAGTAGCACCGCTATCGCTGCTGTCGCGTCCGAGGATATGACGCCCCTGAGCCAGAGGAATCACTTTTCCGGATTCCTTAATAAGGAAGAACCCACGCTGCCCGACACCACCTGCAAGCTTCTTTCCGGCAGGCCCGGCTACCATAGTATGACCGGTCGCAGCCACTTGATTGCCGTCACCGGTAATAAGATTAGTAACCGGACTATTCGGATTGATATTTACTCCGGAATTCATTCCGGTCGGAGGGATCGCCCTGCCATCATGGATTCCACCCGGGATGACAGGAGAATCCGGGGACAAAGGGATGCCGGCTTTACGCAAAAGCGGAGCAAAAGCCACCTTAGCCTCACACTTCGGACAATTGAAAGTCTTAGTCATCAAAGCAGCCGGATTAGGGGCCTTAAGGTTATATTTTCTTCCACACTGTGGACATGCTATCTTAATCTCCATTTCTCTTTCAGATTTATATCTTTCCTCTTTCGAGATAGCTTCACCTCACATTGACGATGAGCATATTATCGGGGAATTTGCCATACATCTGCGGATGTTGCACCTGTCCCGTATTGCGAGTATCAGAAGTGACTCCACCGTAGACATAATTGAAGAGTTCGCGAGCTGTCACTTTCTTATCCTTGTCAGCATCCGCATAACCGTTGAGTCCGGCAAGAAGCCGATTGAAGAAGTAGGAATACTTCATATCGGTGCGTTCCCAGGAATATTCATTAGCCCGACTGCTGACAAAGAACATTACGTCAGAGTCAAGATTGCGATAATCGCGATTGCCCCTATCGGAGGCATGCTTCTTAAACGAGCCGGAATGACAGGCATTCATGAATACTACTTTGCGTCCGGCTTTAGAAGCACGCATTATGTCTTGAATCTCGCGACAAAATATGACATTTCGGGTGTCGTAACACGAGAGACCACCGTCAAAACCATGTCCGCTATAAGCGAAAACAATCTCATCGTTTTTACCGGCCTTACCAAACTGTGACTTCATCACGCGCAGAATATGGTCGCGGGTAGCATTACGATCGACGAGCATGAAGACATCGGCATCCTTGTTGTCGTTGAAGAAATGAGCCATTCCGCGAGCATCATTGGTAGAACATGGGAGAGGATTTTCTCCATTGTCGTAGACATTGAGTCCGACACATACCACATAGGTCTTCTGGGCAGACACACCCAGACTAACGACGAGCGCAAGGAATACGAGAATTAATCTCATCCGACCGGGGCACCTACGAAACATCATTGCCTTCATTGAATATAGTTTTACAGCGCGGGCAGCGACGCTCGGCGAGCACGTTTTCATACAACTTTCCTTTGAAAGAGAGACCACATTCCGGACATACGTAACTCTTTGCATATCTCTTCTCGTTGTCGGCCTGCTCGCGGAGAAGCTTTTTATTCATTTTGCTTACAACCATCATCAATACAATGATCATCACCGCTGCAAGAACAAAGCCGAGAACCCATGCTGCAACCTTATTTTCAGCACCGAGCCCGAGTTCATCGGCAAGGAGTCCGCCTCCGCCACCGGCCACGAGGGAAACGAGTATTGTCAGGCTTCGGAGAGAATTGATGTTAGCAAGTTTTGCCTGCAGGCGCATCTTCTCTTCAGTATATTTCTCAGAGATGTCTCTCAGACGTGAGATATCCACCTTTTTCGGTTTAGGCTTAGACGCACCGCCATTTAATCCGGCATCATGCTGCTCCTTAGCTCCGGAGGGGGTTGCCGGCAGAAGACGTCGCACATGGAAACGAGTATCGGGACCAAGCTGAAGCATCGAGTCGCCGGTGACCGCATAGCGTTTTCGGGGGGCGAGCCTTACGAACTGTTGTCCGTTGTAAAGATATGTACCGTTGGTAGAGTCGGTATCCACAATTTCCAATTGTCCGTTGTCATTGACAATCAGAACGGCGTGGTTACCGCTCACTTTAGGGTCTTGCAGCGCAAACGGTTGAGAACCTCTGCGCCCTATTATNATTTGCNTAGCCATCAGGTTAACGAAAGTTAGTATATTCGGGATATAGAATTTATTAATCGCAGATCGAGGGATTAACCCTCAACAAAAGCCTTTCAATGAGTATCAGCGCGAATAATCACAAGATTATTGACTATATATCATTTAATTGGCAAATATATAAATTTTATTTATATCATCCAAATTTTTATCCATATTTTTGTCATTGTAGTCGGCATGTCATACCGTAACCCTCGTAATGTCGCGAATTTTGCTACACTTACGTCATGCAGTGCGACATATCTTTCATGTTACGTTGACAGGTTGACGATGCAAAGTTACAACCATTATCGGGAGAAATTGTGATTAATATTGATTTTGTTGAGGGAATTTTTGTTTTTGGCAATAAAAATCCCCGCAGGCACCTGTCGGGAGGTGCTTGCGGGGATTTTTCTATTTGGGAATCGGTCACACCGGTATGGACCGATTTGGATTTGATGATAACGGGGATTTATTCCATTANTTCAAGATTCCATTACTTCGATTTATTCGATTACTTCGATTTCGCTGACGAGGGAGACACCGCGTGAGCCGAAGGTGGTCGATACGTTGCCGCGGATTCTTACTTTCTTGCCGAGCATTGTGGGATTCTTCACGAGGCCGTATTGGTCGCGGAGAGTAATGTCGGAGAGCGATACGGGTACTGAGGATTCTACGCCGACAGCGCGGTCGTCNACACCGATGAGCGAGGGTGTCTGACCAAGGATGATGTTGTTGCCGTTGTAGTCGCCCTTTTCGTAGGCTGAGAAGTTGGCACCGGTCGAGAATGTACGTCCGGAAATCCAACCTACTACGTATCCCTCTACATAGACGTTGGAGAGATCAACATCATCGACAGCCTTGAGATAAGCNACAGTGAAGGGAGATTCCTTCGTGCCGTTGCCCTGACCTGTCACTCCGGGGATTATCTGTCCTTCAACTTCGAAGTCGGAGAAAGAGTCGCCGACTTCAGTGACGGCATGCATTCCGAGCCATGCNTTCATCGAGCCTTTTACGTAGAGAGTCTTGCCGAGGACGTCGGGATTATCGAGAAGGTTGGCCCATTCACGGATACGAGTACCGGCGGGGAGTTCGACGATCATCATCTTCTCAAGATCGCGACAATCACCGGAGGNAGCGATCACGAGATTATTCTCGAGTTCGGCACCGGCGGCCGTGAAGGTGATATCATCGATGCTCGCAACAGCGGATACACCGGACTTGACCGAACCTATGATGACACCCTCAACCCAGCCTGTGCGGCCGTTGTCGTTCATGGCGATAGCCTGCTCGACAGAGTAGGGTTCCTCGCGCGAACCGGCTTCGTCGAATATGAGGTCTTCAGTGCCGCGGAGCAGGAGCTGCCAAGAGTCGCCATAGCGAGAGAGGATACCGCGTACAGTGCCTACCCCTTCGGGGAGCGGATCATTGTAGAAAGAACTGTAGCCCGAGCAACGCACGTTGAGCGTGGCGCCGTTGGCGTCCTTGATATAGCGGTCGGCGTTGTCCTGATAGGGAGCGAACGTCATAGGAGGATAGTTGCCCTCAGCATCGGGTTGCTTACTCTTATCGGGACCCGCATCCACGAAACTTACGTTGGGGAATTCCACGAGCTGGCTCATGACGTTGACNTATTCCTCACCGGCGGCAGGGATTTCACTGAAAGTGCGGAATATGAGACAGTAGGGATCATCNGCGGGNTGAGGCTTGCCGTAGTTGATATACTTGAAATTCTGGTTGGGCAGCCCGTTGAGCTGCGAATGGGCCTTGAAAGTGTCGTAGGCCATGAAGGTGATCTGCGGGGCACCNTTGTATTCGCCGAGAGAACCGAACTGGATGTAATTGTTGTACATACCCATCCACATATCAGTGGCACAGATAACGACCTCCTGACCGAGACGATAGTCGGTATACATCGAACCCTGATTGATTGAGAGAGCGATAGCGGCCGTCTCATCCTGAATCACGAGCGACTTATAGATATTTCCGGAAGCATCGGAAGAGATAACNCGCCCGTGGATGATATAAGGGATNCCCGCGTCGGCATCTTTCAGCGGGAGCTTAACGGCGAGTTCGTCGCCGAAAGCAGCCTTGATTTCCGCGAGGGTGGTATTGGGCTCGAGAGTGGCCTGCGGCACGTTGAGAGCAGGCTCATCATAATGATCCTGACAAGAGGCGAGTGTGCCCAANGCGAGGAATCCGAGTCCTAAGATAGAATATTTGATTGCTTTCATTGTGAAGCCTTGAAAATTTAGAGGTTGGATTATTCTTCTACGAGTTCGTAAAGTTCAGCGCCGTTGCCTTGATAGAAGCTTGAGCCGGCAGTGCCGATATAGTTCCTGGCAGCGTCATAGACCATCACGAGATTACGGCCGGTGTTGAGAATCTTGAAGACACCGTCGGCATCGGGAGTAAAGCTCCAGCGATAATCGTCCTTTTCAGTAAGATCAACGTTGAAGTTGGTGAAAGTGCCGGTCATATAGACGTAGCGACCGTAGGGGTCGATAATGGCATACTGATTCTCAGCGCCATCGATAGCGGAGAGGGTGAAGGAGTAATCCTTATTGATGGTGATTTCGCCATTGTCGGGAGCTACGGCGCGNACTCCGAAGTTGCCATAGCGAGAACCATCGGCAAGGGGGAGCATCAGCTGATTGGAATTGAATACGAGAGCATACTGCTTTCCGGAAGTGATGNTCTCCGTGCGACGGAAAGTGCCGAGGGTAGTCGGGTCGATGATTTCCCATTCAGCGGGATCAGCACCGCCGATGTTGAAATCGGTCATTCCGAAATCGGAAGAGCCGTTCTGACCACCGCTTGCCGACCAGTAACGGAAACCGATATAGACAGTGCCGGAATATTCAGAGAGATCGATTGTNCCGCTGTTGACCCATGCACTGTAGCCGGAATCGGGGGCCTGTGCTATAACGCAGTCGAGTTTTACGGGCTCACATGCCTGCGGATTCTTGGCCGTCATGATATANACCTCAAGNGTAGACTCATTGGCGTAGGCGCCCTGAGTGGAGAAACTGAGGGTCTTTTCGCGAGCCTTATCAAGATCGAAGGCGGGGCTGACNACCCAGTTCTCGTAGGGGCCACCGGTCGACGTGCCGAGATAGGCAGAGACAGTGAGGAAAGAGACACCGCTGTTGTTCTTCCAATACCANCCGGAGAGACCNCCCTTAATCATGAAGGTGCTCCATCCGCGTTCGATATAGTAATTGATGTCGCGGCTGGCAGTGAAGTCGCAGAAATAAGAGTCGCCCATTTCAGTGATGGGTTGTTCGTAGCGACCTTTCGGNCCCCAGTTGAAGTCNTTGGCCTGACGGACACCGTAGGCACCGCAATACTTCGATCCGGTAGTGCCACGGAGGCTGACCTGACGATTGAAATTATCGGGGTTATCAGCGAGNTTGAGGGTAGTGCGNACGATACCCGAGGGGAGCTGCACGGTAGCGCAATCCTCGGCCGTATATCCGAGTTCTTCCCACTTCTCCNCATCGTAGGGATANTGAGCGATGAGCATATTGGTCTGCACGGCGCCGTCGGTACCGATTACAGCGGCGCTGATATTGTTGGCCACGGAAGTATCGATAAAGCCGACGATATAGCCGGTCACCCAGTTGGAGGTTCGACCATCGACGGTAGTACCCAACTGAGCCTGCCACGNCTGGAGCGGACGTTCCCACGATCCGTCGCCGATCTCATCAGCCGGCATTGTGATCGGCGCGTAAGCGAGATCCTCATCGCAAGAAGCGAGGGAGCCCGACATTGCGACGGCGGCTACAGCCATGGCGATATATTTTGATATTCTGTTCATGAGAATTTACTTGTTTATTGATGATTAGGAAGGATTAGAAGCGGACACCGACGTTGAAGAATACCCGGATTCCCTGTGCATAATAGTAGCGGTTGGGGAATTTTGTGAGGGAATAGTTGGTATAGTCGATTTTCGACTCCTGGAAACCGCCGGTCTGGATATTGCGGTTGTTGAGGAGGTTCTGTACGCTAAGATTGAAGTTCAGGCCACCGAATTTGGTATAAATCATCTTGCCGATGGAGAGATTCATGACAAATGAATTCTTGAGTTTATCCTGATGGGCGAACTCAGCGAGACGTTCCTNATACTGCTCTTCGGTAGTACAGAATTTCCAGAGGCCGGGAAGTTCCTCATGGCGAGTGGGAGCGAGATCGACNTAACCGTCGCAGAAATAGTTGGCATTGATTTCGAAGAACCACTGCTTGGGGGCAGCATAGTTGAGGGCGAGACCGTAGGCCTGCTGGGGAGTTCCGCCGACGTGATAGTTCTTCAGATAAGTAGTGCGAGTGACGTCGTCCATAGCNCCGTTCTGAGCGGAGCGGACACCGGTCGGGTTGTTGCGATATGTGTAGCGAGCGAAAGCACCTGTAGCGGTAGCGCTAAGGCCGTCGATGATCTTCACGGNCATTCCGAGCTCAACACCCTTGCGTTCGGTCTGAATACCGGAGAGAGTGTAGGTCATCATCGTAGCGAGGTCATAGTCGTAGAAGAAACGCTGGCTCATGCCGTCCCAGATTTCATTCCAGAAACCTGTGATTGAACCGCGGAAGCGAGAATAATTCCATGTATAAGAGAGGTCGGCGCCGACATACTTCTCAGATTTGAGATTGGCGATAGCCTCATCCTTGATACGGGCATTAACGTAAGCGTTGGAGAGCATGGGAGCACGCGAACCGAGACCGACGTGAGCNACGATATAGTTACGGCCGTTGATTTTCCAAGTNGCACCGGCCTTGAACTGACCGTCGAAGAAATTATGGGTANCGCCCTTGCCCTTCGACTGTTCGGGGAAACGGCCATTGCGCATGTGGCCGTCGCGCCAGTAGTTGGTGTTGGTGATTTCAGCAGCNTAGTTGACNTTGAAGTGCTGAGTGTTCCATTCATTCTGGAGCCATGCACGGGCGCGAACGGCGTGGATTGTATAGTCGTAGCCGTAAGTGTCGCCCTCTACAACCTTGCGGTTGGGATTGTCGAGGTCGTTCTGGAGTTTGTCCTGATCGCCGGCGAAGTCACGCTCGGAGAAGTTGTCGACGTCGACCCAATACTTCGCACCGAGGAGGTTGCGGATAGACTGATAGTAATGAGCCGAAGTATAGTCGGCGCTTACNCCNCCCTGAAGGGTNAGGATGTCGGAGAAGCGATGNTTGAGGGTAGAATTGAGCATNAATACGCTCTGATTCTGATGTTCGTCGCGGAGGATATAGGATGCACGACCCTTATATTGAGGGTCGCGATCGAAGTACTGATCATTGAGGAGGTTGGCCTGATAGATTCCGTCCCAGTCGATCTGGCGCACGCTTTCATTATTCTCCCAGAGAAACTTGATGTTCTGATATTCTTCTTGCTGCGCGATCCAGAGCTGAGATTCCTGCGAGAAAGGATCTTCGGGATCGTAGGTAGCAGTCGGGAGATAGAAAGAGGGGAGATTGCGATAATAGTTAGGACGCGGATCGGCAGCCTGATACCAGTCGAGACCCGAGCGCGCGTAAGCGTTGTGNCGGAAAGCGAGAGCGGTGTTGAGGGATGTGCCCATCTTCGGTTTCCAGAGCCAGTTGAGCATCACAGAGGGGTCGAAGGAAGTGATGATACGATCGGAGATCTTCTTGCCGTTGAGATAACCCCAGTCAGGGTTGTAGAGGTTGGAGCCTGCCAGGTCGTAAGCCTCCTGAGTGGCTGCATTGTTGGCAGCGCGCTGAGTGGGAGCGCCCCATGTGGTAAGGTTGAGAGAATGCTGATCGTTGAAGACCTTCTGGAGCGAAAGGCTATAGCCGAACGAGTTGTACCACGTGCCCTTGATTACACCCTCCGGAGAATAACGGCCGATAACGGAAGCGGAGAAAGCCCAACCGTGGGAGTTGAGTCCGGTGTTATACTGGAACATCGCACGGAGCATATAGTTGGAGTTGGTATAGGCCAATGATCCNCGGAATCCGGGCGCATACTGCGAGGCAAAGGTAGTGAAATTCTGAGAGCCACCCAAAGCACCGAATCCGTAGGATGCNGAGCTGAGACCNATCTCAGTGGAGCGATTGCGGAATGCAGTGGANGTCATGCCNCCGAGACCCGAGAAATTGAAAGAGCCGCGCATGACNTCGTTNTAGTTGACGCCATTGATATATCCCGACTGCCAATTGTTGTCAAGGCCACGCATACGATAGCGCACTACGGAATACTGATATCCGGCAGCCTGATAGAAGATATCGTCGGTGGCACCCTGAATAGTGCCAACAGACTGNCGAGTACTCTCATCGTCGTCGATTTCCTCCTCATTGAAGATAAAGGAATCGGAATTGAGAGCGGAGCCGTCATAGCCGGAGACGCTCATCTTGAGTTCNCCGAGGTTTTTCACCATGTCGCGGATAATATCGATATCCACGTAAAGGTCGTCATAGCCGAAGGCGATGACCTGCAGNACGTCGGTGCCCGACTCTGCATTAGAGATCTGGAATTCGCCGTGGGAGTCGCTGACCACCATGATAGCCTGGTCGTTGAGCAGCACATTGGCGTTTTCGATCGGCTTACCGCTGCGGGCGTCGAGCAGAGTGCCCTTGACTCCTGTAGGAGCAGCGAAAGCACTCATAGCGGCGGCAGCCGTCAGAATGAATGAAAATATGTGTCGCATTTTAGATGTTGGATTGTTTGCGATAGATATAGATATGGAAAAGGTAGGGAATCGTCGGGAATCGACGGGGGTCAATTCACCTCTTTCACGAGATAGATTTCAGTGGGGAGGTGGTCGGAATATCCGTTAGTCCAAGCTCCGCCGGAGAAAGTGCGGTGGGGATAACCGCGATACTGTCCGTCGGGCTGCTTGAGGAATTCCTTGTTGAGCACTTCAGCNCTCCGGAATTTGAGGCCCGACTTGCCTTCGAGCAGATTATAGTTGATGATAATCTGGTCGAAGAGATCCCAGCCGCCACGATAGATATAGGAACCGATTCCGTCGTCGAGTTTCTTCCAGAAGGGGTTGTAGAAACCACCTTTCTTGCAGTCTTTCGGATTCTTTACGGCTCCGAGAGTTACGGCGCAACTGCGATCGGAGGGGTCGTCGTTGAGGTCGCCCATGATGACGATGCCGATATTGGGATCAACGCTGAGTAGGGAGTCGCAGATATGCTTTGTAAGATCAGCGGCCGCCTCTCTGAGCCAGCTGCTCTCTTTGGAGCCACCGCGGCGAGAGGGCCAGTGGTTGACGATAATAGCCACACGGTCGCCACCGAGCAGACCTACGACACACATTTGGTCGCGAGTCTTGAAATATGGAAGTTCGGGGACTACGAGCGTATGGTTGGTAGTGCGAATAGGACGGAAGAAACGGGGGTTATAGAGGAGACTGACGTCGATTCCGCGGCGGTCGGGGCTGTCGTGATGGATAATCTGAAGATTCCAGTCCTTGATGGCATCAGCCTTCACGAGATCTTCCAGCACGCTGCGGTTTTCGACCTCGCTGCAACCGATTACGGCGGGCCCCATGGGAGTGGCCTTAGTCGTCATTTGCGAAATAGCGTAGGAGAGATTCTTGATTTTCGACCAATATTTATGNCTGTCCCAGCGGTTTTTTCCGTTGGGTGAGAATTCCAGGTCGTATTTACCGTTGTTGTTGATCGTGTCGAAGAGATTTTCGAGGTTGTAGAAAGCCACTCCGAACATCTGCATCTTCTTTCCTCCGGGCGCGGCGGAGTCGGGNGTAGACCCGGCCCTNAGGCCAAGTCCGCACCCGATGATGCCGAGCAACAGAATCGGAAGAAGATGGATTCTGTTAAGTTTCATGATGAGGTAAGGGGGNATATGGATTAGTTAGTTAATTTCCGGATATCAGAAATATTTAGTCTCCTCGCCGGTCATTGTGGAGAGGATNGCNTTGGCGAGAGAAGAGGCACCGATTCGGAAGAGATCCTGATTGAGCCATTCGTCGCCGAGCACCTCTTTCACGATTGCATAGTATTGGAGAGCCTCTTCGGAGGTGCGTACACCTCCGGCGGCCTTGAAACCTACCTTACGGCCGGTCAGCTGATAATATTCCTTGATGCACTGACACATTACCCATGCGGCTTCCAGAGAGGCGCCGGGATAGATTTTGCCGGTCGAGGTCTTGATGAAGTCAGCTTCGGAATACATTGCGAGGATAGATGCGCGTTTGATGTTTTCGGCCGTCTTGAGGCATCCGGTCTCAAGAATAACTTTAAGGCGTGCGTCGCGAGCGGTGTGCTTGAGTTCGATAATTTCGTCGGTAAGGCTCTCGAAATCACCGTCGAGGAACTGGCCGACATTCATAACGATATCAACCTCGTTGGCACCGCCGGCACAAGCCAGCGCTACGTCGGCAACCTTTACGGCCTGGAAAGTCTGGCTTGAGGGGAAACCTCCAGCCACAACGGCGATGTCGACCCCGGGGACGTCGAGATGGGTCTTTACGACCTCAGCGAAATTGGAGTAGACGCAGATAGCGGCCACATTTTTAAACTGGGGATAATCGTTGTCGAAATCGTTGACACGTTGAGTGAACCGGGCGACACTGCTGTCGGAATCCTCAGTAGAGAGGGTGGTCAGATCGATTGAGCTGAAGAGCAGTTGCCACACTTCCGGAGAAGCGTATTCATGGGCTTTCTCCACAATTTTTTTCACTTCCGCCGCCACGGCGGCATCATCGCTGAGCACTTTGCTGGCAGCGAGCGCTTCCTGGTATTTGTCCATTATCTGAGTATATAATATTTGTTACTACATTATAACAATCAGAGCCGATAGAAAGAGTATACTCCAACTGCATTATACAAAATTATTTCAAACTTTTGACAATACCAAAAATTTACAATTGTTTTTTCTTTTTAGCGTTGAGTTTCTATATTTTCCTACCTACGAATATGCAAAAAAAGAGTCCTGCGCAGACTTGCAGGACTCTCTTTATTTTTTGAAGATACGGATCAGCGATTCACGTTGATTTTATGATTGCGGATAAAAAGTTCTCCACTGCTTGGAGAGCTAACGGGGCGTCCCAACAGGTCATAGCAGTTATGAGTATCAAGTTGTGACTGCGGTATTGATTCCACGGAAGCTTCTTCGTTGGGAGCAAGAAGACCCATTGCTTTAAGCATCTCTGTCTGTTCGAAAATTATTTTTCCATTCTCCCGCACTTCTCCCAAAAGATAACCCGGTGAACTAATTTCAGTCGGAAGGAGTCCGTAATATTTAAACATGGGCTGATTGACACAAAGTCCCATTGTAAGTCCGATGCCCTCAATCCATGCGGGTGGATTCATGGAATCTTTTACAGCCATGCTATGAGCAATTCTTCTGTGAGGTTTACCATCGGGGTAGATCACGTCGTCATACTCAATCATTCCTATACCGTGGATCTCATCGCCTTCTGTAAAATTGAGATCGACCAGCAGATCGAAGTAAGGTTCACATTCTACGACATCGTCGCCTTTGGCGTTGAGCATGATTCCCGGATCTCTATAGAAATATATTCTGCGATCTTTCTCATATACATAGACCTCCTTCGGGATTCCGAGACGGAATCCATATTCATCGGCTTTTTCCAGGTTGATGAAATCTCGATTCAGCCAACTGTCGCATTGAGAGCATGAATTATGCGATGCCTGAGTATCGATTGTCAATCTCTTACACTCGATTCCGTCGATCACTTTTGAACCGTCGACTTTAACATTGACGATATAGTGATTAGTATAGACCGTTGTTCCAGAAGCGGGCTGAGCAGCATAATGATACCATTTCCATTCCTTTCCCTCTGTGAAAAGTTGGGAATATGGGATATCTTCAAGTTGTTTCATCTTAGAGAGTTGCGTAACATACGTATGCACATCATCAGGATTATCTACCATACGCATTACATCGTTCTCGAATTCGGCCAGATCATCCGGGAGTTTTGAATCGGATTCATAGAGCTCAAGGTCCACTTTAATTCTGAAATCTCTGACGAAGTATAAATTATGGGAATTTTCGTCATAAACGAAAGGACAAAGTTGGAAAGTTGCAATTGACATACCTCTCCACTCTCTATGGCCCAAGAATTTATTCCATTCATAATTTGACGCCTCGGTGGGAGTATTGATATTACCGTCTGCGGACGCTGCTGTCAACGTCTCAACGGGGAGACCTTCCGTAGTCATCTCCAAATGTATATTCTCACGCAGCAATTTTCTATCACCTGCCAAGATTGTCGCTGACTTTACCTTCATGCCGAAAGGTAGCCCATAGGAAAAATTTCTCACAGGAAGACAAACTTGATCCGGCACATTATCGTACTTAAGGATGTCATTGGCACGAATAAATGCGCTGTCATCCTCGTTAGTGACGATTTCAAAATCAGCCTGATTAAAATGGTATGTATGGGATATCTGAGCATGAATGCATAAGCACACACAATCCCATTATGACCGAGAACAGCTTACGAAGTAATTGTTGCCTCATAATTATATTGGTTTAAGTTAGTAATCAGGTTATCAATTCTCAAAATAATTCTTATAGGCCACAAATGTAATGACAATTAATGATAAATCAAAAAATTTTTTAAGATTTTTTAATATTCTTTAATTGAAAAGTTTCCACAAAGAAGTGTAACCATCATTTTTACGGGTTTCTTTCGGGAGAGGGGGATATTCTATCGTTTGACGTGGGAAGCCCATGCTAACGCAGGGCTCCATAAATATATGTAATACTATTTTATTATACCCGCACCAATCGACGCTATCGCGTTGATTGATACGGGCCTAATGTAAAGCCCCGCTACGCGGGGACATCTGCTCAAAGCTTCGCTATATGGGGATAGATCCATAAAGTTTCGGGGGACAGCTGCTCAAAGCTTCGCTATGCGGGGATAGATCCATAAAGCTACGCGGGGGCAGCTGCTCAAAGCTTCGCTATGCGGGGATAGATCCATAAAGCTTCGCGGGGACAGCTGCTCAAAGCTTCGCTATGCGGGGATAGATCCATAAAGCTTCGCGGGGACAGCTGCTTAAAGCTTCGCTATGCGGGGATAGATGCATAAAGTTTCGGGGGGGGGCAGCTGCTCAAAGCTTCGCTATGCGGGGATAGACGCATAAAGTTTCGGGGGGAGGGTTAGTTTTTCTTGTTGCGGCGGGGAGCGAGGCGGTCGGGATTCTGTGCGATGAATTTGGCCCATGAGGAGGGACCTTTGGCTATGGCGGGTTTGCCGGTTTCGTAGAAGTGGGTTAGGGCGGCTGCGAGGGCGTCGGTTGCGTCGAGGAGTGCGGGCATCTTCTCGTCGGGGATATGAAGGATGTGCTTGAGCATTGTGGCGACCTGCTCTTTGGAGGCGGAGCCTCTGCCGGTGACGGATTGCTTGATGCTTAGGGGGGCGTATTCGGCAATGGGGATGTCGCGCGCGAGCACGGCGGCCATGGCTACTCCCTGGGCTCTGCCGAGTTTTAACATCGATTGGACGTTCTTTCCGAAGAAGGGGGCTTCGATGGCGAGTTCGTCGGGGAGGTATTGATCGACGAGTCCGGTGACACGTTCGAAGATTCGGCGAAGTCGGAGGTAATGGCTGTCGAACTTTGAAAGTTTGATGACACCCATCACCACTAACTCGGGAGTTTTACCGTTGACACCGAGTATGCCGTAGCCCATGACGTTGGTGCCGGGGTCGATTCCCATTATGACGCGCTCATATTTCTGTACTTCAGGGTTCATCTTACGAATTATTCGATTCTCAGAGGGTTGGAGGGAGTGGATTTTAATAATTTTTGGAGAGATAACAGGTGTAATAATCAGAGATCTACGACCTCGAGGATAGTGGCGAACATTAATCCGTGTTCGGGTCCGAATTTAGAGGTAAACTGACCTCCTACGGGCATGAGAGCCGTTTCGGCCCATTTTTTCGCGTCTTCAATGGAGTTGAACTCCACCTGGAAGGCAAAGGAGGCAGCCTGGGCGGCAAATTCGGGATCGCCGGGCACTTCGGTCACGAGAGTGAGTCGGGGGGCCTTTGCGGGCAATGAATCGTTGACTAACGCCGGAAGGGCGTGGCTTCGCATCCAAGTCAGAAAGTTTTCTTTTTCTGACTGTTCTACCATAAAAGTTGTGTTGTAAATATACATATATTTAAAAAGTAATAAGTTGTAAGTAATAAGGAGGTGAGGAGGCAATGCATCCGGAGATTCGGGGCTTGAGGGACTCCTCTTTGCAAATATAATCAATTTATGGATCTTTTCCAAGGGATCGTCGGGATCAAGCACAAAACCCTGTTAAAATTGATTACACAAGTCAATTGCGGATGGCACGGTTGGAGTATGTATAATTTCTCTGAGACTTAAAAAATTTTAATCTCACGCAGAGGTGCAGAGGGCTCGCTGAGGCTTAACAGGCAGTAGGCTGACGCATACAATGACGCAAAGGGCGCTGAGGCGCTACGCTTCGCTCGCGGTCCAATAGTGTCGTCTTCGGGGATTTACAGGGTTCTGAGTGGGAGGAGGGGTAAGGACATAAAAAAACGGCATGTTTATCACAAACACACCGCCAAAACAAAATTATGAAAAACATTCAACGCTTTTTACTTCGTAGCTTGCGCTACGATCTTTTATCCTATTGTTCTTTCAGTCATGTTGTCCGTGCTCTTCACAGAGGAGGAACTTCTTTNGAGAGCCTCTTGTCGGATTCGAACCAACGACCCCGAGATTACAAATCACGTGCTCTGGCCAACTGAGCTAAAGAGGCAGGCGGGTAAGCTTACTGTATCGCGCCGCTACGACCTGATACCCTTGCTTCGATCAAGATCTGGGGGATTCTCAGGGAGCATGCCGTGCAGGACTCACCCGATGCAAAGTTACGACTTTTTTTGAAACTGACAAAATTTTTCGTCAATTTTTTTCAGAAAAAATCATGATTTTTTGTTNCGGGAGCGTTTTTGGCGCTCTTTNCNNGGGGTATTTCGACCGTGACTGCGATTTTTNTCGCGCAACGGTTTGTTGGGATTNCCTTCGTCGGTGATGAGAGCGAAGTCGAGTTGNTTGCGGTCGAGGTCGGCGCGGGCAACCTGCACTTTCACGCGGTCGCCGAGAGTATANTTATTATGATGAGCNCGCCCGATGAGACAGAAATTCTTTTCATCGAGTTCGTAGAAATCATCGTCGAGATCGCGCACCGGGACGAGACCCTCACACATGTTTTCATCGAGTTCGACGTAGAATCCCCATTCAGTCACACCGGAGATTACTCCGGAATAGATCTCCCCCATCTTACCTTGCATGAATTCGACCTGTTTGTAACGGATTGATGCACGTTCGGCATTGGAGGCGAGCTGTTCCATGTCGGAGGAGTGGCGACACTGGTCTTCNAGTTTAAGCTTATCAGCCGATCGACCGCCATCGGCATATTTCGCCAGAAGGCGATGCACCATCATGTCGGGGTAGCGGCGGATNGGAGATGTGAANTGGGTATAGTAGTCGAGGGCGAGACCGTAGTGGCCTACGTTGTCGGTAGTGTAGACGGCCTTTGCCATGGAGCGGATTGCGAGAATCGAAAGCATGTTTTCTTCCCCTTTCCCTTTGACATCTTTCAGNAGACGGTTGAGACCCTTATTGACCTCTTTGGCTCTCCCCTCGGGATTGATCTTATAGCCGAATCGGGCAGCGATGTTGGCNAAGTTGGTGATCTTCTCGGGNTCGGGATTATCGTGGACACGATAGACAAAATTTTTGGGTTTCTTACCGCCGACAGCCTTACCGATAGACTCCGCTACGGTAAGATTGGCGAGCAACATGAACTCCTCGATGAGTTTGTTGGCATCTTTGGATTCTTTGAAGTAGACGCTGATGGGACGACCGTCCTTATCGATTTCGAATCTTACTTCNGCGCGGTCGAACTCNAGCGCACCGGCATCGTAGCGACGGCGGCGAAGCTGCTTGGCGAGAGAGTCGAGAGTCTGAATCTCGCGTACGAAATCNCCTTCACCGGTCTCGATTACCTGCTGAGCCTCTTCGTAGGTGAAGCGGCGGTCGGATTTAATCACGGTNCGACCGATTCGATAGTTGATGACATTGGCTTTTGAATCGAGTTCGAAGATTGCGGAGAAGGTAAGTTTTTCTTCGTTGGGACGAAGNGAGCAGATACCATTGGANAGTCGCTCAGGGAGCATCGGAATCGTGCGATCGACGAGGTAGACACTCGTGGCTCGTTCGCGGGCTTCTTTATCGATTGTAGAATTGGGGGTGACGTAATGGGTAACATCAGCGATATGNACGCCTACCTCCCAGTTGCCNTTGGCAAGCTGGCGGATTGAGAGGGCGTCGTCGAAGTCTTTGGCGTCGCGGGGNTCGATGGTGAAGGTCGTCACGTTGCGGAAATCTTCNCGCTTGGCGACTTCCGCTTTCGTAATTCCGGCATCTATCTTTTCGGCTGCCTTTTCGACATTCTCGGGATATTTATAGGGGAGACCGAATTCGGCGAGGATGGCNTGCATCTCGGCNGTGTTCTCCCCTTTTTTGCCAAGGATATCTACGATTTCTCCGCGGGGGTTCATTTGGTCGTCGGTCCATTGAGTAATGCGAGCGATGACCTTATCACCGGACTTACCGCCACGGAGCTGCTTGCGGGGAATGACGATATCGGCGGCAAGGAATTTGGAATCAGTGACTACGGAGGCGTAGTTTTTTTCGACGTTAAGCGTACCGATGAATACCTGATCTTTCGTCTCGAGAATCTCAAGCACTTTTGCTTCGGGATCCTTGCCGGGACGAGTGGCAGATACTTCCACACGCACGCGGTCGCCATTGAGGGCGTGCATGGAATTACGCTCGGCCACCATGATCTGTTCNTCGTCGATCATNACGGCNTTCTTACCGTTGGAGCGGCGCACGAAGATACCTTCNCTCTCCACTTTCGGTTTGGATTTAATACGGTATTTACCCAGACTGACTTCCATGACGAGATCGGCGGCCACAAGGTCGTCGAGCATGTTGATGACATCGTTGCGCTGAGCCGGGGAGGCGGTGTCAATTCCGAACGCCACCTGCTTATAATTGAACGACTGATTTTTGTTAGCCGTAAGAAAATCGAGTACACGCTGCTGGAGTTCTGCTCGCTTGAGACGCAATCCCTGCGTCCGGGGCTTATGCTGTTTTTTATCTTGTTGCTTCATATCTGAATTGAAATTTTGGGAAAACTTATTTAAGTATAGCGAGCTATACTTAAATAAGTAATAAGTATTAAGTAATAAGTAATAAGTTAAAAGTAATGAATATTATAAGTACGGCGGAATAAGTGATATGTAAAGTTTTGCCGGTTGGAGTTGGCTAAACTTACATTGACTTATTTTATACTTATATAACGTTTTATACTTCTATAACGCTTGGACTGAAACATGGTTCAGCGATTAGGAGGAGTTATTTCTCGGATTCTTCGGGATGGAAGTGAGAGAATAGGAGACGACCTTTTGAATTTCCGATAACGCTTTGAATCTCTGAGAGATGAGCTTCCTTTACACGTTTCAGACTCTTAAAGTGCTTCATAAGCAGGGTCTGACTGGCCGGACCGATGCCTTTTATGGAATCGAGTTCGGAGGCTATCTGTCCTTTTGAGCGGCGGTCGCGATGATGGGTGATACCGAAGCGGTGGGCTTCGTCGCGCAGATGCTGGATGACTCTCAGCGATGGAGACTTCTTATCGATATAGAGCGGGAGAGAATCGCCGGGGAAATAGATTTCCTCGAGTCGCTTGGCGATACCTACGAGAGCCACCTCTCCCCTAATTCCCATCTCGTCGAAAGCCTCTACGGCAGCTGACAGCTGACCTTTGCCACCGTCGACCACTACCAGTTGCGGGAGCGGTTCGCCTTCGGCCATCATGCGGGTGTAGCGCCGATGAAGAACCTCCTTCATTGATGCGAAATCGTCGGGGCCTTCCACGGTCTTGATGTTGAAATGGCGGTAGTCGCGCCGGGCGGGTTTGCCGTCGCGGAATACGACGCAGCTCGCCACTGGATTCGTGCCTTGGATGTTCGAGTTATCGAAACATTCTATATGGCGCGGGAATGAGCTCAGACGGAAGTCGGACTTCATCTGCTCCATGAGTCGCTGCACACCCTTTTCGGGGTCGAGAGCGGCGATCTGCTTCTCCTTGTCGGCCATATACTGGGCGGCGTTTTTCATGCCTACGTCGAGAATTTTCTTCTTGTCGCCACGCTGAGGAATGACAAAATTGACCCCTTTAAAATCCACATCAGGCATGAAGGGGACAATAACTTCGGAGAACTCCCGATCGAAGCGTTCGCGGATCTCACTTATGGCCATTGAAAGAATCTCCTCCTTACTCTCGGCAAGGCGTCGACGGAACTCCAGATTCATGCTCTGCACTACCGCTCCCCTATGGAGATGCATAAAGCAGACGTAGGCCGAGCCGACATTCTCCACGTAGGCGAACATATCTACATCGCCCTCCTCCGTGCGGGCAATGACGGACTTCGCATTATAGCGCATCACGGCTTCATACTTCTCTTTGACCACCTGTGCTTCCTCGAATTTCCATTCCTCGCTGAGACGATTCATCTCATCTTTGAGATGGCGTTCGAGCACGACGGTCTCTCCGGAAAGTATCTGTCGGACCTGCGACATTATCTTTGCGTAATCCTCCTGATTCATGAGACCGCGGCACATTCCGCCACACTTTTTGATGTGATAATCGAGACAGAGGCGGAACTTATTGCGGGCGATACTTTTTTCTTCGAGATAATGTCGGCAGGAGCGTATGGGATAAAGATCACGTATAAGCTGAAGCACAACCTTTGCGGACTGCTGATTCGAGTAAGGGCCGTAGTATTTACCCGCCTCCCCTTTTGTGCGAGTCATAAACACGCGCGGGAAGGGCTCTTTGGTGACGACGATCCAGGGATAAGATTTATCATCTTTCAGCAGCACATTGTAGCGCGGCTGATACTCCTTGATCATGGCATTCTCCAGATGGAGGGCATCCTCTTCGGAGGCAACTACGATGAAGCGGATATCGACGATATTTCTGACGAGAAGATTTGTGCGTACAGAGTCGTGGATACGGTTGAAATATGATGACACACGGCGTTTCAATCGTTTTGCTTTTCCGACGTAGATAACCTGGCCGTTGCGATCAATGTGCATATAGACACCGGGGGATTCAGGCAGGCCGAGAATCTTCTTACGCAAGGATTCGCCGGGACGGTTATGGCGGAGATCATCGGGTGTGCGGTCAAGGGCGGTCTCGATTCTGAGACCACCGGATTCGTCGATTTCCCGACCGAAGCCAGCAAATATTTCTTTCTGATCTATGGTTGCCATAATATTTATTATCTCCCGATGCTACCGGAGAAAGTATAGATTTACGAAAACATGAATTGCGTTAAGGTAAGAACGTCCGGGGATAGCCTGAAATTATAAAACAACCGTTAACTATTATCTACAACCGTTAAAAACCGTATCAAAATTTACATTATTGCGGGGCACCAACTTTGAGTATCCGCTATTGCGTGGGTATCATAATTAAACAGGCCACGTCGCGGACGTGGCCTGTTTAACATCTTTTATACACACCGGAGTACGGCCGGCGTGTTGAGGAATTAATATTTGAGAAGAGCGGTCACTTCGCAGTCTTTCGGGAGATTCTCGCGACCGTTGAGGGCAGTGAGTTCTACGATGAAGTTGATGTAGATTTTCTTCGGATTCATCGATTTCACGAGTTGATAGGCGGCATTCATAGTGCCGCCGGTAGCGAGCAGGTCGTCGTGGAGCACAACTACGTCGTCGCTGGTGATTGCGTCGCTATGGAGTTCGATAGTATCGACGCCATACTCCTTAGCGTAGGATGCTTTGATTGTGACGGAGGGTAATTTACCGGGTTTACGAGCCGGGACGAAACCGCATCCAAGCTCGTAAGCAAGGATAGAACCTCCGATGAAACCGCGGCTTTCGATGCCGACGACTTTCGTCACTCCCTTATCGCGATAGAGGTCGGCCATCTCCTTGCTCATCACCTGGAGAGCCTCGCCATTCTTAATCATGGTAGTGAGGTCGCGAAAGATGATTCCCTTCGAGGGGAAATCGGGCACATCACGAATGATAGCCTTCAGATCTATAAGTTCCATTTTGTGTTAGATTTTATGATTTGTTACATTTTCGTATTTTTTCTCTTCAAAAACTCCCGATTTCATCGAAGATTATTCTGCGAAACGTTACATTTTCGTATTTTTCTCATTGCGGGAGTCGCAGCTAAATCTTTGACTTCGGAGGCTGTAAAGTCGAATTGTTCCACGTGGAACACAATTTTTACCTTCCCAATATCATCATGAGGATGGAAACATCGGCCGGGGAGACTCCGGAGATACGGGAGGCTTCGCCAAGGGTCTGTGGTCGCTGGCGGGAAAGTTTCTGACGCGCTTCGATGCTTAGGGCCTTTACCGAGTCATAATCGAAGTCGGGGGAAAGACGTACACCTTCAAGACGCACCATCTTATCGGCAAGTTCGCGTTCACGTCGGATATATCCTTCATACTTTACCAGTATCTCCACGCTCTCCAAAATTTCATCACGGAGGTCATCGGGCAACTTCCCTACCCTTTTACAGAGACGCGGAGAGATTTCCGTAAGCATGGCAAGTGATAGTTGCGGGCGACGCAGAAGATCGGCCATACGAGTGCCGGCGGTAAGCGATGACGTGGCATGATTCTCCAGCCAGACGTTGACCTCCTCAGAGGCCGCCACCTTCTCTTTCTCCAGAAATTCGATAAGGGAGTCGCGGAGCTCGCGCTTACGATTCATGACAGCGTAACGATGTTCGTCGGCAAGGCCTATTTCATATCCGATGGGAGTCAGTCGCATGTCGGCATCATCCTGACGGAGCAGAATCCGATATTCGGCACGGGAGGTAAACATGCGATAGGGTTCGTCGACACCCTTTGTCACGAGATCATCGATCAACACTCCGATATAAGCCTGATCTCTTCGCAGGACGATTGGGGTCTCTCCGCGACATGAACGTGCGGCATTGATTCCGACCATCAGGCCCTGTGCGGCAGCTTCCTCATATCCGGTAGTGCCGTTGACTTGCCCGGCGAAATAGAGACCGTCGACAAGCCGCGTCTGAAGATCATGAGTCAGCTGAGTCGGGGGGAAATAATCGTATTCAATAGCATATCCGGGGCGATAGAAATGGACATCGCGAAGCGCCGGAATCTTCTGAAGAGCCTCAAGCTGGACCTCCCACGGAAGAGAACTTGAAAAACCGTTGATATAGTATTCATCGGTGGTTTCACCTTCGGGCTCGAGGAATAGCTGATGGTTGTCTTTATCTGCGAAGGTGACGATCTTTGTCTCGATCGACGGGCAGTAGCGTGGTCCGATACTCTTAATCTGACCATTGTAGAGGGGAGAATCGGCAAGGTTATCATTGAGCACCTGATGTACCTCCGGGGAGGTATGCGTGATATAACATCCGCGAACTTTCAATTCGCGATTGACTTCAGGGAGATAAGAGAATTTATGAGGATCGCGACGCGGAGGCAGAGCTGCTTCCGGTCCCTCAGCAGGATTCGGGTCTTCTCCATCCTGACGTTCGCAGAGAGAGAAATCGATTGATTTTCCGGAGATGCGAGCCGGGGTACCGGTCTTCATGCGTCCGGTCTCAAAACCGATTGCTGCCAATTGCTCCGTCAGACCTTCGGAAGAGGGTTC
>JAAVDX010000002.1 GCA_014801585.1 Bacteroides sp.
TGGAACCTCCGTTAGGCTTTCGACATCCGTCGGAAGCCTTTGTAATTATCAGGTTATCAATCATTTATGCCAAATTTTTCAAGCCTCAATATTGCGAAAAATGTAGGCCACGTCCAAAATCAGCTAAAATATTGGCTCTCAAAAGCTTGATTTCTTCGGCCGAATCCTCGTTTTCACCAATGTAGGCACCAGTTCAGATGGCAAAAATTAAAATTTCCGGCCGAAAGCGTGCTGACGGCAACATTTATCTTTTCGCAAGCATTTATATCAATCGTGAAAAAATTCGTATTCCGCTCGATATCGGAGTCAGTCCCAAGGAATGGGATCCGGAGCATGAATGTGTCAAGGGACGCACCGCCAGGGCCAACGACTATAATCTGATTATCGAGCATATCCGCTCAAGGATTCATGACGCCTTCGTAAAGGCCAGGCTATCCGGAATCCGACTCTCTAAGGAGATTTTCCTACGGTTCTATGAATCGTCAGGAGAAGGCATCAATTTTATTTCCTACGCCCGACATCGTCTCACTACCCTCAATAATAGTCTTGAATATACTACCGTCTGCCATCATCTTTCAGTACTGAAGAAACTCGAACACTTCAATCCTAACCTTCTGATTACGGATATCACCGCCGACTGGCTAAAGATCTACGCTGCTCATCTCAGAAATTACCACGGAAATAATCCGGCTACCGTCGGTAAGAATATGTCAATTATAAAGATCCATGTCTCAGCGGCCATCCGCGAAGGTATAATCAATCAAAATCCTTTCGACGCTTACAGAATCCCCCACTCTGATCCGCAAGTCGTATATCTTACCCAGGATGAACTCGACCGATTGGTTAAACTCTATAATTCAGATCGACTCCCGGATAATCATCAGATCGTGCTGCGCTTCTTTCTTTTCATGACTTTCACCGGGATGCACATTTCTGATGCTCGGGCGCTGCAGATCGGACAGATACGTAACGGAGTCATCACTTACACCCGAAAAAAGACTCGTAGAGATGTCAAGGTTCCGCTCTCACAACCTGCAGCCCGCCTCGTAGATTTTTACAAGGGAGGACGTTATCGAGGGAATCTTTTCACCGATCTGCCATCGGATCAGGCTTTCAACCGCCTTATCAAGATCATTTGCGAGTCTCAGGATATCCTGAAGCCGGTCAGTGCCAAGGCCGCCCGTCACACATTTGCCACCCTGTATTATAAATATAATCATGGAGATCTCGGAACACTCTCGAAATTGCTTGGCCACGCAAAAATCCAGACCACCATGATCTATGCCCACATCCTTGACGAAGAGAAGGCCGCCGGAGTGGCAGCCTTCAACAATTTCAAACTTTGAACATCAATTACTTCTGCGCCTTATCCACACGGCGATAATCAGCCCGATGGTGATAAGGCCCGTTATCCCGATTCTAATCAGGGCCTTCTGCCACCAATGGAGGACGTTGGTCACGACCGGCACTTCCACCGGATAAGGCGTGCGGGAAGCCTCGTTAATCACTCCCTGCGCTCTCAGTGAGTCATTCTCGGCACGCAATCGCGAATTCGTTTCGTTGAGTGATGCCGAGCGGTCGATAATATGCCACCGGTCGAATCCCACCATCCTGCCGAGAGAGTCGAGAATAGGTGCTACCGAATCAGTGCGCTGCTCGATAATTCTCTCCAGGATCTTCACAGTATCGCGCTCGATCAGCCGCTGAGTGTGGAGAACTGTGTCGGTGCGGATCACTGTATACTCCATCGGGATATACTCCCTTTTTATCGAACTGCATCCTCCGAGGGAGAGAATTATCAGAAGTATCAAGGCGAGCAGAAACCCGGAGAGAATCCCCAGACACTTCACCAGAGGGTTATCATTGCCATCCATATTATTTCCCATATTTGGCCACATATTTCCTGATCGCGTCTACATGAAGTCTGACGAGTTCCTGCATCCCCTCCGGAGAGTTAAGGAAATCGACGTCGGATCGGTTATCCTGAAACATATTCTCCGTCAATACGGCTGGACACCGGGAAGCCGACAGAATGTAGATATCCGACTTTTGATTGATCGGCCACGTCCAATACTTCCCAGCGGGTATCGCACGATTCCCAGTCAGACCGCGAGCCTTAGCCAGGTCGGTGAAGATCCCTGCCAATTCTTTCGATTTGGCCGATGAATTCTTGGAGACATATACGGAGAATCCCCGGGCATCGTGCCATTTACCATCGGCTCCGGCGGCGTTATTATGCACCGATATCAGCACACAGTTGGCAGTGCCGAACTTTGAGCACGCATCATTAATGCGCTTGACGCGGGTGGTCAGAGAAGTGTCAGTCGACTCCGGAGTCACCATGATCACATCGAGACCTTCGGCCTCGAGAGCCGCCTTCAGAGCTGCGGTACAACGGCGCGCCCATTCCGGTTCGCGCAACGATGGAGGATTGTCGGGGCTATGCTTCCCCTTCGTGTCGGATCCATGTCCGTTATCAAGTAAATTTTCATCGTAATATGATTAAGAGTTATGATTGCAGATTAAGCGCCTACACTGATTGTCGGCGGCGTGGGCCCACCTTTTGACGCCTCCAGCCTCTCTACGAGCTGCAGGATCTGAGCTTTGAATGTGGCCTCGTTTGAAGAATAATGCGCGGAGATGCCGAAGATAGAGCCACAGAATCCGAGCGACAGACCGAAGTAAGTCAGGACCGATGCATGGATTTCTCCTCGAGGTTCCATATACATCGAGAGAAAGATGCAGACGATTGCAGCCGTCATGCATACAAAACACATCGAATACATCAGAACCTCCTTGAAGCTCAGTTTATCGAATTCTTCTTTAAGATGCTTCATGGCCACCTCCTTCCTCCGAGACATCCAATTGATCACCTTCGGGACTCTCCGGTGCGTCCGAATCTTCCGGCCGACCCTCTATATAAGCGCTATCCAACTTCTCTTCACGCAGAGCAAATGTCTGGGCTCGCTCCTCATGAAAAGCCTTCATCGCTTCCTCTCGTTCGTTCTTAAAGGCGAGAGCGTCTTCCGCCGAGATCTCCATCCAATTCTCCGCAGAGTCATTTCCACCGACCGCAACGCGCGTCGCGATAATACGATCGATAATATCCACCTCCCCTTTTTGAGTGAGAAACTTCCCTTCTCCCGGCTGGAGAATAACTGTTGTAAATGATTCCTGTGTCATATCTTATTATATTTTTAGTATTAACTTACCACCGTAAATCCCAAAGATAGAGCTAAAGCAAGTTCCTCGTCTGTCAATGTGTCATATGTTTCTGCACTGAAGATCAGCTGAGGATTTTTCGTGCATTGTTTCAATCCATTGATTACGGACATCGCCGATGTATGAGTAAGAGGGCAATCCCCGAGGTCTAATGTATAATTACTGTAATTCTTACCGAAGGATAAGTTCCTAAGAGAAGAACACCCGTAAAACATACGTATCGGAGAACTTCGATTAAACATAAAATCAAAGTTTCGAATATCCAACGTTTTAAGAGCGCCGCAATATGCGAACATGCTGTAATACTGCGTTACATTTTTTGATACGAAGGCGCTTAAATCCAAAGATTCCAATGCATGACAATCTGAAAACATTCCTGCAAGAGTACTGATATTTTGCGTATTAATCCAGTTTATATTAATTGACTTCAGTAAATAGCAGTTGTCAAACATAGAACTCACATCAGTGCAGCTCTTCACATTCCACCCCGATACGTTAAGCGATTCAAGAGAACTGCAACCCTCAAACATACTACTGAACGATTTGACATTTTTCGTATCAAAACCTCCAAGATCTAACTTTTTCAGACTATAACAACCATAAAACATATATTCCATTGTAGTCACATTCAAGGTGTTAAACCCTGATACATCCAACTCAATAACTTTCCCGAGATTCAACATATTTTCCATTTTTTTCATCTGGGTTGTATCAAGAGCTGTCAGATCCACAACAGGTGCATCTGATGTGATTTTAAGATCATTATAAGGCACGTAGCACACCACTTTCAGATAAGATACTCCAAACAATCTTATAGTTCTAAGAAATCGACCGTTCGAAAATAAATACTGATTGGTGAAGCCCAACGGATAACCTGTAGGAGTTAAACTTTCCCCGAGGACAAATCCAAAATATGATGAATTTGTCGAAAATTTCTCCGTAGGAATATACTCAATTCTATTAGGCTCGCACACCATAAGAGTGGCAAAACCCCACATTACTTTGAGTAATCGCCAACCGGCATGAATAAAGTACAACGTCTCGCTGTCCGGGGAGGATATTGCGCCATACTCTGCTAAAGTACACCACTTAAATTTCAGCTGGCTGAGATGCTCCTGCAGACTCGGCACAGGCATCTCCAGTTCCCTCACTTCCCCCGACTCCAGAGGCACACGTATTTTTCTTAATATTTCCGACATATCTTCAAAGTTGAATTATACATTTCAGGATTGACATGCCGAAGAGTCTCACGGCACTTGTCTACCTCCTTGAATTTCACATCAGTCAGCACATGCTGAAATCCTAATTTGTTCGCCAGAGCGTTCATCGAATCGCAGAAATCATCCAGAAGGAGCATCGGCTTCAGTCCGAACTCCCGAGCAACCTGCGCTATATATTTCTGCTCCAGCATAAGATCAGGAGTAAGTTTCTCATCATCGTCGAACATCTTGCTGTGATGCCGCGAAAGATAGAGAGCATTGTCGATCCATCCCGCGCAATAGCGATCACGCGCTGCCATGTTGCGAAAACCGACTATTCCGGTATTATATGCTCCCGGAATCTCCATATCAAGCCCGTTAGAAGCAAAATGATCCGCGCATGGTGCAAGCACCTTCGCCATATCAGTATAGAAGAACTCCGGCTCGGTGTATTGCGCTATCACATCCCAGTCCGACTCAAATATCGCCCGTGCGCAACGCTCCGACTTGATGAATACATCCCCGTCGATATGCACGTCGCCCGGCTCGGCATGCCGAAGAGCATACGCCTTACCCACAGCCCATATTCTCGGATGCAGTTCCTCGGAAATCTCATCGAGCGAAGTATAGACATTATCGTAAGGGAGATGAGCCAGAAGAGCAGCCCCCAAAGAATCGGCATGCAGCTCAGCCTTAATTCCCAATCGTCGGACGTAGGCAAGCGACAAAGCATAATACCATATCATCCCGAACATCCTTGAGGGAGTGTCCAGCCCCCACACTTTAACGAAAAGAGGCCGAGTATTAAAGGAGTGAATTATCTTCATCTTCAATATCATTTAAGGGTTCCACTTCAGATTCATCCGTCAGACTCTCAAGATCTATATCCCAATCACCTATCCTGATATAGCCCGAAGAGTAATAATAGTAATAATCAGCTGCCTCCGGCTCCGTATCAGCAACCTTCAGAACCGGCACCCGATAAATATCCCTGTCAGTGACAAATTCCATAAACCCGACAATCGAAATCCCGGCATCTGAACCATCGCGCCCCGGGATTCCGTCCTCCCCCTTTATGTAAGGAAGAAGCGCCCGGAAGGATGGGACGGAAGCGCAGCTGCATTTCTGCTCAGTCAGCTTAACACCGGTTGGGTATCGACGCACGAGGACCCGGATCTCTCCCTGCATGTTGGCATCATCAGGGAGATAGTAGTAAATCTCACACATCAGATCCCTGCAGGGCATAAGGTCATGATTCGCTACCAGCACAATCAGTCTCTCATCCGATTCTTTATGGCAGTTGAATAATTCCCCGTTGCGTCGCCCGGCCCAAAATTCCGAGTTACCCGATATCAGACGGATTTCAAAATCAAAATCCGGAATCCCGGTCGCCACACCGCATGGATTCACCATATCGATGGCCAGGGGGAAACTCTCTTTATAATATATCGTACTCATATGTTTTCTGTTATGCAGTGGCCCAGGTCAGATTGCTCATCCATGTCAGACCTTCTCTTTGGATTGTCTCGAATACGTTGGAGCTGACAACGACTGTCAGAGGTTTTGTCCGGACAATATCCCGATCGAAATTATTGGCAAGATACCCTATCGAGGATATCCGGGTGGAAGCCGTCGGTCCATACTGAAATTCCGTCGAGCAGTCATCATTTACTCCTCTCAGATCGAGAGTCTCGATAGCATCCGGGATATTGGCCAGATGAAATTGCCAGAGTTTCGGACATTGAGCCAGGAAGTTATTCATGGCCCAGGCCGACGATATCGACGTCATATCGATCTCCCCTATTATTGCGCGAAGTGACTGACAGTTGTGGAATGCCCGTTTCATCGACGTCGGTCGGACAGAATCGCTCCAGCCATTCGCTCCCAGCACTATGGCATGAGGCAGCGAATTATTGACACATGCATAATCCAGAGTCAGCGAGGAATCCGACGACTTCACGCCTACCGGAAGATTCACCGGTGAACTACACTGCACTCCACCCATGAAGGGGGTGTATCGATCGAGCAACACCTTCCACGCTTCCGCTTCGCTAAGCCATTCGCCGCAGCAGTAGCAGGGCTTCACATTCTCGGCGGGATAATATCCGTTGACACGAAGATTCTCCCCGCTCCGGAGGGGATCGATTTCCGGCCATGCCACCGACGAACTTACCACACCCGCCCAGAGCGCCTGAAGGATCAGGGAGACGATGCGGCCCCTGCTGCTTATCAGTTCGCTCTCAAGATTCCCGGTGTAAAGGATATCTGAAGGGAGGGAAGACTTTTTTATTCTTTCTCCATCGAGAAGAGCCGAGAGATCTCCGGCCGACGACTTCATGCCGGTATTAAGACGATCGAGCACCGTCGCAATCATATCCGGAGTAACGACATTCCGGCCGTCGGCCGACATTATCATACCGATAAGGGTATCTGTATCTATCTGACTTGCCATAAGTATCTATTTAAAATACACTTATATAATCCGGTGCTCTGAGAAACACTTTCTTATTTTCAAGAACTACTTAAAATTTCAAATTTTTAACTAAACCGAATATCGAAAGTATCGCTGAAGCGTCGCGGGCGCTGACCCGCTGCCGTCGTCGACATCATGGGAGTCGGGAAATCGGTGGTTTCAGCGAATTCGATATTAATTGTAAATATTTTCGGTTCGTTCAGGAGCGCCGGAAACGAGAGGTCATCCGCTGTGACGATCACCTTCACGGGTTGCGGAGCAATTCCCTCGAGCCATACATCCTCGCTCGAGAGAAGATCGAACAGGCGGGAGATCTCCCCGGGATCGAGCACCGGTGTATGAGCTGTGGCCTTCATACCGACCGGAGTCCGCATGGCCACGGCCGCCGAAGTGTCAGTGGCCGGATCATAGCGCGTCGATATCTCCTTCTCTCCAGCCTCCGGAGATATCTCCAGATCCTGACTGAGCTCCATGCGCTCCTTCACTCCGAAAGAATTGCGGAAGATCAGCCGATAGTCGGCCGTGCGCGGTTCGCTCTCCCGAATCAGGATCCTGCAGGAGAAGATACCGTTGACCATGACATCGAACTGCGCCGGGAGAAATCGGTGAAGCTCATAGAATCGGCGTCGGAGCATGGCCACATCGAGAGCGTTGACACCGGGATCACACTCGAATTCCTCAGAGTATCCCATAAGCAGATCGCGCACCTCGATGATCATTTCGCCCTCGGAGATGAAATAGAGAAGAGAAATTTCCGTCTCCCGCATCACGATCAGCCAGTCGTCGGAATAATTCGTCATGAAGAAATTTCCGGAATGATTTAGCAGACGCGCCTGAAAGACATCGGTCTTTTCAGCGGCATACCGGCGGAAATTCTGCGTCGAGACCCCTCCCGGAAAGGCCACAAGAGTGAAAGAATCATCCGGAGTGTTATCCTGTGTGACATAAATCACAAAATATCGGCTGCTAAAATCGCCCGTATTATCCAGCACATTCACTACCGGCAGCGTATTCCCTTCAGGGACATCCGGAATAAAGTCGACGGCTGCATCGATCACATCTGCAAGATTCAGCGATATCGGAGGCATTGCATGTCCCTCGAATATCGTATGGCCCGATCCGCCGCTCACGATATAATTCACAGTTGTCCCGGTTCGGCCCGCAGGGATATCCAGAATGACGGGATTTCCACTGAAGACGTAGCCGGAATATATGTTCTGAAGAGTCGCCATCTTATTAATATTTTGGTATCGTCACAGTAGAAATAAGCCGTTATCTGACATCATAGACCCCGGATCCGACGGGTCCGTCAAAGGTGATATCCTTCAGCCGACACCGACTGAGAAAGAGAGCTCTGGCCGGAGTGGGAGTAGTCATGAAGTCGTAGAAGTCATCCCGATTGCCGAAATGATCCTCTTTCCAATAATCATACATCTCATCCATATTTCCTGTCTGAGGTGCTACCGTGATATTATTTCTTTTCATACTGCAAAATTAAGGTTGCCGACCGGTGCTCCAAAGGACTGATTTCACTCCCCCGGGATTACGCTGACGGGAGCTATCCCCTGCTCCGCCTCAATATTGTAATTTCCTCCCGGCATGATCGCACGTAGTTTCACTTCAGTCTCGATTTCCCTCCCTGCCGGAAGAGAATATGAAGCCGAGTCGAAGAGACACCACACTCCCCGGAGAAGCAGCGGATGCAGACCTGAGATCCGATCCATGTCGACCTGCGTAAGTCTTGCCGGGAGAGTAACGATCCGATTGTCGTGGCGCAGAATTTCGTCATACCGACTCCAGAAATTGGCGAAAAGTCCGTCGCGAAACTGGAAGTACAGAGTCAGCCTCGGCGTGGTTCCGTCGTCGGGCCGGAGCAGTTTGCCGCTGTCTGTCTCCGGAGCTGCGCGGCCGATAGTGGTTCCTCCCGAAGTATATGCAAACATAAAAGCCAACGGAGTGGAATCAGCTGTATCCTCCGTCTCTCCGGATTCCTTTATGTAGGAATGGAGATGCCGGCAACCGAAAAGATAAGCCGGACAATTCCCGAGGAAAGGCCATCCGGTCTTCCCGTGAGTCGTAGCCTTTACTACCGGCACACACTCATCCACGCTCTCCAGATCCACGGGAGACATCCCCGGAGTCTGCGGATCCCACTTGAAATAACTCGACGATGCCTTCCTCACTCTTCCGTTGCGGCCGTCGAGCAGATACCATTGTCCGGTGACACACTCACGCGCCAGAGTGGCTGAAGAATCATCAGCGGGGTCAGTCTCGGAGAGTCCTGCAGCCGATATCCCTACTGCCTCCGGAGCCTCGCTGCGGGTGGCGTAATCACGACCGTCATCGCGGTCATCGTCCCACCAATCGTCGCGGTCGTCATCCCAACCGTCGGGCTTTTCCCAGGAGCCGTCGCGGTCGGGATCATAATCATCGTCATAATTTCCGAGATCGCCGTCCCATCGCGGAGAAGAAGTAGTCCCCTTGTTGCGCCAGTTGGCGACGTTGGTTCCCCGGCCGATATGAGTCATATCGACGCCCCTGGAGAAATCCTCAAACCGTTCGGTCAGCGGAGCTGCGCCCTCTATCGAAGTGGCGGCCGAAAGAGTGATATATTCCGACCCCTGAAATTCGATCTCCTCCGGAGCCGTCATATTTCCCGAAAGATCCATGCCGGCCGGCTCCTCCAGAATATCCCTTATCAGCCGGATATCCACGGTGGAAGCCATAAAGTCAGTCCGGCATACCATCCCGAATCTGACATAAAGAGCATTCAGGAATTCATCTACCGTGCAATCGGGCATAAGATCGGTGTAATGCAGTGTCCCGGAGCAGATGGCATCGACCGTGTTATTAAGCACTACGAGTCGGCGCAAGTCGGGATCCTCACGAAAGGGATTACTCAGCACCTTGAGACCGAGATCACCGAATACGAGTTCCAGCACCTTCCAGACTCTCAGAAAGGGAGTCACACCGTATCCCGGCGGAATATTGACGTCGACAAGCGCTCCATCCACAACCCTCTTTACGGTGCCGGGCTGAGAGAAATCCTGACCTTTACGGGGAACATTCAGAATCTCCCAATATTCAGTCTCCTGCTCGTTATCGCCCGAGCCGGTGGATACCGACGCCTTCCCTACGGCCAGCGGAAAGATAGCAAGACCGTCGACTTCGATCTCCGGATCATCCGCGTAATATCTCGCAAGATTGTTGAGCCAACCACCGGGAGTGTGATCGGCATGCGGGATCGCCGGAGTCTTCAGATCGCGGAGCGACATCGACTCCCATGAGGCATAGGCCTCGGAGTTGTCGAAGCCTATATTGAATGTAATTCCGGCCGAGCGTGAGGCCTCGGTCACATTGATTAATCCCCGGCGCACTCTCGCACCGTCGACCACTGCAGCCTTCGTCATCGGTCGGTTGGGATCTCTTATGGAATCTATTCTGTAGGGAATGCCGAGTGCCAGCGAATTGCGCCGCGTCAGCGCTATCGTAGCCGGCACGGATTGGCTTCCCCTGTCGTTGAATATCGGAGAGGTCTCTTCGATCGATATAGAGAAATCCTTAGGGAGATCCAAGGGGATTCCCGAAATATCTATTCTTACCATGGTAAAAAAAATGAGTTAAGGAGTTATGATAAAATCAGCCTTTACGGGTGAAGGGGGCGCGGGCGCGGTCGAGTTTTTCCCGGGCCTGCTCAATATCGCGGTATACGACGTAGGCCCGGATATTCTGCAGCATCGAGCGCATCTCGGCCACACCTTCACGAAATTCGCTGAAGTCGATGGCCGGAGCCGACGTATAGCCGCCCTGCGCAAAACTGCCTCCGGAGGCCGCCGTCGCCGGCCGCCCGAGCATGCGCTGCTGCCTGATTGACTCGATCAGTCCGACGGCATCGATTACCCTCGGATCCTTCATTATAGGCATCGGCACGACATATTCTCCTTTATGCACGATACCGGCCACTTCCAGTCGGCGCCCGTCGCCGGTGTAGCCACCGTCGGAATATCCGGTCAGCACCCGCGTCTTCGTCGCAGTCTCTTCCGGCGATGACGCTGCGGTACGCCCGGGCTCCATATTCTTGATCTTATCTCGCTCGGCCTTGGCCGAAACTACCTGAGCCACACCCGTAGCCGTAAGCATTGCGGCCGCCACAGCACCGCCTATCGGACCCAACTGAGAGAAAGCCTTCATGATGGATACCGACGTGTCGGCGATGATCTGCGATATCTTGATGGCGAAGTCGACATCGGCATATTTCTTCTGGATCTCGAGCTTCTTATTCTCCTTCTCCTCCTCGAGAGCGGCAGTATCCTCCCCGTTGTTTTTAGCCTGCTGGATCAGCACGTCGTACTTTGCGTCCGACGTGGCGATCTCGGCATTCTGTATGGCCGTGAACATCGATGAAGAGAGTCCGGAATAATAATCGTAGTATTGCTTGGCCGAATTGACCTGAAGCTCGAGTTTCTTCTTCTGAAAACCCTTCTCGTCAATCAGAGCACGGGCATGCATCGACTTCAGCTGATTCAGCTGACGCTCATATTCATCATTCCAGCTCAGACCGGCATTCTCCCGGAGCGCCCACTGCTGCTCCTGATATTGATAGTTGAGTGCGGCGAGCCGGCGGTTTTTCTCCGCCTCGAGAGCCAAGGCCTGATCCGATCCGGCTTCCACCATCCCGATCATAGTGTCGTAAGTGGCCTCGATATCCTTACATTGCATTTCATAAGATCGGGCTATCGAGCCGAACGATTCGGGATTCTCCATCATGCTCCGGAGTCGGGCAGCCCAGTTGCCTGTGTCGGTAAGAATCTGCGACTGCATCTTTCGGATATCTCCCGATATTGAATCCAGGGCCTGCCGGCGGTCGTTCTCGCTCATATAATCGGCCTGCTCCACTTCGGAATAATATCGACGGAGTTCGGCCATCTGGTCGGCATGCAGATCCTTCTGATTGCGGAGACGCATAAGATCGGCCTGTCCCTCAGTGATTGTCTGCTTCCGGAGAGCCACTTCGATTATGTCGTTCTGCTCGTCGACACCCTCCTGAAGCACCTCCATATACGTCTTATGAGCGTCGGAGGCCTGCCGGGCGCGGGCAGCATTGATTTCTGACTGAGCCTTCAGGACATCGCCGGCTATCTTATTCTGCCGGTCCTCAATCTTGTTGATAAGATCCTTATTGGTGGCAGCCGTCTTCTTCTTCAGGGCAGTCAGCGCCCCATCAAGATCATTACAATAGCGGATTATCTCCTTATTCTTCCGGATCACGTAGTCGCTGTCGGACAGATCATCCTTGAGCTGCTCAAGGCTCAGCATATTCTCCCCGTGGAGCTTATCAGCCGCTGCAGTGGCCTCCTTTATCGGATCTTTCTTCGGAGGCTGCGAACCGGATCCCTTGCCCGGCTTTTTATCGCCACCCTCCGGAGATCCGCCGGCCGCCGGAGTCGAATTCAGCTCGGAGAGGTCGGTATCGGTCTCATTCAGGTATTTTTCAAAACCTTTTCGTTTCTGAGTCTCAGGAGTATTGAGCGACTCAAAATAATCCTCAAAACTCATGTTCTTAAACTGCGTGTTGACATTGCGCATCGT
The DNA here is from genome assembly GCA_014801585.1 of Bacteroides sp. GTDB lineage: Bacteria > Bacteroidota > Bacteroidia > Bacteroidales > Muribaculaceae > Lepagella. The sequence goes on from JAAVDX010000002.1 coordinate 12,484, forward strand.
ATTGCCCATGGCCTTTTGCCCCTCTGTGCCATTTTTCGCCATAGTATCCCAGATGCTATCCATCTTTTTCGAATTGGGATTATCCTGAGAATTTTTCCACTTCGTATACTGATCACGCTTCACCTTGGATTCTTCCTCAATCAGATCCTTATAAGCATTCTGATTGGCCTCGAGTTCGAGTTTCTTTTTCAACTGCTTGAGATAATCCTTCAGAGCCTGGGTATTAGCGCGGACCTTACCGGTCTCGGCATCCAGCTGAGCATTATATCCGGGGATAATCCTATTGAGCTCGTTGATAGCCCGGATGCGCTGCTCCTTGGCCAGAGTCTCATCATTCTGAATCTTTACAAGTTTATCTATCTTATCCTTCTGAGTCTCATACTTCACTCCGGCATCCGCCATAGCATCATTATAGCGCTTAGTGGCTTCATCAAGTTCTTCCGTCTTTTTCTCCGTCTTATCGAGCGCTGAACAATACGCCACTATGCCGGCTACGAGTGCGGCCAGCAAGCCCACCACCAATCCGATAGGATTAGCCTTCAGGGCAGCGTTGAAAAGATGGGTGGCCTTGGTAGCGAGGTTCGTACCTTGGATGTCGGCATAAGTAGTCGTTATCTTGGTGCGGGCGGCTATCACCCACGACTTGATAGCGGCAGCCCACCCTTTGACACTCTCGACTGCCTTCATCGAGGCCGCCCGGTAAGCGATTACGGCCACTACAAGAGAGTTGAGAACCACCTTGAAGCCGGTACTTTCTTTTGCCAGATCACTGATGATTTTTACACCCTTCCCGAGCACGCTTAACAACGCGCCGAACGCGCCGACCACCGCCATGACGATACGTCCCAGCGGCGCGAACATGTCGATCATATCTCCCAGCCAGGTCACCACCTCGGAAGCTCCGTTGAATAATCCCTTCAGGACATGGCGGAGTTCAAAGAATTTCAATACGAGTCCCTCGATGGCCGATTCAAATCCGGCCCAGCCGGCATCCGACGTGTCGGTCATAGTTTCGGTCATATTGTTGAAACCATCGGTGCAGCCCGTAATGCCGTCCCGCAGTTCGATCATGGCGTCGGTGCCGGCAAGGAATGACTGAAAGGCCGCCACGGACGATTTGTCGGTAAGATCGAGAGCCTTTGCGAGATCGATCCCTTCGGAATTCAGTTTCTTAAGCCCGGCCACCAATTCGTCGAGATTGCTCACCGGCTTTCCGAGAGCCTTGGCAAGATCGCCCGATGAATCTGCCATATTCAGCAGGATATTTCGTGTGGCGGTAGCCGCCGAAGAAGCATCGAAACCGGCATTGGCCAACTGTCCTAAGAGAGCCGTAGTATCCTCGATTGACATGCCGAAGGCAGCCGCAACCGGTCCGGCCGTAGAAAGCGCAGTCTCGAGTTTGCCGAAATCGAGCGACGACTTATTAGTGGCTACGGCAAAGGAGGCGAGCACTTCTTCAGTGTCGGCAGCATCCTTTCCGAAGATTCGCAGAGCCGCCCCGGCGAAGGCCGAAGCACTGCCGAGATCCGCACCGACGGCCTGCGAGAATTTCAATACTGCAGGGGTCATCGCCTCGATCGCGTCGGTGGAAAAACCGAGTTTGGCGAGTTCGGTCTGCAGCGAGGTGACGTCGGAGGCCGTGGCGGTAGTGGTGCGTCCGAGGAGTTTCGCCTGCTCGGTCAGAGAAGATATCCCGTCGATATTGGTGCCTAATATGGCAGCAAGGCGGGCATTCGACGACTCAAAGTCCATAATCGTAGTGGCAGCCTTCTTGAATGCTCCGGTTACCACATCAATTATTTTTTCTCCTATTGACCATAATCCACCCTTCAAAATCTCCTGAACCGAAGTGAGATTCTTAAATTTTTCCCATAATGTTTGTGCAGGTTTTGATGCTTCCGCAAGTGCTTCTTTACATGCATTGACTTGCTGACTAAGTTCTTTCCATTTTTCAGGCTGCTGAGCCTTAGAGGTATTGCGGAACTCGGCTTGAAGATGTCTAAGGCGCTTTTGCAATTGATTTGCTGTCATATCGCCTAAGTTCATACATTTGGTCAATTGGCTTATCTTATCCTTATTTTCAGATATTGACCGATTATATTCACTTATCGAATTCCGAAGATTCTTCCATTCCGTTGATCCTTTTTTCCCTTCTGCCTCTAATTTGGCCATTGCTTTCCGAGTGGCAGAGGTCTGAGCCTGAAGATCCTTATTCTCCTTCTCCAGTTTATGAATCTCTTCCTGAACTTGTGAAACATTCAGCGTAAGAGTCCAATTTATATAATCTTGAGATAATCGATTTCTTGACATTGCATCAAATATTAATTATGATGCAAAGCTAAAGGATGATTAAGGTATTAAGAAGGACAAAAGAAGCGGGAGAAAGCCTTTTCACTCCTCCCGCTTTTTATAATTCTTCAAAAAATATGATTTTGGAAAGTCAGACATTAGTCTATTTTTCGGAATGTCATTCCTCCAAGATATTCATATCTACTGCCGTTTGTTAAAGTGTGGATCACATGGCTGCTTCTTCCGGGTCTCTCTTTACTCAATGTGTTATCAAGGACCCACCGATAAAAAGCCCACTCCTTCTCAAAATCCTCATCATAATTATCATCATAATCATCCATATAGTCATCCTCATATATTTCAGATTCATCATAATCTAAATCTTCCATAATTCGGACGCGGGCTTCTTTTTCAAGTCTTTCCTTTCGAAGTTTCTTAATTCTCTCCGCTCTGGCGATTTTCTTTGCTTTTGGAGTATTACCGTATAACAATAGTCCTATAAACCCGGCAAACATGATAACAATCGCAATTATAACACTATCATCCATGGACAATCCCAAGCAGTGAAGGGGTAATGCCAGTAACAACAGAATTAATATAAAATAGCCGATAAACTTCATTACACAAAAAACAGATAGATATGATTATATAACGCAAATATAACAAAAGTTATCGGATTCTACAAGTTTCCGTTAACGATTCTGCCGGATCTGCGGCGGCCGGAGTCAGAACTTGAAGTTCGAGAGGGTCTTAATGTTTTTCCGCAGATCCTGGAGCAGAAGGAAGGAGGATATCATCTGATCGTGGGTGAGCCCGATGGGATGGGCCACCATCGACCGACAGGCATCATCGAGAGCCCCGATCAGTTCCAGCGGCAATTCCGTATCCTCCTGAAGATCCCGTAATATCGCCAGAATCTCTTCGTTGAGTATCGCACCATTTATTTCCATATTCATTCCGCACCTCCTTTCTCTTCGGGGACTGCGGCCGGATAGGATTCGACGGCCAGACCGGCGGCATCTACGGCGATCGAGGCTGCCTGAGCTGCTGCTTCGGCGAATCCTTCGATCACTACTTCATTGGCGGCCGCTTCTTCGCGTTGCCGGAGGAGTTCTTCAACGTGGAGATGATTGGCGCGGTTGCGCGTGGCGCGAAGAAGGCGGGTCTGCGACAGTTCCTTGCAGATTAGCGAATTCATCGCCTTCATGGCGACTACGTAGTCTTCGATCTGCGCACGGAGATCCTTGGCATCGCGGTTGGCCTGGTTGAAGATCTGACCGCGGCGCTCGTCGAGCACAGCGAGCCGATATTTGAGTTCATTGGTGCGTCCGCAATATTCGGAATTAAATTCGAGGTCCTCGATTTCGGTGCGGATTCGTTGGATTTCGGTGCGGATATCGTCGAAGGGAATCCGCCATGAGCTATAATCCATCATGCGTTGCCTCCTTTCTCCTCCCGGGCGGGGAGGTCGTGGCCATCGGCGAGCGTGTCGGGATCGTAGCCGGAGGGCGCTAAGGTGAAGGGATAGAGGGTGGCGAAAAATGCCAGGCCCGAGATCAGGGCCGCGGCGAAACTGCTGCCGTCGACGACGCTGATGAGCGTAAGAAGGCCTGTGATGGCCACCATGTCGGGACGCTCCCGACGGATCACTTCGCGGACGCTACCCGCGATCTTCCGGATTCTCTCCTCCGGACGGAGTTCAATGGTCTTTTCCATTTGTAGGAGTGTTTAGCTTATAGACAGAAAAACGGCTGTCATATCCCGTCGCTAAACACTCCCAAAGTTACCCGAAGGCAGAAATTGAAAATTGGATATGACAGCCGAAATTATTTCAACTGCGATTGGTCAACAAAAAATTTTGAACCCCGTGGAGTCCTGACGTATGGGCATAAAAAAAGCCCGTAAGTGATTGCGGACGTTAACGGTGTCCTGCCGCCGGAGTTAAACCCGGGAGTATTTAGCACTGCAAAAGTAGTAAAAACTTTTGAAGTAGCAAAATTATTTTTGGAATTTAGTGAAAAAAAGATCCGGCCGGCTGTGAGGGCCGACCGGATCGCGTGGCTGACTGTCAGCAAAACGAATGACAGAAGAAGAATGGTTATTGCATCTCGTCAGCTAAGTCCTGAAGTTCGAGGGCAATCGTATAGAGCGCGTTCGAGAGGGTCTTCAGTTCCTCCGGAGTAAATTCGCACGGTTGACCGTTCTTCAGATGATGATTCAGTTTCTGGGAAAACCAGCTGCCTGATTTTCCGAAAAATCTTTCCGCTATGTAGGATCCGTTGATGACCCGCAAAAGGTCTTCCCGCTCCATAAATTCCAATTTTCCCAATATCGGATCTTTTGAATGGTCTTTTATATCTTCCATATCTTTTTCGGTTATGTTTATCCTTAAACCCTCCCTCTTTTCGAGGGAGGATCTTTTCAATTTCGTCAGTCTTTCATCGCTCTGTTGAGCTGTATCCTTATTTCGGCTTTGAAGATTCGCCGTCGACCTGAATCTCTGATGAGACGGAGGGTTCGGAGCATTCCGACCAGATCATCTAACTCCTTTTCAAATTCTTCTTCTGTCATTCTTTGAAATTTGATGGGTTAAAACTGTTATCGATCTCTTGTCTTTCGACATTACAAAGTTAGTAAATATTTCTTTACTACGCAAATTTTCAGCTACTTTTTTTAAAGAAATTCGATTTTATCTGATCATTTCCTTATATACACGAAAAAGATCCGGCCGGCTGTGATCACTGTCGGGCGCGTTGCTTGAGCTCTGCAAGAGCTGTGTCAAGAAACTTTTGAAGTAGCAAAATTTTTATGAGAATGTAGTGAAAAAAGATCCGGCCGGCTGTGATGGCCGACCGGACTAAAACAAAAATTTTAAGTATTTCATCAATCATTATCTGAATTCTTCTTATGACCTAATCCGGTAAAGGCACTTATTACTCCGGCAAGTCCTATACCAAGAAGAATATATACGACTGTTTCATGACCCGTAAATGTAAAGAGCACGACGAGTCCCAAGATAAGTAGTACTACTATCAGGGCCATAGTCTGACCACGCCGCTGAAGCTTTAATTTCTGGTCAGCAATACGGCTGTTGATTTCGCGTGTCGCTTTCTCCCCTTCGATTCTGCTATCCTGCTGCTTCTCGGCCATAGCCATTATTCTCTCGGCTCCGTTATGGATGATCTGATCATATTCCTTAAGTACCATGGGCGGAGGAAGCGGACCGGAATGAATCTCAGTGTGGGCAGCTATGATTGTAGCATTGGCATCCCCTTCTTGAGTAGCCTGAGAATACGTGATATCCGACAGGTTTAGATTCTCCCCGGACAACGTGTTATTCGGAGAATTCTTATTTTTTTCTGATGGCGTCATAGGAATTCTGTATGTATGATCCTACTTCTTTCCAATCGGAAGCAAGGGCTTCAGCATCGTCTACGGAATGATATTCCAATGGTTTCACATGAATCACAGAGGGACAGATGATGCTCACAATGCCGACAAGCAGGCTATGGTTGAACAAGCGCGATATATGCGATTTTATAAACTTCATAGTCAATTCGTATTTCTAATGCAAAGTTAATCTCTTTTTATAACATAAACAAAATTTACTGCACTTTACGATAATATATTTATATAATAATCTATAAATAATTGTGAAATAGATATGTTTTAGTTATATTATACTAAGAATACGTGCACAAAACATAGACAAAAAAGATCCGGACGGCTGTGATGGCCGACCGGATCGCCAGCGAACCGAAACCGACGGCCACCGAAGCGCCGGCCACGAGCTACTGGAGCCAAAAAATAGAGCCCCGGCGCATCCCTGAAGGGATGGCCGGGGCTCGTTGTTTCCGCCGGAGCCGACGGCGGCGGAAGGTTGTCAAAGTACAAGAGATATGAATGGTCGGATCTAAATCTTATCCGCCGCGGCGTGGATGCGATCAGCGATATCGTGGAGAGCGTTGCGGAGCGTCTCCTTCTGTGCATCCGTCAGTTCGCAGGGCTTTCCGTTGCCGTCATAACCATTTAGCCGCTGATATATCCAGCTTCTTGAATGTCCAAAGTAGTCATTTGAGATATTACCCCATTTGAGATATAGCAGCACGTCATCGAGATTATTCATTATTTCCGTCTTCATTACATTGAGTTTTTAAACCCCCTCCCTATTCGAGAGGGGGTGGATTCTACATCTGACTTTCGTCTTCGTCTTTTAGGTTTTCCACTATCCCGTCTATCGCCCATTCAAGTCCACGTCGTGAATTGTGTTTGCATCGACGGAAAAGTCTTAACATCTCAATGAGTTCTTGCTCATTCTTTGTAACATTCATTATCATAGTTCTCTTGTCGTTTGTTTGACATTACAAAGTTAGTAATTTTTTTGTTACTATCCAAATTTTTCAGTAACTTTTTTATTATTTATTTCAAAAAAAATACGATTTATCCGATAATTACCTTATACACACGAAAAAGATCCGGCCGGCTGTGAGATTGAAAAAAAGCGCGGAAGATTTTTCTCCCGCGCCCGAACATTACATTATAAAGTACACCCTCACGGGCTGTGTTTCTAAAAATTTGCCGCTGCCAATTCTGAGGCGATGGAATTGACCGCTGTCTGCAATTTGAGATATTGACGCTCTCCGGCTTTTACTATCCCTGCAGCATATTTACGCATGAGCGACGGATTTATTCCGGCACGCTCGGCTACTTTAGTGACATTCAGGAAATCAAAATATTCAAAGAATGACCTGATATCATAGTGGTAGATAAATTCCAACTCCTTAGGCTGCTTCCCTTCAGCTTTTAGGAGTTCTTTTATTTCTTCGTAGGCTTTAAGCATATCCTCTTTAGCTTCCTGAGGAGTATTGCCAAAACCGAGCAGGCCGAAATCAGGAATCTCTTCCCGCATATAGCAGGAGCATCCTCCGTCCTTAGCCATCTCGAAAATTATATTCGCTTTCATCTTAATGAAATTTATGATCGTTTTAAAAGGAGGCGCGAAGCCTCCTGATGCTATCGACAACAAGTAAACTTTAATTTATGGAGTGATTAGCGTGGGCCATGACCCACGCTAATCTTTAACTCTGCGACTGTCAGGATTTTTTTAATCCCGATAGTCGGCGGACACTGCGCTCCGTTGATGGAGGAACTTCCTTTGATCCATGATGACCAAGAGGAAATTTTTTATCCGTTAGCGGGGAATACCATATCAAATGATTCCCTCCTTTTCGGATAACCCGGCATCCGGCGTCCTTCAATTCGGACTCCAATTCTGAGTACTTCATAAATGTAATTGTTCGCTTGTTATTAATAACAATGCAAAAGTAACATTTTTGTTCCACATATCCAAATTTTTGAATAAATTTTTTAGTGTATTTTGAAAAAAAGATCCGGCCGGCTGTGATGGCCGACCGGATCGCGGGGCTGACTGCAGTAATGAAATGGGTGTTAAATCAAACAAGACGCAGAGCAGCCAATTCTGTGCCAAGACGATGAATCCCGGCTTCAATCTTTTCCAACTGGCGGTCTGAGATCTGCGCTGAGCCGTTTCTGTATTGTCGCATCAGGCTGTCGTTGATACCCAGATAGCGCCCGAGAGCGCTGACGTTGAGCATGGAATAATACTCAAACAATGAGGAAAGATCAAAACGGAATTCAATCTCTTCATTCAAAAAACCGGGCATCTCGTCGCCTGTTTCTTCATAACTTTCCTTTACTTCTGCGAGGGTGTTGTGGAAATCCTCTTTTGCTTCGCGCACGGTATCCCCGGTGCCGATCAGCGTGGCCCCTTCTCCTGAAGTGTTGTAGGCAATGTAGGTGCCGTCGGATTGCTTCTCTATGCTTACTTTCATTTCCGTTCGAGTTTTAAGGTGGATGGAAGGGAAGGAGATTCTCCCCCTCCCTTTTTCATTTAGAATCCGATCTGCTTCTTGAGAGCGTTCATCAGACCTTTTCGTATCTCCTGAGAGCCATGGCGTTCTACCACCAGTCGCTCTCCCCGGTCGTTGATATAAATATCGTGTTTCTTACCGTGGGCGTACAATCTGTAGCCTTTTTCTTTGGCTATTTTAATCAGTTCTTTCCATTTCATCGAGATTATTACTTGTTTGATTTAACACTACAAAGATATAACATTTTCGTTATATTTCCAAATTTTTCAGCAAAAAATTTTGAGCATTTTGAAAAAAAATGGCTGAAAATTTGGTCGTTAATGATTTTATTAGTAACTTTGTAATGTGAAAATAAGAAAGGAGGTGTGAGATGAAATGACCGAAAAAGAAAGATTGATTAGAATCATATTCCGTAAGTTGGCGCTTGTTGAAACTGAGTCTAATCAATCTGTAATCAGAGAAATCGAAGGTTTGCTTTATGCAATCCGGCATCTCGAAGACTGAGTTAATCCGAATGTCTGACAAAAGCCCCCGGGATTCTCCGGGGGCAAATTTACTAAAAATTTATTATACTATGTATTTAGGAACGAGAAAAATTTTGGATCCTCAGAAGTATGAGGAGCGCCGAAAGGCTTGCATGACGGAGAAGGCCGGCACGGTGGAAGTGGTCTTCTCCGAGTTGGAGGGACTATTGAATAAATCGCAGATTGCCGCGCAATATTTCGGCAAGTCGCAGGGATGGTTCTCTCAGAAACTGAATGGGTGTATGTCCCATAATGTACGGCAGGAGTTCACTCCGGAGGAATATCAACAGCTGGCCGATGCTTTCCGCCATATCGCCCGGCGACTCGAAGCTCACGCCGATGAGATTGATAATGCGCCCCTCGAAACATCCGATAACTGACGTATGGAAGTAGATTCATTTCTTGCATCCTTACAGAAGGATTATAAGACTTCTCTGACAGCGCTGGCCCTTCTCTTCCCTCTTTCTTACGCCGACTGCTGGAAACTTTCGGAATCGTTCAAACACACTGAATTTCCCCAACAATTGATCTTAGCTGCCGCTATCGCTGTCGGGCTTCTTGTCTGCGGTCAGACTCTGGCTATTATCCTCGATTGTCTGAATTGGGATGGTAAGCCTGATTTGCACATCTACCCTATCATATTTTGTCCGGCCTTCTGCAGCCTTCTGACTATCGGAGGCGTTCTGAGAAGCGTATTTCAATTCGGGCTGATGGCCGTGGCTTTCGGCCTGATATGTATCGCGACGCGACTTATGAGGATTCTGCATGCCTGTCATCACAATAGAGGTAAAAGCTCCCATGAAAACTCCGAGAAGCAGTAGCCATACATCGTTGATCTGAGAAATATCCATATCTGAAGTATTTTTTTCGATCCGCGGGATATCCGAGTTGAACGACCCGATATCCCGCGGATGCTTTATTTTTATTTCCGCAAATTTAATGATTTTATTTCGTATTCCGAAACTTTACGGAGATTCCGGACGCGGGAGGTTTTTCCGTAGCCAGTCGCGATATTCATATATGATCGAACTGCGGACACGACCGTACATCATCGGCCAGATCTGTCGGTTGTAGACTCTCCAGTCGCCGAGATGCTTCATATCGACGAAACGCAACTGAAGGGGAATCCGCCATATGAGTTCCATTCCGTTGCCTCTCTGAGTAAGGGAATACTGCGGATTGCTAACAGCCTGCATCAGAGTCTCTCCACGATTCCGGTCGTTTCCGCCGGAACCGAACTGTAACTGACGCTCAGCCACTATTGCCTTCTGCCGATCTACAATCTCTCGGATCCCTTTTTCGAGCTGCTCTCGGAAATATTGGACTTTAAGTCCTTGAGATTCCATATATCCTATTCGCTTTTGACGTTGAATCCTACCGACCATCCGGCAAAATTACCGAAGAATTTCGTCTCCGGAAGCGTGTTGATCGAGCCTGCGTCGATCCGCATGGGGCAGCAGCCGGCCGACAGATCCTCGAGGAGTATGCGCTTGAGAGCCTCGATAGTGGTCTGGGTGTCGGTGAGCACTTCATAGGATGTCATGCGCTGCGGATCGTATTTCTCCATGACGAAGACAACGCAGATGTTGGTCTCGCGCCAGGCGTCGGAGTTCTTTGCCTCGGATTCGGCGCCCGGAGGAAGGAAAAACAATGTGTGGTCACCCTTCCGGATGGCCAGCAACCTGCGGCTGATCTCTTCGTCGATGGTGATCGGCATCGCCTTTGCGAGCCGGGAGATTCGATCGGGGAAGCCTTCCCAATATTCCTGATATGTCTTGAGATTTATCATTGCTGTCTCGTACTTAAATTTTTTTTCGTTTGCTCTCGAGATATTCGAACTTACACCGGTAAAGATATATCAATATCTGCCAGAAGTCGGTCTGCTCCACCTCCGGCAGCCGGCCGAAGAGTCCGGCCTGGGCCACTTCGAAGCTCAGGCCTGTCCATCCGGTCTTGTCGTCGGACCTTCGGTCGCCGTCGGCACGGAATATGATCCGGAGATCTATGGGCCTGCCGTTGAGCTCGATCGGACCTGACTGAATGCGCTGCCAGATTCCTATAAAGAACCTTGGAGCATGGATCAGCAGTATGTCGGGCACTTCTCTCTCTTCGGGTATATGATAGAGAATGCGGGTGACGCGCTCGTAGATCTCCGCCACTTCTTCGGCGTCGATATCCGGAGCGGCCAGACTCTCCAGCATTGTCAGACATTCGGTAAATTCTCCGAAGGGAAGCCCGTCGAGCCAATCGCCCGGACCTCGGAGGCCTTCATATTCCGGAAGCAGATTACGCTCGCAGTCGTAGTCGGGGCGCAGTATGGTCACTCCGTCTTGTTCCGACGGGCGAAAAAAGCCGTCGGTCACATGGAGTTCGCGGGCAAGATCGGAGGCAATCGGGTCGCGGTAGGAGTCGAAATCTACCGGCAGTCCGGCAATATATGAGAGCCAGCGAATCCGGAAGCGTTCATTGTCGAGACCTCCCGTGAGCAGATGGGAGGTCAGGAATATATAGCGGGCGTATTGCCCCGGAGTGAGTTCGCCGATGCATTCGGGAATCATAATCTCCCGGCCGTCGATATTTATTTTTTTCATCCGGGCGGTATTTTTTTCAGAATGTTAATCCTTTGGAATGGGCTATCGGGGAGAGCACGATATCGTCGGTGGCGGCTGCGTCATCGTCGTCGAGACTCTGAAGGGTAGCCTCTATCAGATCCAGCAGGCGCCTGGCGTCATTGCCCAGAGAGGCGGCCACGGCACCCCTGGCCGCCTGCTCGGCTTTAAGCCGGGAATTGACAGGCTGACTCTGCTGGATCTGGACGACTCCTTCAGGAATGACTTCGACGGGAAGGCGCTCCACGGCTTTCTTCATAGTCAGCAGCACTACGGCCCGAGCCGCCGCTTCTCCGATCATTGCAGTGGTAGCGGTAGGCCGACGCGAAAGGAGTTGCTGAAGCACCGCAGGGCCGGTAACGGGAAGGAGTTCGGCTGTCTGGACTTCGCTGATTATCGGCAACAGAGTGACAAAAAGCCGATGGCTGCCGATATGATAGTATTCGTCGAATTCCTCCTTACTTCTGATAATTAGCGACTGTCGGCGGCGACAACATCGGGAAGTGAGCCAGAAGTCGAATCCTGCATCCTCCATAATGGCTATCAGGGCGTCGACAGCCTCGTAGGCAAGTCGGCGGATGTTCTCTTCATCCTTGAATTCCTGAAGGGCTGTCAGCCCTTTCTCGTTTTCTCCGAGCCGTCGGGAGCGACCATTCTCATCATGCTGCGCATCGAGAGTCGGAATAATCTTGAGCCAGGTGAAGTAGGCTACTGCCTGACGAAGCCTCAGAAGGGCTTCCTGCATCTCTTCAGTACCACAGCAACATTCATCGGATTCATAGAAGTCGGCCAGAGTTCTGACGGGCTCCGGTCCGATAATCGCTTCGACATCGCGCACTCCGAGCGGAAGCAGGGGCTCCCATTTATCATAGGTGACGCCGGCGGAGATCACTCCGATCACTTCGAGGAGTTCTGAAGCGCCGTCGGCATAGCGGTCAAATAATCTTATCATAACATGTTATGTGAGGTCAGGCATTGGATTTGACCCGGTTCTCCGGATTTACATTTTTCTCGGCTTCGACGACAGTGCGGTAGAATCCTATCTTTATGCCGGAGCCGGGATGATTGATATCGATAAAGGTCTGGAAGGGCTTGCAGAGTATCATGTCGGGCAGACTGGTCTCTGTGGCGTTGAAGACTTTCAGCGCGTAGAGCTTTTCGGATCCGGAGCCAAGTTTGGTGTCGAGAATCAGGTTCGACAGTGATGGATCCAGACCGAATCCGGAAGTGGCGGCCGCCTCGGATTTCTTGGTGATCAGAATCTGCGCCTCGATGTATTCCTTGAGTTTGTTGTCGATAGGTTCTACCTCCCATCCTTCGAACTGATCGGCGATATCGTTGTAGAAGCTCGATGTGTGAAGGAATTTGCCGGCATTCTCCTTTCCCGACATGTTGGCGGCGAATTGCTCCATGGCTTTATCCTTGAATTCCTCGAGCATTGAGGATTTATAGGGAATTTTGGCCAGGCGGCATTTCTCTTTGATCTTCTCTTCGGCGCGGTCCCAATAACTCTGCGGACTCTTGATATGCTTGGAGATGGCGGAGGCGTTGCCGTTATAGGTCATCAGCAGGCGCGCGAGGGTGCCGGCAAGTTCTATCCAGTCGAAGGCTCCGTAGAATCTTGGAATGGAGTAGAAATCATGTCCGAAGGAGTAGATGTTGTAATAAGCCATCGATACGGGATGGCGCAGCGGGTCGGCGGGGTCGAACAGCGGGTAGACATGGGAGGTCGACGACAGGGCGTTGGGAAAGTCGGCGACCATCGCTTTCTGCGGGACCTTTCCTACACCGGGCCAGACGAGTCTCACTTTTGAGGCGGGCACGTGCTCTACCAGAGCCATGCCGCCGGCACCGATGCGCGATCCGCGGCGACGAGTGAATTTGACCCAGAATCCCTCGAGATGAACAAGGTCGATCAGGCAGCGCAGAAGCTGCGTGCGATAGTCGGTGGATTCAAGGGTCGACGTCACCCGGTCATCCACGATCCATTGCCGATAGAATATATTGTTGTCATCCACGGCATCCCGATACAGCCGGGGGCCTTCTCCCCAGAGCAGACCGGTCTTCTTGCCCATGATTCCTTCCCCGGCATAGAATTTCTCGAGCAACGCGCGGACCTGCCCGGGAAGGTCGTTGTCGGCGCCGTAAGGAATCACCGGGACTCCATTCACATTGATATAACGATAGCCAAAGGAGGCCGCCGAGCCACCTTTGAGCATATACGACGACGGCGCCCAGCCGTATGATCCCATGCTGAAGGAATAGATTCCTCCGGCGCCGTCATCGACAAATCCGAAATTTCCACATCTCCTGATCATTTCAGTGTTCTTTTTGTTTTTTCAGTTTAACACGGTTTTCCGGCCGTTGAATTCCACCACCAGCAGCTCCCAGCAGTTGAGAGCGCGCCCGGTCTCGGTGTCGGTCAGAAATAATTTGTAACTCGCATTGGATATCTCTTCGTCGGAAGCCTTGGGACGAAGTCGGGCCGCGGCCAGATGCACAAGATCACCCCCTTTGCCGTTATCGCGATTGTATTTGCGAAACTTCAGGGAGAATGTGGCTCCGGAGGCGGATATCCGTTTCATTTCTTCGATTGCTCTATAAAGATCTGTTTCCATTCTGCAAATATCGCCATTCGTATCTCTCAAGAGAAGGACAAGGCGAATGTGGGATATCACCGGGCCGGAGGGAAATCCGCCCGGTAATCTGATGTTTTTGCATGGTTACCGGTGGTAATTCCGGCCAAAACCGATAAAATCGGGGCCTGATTTCACCGAAAATCGCATCAAAAATCATAAAAATCGCGTTTTTTGAGCCTAAATTTTGCTCTGATATTACGTATTAATCGGGTTTTCAATCGTTTAACTCGATTTTTATTCCATTTTTTAATTTTTTCACGACGTAACGACCGGGTCCGCTCAGAGTTGCATCGGCAATTACCACCCCTCAGAATAGTGAAATGTGAGGACGGGAGCCGATATGTTACAAGTTGGAGTTGGCATCTATCCAGTCGTCTATCCAGTCGTCCATCCAGTCGTCCATCCAGGCATCGACAGAGGAATCGGCACCGGATGAGCTACGGGCTTTTGGAGCTACTGCCTTGACCCATTGTTCCCGCATAAGGAGGTATTTCCAGGCATCGGAGAAGTTCGTCGATAGCTTGGGGAGCTTATGCAGAGGGAGCTTCTCCGACTTTTTTACCTTCTTGACAATCTTCTGATCTCCCTTATATTTGACTGTAGCCCGGGCGCCCTCGATCGAGCTGATAAGTTCGACACAGTTGAGCGCATCGACGGAGATCTTAGGTAGGCGGGGATTCTTTCCCTCAAGGATGGTATGCATGAAGTTGAATTCCGCATCCTGAAGGAGCGTCGACTGGCGTCGGGACTTCAGCACTACGGCCCAACCGGTGCGACGGCCGTCACCATCAGTCTCGATGGCTTCCTTTATCTGAAGGGCATAGTCCTGTCGCTGTCGGGCATAGGCATTGCCGGAGCGGTCGTAGTAGAGATTGAGCACTTTATTGCGGTGGGGCTCGAAGAATGCCAGAAACTGATCGGCCAGCTCGCGCATCCAGCCGGGAGCCAGTTCGTAGAGCGACTTGTGGACCCTGTAGGTCTTTCCGTCTTCCTGACCTATCACGAGGGAGAGCATATTGCCGAAGTCCATACCGCCGTCGATTTCGCGCGATGGATCGAGATATCTGAGCTCCGAACAATCATAGGCAGCTTCACCTGAAAGTGTGGAGTCGGAATATTTATGGGTCTCACTGAACAGGATGTAGAATCGGGCGTCCTTGCGTAATCCGGGACGCATTCCCATTACGGATTTAAGAAACTCATGATGCTCGAGCGCACCGTTATAAAGCCGCTTGAGATAATCTACAGTCAGCACATCGATATTGATAAGCGACGACATATTCATGAAGAAGGTCTGCCCTTTCCGCAATTTGCGCAGTCCTTCCTCGTAATAGTCTATCCGCTTTTGAATCCGCTCGGTTTTCTTTCCGTCGGCCGGAGTCTTCGACTGTTCGCGGGTAAGTACAGAACGAAATCGGTTGAGCTCTGAAGCCGCTCTAAGAATCCAGACGCAACGTTCGGGATCCATCTCCCGGGCGTAGCGGAAGAACCAGTCATATTCGCCTTCTGTGACGTCGGGCATGTCGGTAGTGACGGTCACTCCACCGTAGAGATGGCAATGGCCGTAGCTGACCGCATCGCCTCTCAAGATAGGCATGACTCTGGCCGCACGCGCATCAGAGGCATATTTGGCTTCATCGAAGAGAAGATGAGCCACTGATTTACCGGCCAAAAGCGAGGGATTGTCGAGACTTCCGAGGAAGATGACCGAGCCGTTCCAGAAGGAATAGACATGCCGGTAGTCGTCGACAATGCAGCTGCAGCGCCGGCGCCATTCCTCAGGGGGGCGGCGCCCTTTGATATAGTGGATTCCCTCGATGAGTCCGGAGAGTTTCCAGCCGTTCTGCACGGCCGGCATGATGTTGTCGACAAGATTCGCATAGGTGTTGGCCACGATGGCGATAGGCGCTCCCGGCATCATGCGGATGCATCGCAGGGAGCGTCGGGCCAGAATTACGGTGGACTTGGCCATGCCGCGTCCTCCGATTACTATGAAGTTGGTCGTGTCGATCCAGTCGCAGTAGATCAGGGCGTCAGAGCCGAACTTTACGTCGGCATCTACGGGGATATCAGTTTTCTTCATCTCCAAATTCCTTAGCGTCGTCAAACATTCTTCGAAGCGTGTCCTTGGCGTCTATGCCGGCGTCCTCGCGCACCCGACGACGGGCCACGTCGGGCAGATCCGGTATAGAATCGATGAATGCCTCAATCTCCTTACGGTCGGCATTGCCGGCACCCATGGATCGGGCATCGGAGGTGTAAATGATGACGGGAGCCTGCTCGAGGAGTTCTGAAGGGATTTCTTCGGGTTGCTGATCATAACAGCCGCGTAGTTTGGCGGCTTCCGTAAGATGAGCTTTGGCATCTTTGAGATTCCCCGTCGATGCGGCCAGATCAGCCCATTTCTCGAGTTTTTCAGCGTAATAGTTCGCCCAGGCCTTAGGCCGGACATTATCTTCAGTATAGAAGAAATTGAGGGAGTCGGCGTAGACGCGGCGGGCCATCCAGTCCGACAGTCCGTAAGGTTCCGATTTGAGGATTTTGATTATTCCGGCTTTGGTCACTATCCTTTTTCCTCCGGGGAGCATCTGCCGGGCCCTGAAGCCGCGCACCATCTCCATGAGATAGAAATACTCCTGCTCTTCGGGCCGGAGACTCCGGAGATCGCCGGTGCGGAGAATTCGCTGTATCTGATTGATGTCAATGGCTGAAAAGTCAATCCGGGAGGGCTTGAATGGTAAGTTCGTCATCGTCCATATTGTTTATGAGTTCGGTCATTTTCTCTTTCTGAAGATATTCTCCGAGCTGCCGCGCAGCTTCGAGACTGCCGCCATCTACCTTGTCGCGCAGAAGGGAGAGTATATCTTCCTGTAATTCTTCATCCATGGTCAAGGGTATTGAGGGTTGTCAGAAGTGTCCGGCGGGTCTGCTCGAGCCGTCGGATCTGGAATTCGGCTTCCGAGCGGTCGCATGCCGAACATGAGGACCTACGGCCGTAGGTGCGGAAATAAGTGATCCTCTTTTGATTCTTCTCAAGAAGCTCGTTCACTTTTTTTTTCTACGGTCGGTCTCTTCCTGCAGGAGTCGTTTCCGCTCGTTCCACTTGGCCAGGGCTTCTTCTCTTGAAGTAGGATCCTGACCTTTGGCCCGGACGCCCTCAAGGGCTTTCTTCTGCTTGGAGACGTTGGTTTTGGCACTCTGCAGACGCCGTAGGAGTTCGACGTCGGTAAGCAGTGTAAGGTCTTCTGCCGGTTGCTCTTCGCTATCCGCAATATTCATTCCCGGATATTTTCCGAGAAGGCGGTGATGCTCCCTGTAATATTCCAGTTCTTCGCGGATGGCGCGGTTCTTCAGATATTCTTCAACTACTATACGGCAATCGGCTACCGTGTCTTCTGAATCGGGAGCTTCCCGCAGGCGGGCATGAGCTTCCTTATAGCGGCCGTAGGCCGTAAACATGTCGCTGACCAGGATCTTCAGGACATCGGGACAGTCAGGCTCGCTCAGGAACGGATAGCGCTCGCGGAATCTCAGCATTTTTTTGGCCGGGGCGGTCGTCGGCTCGTAATCGGATTGCTCTATTTTTACTTCTAATGTAATCTCTGCCGGAGTTAAGGCCCGGGATTTTCCGGGATTATACGCCAGGCGGGGCAATCTCTTGAATTCCTCCGGAGTAAGACCGGATAGCTGACGCAATTCTTCTTCAAGAATAGGATGTGCCAGGGAGGGCTCCTCGATGGCAAATTGCTTCTTAAGCCGCAGGTTGCAGCCGTAAAGTCGGTAGAGCTCTACCCCTTCCTGATAGTTACGCGGACCGCTGAGCCAGGCGGTTATCTTCTGTTTGAAATCTTCCATATCTATTTTATTTTTTTGTTTTACAAAGTTATCGGCCGGTAATTACCGCCGGAAGGACGAAAAAAGAGCCGACCGACATCACGTCGGCCGACTCTACAACATAATGCTAAAATTTAACCTTTAACAAATACAACTATATCTAAATGGTCTCAATGACTCGATAAGGTCAGGGATTGACATAGCGCGACTGCTCGATCCATACCGGATTCTCCCCGCCGTTGTCGAAGGCTCGGAGTGTGAGGATCGATCCGTCGGTCGCCGTGAAGTTCTTGCCGCCGCGCAGCATGATCTTTCCCTGAACATTCTGGACTATCGGTGAAGCACCGGCACAGCCCATCAGACTGATTACGGCATCGTGGGCACCGCCTGTCACTTCGGTAATCTCCGAGGCACCGGCTGAAAGCTGATATCTGCCCTCGGAAATGAAAGGCACTTCTGTGGCGGATCCCTCGATCACCGCTACCGGTTCCTCAAGGGGAATCGACCCTTTATAAATGAAGATGTCGTCGCCCTTGGATGTCTGAGCGAGGGTGAACTTGTTGGTATTGCCTTCGCTGTTGCCTTCGTAGGAGGGTGTGATCTTACACGGATTGCAGATCGAGCCGATAAGGTCGGCCGGCTTGCCGGAGCAGTAGCGCATAATGCCGATGAAACGGGAGTTGATCTCGTTGACCTTGAATTCTCGAACCTCCTGCTCGTTGCCGGGATGCTCGAATTCGAGTGAGGGTGTGAAACCGACTTTATCGGTATCGCCTTCAGCCGCCGAAGTAAGAGCGGGGGTGCCGGAGGTCATATACATCTCAATGCCGTAGCGACCGGGTTTCATCACGATATCGTCGGCAATGACCACACCATTCTCATCCGGAGCCGGCATGAAAGCTATATCGTCGATATTCAGAAGCACGAGCAGATCGCGGGGCTTGAAGTTCATGCCGGGATTGCCGGGCGCACGAAGCACTGATTTTCTTAAATATGCCATTTTTTCGATTTAATTTAGAGTGAGTATCCAGAGCGACCGCTTTCAACCGGCCGCCCCGAATACATTTAATCGGTTTATACTCTCTCTACTTCATAGAATTTGCCGTCGTCGGCCTTGACCAGACGGATGAGTTTGCCGTCGGATAGTGTCATCGCTGCCGTGAGGACGAATTTGCCGGAGTTGGCGATAGTCGTGGCGTTGTCGGAGCCCGAGCCATGGATTGTGTAGACAATTCCGGTCACTGCATCCTCGAGGTCGGTGATAGCCGTGGCCTTGGTGTTGGCTCCGGTAATGAAGGTTGTGGCGCCTTTGACCGAAGGGGTGGTTGCGTCGGCAGGGAAAATATAGGAGTCGGAGGCGGCTGTATGACGTGAAATTTCGACAAATTTGCCGTCGGCTCGCTTCATCAGCGTGATGATGTCGCCCTTGGCCGGTGTCCAGTCGGCTGTCAGGAGGGAGAATTTGTCGGCTTTCTTAATGGTCACATCTGCGGAGCCGGCTTTGATATTTACCATCCCGCCTACCTTTGCATCTTCGATATCCGTGATTGCGAGAGGAGCTGAGTTGACAGCGGTCTCTACGGAGTTGTGAAGAGCCACGGAGGGGTTCTTGTCTTTATCTGCGGGCAGGAAGAAGTTGGCAGGCAGATCGTACTGGTTACACCAGATCAACTGATTTTCACCATCGACATCAGTCTTGCTGAGATATTTGCGGCCGACAGCTTCAGCCTGAATGGACTCCTTCCAGTTGGACCAGACCTTGATCGACCAGTCCTGCTGCTCCATGTTGAATCGGAGCATCTCTCCGGCTACTTGATCATAGGTCTTGATATTGCCTTCTATTGTCCAGAAAATACGATGATGATTATCGGCGTTGGGAAGCGCTTTAATCTTTACACCGGGGAAACCGTGAACGTAGTCTTCGTTGGCAACGTAGTTGACGTTCTTGCCATATTTCATTTCGTTATAGCGGTGGTAGAGCGGGAGCATCCATGAGGGGATGTAGAGCACAACCTTACCGGTGTCGCGAAATTTGGCGGGAATCATCGATGTGCCTTGGAAGAAGACTTCACCGATATTACCGGAGTTGATCTCCGGGAGGTCGAAGGGTTTGATCTGATAGACGGTCTTACCGAGTGTGCCTCCGTTGGGAGTGAAATCGATATATCCGTCGACGCGCTTGCGAAGATATTCGTAGATACCGTCGGCAGCCTCCATGGCTCGACCGGGTTTGTCGGGATCCGGATCCTTGCGGATACCGTTGATCCAGCGCTGCTCGCGCTCGTTGTGGAGCTTCTTGGCCACTTCGACGAGCAGATATTCGATGAAGGAGAGTTTGACGGGACTCGAACCTTCGCGATTGAGATGTCCGATCCATGATTTCTCCAGATCTTTGAGGGAGCGGAAGACGTGGACGAACATTACCCCGTACATGCGAAGGGTCTCTGTGCCGAAATCGAAGCTGCCTTTGGCAACTTTCGCAAAATCCGACTGACCGGAGGAGTCGGCCTGGGAGAATTCTCCGAGGAAGACATTGACAAGGGTGGAAAGATCCTGATGGCCTGACTCGGTCGGGAAAAGAGTCGTGATGGTCGGGAGTTCGGTAAGGAAGGATACAAGTCGGTCGTTCCAGGAGGTGCGGTAGAATGCTCCGAGGTCTTCCTGAAGATTCTTAAAATCCACGGAACTTGCAGCAGGAGCATCGGTATAGATTCCGCGTGCTGCGAGCATGGCGGCACGGGCGCGCTGGTTGTATGTGCGGTCCATGGAATTGTAGGATCCGGCCATGCCTCCCAGCTGATGTGTATCCTCGAGATTGAAGCCGGAGGGAGTGGCTGCAGGCATTCCGGCCGATTTTCCACCGTCGGGTTCGGGGAGCGACGAGAGAGTCTTTATTTTTTCCTGAAGAGAAGCAATCTTACTCTCTTTTTCTTTAATGGCGGCCTCATGAGCTTCGTCGGCCTTGGCGGTAGATGCCTTGAGAGCCTCGAGTTCGCGCGAGGTGGCATCGAGGCGCTCCGTTGTCTGACCAAGGATAGTGGCGATTACCGCCGAACGCTGATCGCCTTCCCCTTCGCCATCCTCCGGAGCATTCAGATGTGCCTCGAATCCTTCGATCCATCGATCGGAAAAGTCGTAGCTCTTAAGTTTGGCCTTCTCTTCCGGAGTCAGGAATTTCTTCCCTTCCTGCTCGTGGAATTTGGAGATTCCGAGAATGGCAAGAACGGAAGTCTTGAAATTTTTAAAATTCATAATTCTTGAATTGGGTTATGTTTTATTATTGAATTATACGTATTCTTTGACTTTACTCCCGGTAGCTTTTCCGAGAATCCAGCGGGCTGCATCTGCTATATCTCCCATCGCATGGATGTATCCTGCCGAGAGGGCTTCGTCGGCGCAGAACATCTCTCCGCGAAACAACGGCAACTCCGGATCAAGTTTGATTCCGAGGTTTTCGGCCACTGTCTCCGAAAAGATCTGATGTATGCGGGCAGCTTTTTCTTTATAGAGAGTCTCATCGCCGGAGCTGATCAGATCACGGAAGGCGCGATTCTTGAGATCGGCTGAATCAGGATAGATCTCCCGGTAGTCGATTCCTGACATCTCGTAGAATTTGGAGTAGTCGCACACGGTGATGACGGAGCCTACACTTCCGATCTCGCAGAGTCTTGAGGTGGCGAATATCATGTCGGCCGAACTTCCTATCCAGAAATGAGCCGACGCCATCACACCGGTGACTACTGTGGCGGTGGGTTTCGGACATTCTTTGAGAGCCTTGACAACCGCTTCCACGTGAGATACCATGCCTCCGGGGCCGTCGATGGCAAGGATGATACCGCATATCTTATGATTTCCGGCAGCCTCGCGAATTTTAGCTGCTACCCATTCCGATTCCCAGGAGTAAAGACATCCCGTCATCGATATGATGGCCACTGAGTCGTCGGGAAGAGACATATCGGAGAATTCGTAACTTTCGGCTATATTCGGCAGACCAATCGCTTTGGCCGTGCATTTTGTCTCGGCAAGCATGTCGGCAGCCTGATTGAGATTGCCGGCCAGTACGGCCGGAATGATCAGCGCCATCTGATTGCTGAAATCACGGGATTGTATGGCCCAATTGTCGGAGAAGAATCGTTGGAGTCTGTTCATTACGATTTTTTATTGCAAATATAAGCCCCCGTCGATTGCTCAAGAAGGACTCAGGCGTGCAGATAAAAATCAGTTTTGGTCATCTTTCCTGACAGGGTGATCATGAATGATTCCTCCCCTTCTTCATATGAGAGAATGAGAGGATAGTCGGGACTGCCGCAGATCCGTCGATTGCCGGCTGCATCATCATAGATGGCTATGACCGGCATATTACTGAGGAGTTGGAGACTTTCGTGAATCCCCGCATTTAGTTTGCCACATTCGGCGGTGATTGTCTTATTGATGAGTTGTCCGTCGCCCTGAGAGGATATCTGAAGGGATCCGGGAATCTCCTTAAGAGGAAGAGCCGGATGGAGGGCCAGAATATCTGCGGAAAGTCCCATGTTATCGAAGCGCCAGATTGCATTTATCTCCAGGAGTGAAAGATTATGATTGACTGAAACCGTTCTTTTCATTTTATAACTTGATAGCTAATAAGTTAACATTTTTTTGACAAAAAATCCCCCAAAAAAGGACAAATTACGGCATCGCGTAGCATCAATTTTTAAGTGTTTTTTGACTTATGATGGTAGGCACGTTTGGAGCGGCGACGTGTCTTATAGCGCCAGCGTTGATAATTCTTCCATAGAGCATCCTCGGATATCGATTCTATGCCGTAGCGGGTCATGAAGATGAAGATCGAATCTTTAAACTGGCGGCCGAGTGTATGCTTGCCTTCGTCGACAAAATCGTGAAGTTCGGCCCACATCATCTGACGCAGTTTGCCGACCAATACTTTCGTGGCTCTTGCTGACAGATAATTGTAATATTCGGGATTCTTACCTTCACGCCTGTCAGGAAGGGCTATGACAAGATTGCCGGCATCGATCGGGGATGCCGACGCCGGTCGCTTCTGGAGAAGATCCCATAGAAGATGATACACGTCAAGATTGGCCGGGAAGCGCACTGCTCCTACTGAAGCATCGTAAAATTTGGATCGGATATACTCCGCAACATGAGAATCGCAATAAATTGAAGTTGAAATCATGATGAAAAAGTTAATATTAAGCAAATATAAGCATAATTTACTTAATATGAAAATTATAATCCTGTAATTTTTTTCTGTGGGTGAGTTTTTCGCGGAAAATTTTTGTTATCTTGTTACATGTTATAATCAGCTGATAGTCAATATTGATTATTGTCACAATTCGGTATCACAACTTTGTGACAGTTTGTAACACGCCGTTTTCGGCATTTTTTGTAACACTTTCCAAAAATTTCGTTACACGGTTTGATACAACTTTGTTACGATTTATTACACCCCTTATTCTTCTTATTACTAATCTTTTTATTCTTTCTTCAAACAATCTGTTACAATGTAACAAAAATTTTGGTAAAAATAGGGAGGGGTAAAAAGGGGAGAAAAAATGAGTGGTGCGCCCGGCAGGGGAAGAAGTGGCAGGGCGGCGGTGTTACATAGTATTGCTTGTTTGAATCTGAGAGATGCTAAATAATATGAGCAAAAAATCCCCGGATGTCATGAGACACCCGGGGATTACAAGTTGGAGCAAAGATTTATCAGGAGGATGCAAAAGGATCATCGTCACCGAAGAGAGCATTAACGTCGTCAGAGATTTTGGTGTTGTAGCCTTTTTTAGTGCGGATATATATCATCTCCTTCTGAATCTTCTTGCCGGATCCGTCGTCGATACGACGTAGTATGCGACTACCTGAGTTGTGCATCTCTTCAGGGTTGAGTTCGTCGATATATTCGCAGGTATAGCAGAAGCCTCTCAGACTTTTGGAGAAGGTCTGCATCGATATCTTATTCAATCCGGAGAATCGCTTGTAATCGTCGAAAGCTTTCTCTCTGACAATCTCCTGATCGAGATGGTCGCTGCCAAGGGCGAAATAGCCTTCCGCCCAGTCTTTGAAGTTATCTGACATATCACGTAGGAATTTACGGAATATAATATTGCTCATTCGCGGTTCGATCTTGGCCGGAGTGTCGGCGACAGAGAGGTAAAATCTTACACACTGCAGCAGGAAATTTATGTCGGCTTCCCATGCGGCTTCCGGATAGTTGCGGTCGAAGAGCTGGCGCCCAAAATCTGAAGAGATCTTCCTTGTCTCAAGATAATCGTTATCTTCGGCTTTCTCATGATAATAGTCGGAGAAGACTACGAAGAGCATTCGGCCGACGCTGGATCCGCTGAATTCCTTCGGAACATAGTTGGTCGTGAATGCAAATTTCGGCGCATCGAAGAAGTCTAATTGATAGGCTGAGACATTCTTCGGGTTGATCGTCATGTCGGAGGTGATGTTATCGTAGAAGAGCTTGAAGGGGAAGTATTCGTCGCAGTCGTCGATGAGTACGATGCCCTGGTGGCGGTTGACTTGCTCGAATGCGAACTGGCCTTCGAGCTGCTTTGTCTGCCGGCCCGACATCTTGAGCCATTTCGTGAAATGACGCAGCGTCCAGAACATGAAAGATTTGCCTGACCGGCCATTACATTGATCAGACTCTCCGATAATATTGTCCATGACGAAGGGCGCCCAGGCACGATCCATACGCTTGTAGCGATGCATCATATATCCGATGGTGAAAATTTTGGATATCAGACATTGCTTCTGCTCGGCTATCTCGTCTTCATTCAGATTCGGTCCGCAGATATCGAATCGATGAGCCTTGCGGTAGGCTTCAGCTTCCTCGGGATCAAGCGACTGAAGTTCTGTCTCGAGCTCTTTTCTCCAGTAGATTCTGGAGGAGTTGATAAGATATTTAAAATAGTTGGAGTTCGTATTTCTGATCTCTATGTCGAAGTCCTCGCTGCGGTAGGCGTTGTCTTCTCCTTTATAGGTAATCCTGAAGATATCATCTTCCGCAATCCGTATGTTATGATCTATAATGCTGTCGGCCCATACGTAATGGCCATCGGCACCTTCGCGGTTGTCGTAGCGTATGATGGATTTTCCGGTGACTTCGACCGCAAAGTTCGGGAAGAAGAAGAATTGGGATTTCTCGGTAAAATTAGAAAAGTCGAGATTTACCTGTGCGAGAGTCTCGAGAAGCATATTGCCGAGTTCGGGAGTCTTCAGGACCAGATTGCGCAACAGACGTGGCTGCGCAGTCTTAAGAGTCCAGTCGAATACGAAGTTGCGGACGTCAGGCGGGGTAACAATTTCAACTATATGACCTTTAATCCGCACAATTCTGGGAATCTGATCATATTCATCTTTCAGGACATAAAAACCGTTAAGAGTCAGAAACTCTCGCATGCAGGAGATATCGATTGCATATTTCTGGACACCGCTCTTCTCGTTGGTGGAGACAGTCCAGAACTTGGCGGGCAGAGCCAGCTCGAGAAGATTTGAGAAATCACGCTTGTTTTTCCATATCTCCATCCAGTCTCGGAAGTCCTTACGGGGATTACCTCTGTGATCCCGGTATTGAGTAAGTTTCTCCGGAAGCCAGACGGTATGGATATCGATGTATTTTAGCGCGAGTTCCGCTCCTTTCTTCTTCCCGGTGGCGTCAATGTCGGGAATGTTGTAGATGGTATCGACATATTTGCTGATCTGTCTGATCTCATCTTCCGATACCTGATATGTCTCGGAGTTAAACCATAACGGGTGATAGCCCAGGGAGGCTACACATAGAGAATCACGCTCTCCGGAGCAGATTATAGCCTCCGGGAGTTTCTCCGATTTGAAAGTTTTATCCTCATTCCGGGGATCTGCATAAAATTCTTTCTCGAGGCGGTTATTATAGTCGGCCCAGACCTTTGAGAGTTCGGGCAGTCCGTTGATATAACTCTGAGGTTTCTTCCCTTTCGGCTGATATTGAAATCTCCATTGCTTCTCAATGTTCAGAGGCTCGTAGATTTTGTAAAAGGAATCCTGAGAACCTTCGGCGTTGGTAAACTGACATTCGCGCATGAAGATCGGATAATGAGGATTGGAGTATTTATATGTCACTTCTCCATTCTTCACTGTGGCTATGAAGTTAACTCGAAACCAGTTGAGCGATTTAAGATGTTCGGCCTTGACCCGAGGGCCCATTACTTTGCATTCACTCTCTGTGAAATGCTGATCGATATCCCAAAAACAAGAACCGTCTGGCTGGTCAGGGGATGCGGGCTGTTTCCGGACGTCGGGACGGTTGACAGTTCGGTTAAGTTCGTCGGATATATTGAAGATGGAAGCAATATCGAGTACGGCTTCGACGAAAGTAAGATTCCTTTCGTTCATGTGCACCTCTATGGGATCGATCGCACGACCTTCTCCTCCAAAGTCAGTAAGTTTCCAGACAGAGACTCCGGATTTGGTCTTCATCAGACGCACACGCGCAGAAGGAGTGCGTTCCCCGGGCCGGGCTTTGAAAGGCTTATTGTGTTCAGCCGCGTGGGTGACTTCGGGATAATGTAACGCCAGTATGGCAAGACCATCATTAGTAGCGCTATATATTCTTTCGGGGGGTATCATGGAATGGAATGAATTATGTCACTCACAAATATCGGATATGACAAACATTTAGGGAAGGACGCATTTTATGCTGTCCGCAACACACTCTCGAGAATTTTTGCAACCTCGCTGCACACCGTTCCATCACAAAAACCGGTATTGAAAGCAATAATCGATTGAGAATCGGATTTATGACGCTCTACCCTATCGACGTCAAACCCATAAATTTGTGATAATTCGTCGGCAATCATCATATCTTGATACACCATCGGCATCCTGATCTCCCATCGTCCGGATTCAACCTTGATCAGCTGGAATTTACAACCATTGATTTTAAATATTCTTATGAATGGCTCAAGTTGTCTCTTCATAGTCGTAGGGTTAGCAGGGGAATAACTCTTCCTCGGGAATACCTAAATATTCCGAGATTACAGATCTCCGGAGAGCGTCCGGCCGGCGACCTCCTACCCATAGACGAACTGTGGTCGGCGACGTCTTGCACTTCTCGGCAAGATCTTCTATAAACTGAGCCTTCGGCGATTTAGCACGTGAAGGCAGCGAATTATATTTTTCCTTAAGTGTCATAAGTTATGATTTAATTTATTTAACTTATTGTCAATTATCAATTTTATTGCTATCTTTGTTCTAAAGTCAAAGAATTATACTGCAAAGGTATAAAAATAACTATACATAACTTAATATTAAGTTAATCTTTAACAAATATTAACATAATGCCACGATATATTAATTTGAGAGCACTTCGAACATCTCAGAACATAAAGCAAGCCGAATTGGCAGAAATTTTAGGAGTTGCAGCTCCATATCTATCGGAAATTGAAAGAGGGAAGCGACCGGTATCAGAAAAGGTCTATCAGGTTATGGTAGAAAAATTTGGTGCTGATGTGTGTGAAGAATACCTACTGCCGGATCCTATTAATATTATTGTCGGAGATATCTCGGGAGGTAATCCGCAGTTTTCCGGACGGGATTCAGTAAGTGTGTCGTCAGAATCATTGAGTAAGTTGATGGATGCTATTTCCGGGCAGACTGAATTGTTAAGGGTCAGCCAGCAGCAGACTGTTAAAGCGCAGGAGCAGATCGACAGACTTATCTCCCTGCTGGAGAAGAATACCAATTCACATTGATATTCCGGAGCAAATTAATACAGTTAAAATCGATGATTGAACGCAAAAAACAGAATGTAGGCACCAGAGTCATATCTGGAGAGTGTCAATCATCTAATATTCATTTCATGGCATAGTCTGGTTGGAACCTCCGTTAGGCTTTCGACATCCGTCGGAAGCCTTTGTAATTATCAGGNTATCAATCATTTATGCCAAATTTTNCAAGCCTCAATATNGCGAAAAATGTAGGCCACGTCCAAAATCAGCTAAAATATTGGCTCTCAAAAGCTTGATTTCTTCGGCCGAATCCTCGTTTTCACCAATGTAGGCACTAGTTCAGATGGCAAAAATTAAAATTTCCGGCCGAAAGCGTGCTGACGGCAACATTTATCTTTTCGCAAGCATTTATATCAATCGTGAAAAAATTCGTATTCCGCTCGATATCGGAGTCAGTCCCAAGGAATGGGATCCGGAGCATGAATGTGTCAAGGGACGCACCGCCAGGGCCAACGACTATAATCTGATTATCGAGCATATCCGCTCAAGGATTCATGACGCCTTCGTAAAGGCCAGGCTATCCGGAATCCGACTCTCTAAGGAGATTTTCCTACGGTTCTATGAATCGTCAGGAGAAGGCATCAATTTTATTTCCTACGCCCGACATCGTCTCACTACCCTCAATAATAGTCTTGAATATACTACCGTCTGCCATCATCTTTCAGTACTGAAGAAACTCGAACACTTCAATCCTAACCTTCTGATTACGGATATCACCGCCGACTGGCTAAAGATCTACGCTGCTCATCTCAGAAATTACCACGGAAATAATCCGGCTACCGTCGGTAAGAATATGTCAATTATAAAGATCCATGTCTCAGCGGCCAACCGCGAAGGTATAATCAATCAAAATCCTTTCGACGCTTACAGAATCCCCCACTCTGATCCGCAAGTCGTATATCTTACCCAGGATGAACTCGACCGATTGGTTAAACTCTATAATTCAGATCGACTCCCGGATAATCATCAGATCGTGCTGCGCTTCTTTCTTTTCATGACTTTCACCGGGATGCACATTTCTGATGCTCGGGCGCTGCAGATCGGACAGATACGTAACGGAGTCATCACTTACACCCGAAAAAAGACTCGTAGAGATGTCAAGGTTCCGCTCTCACAACCTGCAGCCCGCCTCGTAGATTTTTACAAGGGAGGACGTTATCGAGGGAATCTTTTCACCGATCTGCCATCGGATCAGGCTTTCAACCGCCTTATCAAGATCATTTGCGAGTCTCAGGATATCCTGAAGCCGGTCAGTGCCAAGGCCGCCCGTCACACATTTGCCACCCTGTATTATAAATATAATCATGGAGATCTCGGAACACTCTCGAAATTGCTTGGCCACGCAAAAATCCAGACCACCATGATCTATGCCCACATCCTTGACGAAGAGAAGGCCGCCGGAGTGGCAGCCTTCAACAATTTCAAACTTTGAACATCAATTACTTCTGCGCCTTATCCACACGGCGATAATCAGTCCGACGGTGATAAGGCCCGTTATCCCGATTCCAATCAGGGCCTTCTGCCACCAATGGAGGACGTTGGTCACGACCGGCAGTTCCACCGGATAAGGCGTGCGGGAAGCCTCGTTAATCACTCCCTGCGCTCTCAGTGAGTCATTCTCGGCACGCAATCGCGAATTCGTTTCGTTGAGTGATGCCGAGCGGTCGATAATATGCCACCGGTCGAATCCCACCATCCTGCCGAGAGAGTCGAGAATAGGTGCTACCGAATCAGTGCGCTGCTCGATAATTCTCTCCAGGATCTTCACAGTATCGCGCTCGATCAGCCGCTGAGTGTGGTGAAATGTGTCGGTGCGGATCACTGTAGACTCTACCGGGATATACTCCCTTTTTACCGAACTGCATCCTCCGAGGGAGAGAATTATCAGAAGTATCAAGGCGAGCAGAAACCCGGAGAGAATCCCCAGACACTTCACAAGAGGGTTATCATTGCCATCCATATTATTTCCCATATTAGGCCACATATTTCCTGATCGCGTCTACATGAAGTCTGACGAGTTCCTGCATCCCCTCCGGAGAGTTAAGGAAATCGACGTCGGATCGGTTATCCTGAAACATATTCTCCGTCAACACAGCCGGACACCGGGAAGCCGACAGAATGTAGATATCCGACTTTTGATTGATCGGCCACGTCCAAAACTTCCCTGCCGGTATCGCACGATTCCCGGTCAGACCGCGAGCCTTAGCCAGGTCGGTGAAGATCCCTGCCAATTCTTTCGATTTGGCCGATGAATTCTTGGAGACATATACGGAGAATCCCCGGGCATCGTGCCATTTACCATCGGCTCCGGCGGCGTTATTATGCACCGATATCAGCACACAGTTGGCAGTGCCGAACTTTGAGCAGGCATCATTAATGCGCTTGACGCGGGTGGTCAGAGAAGTGTCAGTCGACTCCGGAGTCACCATGATCACATCGAGACCTTCGGCCTCGAGAGCCGCCTTCAGAGCTGCGGTGCAACGACGCGCCCATTCCGGTTCGCGCAACGACGGAGGATTGTCGGGGCTATGCTTCCCTTCGTGTCGGATCCATGTCCGTTATCAAGTAAAATTTTCATCGTAATATGATTAAGAGTTATGATTGCAGATTAAGCGCCTACACTGATTGTCGGCGGCGTGGGCCCACCTTTTGACGCCTCCAGCCTCTCTACGAGCTGCAGGATCTGAGCTTTGAATGTGGCCTCGTTTGAAGAATAATGCGCGGAGATGCCGAAGATAGAGCCACAGAATCCGAGCGACAGACCGAAGTAAGTCAGGACCGATGCATGGATTTCTCCTCGAGGTTCCATATACATCGATAGAAAGATGCAGACGATTGCAGCCGTCATGCATACAAAACACATCGAATACATCAGAACCTCCTTGAAGCTCAGTTTATCGAATTCTTCTTTAAGATGCTTCATGGCCACCTCCTTCCTCCGAGACATCCAATTGATCACCTTCGGGACTCTCCGGTGCGTCCGAATCTTCCGGCCGACCCTCTATATAAGCACTTCCAGACCTCTCCTCACGCAATGCAAACGTCCGGGCCCGCTCCTCACGAAAAGCCTTCAATGCCTCCTCACGCTCTCGTTTGAAAGCCAGAGCATCTTCCGCTGAGATCTCCATCCAATTCTCCGCAGAGTCATTTTCACCGACCGCTACCCGCGTAGCTACGATGCGGTCGATTATATCAACCTCACCCTTCTGGGTAAGATACTTCCCTTCTCCCGGCAAGAGAAGAAGTGTTGTAAATGATTCCTGTGTCATATCTTATTATATTTTAGTATTAACTTACCACCGTAAATCCCAAAGATAGAGCTAAAGCCAATTCTTCCTGAGTCAATGTATTGAATGTTTCAGTACTGAAGATCAGTTGAGCCTCTTTCGAGCATTGCTTCAATCCATTGATTACGGACATCGCTGATGTATGAGTAAGAGGGCAATCCCCGAGGTCTAATGTATAATTACTGTAATTCTTACCGAAGGATAAGTTCCTAAGAGAAGTACACCCGTAAAACATACGTATCGGAGAACTTTGATTAAACATAAAATCAAAGTTTCGAATATCCAACGTTTTAAGAGCGCTGCAATATGCGAACATGCTGTAATACTGCGTCACATTTTTTGATACGAAGGCGCTTAAATCCAAAGATTCCAATGCTTGACAATCTAAAAACATTCCTGCAAGAGTCCTGATATTTTGCGTATTAATCCAGTTTATATTAATTGACTTCAGTAAATAGCAGTCGTCAAACATAGAACTCACATCAGTGCAGCTCTTCACATTCCACCCCGATATGTTAAGCGATTCAAGAGAATTGCAACCCCCAAACATACTACTGAACGATTTGACATTTTTCGTATCAAAACCTCCAAGATCTAACTTTTTCAGACTATAACAACCATAAAACATATATTCCATTGTAGTCACATTAGAGGTGTTAAACCCTGATACATCCAACTCAATAACTTTCCCGAGATTCAACATATTTTTCATATTTTTCATCCCGGTTGTATCAAGAGCTGTCAGATCCACAACAGGTGCATCTGATCTGATTTTAAGATCATTATATGGCATGTAGCACACCACTTTCAGATATGATACTCCAAACAACGCTATAGATCTAAGAAATCGACCGTCCGAAAATAAATACTGATTGGTGAAGCCCAACGGATAACCTGTAGGAGTTAAACTTTCCCCAAGGACAAATCCAAAATATGATGAATTTGGCAAAAATCCCTGCGTAGGAATATACTCAATTCTATTAGGCTCGCACACCATAAGAGTGGCAAAACCGAACATAACCTTGAGTAATCGCGAACCGGCATGAATAAAATATAGCGTATTGGAATTATGAGAAGACTTTGAACTATATTCCCCTAAGGTACACCATTCAAATTTCAGCTGGCTGAGATGCTCCTGCAGACTCGGCACTGGCATCTCCAGTTCCCGAATCTCCCCCGACTCCAGAGGCACACGTATTTTTCTTAATATTTCCGACATATCTTCAGTGTTGAATTATACATTTCAGGATTGACACGCCGAAGAGTCTCACGGCATTTGTCTACCTCCTTGAATTTCACATCAGTCAGCACATGCTGAAATCCAAGCTTATTGGCCAGAGCGTTCATCGAATCGCAGAAATCATCCAGTAGCAGCATCGGCTGAAGTCCGAACTCCCGGGCAACCTGCGCGATATACTTCTGCTCAAGCATAAGATCCGGCGTCAGCTGCTCATCGCCCTCAATAATATCGCTATGGTGCCGCGAAAGATAAAGAGCATTATCAATCCAGCCCTCACAATAACGATCGCGGGCCGCCATATTGCGGAAACCCACAATACCCGTATTATATGCTCCCGGAATCTCCATATCAAGCCCGTTAGAAGCAAAATGCTCCGAACATGGAGAAAGAATCTTCGCCATATCAGTATAGAAGAATTCCGGCTCCGTGTATTGTGCGATCACATCCCAGTTCGACTCAAAAATCTTCTCCGCGCAACGCTCCGACTTAATGAACACATCCCCATCGATATGCACGTCGCCCGGCTCGGCATGCCGAAGAGCATACGCCTTACCCACAGCCCATATCCTCGGATGCAGTTCATCCGATATCTCATCGAGCGACGTGTGTACCGTATCATAAGGGAGATGAGCCAGAAGAGCCGCACCCAAAGAATCGGCATGCAGCTCCGCCCTGATGCCCAATCGCCTCGCATAAGCAAGCGACAAAGCATAATACCATATCATCCCAAACATTCTCGACGGTGTGTCAAGCCCCCAGACCTTCACGAAAAGAGGCCGCGTATTAAAGGAATGGATTATCTTCATCTTCCGACTCATTTATATTATCTTCATTATCACCTATCTCATTTAAAGCCACTGCCTCTGATTCATCCGTCGGATTCTCAAGATCTATATCCCAATCGCCGATCCTGATATATCCCGACGAATAATAATAGTAATAATCAGCCGCCTCCGGCTCCGTATCAGCAACCTTCAGAACCGGCACCCGATAAATATCCCTGTCAGTGACAAATTCCATAAACCCGACAATCGAAATCCCGGCATCTGAACCATCGCGCCCCGGGATTCCGTCCTCCCCCTTTATGTAAGGAAGAAGCGCCCGGAAGGATGGGACGGAAGCGCAGCTGCATTTCTGCTCAGTCAGCTTAACACCGGTTGGGTATCGACGCACGAGGACCCGGATCTCTCCCTGCATGTTGGCATCATCAGGGAGATAGTAGTAAATCTCACACATCAGATCCCTACAGGGCATAAGGTCATGATTCGCTACCAGCACAATCAGTCTCTCATCCGATTCTTTATGGCAGTTGAATAACTCCCCGTTGCGTCGCCCGGCCCAAAATTCCGAGTTACCCGATATCAGACGGATTTCAAAATCAAAATCCGGAACCCCGGTCGCCACACCGCATGGATTCACCATATCGATGGCCAGGGGGAAACTCTCTTTATAATATATCGTACTCATATGTTTTCTGTTATGCAGTGGCCCAGGTCAGATTGCTCATCCCTGTCAGACCTTCTCTTTGGATTGTCTCGAATACGTTGGAGCTGACAACGACTGTCAGAGGTTTTGTCCGGACAATATCCCGATCGAAATTATTGGCAAGATACCCTATCGAGGATATCCGGGTGGAAGCCGTCGGTCCATACTGAAATTCCGTAGAGCAATCGTCGGCTACTCCCCGCAGATCGAGAGTCTCGATAGCATCCGGGATATTGGCCAGATGAAATTGCCAGAGTTTCGGACATTGAGCCAGGAAGTTATTCATGGCCCAGGCCGACGATATCGACGTCATATCGATCTCCCCTATTATTGCGCGAAGTGACTGACAGTTGTGGAATGCCCGTTTCATCGACGTCGGTCGGACAGAATCGCTCCAGCCATTCGCTCCCAGCACTATGGCATGAGGCAGCGAATTATTGACACACGCATAATCCAGAGTCAGCGAGGAATCCGACGACTTCACGCCTACCGGAAGATTCACCGGTGAGCTACACTGCACTCCTCCCATGAAGGGGGTGTATCGATCGAGCAACACCTTCCACGCTTCCGCTTCGCTAAGCCATTCGCCGCAGCAGTAGCAGGGCTTCACATTCTCGGCGGGATAATATCCGTTGACACGAAGATTCTCCCCGCTCCGGAGGGGATCGATTTCCGGCCATGCCACCGACGAACTTACCACACCCGCCCAGAGCGCCTGAAGGATCAGGGAGACGATGCGGCCCCTACTGCTTATCAGTTCGCTCTCAAGATCCCCGGTGTAAAGGATATCTGAAGGGAGGGAAGACTTTTTTATTCTCTCTCCATCAAGAAGAGCCGAGAGATCTCCGGCCGACGACTTCATGCCGGTATTAAGACGATCGAGCACCGTCGCAATCATATCCGGAGTAACGACATTCCGGCCATCGGCCGACATTATCATCCCGATAAGAGTATCTGTATCTATCTGACTTGCCATAAGTATCTTTTTAAAATAAGCTTATATAATCCGGTGCTCTGAGAAACACTTTCTTATTTTCAAGAACTACTTAAAATTTCAAATTTTTAACTAAACCGAATATCGAAAGTATCGCTGAAGCGTCGCGGGCGCTGACCCGCTGACGTCGTCGACATCATGGGAGTCGGGAAATCGGTGGTTTCAGCGAATTCGATATTAATTGTAAATATTTTCGGTTCGTTCAGGAGCGCCGGAAACGAGAGTTCATCCGCTGTGACGATCACCTTCAAGGGTTGCGGAGCAATTCCCTCAAGCCATACATCCTCGCTCGAGAGAAGATCGAACAGGCGGGAGATCTCCCCGGGATCGAGTACCGGTGTATGAGCTGTGGCCTTCATACCGACCGGAGTCCGCATAGCGACGGCCGCCGAAGTGTCAGTGGCCGGATCATAGCGCGTCGATATCTCCTTCTCTCCAGCCTCCGGAGATATCTCCAGATCCTGACTGAGCTCCATGCGCTCCTTCACTCCGAAAGAGTTGCGGAAGATCAGCCGATAGTCGGCCGTACGCGGTTCGCTCTCCCGAATCAGGATCCTGCAGGAGAATATGCCGTTGACCATGACATCGAACTGCGCCGGGAGGAATCGGTGAAGCTCATAGAATCGGCGTCGGAGCATGGCCACATCGAGGGCGTTGACACCGGGATCACACTCGAATTCCTCAGAGTATCCCATAAGCAGATCGCGCACCTCGATGATCATTTCGCCCTCGGAGATGAAATAGAGAGGAGAAATTTCCGTCTCCCGCATCACGATCAGCCAGTCGTCGGAATAATTCGTCATGAAGAAATTTCCGGAATGATTTAGCAGACGCGCCTGAAAGACATCGGTCTTTTCAGCGGCATACCGGCGGAAATTCTGCGTCGAGACCCCTCCCGGAAAGGCCACAAGAGTGAAAGAATCATCCGGAGTGTTATCCTGTGTGACATAAATCACAAAATATCGGCTGCTAAAATCGCCCGTATTATCCAGCACATTCACTACCGGCAGCGTATTCCCTTCAGGGACATCCGGAATAAAGTCGACGGCTGCATCGATCACATCTGCAAGATTCAGCGATATCGGAGGCATTGCATGTCCCTCGAATACCGTATGGCCCGATCCGCCGCTCACGATATAATTCACAGTTGTCCCGGTTCGGCCCGCAGGGATATCCAGAATGACGGGATTCCCGCTGAAGACGTAGCCGGAATATATGTTCTGAAGAGTCGCCATCTTATTAATATTTTGGTATCGTCACAGTAGAAATAAGCCGTTATCTGACATCATAGACCCCGGATCCGACGGGTCCGTCAAAGGTGATATCCTTCAGCCGACACCGACTGAGAAAGAGAGCCCTGGCCGGAGTGGGAGTGGTCATGAAGTCGTAGAAGTCATCCCGATTGCCGAAATGATCCTCTTTCCAATAATCATACATCTCATCCATATTCCCTGTCTGAGGTGCTACCGTGATATTATTTCTTTTCATACTCCAAAATTAAGGTTGCCGACCGGCGCTCCAAAGGACTGATTTCACTCCCCCGGGATTACGCTGACGGGAGCTATCCCCTGCTCAGCCTCGATATCGTAATTTCCTCCCGGCATGATCGCACGCAGTTTCACTTCAGTCTCGATTTCCTTCCCTGCAGGAAGAGAATATGAAGCCGAGTCGAAGAGACACCGCACTCCCCGGAGAAGCAGCGGATGCAGACCTGAGATCCGATCCATGTCGACCTGCGTAAGCCTTGCCGGGAGAGTCACGATCCGATTGTCGTGGCGCAGAATTTCGTCATACCGACTCCAGAAATTGGCGAAAAGTCCGTCGCGAAACTGGAAGTAAAGAGTCAGTCTCGGTGTGGTTCCGTCGTCGGGCCGGAGCGGTTTGCCACTGTCCGTCTCCGGAGCTGCGCGGCCGATAGTGGTTCCTCCCGAAGTATATGCAAACATAAAAGCCAACGGAGTGGAATCAGCTGTATCCTCCGTCTCTCCGGATTCCTTTATGTAGGAATGGAGATGCCGGCAACCGAAAAGATAAGCCGGACAATTCCCGAGGAAAGGCCATCCGGTCTTCCCGTGAGTCGTAGCCTTTACTACCGGCACACACTCGTCCACGCTCTGCAGATCCACGGGTGACATCCCCGGAGTCTGCGGATTCCACTTGAAATAACTCGACGATGCCTTCCTCACTCTTCCGTTGCGGCCGTCGAGCAGATACCATTGTCCGGTGACACACTCGCGCGCCAGAGTGGCTGAAGAATCATCAGCGGGGTCAGTCTCGGAGAGTCCTGCAGCCGATATCCCTACGGCCTCCGGAGCCTCGCTGCGGGTGGCGTAATCACGACCGTCATCGCGGTCATCGTCCCACCAATCGTCGCGGTCGTCATCCCAACCGTCGGGCTTTTCCCAGGAGCCGTCGCGGTCGGGATCATAATCATCGTCATAATTTCCGAGATCGCCGTCCCATCGCGGAGAAGAAGTAGTCCCCTTGTTGCGCCAGTTGGCGACGTTGGTTCCCCGGCCGATATGAGTCATATCGACGCCCCTGGAGAAATCCTCAAACCGTTCGGTCAGCGGAGCTGCGCCCTCTATCGAAGTGGCGGCCGAAAGAGTGATATATTCCGACCCCTGAAATTCGATCTCCTCCGGAGCCGTCATATTTCCCGAAAGATCCATGCCGGCCGGCTCCTCCAGAATATCCCTTATCAGCCGGATATCCACGGTGGAAGCCATAAAGTCAGTCCGGCATACCATCCCGAATCTGACATAAAGAGCATTCAGGAATTCATCTACCGTGCAATCGGGCATAAGATCGGTGTAATGCAGCGTTCCGGAGCAGATGGCATCGACCGTGTTATTAAGCACTACGAGTCGGCGCAAGTCGGGATCCTCACGAAAGGGATTACTCAGCACCTTGAGACCGAGATCACCGAATACGAGTTCCAGCACCTTCCAGACTCTCAGAAAGGGAGTCAGACCGTATCCCGGAGGAACATTGACGTCGACAAGCGCTCCATCTACAACCCTCTTTACGGTGCCGGGCTGAGAGAAATCCTGACCTTTACGGGGGACATTAAGAATCTCCCAATATTCAGTCTCCTGCTCGTTATCGCCCGATCTGGTGGATACCGACGCCTTCCCTACGGCCAGCGGAAAGATAGCAAGACCGTCGACTTCGATCTCCGGATCATCCGCGTAATATCTCGCAAGATTGTTGAGCCAACCACCGGGAGTGTGATCGGCATGCGGGATCGCCGGAGTCTTCAGATCGCGGAGCGACATCGACTCCCATGAGGCATAGGCCTCGGAGTTGTCGAAGCCTATATTGAATGTAATTCCGGCCGAGCGTGAGGCCTCGGTCACATTGATTAATCCCCGGCGCACTCTCGCACCGTCGACCACTGCAGCCTTCGTCATCGGTCGGTTGGGATCTCTTATGGAATCTATTCTGTAGGGAATGCCGAGTGCCAGCGAATTGCGCCGCGTCAGCGCTATCGTAGCCGGCACGGATTGGCTTCCCCTGTCGTTGAATATCGGAGAGGTCTCTTCGATCGATATAGAGAAATCCTTAGGGAGATCCAAGGGGATTCCCGAAATATCTATTCTTACCATGGTAAAAAAAATGAGTTAAGGAGTTATGACAAAATCAGCCTTTACGGGTGAAGGGGGAGCGGGCGCGGTCGAGTTTTTCCCGGGCCTGCTCGATATCGCGGTAGACGACGTAGGCCCGGATATTCTGCAGCATCGAGCGCATCTCGGCCACACCTTCACGAAATTCGCTGAAGTCGATGGCCGGAGCCGACGTATAGCCGCCCTGCGCAAAACCGCCTCCGGAGGCCGCCGTCGCCGGGCGCCCGAGCATGCGCTGCTGCCTGATTGACTCGATCAGTCCGACGGCATCGATTACCCTCGGATCCTTCATTATAGGCATCGGCACGACATATTCTCCTTTATGCACGATGCCGGCCACTTCCAGTCGGCGCCCGTCGCCGGTGTAGCCACCGTCGGAATATCCGGTCAGCACCCGCGTCTTCGTCGCAGTCTCTTCCGGCGATGACGCTGCGGTACGCCCGGGCTCCATATTCTTGATCTTATCCCGCTCGGCCTTGGCCGAGACTACCTGAGCCACACCCGTAGCCGTAAGCATAGCGGCCGCCACAGCACCGCCTATCGGACCCAACTGAGAGAAAGCCTTCATGATGGATA
The DNA here is from genome assembly GCA_014801585.1 of Bacteroides sp. Lineage (GTDB taxonomy): Bacteria > Bacteroidota > Bacteroidia > Bacteroidales > Muribaculaceae > Lepagella. The sequence continues at coordinate 51,251 of JAAVDX010000002.1, forward strand.
CCGACGTGTCGGCGATGATCTGCGATATCTTGATGGCGAAGTCGACATCGGCATATTTCTTCTGGATCTCGAGCTTCTTATTCTCCTTCTCCTCCTCGAGAGCGGCAGTATCCTCCCCGTTGTTTTTAGCCTGCTGGATCAGCACGTCGTACTTTGCGTCCGACGTGGCGATCTCGGCATTCTGTATGGCCGTGAACATCGATGAAGAGAGTCCGGAATAATAATCGTAGTATTGCTTGGCCGAATTGACCTGAAGCTCGAGTTTCTTCTTCTGAAAACCCTTCTCGTCAATCAGAGCACGGGCATGCATCGACTTCAGCTGATTCAGCTGGCGCTCATATTCATCATTCCAGCTCAGGCCGGCATTCTCCCGGAGCGCCCACTGCTGCTCCTGATATTGATAGTTGAGTGCGGCGAGCCGGCGGTTTTTCTCCGCCTCGAGAGCTACGGCCTGATCCGAACCGGCTTCCACCATCCCGATCATAGTGGCGTAAGTGGCCTCGATATCCTTACATTGCATTTCATAAGATCGGGCTATCGAGCCGAACGATTCAGGATTCTCCATCATGCTCCGGAGCCGGGCAGCCCAGTTGCCCGTATCGGTAAGAATCTGCGACTGCATCTTTCGGATATCTCCCGATATTGAATCCAGGGCCTGCCGGCGGTCGTTCTCGCTCATATAATCGGCCTGCTCCACTTCGGAATAATATCGACGGAGTTCGGCCATCTGGTCGGCATGCAGATCCTTCTGATTGCGGAGACGCATAAGATCGGCCTGTCCCTCAGTGATTGTCTGCTTCCGGAGAGCCACTTCGATTATGTCGTTCTGCTCGTCTACACCCTCCTGAAGCACCTCCATATACGTCTTATGAGCGTCGGCGGCCTGCCGGGTGCGGGCAGCATTGATTTCTGACTGAGCCTTCAGAGCGTCGCCGGTTATCTTATTCTGTCGGTCCTCAATCTTGTTGATAAGATCCTTATTGGTTGCAGCCGTCTTCTTCTTCAGGGCAGTCAGCGCCCCATCAAGATCATTACAATAGCGGATTATCTCCTTATTCTTCCGGATCACGTAGTCGCTGTCGGCCAGATCATCCTTGAGCTGCTCAAGGCTCAGCATATTCTCCCCGTGGAGCTTATCAGCCGCTGCAGTGGCCTCCTTTATCGGATCTTTCTTCGGAGGCTGCGAACCGGATCCCTTGCCCGGCTTTTTATCGCCACCCTCCGGAGATCCGCCGGCCCCCGGAGTCGAATTCAGCTCGGAGAGGTCGGTATCGGTCTCATTCAGGTATTTTTCAAGACCTTTTCGTTTCTGAGTCTCAGGAATATTGAGCGACTCAAAATAATCCTCAAAACTCATGTTCTTAAACTGCGTGTTGACATTGCGCATCGTATTGCCCATGGCCTTTTGCCCCTCTGTGCCATTTTTCGCCATAGTATCCCAGATGCTATCCATCTTTTTCGAATTGGGATTATCCTGAAAATTTTTCCACTTCGTATACTGATCACGCTTCACCTTGGATTCTTCCTCAATCAGATCCTTATAAGCATTCTGATTGGCCTCGAGTTCGAGTTTCTTTTTCAACTGCTTGAGATAATCCTTCAGAGCCTGGGTATTAGCGCGGACCTTACCGGTCTCGGCATCCAGCTGAGCATTATAACCGGGAATAATCCTGTTGAGCTCGTTGATAGCCCGGATGCGCTGCTCCTTGGCCAGAGTCTCATCGTTCTGAATCTTTACAAGTTTATCTATCTTATCCTTCTGAGTCTCATACTTCACTCCGGCATCCGCCATAGCATCATTATAGCGCTTAGTGGCTTCATCGAGCTCTTCCGTCTTTTTCTCTGTCTTATCGAGCGCTGAACAATACGCTACTATGCCGGCTACGAGTGCGGCCAGCAAACCTACCACCAATCCGATAGGATTAGCCTTCAGGGCAGCGTTGAAAAGATGGGTGGCCTTGGTAGCGAGGTTCGTACCTTGGATGTCGGCATAAGTAGTCGTTATCTTGGTGCGGGCGGCTATCACCCACGACTTGATAGCGGCAGCCCACCCTTTGACACTCTCGACTGCCTTCATCGAGGCCGCCCGGTAAGCGATTACGGCCACTACAAGAGAGTTGAGAACCACCTTGAAGCCGGTACTCTCCTTTACCAGATCACTGATGAATTTTATACCCTTCCCGAGCAGGCTTAACAACGCGCCGAACGCGCTGACCACCGCCATGACGATACGTCCCAGCGGCGCGAACATGTCGATCATATCTCCCAGCCAGGTCACCACCTCGGAAGCTCCGTTAAATAATCCCTTCAATACCTCGCGGAAAGCAAAGAATTTCAATACGAGTCCCTCGATGGCCGATTCCAGTCCGGCCCAAGCTGCATCCGCGCTGTCGGTCATAGTGTCGGTCATATCGTTGAAACCATCGGTGCAGCCCGTAATTCCGTCCCGCAGTTCGATCATCGCGTCGGTGCCTTTAAGGAATGTATTAAAGGCCGCTACTGATGATTCGTCGGTAAGATCGAGAGCCTTTTTGAGATCGATGCCTTCTGCATTCAACTTCTTAAGCCCGTCCACCAATTCGTCGAGATTGCTCACCGGCCGACCGAGAGCCTTGGCGAGATCGCCGGATGAATCAGCCATATTCAGAAGTATGTTTCGAGTGGCTGTGGCTGCCGAAGAAGCATCGAAACCGGCATTAGCCAACTGACCCAAAAGAGCGGTCGTGTCCTCGATCGACATGCCGAAGGCAGCCGCAACCGGACCGGCCGTAGAAAGCGCAGTCTCGAGTTTGCTGAAATCGAGCGACGACTTGGTAGTGGCTACGGCAAAGGAGGCGAGCACTTCTTCAGTGTTGGCGGCATCCTTTCCGAAGATTCTCAGAGCCGCCCCGGCAAAGGCCGAGGCACTACCGAGATCCGCACCGACGGCCTGCGAGAATTTCAATACTGCAGGGGTCATCGCCTCGATCGCATCGGTGGAAAAACCGAGTTTGGCGAGTTCGGTCTGCAGCGAGGTGACGTCGGAGGCCGTGGCGGTAGTGGTGCGTCCGAGGAGTTTCGCCTGCTCGGTCAGAGAAGATATCCCGTCGATATTGGTGCCTAATATGGCAGCAAGGCGGGCATTCGACGACTCAAAGTCCATAATCGTAGTGGCAGCCTTCTTGAATGCTCCGGTTACCACATCAATTATTTTTTCTCCTATTGACCATAATCCACCCTTCAAAATCTCCTGAACCGAAGTGAGATTCTTAAATTTTTCCCATAATGTTTGTGCAGGTTTTGATGCTTCCGCAAGTGCTTCTTTACATGCATTGACTTGCTGACTAAGTTCTTTCCATTTTTCAGGCTGCTGAGCCTTAGAGGTATTGCGGAACTCGGCTTGAAGATGTCTAAGGCGCTTTTGCAATTGATTTGCTGTCATATCGCCTAAGTTCATACATTTGGTCAATTGGCTTATCTTATCCTTATTTTCAGATATTGACCGATTATATTCACTTATCGAATTCCGAAGATTCTTCCATTCCGTTGATCCTTTTTTCCCTTCTGCCTCTAATTTGGCCATTGCTTTCCGAGTGGCAGAGGTCTGAGCCTGAAGATCCTTATTCTCCTTCTCCAGTTTATGAATCTCTTCCTGAACTTGTGAAACATTCAGCGTAAGAGTCCAATTTATATAATCTTGAGATAATCGATTTCTTGACATTGCATCAAATATTAATTATGATGCAAAGCTAAAGGATGATTAAGGTATTAAGAAGGACAAAAGAAGCGGGAGAAAGCCTTTTCACTCCTCCCGCTTTTTATAATTCTTCAAAAAATATGATTTTGGAAAGTCAGACATTAGTCTATTTTTCGGAATGTCATTCCTCCAAGATATTCATATCTACTGCCGTTTGTTAGAGTGTGGATCACATGGCTGCTTCTTCCGGGTCTCTCTTTACTCAATGTGTTATCAAGGACCCACCGATAAAAAGCCCACTCCTTCTCAAAATCCTCATCATAATTATCATCATAATCATCCATATAGTCATCCTCATATATTTCAGATTCATCATAATCTAAATCTTCCATAATTCGGACGCGGGCTTCTTTTTCAAGTCTTTCCTTTCGAAGTTTCTTAATTCTCTCCGCTCTGGCGATTTTCTTTGCTTTTGGAGTATTACCGTATAACAATAGTCCTATAAACCCGGCAAACATGATAACAATCGCAATTATAACACTATCATCCATGGACAATCCCAAGCAGTGAAGGGGTAATGCCAGTAACAACAGAATTAATATAAAATAGCCGATAAACTTCATTACACAAAAAACAGATAGATATGATTATATAACGCAAATATAACAAAAGTTATCGGATTCTACAAGTTTCCGTTAACGATTCTGCCGGATCTGCGGCGGCCGGAGTCAGAACTTGAAGTTCGAGAGGGTCTTAATGTTTTTCCGCAGATCCTGGAGCAGAAGGAAGGAGGATATCATCTGATCGTGGGTGAGCCCGATGGGATGGGCCACCATCGACCGACAGGCATCATCGAGAGCCCCGATCAGTTCCAGCGGCAATTCCGTATCCTCCTGAAGATCCCGTAATATCGCCAGAATCTCTTCGTTGAGTATCGCACCATTTATTTCCATATTCATTCCGCACCTCCTTTCTCTTCGGGGACTGCGGCCGGATAGGATTCGACGGCCAGACCGGCGGCATCTACGGCGATCGAGGCTGCCTGAGCTGCTGCTTCGGCGAATCCTTCGATCACTACTTCATTGGCGGCCGCTTCTTCGCGTTGCCGGAGGAGTTCTTCAACGTGGAGATGATTGGCGCGGTTGCGCGTGGCGCGAAGAAGGCGGGTCTGCGACAGTTCCTTGCAGATTAGCGAATTCATCGCCTTCATGGCGACTACGTAGTCTTCGATCTGCGCACGGAGATCCTTGGCATCGCGGTTGGCCTGGTTGAAGATCTGACCGCGGCGCTCGTCGAGCACAGCGAGCCGATATTTGAGTTCATTGGTGCGTCCGCAATATTCGGAATTAAATTCGAGGTCCTCGATTTCGGTGCGGATTCGTTGGATTTCGGTGCGGATATCGTCGAAGGGAATCCGCCATGAGCTATAATCCATCATGCGTTGCCTCCTTTCTCCTCCCGGGCGGGAAGGTCGTGGCCGTCGGCGAGCGTGTCGGGATCGTAGCCGGAGGGCGCTAAGGTGAAGGGATAGAGGGCGGCGAAGAATGCCAGGCCCGATATCAGAGCCAAAGCGAAACTGCTGCCGTCGACGACGCTGATGAGCGTAAGAAGGCCTGTGATGGCCACCATGTCGGGACGCTCCCGACGGATCACTTCGCGGACGCTACCCGCGATCTTCCGGATTCTCTCCTCCGGACGGAGTTCAATGGTCTTTTCCATTTGTAGGAGTGTTTAGCTTATAGACAGAAAAACGGCTGTCATATCCCGTCGCTAAACACTCCCAAAGTTACCCGAAGGCAGAAATTGAAAATTGGATATGACAGCCGAAATTATTTCAACTGCGATTGGTCAACAAAAAATTTTGAACCCCGTGGAGTCCTGACGTATGGGCATAAAAAAAGCCCGTAAGTGATTGCGGACGTTAACGGTGTCCTGCCGCCGGAGTTAAACCCGGGAGTATTTAGCACTGCAAAAGTAGTAAAAACTTTTGAAGTAGCAAAATTATTTTTGGAATTTAGTGAAAAAAAGATCCGGCCGGCTGTGAGGGCCGACCGGATCGCGTGGCTGACTGTCAGCAAAACGAATGACAGAAGAAGAATGGTTATTGCATCTCGTCAGCTAAGTCCTGAAGTTCGAGGGCAATCGTATAGAGCGCGTTCGAGAGGGTCTTCAGTTCCTCCGGAGTAAATTCGCACGGTTGACCGTTCTTCAGATGATGATTCAGTTTCTGGGAAAACCAGCTGCCTGATTTTCCGAAAAATCTTTCCGCTATGTAGGATCCGTTGATGACCCGCAAAAGGTCTTCCCGCTCCATAAATTCCAATTTTCCCAATATCGGATCTTTTGAATGGTCTTTTATATCTTCCATATCTTTTTCGGTTATGTTTATCCTTAAACCCTCCCTCTTTTCGAGGGAGGATCTTTTCAATTTCGTCAGTCTTTCATCGCTCTGTTGAGCTGTATCCTTATTTCGGCTTTGAAGATTCGCCGTCGACCTGAATCTCTGATGAGACGGAGGGTTCGGAGCATTCCGACCAGATCATCTAACTCCTTTTCAAATTCTTCTTCTGTCATTCTTTGAAATTTGATGGGTTAAAACTGTTATCGATCTCTTGTCTTTCGACATTACAAAGTTAGTAAATATTTCTTTACTACGCAAATTTTCAGCTACTTTTTTTAAAGAAATTCGATTTTATCTGATCATTTCCTTATATACACGAAAAAGATCCGGCCGGCTGTGATCACTGTCGGGCGCGTTGCTTGAGCTCTGCAAGAGCTGTGTCAAGAAACTTTTGAAGTAGCAAAATTTTTATGAGAATGTAGTGAAAAAAGATCCGGCCGGCTGTGATGGCCGACCGGACTAAAACAAAAATTTTAAGTATTTCATCAATCATTATCTGAATTCTTCTTATGACCTAATCCGGTAAAGGCACTTATTACTCCGGCAAGTCCTATACCAAGAAGAATATATACGACTGTTTCATGACCCGTAAATGTAAAGAGCACGACGAGTCCCAAGATAAGTAGTACTACTATCAGGGCGATAGTCTGACCACGCCGCTGAAGCTTTAATTTCTGGTCAGCAATACGGCTGTTGATTTCGCGTGTCGCTTTCTCCCCTTCGATTCTGCTATCCTGCTGCTTCTCGGCCATAGCCATTATTCTCTCGGCTCCGTTATGGATGATCTGATCATATTCCTTAAGTACCATGGGCGGAGGAAGCGGACCGGAATGAATCTCAGTGTGGGCAGCTATGATTGTAGCATTGGCATCCCCTTCTTGAGTAGCCTGAGAATACGTGATATCCGACAGGTTTAGATTCTCCCCGGACAACGTGTTATTCGGAGAATTCTTATTTTTTTCTGATGGCGTCATAGGAATTCTGTATGTATGATCCTACTTCTTTCCAATCGGAAGCAAGGGCTTCAGCATCGTCTACGGAATGATATTCCAATGGTTTCACATGAATCACAGAGGGACAGATGATGCTCACAATGCCGACAAGCAGGCTATGGTTGAACAAGCGCGATATATGCGATTTTATAAACTTCATAGTCAATTCGTATTTCTAATGCAAAGTTAATCTCTTTTTATAACATAAACAAAATTTACTGCACTTTACGATAATATATTTATATAATAATCTATAAATAATTGTGAAATAGATATGTTTTAGTTATATTATACTAAGAATACGTGCACAAAACATAGACAAAAAAGATCCGGACGGCTGTGATGGCCGACCGGATCGCCAGCGAACCGAAACCGACGGCCACCGAAGCGCCGGCCACGAGCTACTGGAGCCAAAAAATAGAGCCCCGGCGCATCCCTGAAGGGATGGCCGGGGCTCGTTGTTTCCGCCGGAGCCGACGGCGGCGGAAGGTTGTCAAAGTACAAGAGATATGAATGGTCGGATCTAAATCTTATCCGCCGCGGCGTGGATGCGATCAGCGATATCGTGGAGAGCGTTGCGGAGCGTCTCCTTCTGTGCATCCGTCAGTTCGCAGGGCTTTCCGTTGCCGTCATAACCATTTAGCCGCTGATATATCCAGCTTCTTGAATGTCCAAAGTAGTCATTTGAGATATTACCCCATTTGAGATATAGCAGCACGTCATCGAGATTATTCATTATTTCCGTCTTCATTACATTGAGTTTTTAAACCCCCTCCCTATTCGAGAGGGGGTGGATTCTACATCTGACTTTCGTCTTCGTCTTTTAGGTTTTCCACTATCCCGTCTATCGCCCATTCAAGTCCACGTCGTGAATTGTGTTTGCATCGACGGAAAAGTCTTAACATCTCAATGAGTTCTTGCTCATTCTTTGTAACATTCATTATCATAGTTCTCTTGTCGTTTGTTTGACATTACAAAGTTAGTAATTTTTTTGTTACTATCCAAATTTTTCAGTAACTTTTTTATTATTTATTTCAAAAAAAATACGATTTATCCGATAATTACCTTATACACACGAAAAAGATCCGGCCGGCTGTGAGATTGAAAAAAAGCGCGGAAGATTTTTCTCCCGCGCCCGAACATTACATTATAAAGTACACCCTCACGGGCTGTGTTTCTAAAAATTTGCCGCTGCCAATTCTGAGGCGATGGAATTGACCGCTGTCTGCAATTTGAGATATTGACGCTCTCCGGCTTTTACTATCCCTGCAGCATATTTACGCATGAGCGACGGATTTATTCCGGCACGCTCGGCTACTTTAGTGACATTCAGGAAATCAAAATATTCAAAGAATGACCTGATATCATAGTGGTAGATAAATTCCAACTCCTTAGGCTGCTTCCCTTCAGCTTTTAGGAGTTCTTTTATTTCTTCGTAGGCTTTAAGCATATCCTCTTTAGCTTCCTGAGGAGTATTGCCAAAACCGAGCAGGCCGAAATCAGGAATCTCTTCCCGCATATAGCAGGAGCATCCTCCGTCCTTAGCCATCTCGAAAATTATATTCGCTTTCATCTTAATGAAATTTATGATCGTTTTAAAAGGAGGCGCGAAGCCTCCTGATGCTATCGACAACAAGTAAACTTTAATTTATGGAGTGATTAGCGTGGGCCATGACCCACGCTAATCTTTAACTCTGCGACTGTCAGGATTTTTTTAATCCCGATAGTCGGCGGACACTGCGCTCCGTTGATGGAGGAACTTCCTTTGATCCATGATGACCAAGAGGAAATTTTTTATCCGTTAGCGGGGAATACCATATCAAATGATTCCCTCCTTTTCGGATAACCCGGCATCCGGCGTCCTTCAATTCGGACTCCAATTCTGAGTACTTCATAAATGTAATTGTTCGCTTGTTATTAATAACAATGCAAAAGTAACATTTTTGTTCCACATATCCAAATTTTTGAATAAATTTTTTAGTGTATTTTGAAAAAAAGATCCGGCCGGCTGTGATGGCCGACCGGATCGCGGGGCTGACTGCAGTAATGAAATGGGTGTTAAATCAAACAAGACGCAGAGCAGCCAATTCTGTGCCAAGGCGATGAATCCCGGCTTCAATCTTTTCCAACTGGCGGTCTGAGATCTGCGCTGAGCCGTTTCTGTATTGTCGCATCAGGCTGTCGTTGATACCCAGATAGCGCCCGAGAGCGCTGACGTTGAGCATGGAATAATACTCAAACAATGAGGAAAGATCAAAACGGAATTCAATCTCTTCATTCAAAAAACCGGGCATCTCGTCGCCTGTTTCTTCATAACTTTCCTTTACTTCTGCGAGGGTGTTGTAGAAATCCTCTTTTGCTTCGCGCACGGTATCGCCGGTGCCGATCAGCGTGGCCCCTTCTCCTGACGTGTTGTAGGCAATGTAGGTGCCGTCGGATTGCTTCTCTATGCTTACTTTCATTTCCGTTCGAGTTTTAAGGTGGATGGAAGGGAAGGAGATTCTCCCCCTCCCTTTTTCATTTAGAATCCGATCTGCTTCTTGAGAGCGTTCATCAGACCTTTTCGTATCTCCTGAGAGCCATGGCGTTCTACCACCAGTCGCTCTCCCCGGTCGTTGATATAAATATCGTGTTTCTTACCGTGGGCGTACAATCTGTAGCCTTTTTCTTTGGCTATTTTAATCAGTTCTTTCCATTTCATCGAGATTATTACTTGTTTGATTTAACACTACAAAGATATAACATTTTCGTTATATTTCCAAATTTTTCAGCAAAAAATTTTGAGCATTTTGAAAAAAATGGCTGAAAATTTGGTCGTTAATGATTTTATTAGCAACTTTGTAATGCGAAAATAAGAAAGGAGGTGTGAGATGAAATGACCGAAAAAGAAAGATTGATTAGAATCATATTCCGTAAGTTGGCGCTTGTTGAAACTGAGTCTAATCAATCTGTAATCAGAGAAATCGAAGGTTTGCTTTATGCAATCCGGCATCTCGAAGACTGAGTTAATCCGAATGTCTGACAAAAGCCCCCGGGATTCTCCGGGGGCAAATTTACTAAAAATTTATTATACTATGTATTTAGGAACGAGAAAAATTTTGGATCCTCAGAAGTATGAGGAGCGCCGAAAGGCTTGCATGACGGAGAAGGCCGGCACGGTGGAAGTGGTCTTCTCCGAGTTGGAGGGACTATTGAATAAATCGCAGATTGCCGCACAATATTTCGGTAAGTCGCAAGGATGGTTCTCTCAGAAACTGAATGGGTGTATCTCCCATAATGTTCGGCAGGAGTTCACTCCGGAGGAATATCACCAGCTGGCCGATGCTTTCCGCCATATCGCCCGGCGCCTCGAAGCTCACGCCGATGAGATTGATAACGCTCCTCTCTAATATCCATATCTGAAGTATTTTTTTCGATCCGCGGGATATCCGAGTTGAACGACCCGATATCCCGCGGATGCTTTATTTTTATTTCCGCAAATTTAATGATTTTATTTCGTATTCCGAAACTTTACGNAGATTCCGGACGCGGGAGGTTTTTCCGNAGCCAGTCGCGATATTCNTATATGATCGAACTGCGGACACGGCCGTACATCATCGGCCAGATCTGTCGGTTGTAGACTCTCCAGTCGCCGAGATGCTTCATATCGACGAAACGCAACTGAAGGGGAATCCGCCATATGAGTTCCATTCCNTTGCCTCTCTGAGTAAGGGAATACTGCGGATTGCCAACTGCCTGCATAAGAGCTTCTCCACGGTTCCGGTCGTTTCCGCCGGAACCGAACTGCAACTGACGCTCAGCGACTATTNCCTTCTGCCGATCTACAATCTCTCGGATCCCTTTTTCGAGCTGCTCTCGGAAATATTGGACTTTCAGTCCTTGAGATTCCATATATCCTATTCGCTTACGACGTTGAATCCTACCGACCATCCGGCAAAATTGCCGAAGAATTTCGTCTCCGGAAGCGTGTTGATCGAGCCTGCGTCGATCCGCATGGGGCAGCAGCCGGCCGACAGATCCTCGAGGAGTATGCGCTTGAGAGCCTCGATAGTGGTCTGGGTGTCGGTGAGCACTTCATANGATGTCATGCGCNGCGGATCGTATTTNTCCATGACGAAGACAACGCAGATGTTGGTCTCGCGCCAGGCGTCGGAGTTCTTTGCCTCGGATTCGGCGCCCGGAGGAAGGAAAAACAATGTGTGGTCGCCCTTCGGGATGGCCAGCAACCTGCGGCTGATCTCTTCGTCGATGGTGATCGGCATCGCCTTTGCGAGCCGGGAGATNCGATCGGGGAAGCCTTCCCAATATTCCTGATATGTCTTGAGATTTATCATTGCTGTCTCGNNCTTATATTTTTTTTCGTTTGCTCTCGAGATATTCGAACTTACACCGGTAAAGATATATCAATATCTGCCAGAAGTCGGTCTGCTCCACCTCCGGCAGCCGGCCGAAGAGTCCGGCCTGGGCTACTTCGAAGCTCAGGCCTGTCCATCCGGTCTTGTCGTCGGCCCTTCGGTCGCCGTCGNCACGGAATATGATCCGGAGATCTATGGGCCGGCCATTGAGCTCGATCGGACCTGACTGAATGCGCTGCCAGATTCCTATAAAGAACCTTGGAGCATGGATCAGCAGTATGTCGGGCACTTCTCTCTCTTCGGGTATATGATAGAGAATACGGGTGACGCGCTCGTAGATCTCCGACACTTCTTCGGCGTCGATATCCGGAGCGGTCAGACTCTCCAGCATTGTCAGACATTCGGTAAATTCTCCGAAGGGAAGCCCGTCGAGCCAATCGCCCGGACCTCGGAGGCCTTCATATTCCGGAAGCAGATTACGCTCGCAGTCGTAGTCGGGGCGCAGTATGGTCGCTCCGTCTTGTTCCGCCGGCCGAAAAAAGCCGTCGGTCACATGGAGTTCGCGGGCAAGATCGGAGGCAATCGGGTCGCGGTAGGAGTCGAAATCTACCGGCAGCCCGGCAAGATATGAGAGCCAGCGAATCCGGAAGCGTTCATTGTCGAGACCTCCCGTGAGCAGATGGGAGGTCAGGAATATATAGCGGGCGTATTGCCCCGGAGTGAGTTCGCCGATGCATTCGGGAATCATAATCTCCCGGCCGTCGATATTTATTTTTTTCATCCGGGCGGTATTTTTTTTTCAGAATGTGAATCCTTTGGAATGGGCTATCGGGGAGGGCACGATATCGTCGGTGGCGGCTGCGTCATCGTNNTCGANACTCTGAAGGGTGGCCTCTATCAGATCNAGCAGGCGCCTGGCGTCATTGCCCAGAGAGGCGGCNACNGCANCCCTGGCNGCCTGCTCGGCTTTAAGCCGGGAATTGACAGGCNGACTCTGCTGGATCTGGACGACTCCTTCAGGAATGNCTTCGACGGGAAGGCGCTCCACGGCTTTCTTCATAGTCAGCAGCACTACGGCCCGAGCCGCCGCTTCTCCGATCATTGCAGTGGTAGCGGTAGGCCGACGCGAAAGGAGTTGCTGAAGCACCGCAGGGCCGGTAACGGGAAGGAGTTCGGCTGTCTGGACTTCGCTGATTATCGGCAACAGAGTGACAAAAAGCCGATGGCTGCCGATATGATAGTATTCGTCGAATTCCTCCTTACTTCTGATAATTAGCGACTGTCGGCGGCGACAACATCGGGAAGTGAGCCAGAAGTCGAATCCTGCATCCTCCATAATGGCTATCAGGGCGTCGACAGCCTCGTAGGCAAGTCGGCGGATGTTCTCTTCATCCTTGAATTCCTGAAGGGCTGTCAGCCCTTTCTCGTTTTCTCCGAGCCGTCGGGAGCGACCATTCTCATCATGCTGCGCATCGAGAGTCGGAATAATCTTGAGCCAGGTGAAGTAGGCTACTGCCTGACGAAGCCTCAGAAGGGCTTCCTGCATCTCTTCAGTACCACAGCAACATTCATCGGATTCATAGAAGTCGGCCAGAGCTCTGACGGGCTCCGGTCCGATAATCGCTTCGACGTCGCGCACTCCGAGCGGAAGCAGGGGCTCCCATTTATCATAGGTGACGCCGGCGGAGATCACTCCGATCACTTCGAGGAGTTCTGAAGCGCCGTCGGCATAGCGGTCAAATAATCTTATCATAACATGTTATGTGAGGTCAGGCATTGGATTTGACCCGGTTCTCCGGATTTACATTTTTCTCGGCTTCGACGACAGTGCGGTAGAATCCTATCTTTATGCCGGAGCCGGGATGATTGATATCGATAAAGGTCTGGAAGGGCTTGCAGAGTATCATGTCGGGCAGACTGGTCTCTGTGGCGTTGAAGACTTTCAGCGCGTAGAGCTTTTCGGATCCGGAGCCAAGTTTGGTGTCGAGAATCAGGTTCGACAGTGATGGATCCAGACCGAATCCGGAAGTGGCGGCCGCCTCGGATTTCTTGGTGATCAGAATCTGCGCCTCGATGTATTCCTTGAGTTTGTTGTCGATAGGTTCTACCTCCCATCCTTCGAACTGATCGGCGATATCGTTGTAGAAGCTCGATGTGTGAAGGAATTTGCCGGCATTCTCCTTTCCCGACATGTTGGCGGCGAATTGCTCCATGGCTTTATCCTTGAATTCCTCGAGCATTGATGATTTATAGGGAATTTTGGCCAGGCGACACTTCTCTTTGATCTTCTCTTCGGCGCGGTCCCAATAACTCTGCGGACTCTTGATATGCTTGGAGATGGCGGAGGCGTTGCCGTTATAGGTCATCAGCAGGCGTGCGAGAGTGCCGGCAAGTTCTATCCAGTCGAAGGCTCCGTAGAATCTTGGAATGGAGTAGAAATCATGTCCGAAGGAGTAGATGTTGTAATAGGCCATCGATACGGGATGGCGCAGCGGGTCGGCGGGGTCGAACAGCGGGTAGACATGGGAGGTCGACGACAGGGCGTTGGGGAAGTCGGCGACCATCGCTTTCTGCGGGACCTTTCCGACACCGGGCCATACGAGTCTCACTTTTGAGGCGGGCACGTGCTCTACCAGAGCCATGCCGCCGGCACCGATGCGCGATCCGCGGCGACGAGTGAATTTGACCCAGAATCCCTCGAGATGAACAAGGTCGATCAGGCAGCGCAGAAGTTGCGTGCGATAGTCGGTGGATTCAAGGGTCGACGTCACCCGGTCATCCACGATCCATTGCCGATAGAATATATTGTTGTCGTCCACGGCATCACGATACAACCGGGGACCTTCTCCCCAGAGCAGACCGGTCTTCTTGCCCATGATTCCTTCCCCGGCATAGAATTTCTCGAGCAACGCGCGGACCTGGCCGGGAAGGTCATTGTCGGCGCCGTAAGGAATCACCGGGACTCCATTCACATTGATATAACGATAGCCAAAGGAGGCCGCCGAGCCACCTTTGAGCATATACGACGACGGCGTCCAGCCGGATGATCCCATGCTGAAGGAATAGATTCCTCCGGCGCCGTCATCGACAAATCCGAAATTTCCACATCTCCTGATCATTTCAGTGTTCTTTTTGTTTTTTCAGTTTAACACGGTTTTCCGGCCGTTGAATTCCACCACCAGCAGCTCCCAGCAGTTGAGAGCGCGCCCGGTCTCGGTGTCGGTCAGAAATAATTTGTAACTCGCATTGGATATCTCTTCGTCGGAAGCCTTGGGACGAAGTCGGGCCGCGGCCAGATGCACAAGATCGCCCCCTTTGCCGTTATCGCGATTATATTTGCGAAACTTCAGGGAGAATGTGCCTCCGGAGGCGGATATCCGTTTCATTTCTTCGATTGCTCTATAAAGATCTGTTTCCATTCTGCAAATATCGCCATTCGGATCTCTCAAGAGAAGGACAAGGCGAATGTGGGATATCACCGGGCCGGGGGGAAATCTGCCCGGTAATCTGATGTTTTTACACGGTTACCGGTGGTAATTTTGGCCAAAACCGATAAAATCGGGGCCTGATTTCACCGAAAATCGCATCAAAAATCATAAAAATCGCGTTTTTTGAGCCTAAATTTTGCTCTGATATTACGTATTAATCGGGTTTTCAATCGTTTAACTCGATTTTTATTCCATTTTTTAATTTTTTCACGACGTAACGACCGAGTCCGCTCAGAGTTGCATCGGCAATTACCACCCCTCAGAATAGTGAAATGTGAGGACGGGAGCCGATATGTTACAAGTTGGAGTTGGCATCTTTCCAGTCGTCTATCCAGTCGTCCATCCAGTCGTCCAGCCAGGCATCGACAGAGGAATCGGCACCGGATGAGCTACGGGCTTTTGGAGCTACTGCCTTGACCCATTGTTCCCGCATAAGGAGGTATTTCCAGGCATCGGAGAAGTTCGTCGATAGCTTGGGGAGCTTATGCAGAGGGAGCTTCTCCGACTTTTTTACCTTCTTGACAATCTTCTGATCTCCCTTATATTTGACTGTAGCCCGGGCGCCCTCGATCGAGCTGATAAGTTCGACACAGTTGAGCGCATCGACGGAGATCTTAGGTAGGCGGGGATTCTTTCCCTCAAGGATGGTATGCATGAAGTTGAATTCCGCATCCTGAAGGAGCGTCGACTGGCGTCGGGACTTCAGCACTACGGCCCAACCGGTGCGACGGCCGTCACCATCAGTCTCGATGGCTTCCTTTATCTGAAGGGCATAGTCCTGTCGCTGTCGGGCATAGGCATTGCCGGAGCGGTCGTAGTAGAGATTGAGCACTTTATTGCGGTGGGGCTCGAAGAATGCCAGAAACTGATCGGCCAGCTCGCGCATCCAGCCGGGAGCCAGTTCGTAGAGCGACTTGTGGACCCTGTAGGTCTTTCCGTCTTCCTGACCTATCACGAGGGAGAGCATATTGCCGAAGTCCATACCGCCGTCGATTTCGCGCGATGGATCGAGATATCTGAGCTCCGAACAATCATAGGCAGCTTCACCTGAAAGTGTGGAGTCGGAATATTTATGGGTCTCACTGAACAGGATGTAGAATCGGGCGTCCTTGCGTAATCCGGGACGCATTCCCATTACGGATTTAAGAAACTCATGATGCTCGAGCGCACCGTTATAAAGACGCTTGAGATAATCTACAGTCAGCACATCGATATTGATAAGCGATGACATATTCATGAAGAAGGTCTGCCCCTTCCGGAGTTTGCGCAGTCCTTCCTCGTAATAGTCTATCCGCTTTTGAATCCGCTCGGTTTTCTTTCCGTCGGCCGGAGTCTTCGACTGTTCGCGGGTAAGTACAGAACGAAATCGGTTGAGCTCTGAAGCCGCTCTAAGAATCCAGACGCAACGTTCGGGATCCATCTCTCGGGCGTAGCGGAAGAACCAGTCATATTCGCCTTCTGTGACGTCAGGCATGTCAGTAGTGACAGTCACTCCGCCGTAGAGATGGCAATGGCCGTAGCTGACCGCATCACCTCTCAATATAGGCATTACTCTGGCCGCACGTGCATCAGAGGCATATTTGGCTTCATCGAAGAGAAGATGAGCCACTGATTTACCGGCCAAAAGCGAGGGATTGTCGAGACTTCCGAGGAAGATGACAGAGCCGTTCCAGAAGGAATAGACATGCCGGTAGTCGTCGACAATGCAGCTGCAGCGCCGGCGCCATTCCTCAGGGGGGCGGCGCCCTTTGATATAGTGGATTCCTTCGATGAGTCCGGAGAGTTTCCAGCCGTTCTGCACGGCCGGCATGATGTTGTCGACAAGATTCGCATAGGTGTTGGCCACGATGGCGATAGGCGCTCCCGGCATCATGCGGATGCATCGCAGGGAGCGTCGGGCCAGAATTACGGTGGACTTGGCCATGCCGCGTCCTCCGATTACTATGAAGTTGGTCGTGTCGATCCAGTCGCAGTAGATCAGGGCGTCAGAGCCGAACTTTACGTCGGCATCGACGGGGATATCAGTTTTCTTCATCTCCAAATTCCTTAGCGTCGTCAAACATTCTTCGAAGCGTGTCCTTGGCGTCTATGCCGGCGTCCTCGCGCACCCGACGACGGGCCACGTCGGGCAGATCCGGTATAGAATCGATGAATGCCTCAATCTCCTTGCGGTCGGCATTGCCGGCACCCATGGATCGGGCATCGGAGGTGTAAATGATGACGGGAGCCTGCTCGAGGAGTTCTGAAGGGATTTCTTCGGGTTGCTGATCATAACAGCCGCGTAGTTTGGCGGCTTCCGTAAGATGAGCTTTGGCATCTTTGAGATTCCCCGTCGATGCGGCCAGATCAGCCCATTTCTCGAGTTTTTCAGCGTAATAGTTCGCCCAGGCCTTAGGCCGGACATTATCTTCAGTATAGAAGAAATTGAGGGAGTCGGCGTAGACGCGGCGGGCCATCCAGTCCGACAGTCCGTAAGGTTCCGATTTGAGGATTTTGATTATTCCGGCTTTGGTCACTATCCTTTTTCCTCCGGGGAGCATCTGCCGGGCCCTGAAGCCGCGCACCATCTCCATGAGATAGAAATACTCCTGCTCTTCGGGCCGGAGACTCCGGAGATCACCGGTGCGGAGAATTCGCTGTATCTGATTGATGTCAATGGCTGAAAAGTCAATCCGGGAGGGCTTGAATGGTAAGTTCGTCATCGTCCATATTATTTATGAGTTCGGTCATTTTCTCTTTCTGAAGATATTCTCCGAGCTGTCGGGCAGCCTGGAGGCTGCCGCCATCTACCTTGCTGCGCAGAAGGGAGAGTATCTCTTCCTGTAATTCTTCATCCATGGTCAAGGGTATTGAGGGTTGTCAGAAGTGTCCGGCGGGTCTGCTCGAGCCGTCGGATCTGGAATTCCGCTTCCGAGCGGTCACAGGCCGAACATGAGGACCTACGGCCGTAGGTGCGGAAATAAGTGATCCTCTTTTGATTCTTCTCAAGAAGCTCGTTCACTTTTTTTTTCTACGGTCGGTCTCTTCCTGCAGGAGTCGTTTCCGCTCGTTCCACTTGGCCAGGGCTTCTTCTCTTGAAGTAGGATCCTGACCTTTGGCCCGGACGCCCTCAAGGGCTTTCTTCTGCTTGGAGACGTTGGTTTTGGCACTCTGCAGACGCCGTAGGAGTTCGACGTCGGTAAGCAGTGTAAGGTCTTCGGCGGGTTGCTCTTCGCTATCCGCAATATTCATTCCCGGATATTTTCCGAGAAGGCGGTGATGCTCCCTGTAATATTCCAGTTCTTCGCGGATGGCGCGGTTCTTCAGATATTCTTCAACTACTATACGGCAATCGGCTACCGTGTCTTCTGAATCGGGAGCTTCCCGCAGGCGGGCATGAGCTTCCTTATAGCGGCCGTAGGCCGTAAACATGTCGCTGACCAGGATCTTCAGGACATCGGGACAGTCAGGCTCGCTCAGGAACGGATAGCGCTCGCGGAATCTCAGCATTTTTTTGGCCGGGGCGGTCGTCGGCTCGTAATCGGATTGCTCTATTTTTACTTCTAATGTAATATCTGCCGGAGCTAAGGCCCGGGATTTTCCGGGATTATACGCCAGGCGGGGCAATCTCTTGAATTCCTCCGGAGTAAGACCGGATAGCTGACGCAATTCTTCTACAAGAATAGGATGTGCCAGGGAGGGCTCCTCGATGGCAAATTGCTTCTTAAGCCGCAGGTTGCAGCCGTAAAGTCGGTAGAGCTCTACCCCTTCCTGATAGTTACGCGGACCGCTGAGCCAGGCGGTTATCTTCTGTTTGAAATCTTCCATATCTATTTTATTTTTTTGTTTTACAAAGTTATCGGCCGGTAATTACCGCCGGAAGGACGAAAAAAGAGCCGACCGACATCACGTCGGCCGACTCTACAACATAATGCTAAAATTTAACCTTTAACAAATACAACTATATCTAAATGGTCTCAATGACTCGATAAGATCAGGGATTGACATAGCGCGACTGCTCGATCCATACCGGATTCTCCCCGCCGTTGTCGAAGGCTCGGAGTGTGAGGATCGATCCGTCGGTCGCCGTGAAGTTCTTGCCGCCGCGCAGCATGATCTTTCCCGGAACATTCTGGACTATCGGTGAAGCACCGGCACAGCCCATCAGACTGATTACGGCATCGTGGGCGCCGCCTGTCACTTCGGTAATCTCCGAGGCACCGGCTGAAAGCTGATATCTGCCTTCGGAAATGAAAGGCACTTCTGTGGCGGATCCCTCGATCACCGCTACCGGTTCCTCAAGGGGAATCGACCCTTTATAAATGAAGATGTCGTCGCCCTTGGATGTCTGAGCGAGGGTGAACTTGTTGGTATTGCCTTCGCTGTTGCCTTCGTAGGAGGGCGTGATCTTACACGGATTGCAGATCGAGCCGATAAGGTCGGCCGGCTTGCCGGAGCAGTAGCGCATAATACCGATGAAACGGGAGTTGATCTCGTTGACCTTGAATTCTCGAACCTCCTGCTCGTTGCCGGGATGCTCGAATTCGAGTGAGGGTGTGAAACCGACTTTATCGGTATCGCCTTCAGCCGCCGAAGTAAGAGCGGGGGTGCCGGAGGTCATATACATCTCAATGCCGTAGCGACCGGGTTTCATCACGATATCGTCGGCAATGACCACACCATTCTCATCCGGAGCCGGCATGAAAGCTATATCGTCGATATTCAGAAGCACGAGCAGATCGCGGGGCTTGAAGTTCATGCCGGGATTGCCGGGCGCACGAAGCACTGATTTTCTTAAGTATGCCATTTTTTCGATTTAATTTAGAGTGAGTATCCGGAGCGACCGCTTTCAACCGGCCGCCCCGAATACATTTAATCGGTTTTATACTCTCTCTACTTCATAGAATTTGCCGTCGTCGGCCTTGACCAGACGGATGAGTTTGCCGTCGGATAGTGTCATCGCTGCCGTGAGGACGAATTTGCCGGAGTTGGCGATAGTCGTGGCGTTGTCGGAGCCCGAGCCATGGATTGTGTAGACAATTCCGGTCACTGCATCCTCGAGGTCGGTGATAGCCGTGGCCTTGGTGTTGGCTCCGGTAATGAAGGTTGTGGCGCCTTTGACCGAAGGGGTGGTTGCGTCGGCAGGGAAAATATAGGAGTCGGAGGCGGCTGTATGACGTGAAATTTCGACAAATTTGCCGTCGGCTCGCTTCATCAGCGTGATGATGTCGCCCTTGGCCGGTGTCCAGTCGGCTGTCAGGAGGGAGAATTTGTCGGCTTTCTTAATGGTCACATCTGCGGAGCCGGCTTTGATATTTACCATCCCGCCTACCTTTGCATCTTCGATATCCGTGATTGCGAGAGGAGCTGAGTTGACAGCGGTCTCTACGGAGTTGTGAAGAGCCACGGAGGGGTTCTTGTCTTTATCTGCGGGCAGGAAGAAGTTGGCAGGCAGATCGTACTGGTTACACCAGATCAACTGATTTTCACCATCGACATCAGTCTTGCTGAGATATTTGCGGCCGACAGCTTCCGCCTGAATGGACTCCTTCCAGTTGGAACCTCCGTTAGGCTTTCGACATCCGTCGGAAGCCTTTGTAATTATCAGGGTATCAATCATTTATGCCAAATTTTCCAAGCCTCAATATCGCGAAAAATGTAGGCCACGTCCAA
>JAAVDX010000003.1 GCA_014801585.1 Bacteroides sp.
GATAATATGATTCTCCGCATGTTCACAGATGCGATCAGCATGATCAATAAGTATATTTCATCATCACAATAATCGATCTTAATTTAAAGTGTTGTTTTTACGCATGTGAGAGAACTATATTATATACATTCATAGTTTGCAGGGTGTCGGCGTGAGTCGACACCCGTTGTCGCATCCTGTCCGACCTCCGGTGCATGTCGTTAATTTTTTGATCTGTGATTTTGGATTTTATTTGATGGGGGAGAACGCGGATCCGTCTTGGGGCTTCGCCCCGATGGCCTACAGCGCGGATTGGTGCGGATTTTTTATTGTTGAGTCAACAAACAATTTTGATGGCTACAATGGCTTTGGTGGTGGTCCGGATGAGGGGCAGCAATCCGCACCAGCGAAGCGAAGCGCCGCTCACCACCCATCCGCATCACTTACCCCGCACCACCCCAAATCCCAAAAAATAAAAAAAATCCGCACCAATCCGCGACTCCCCGGCTATCGGGGCAAAGCCCCGATCCGGATCCGCGTTTCAAAAAAAATCAAACCCCATCCCCAAAAACCAACAGAATTAGCCATTCGTAAAGAGATTTCAAACCCAAATTATATCAATTATATTATGAACAAGTTCCTTAAACGCATCGCTGCGGTGCTACTGCTGGCGCTGATGCTTCCGCTGCTGACTTTCGCTCAGGACGATCAAATGACGCAGCCACTGCCCATCGACCCTGCCGTGAGAATCGGTAAACTCCCCAACGGTCTGACCTACTACATCCGTCACAATGAGTATCCCAAAGGTCAGGCCGACTTCTACCTGGCTCAGAATGTAGGTTCCGCCCTTGAAAAGGACAATCAGCGCGGTCTCGCTCACTTTCTCGAACACATGTGTTTCAACGGCACAACCCACTTCCCCGGCAATACGATGGATGAGTGGATTGAAAGTATCGGCGTGATCAACTTCAACGCTTACACCGGCATCGACGAAACTGTCTACAACATCTCAAGTGTGCCGGTTGCCCGCCGGG
The DNA here is from genome assembly GCA_014801585.1 of Bacteroides sp. Lineage (GTDB taxonomy): Bacteria > Bacteroidota > Bacteroidia > Bacteroidales > Muribaculaceae > Lepagella. The sequence continues at coordinate 1,014 of JAAVDX010000003.1, forward strand.
CTGTCCAGGACTCATGTCTCCTCATCCTCCGCGACTGGGCCAACGATCTTACCCTCGCCCCTGAGGAAATCGATAAGGAACGCGCTGTTATCCATGAAGAATGGCGCAGATCAATGAATGGCCCGCAGCGTATCTCTGAGAACATCCTCCCTGATATCTTCCCTACCTCCAAATATGGCCATCGTCTTCCCATCGGCACAATGGAAGTTGTCGACAACTTCCCCTATCAGGCCCTCCGCGACTACTACGAGGCCTGGTATCGTCCTGACCAGCAGGCTGTCATCGTAGTAGGCGACATCGATGTCGACCGCATCGAAGGCAAAATCAAGGAAATGTTTTCCGATATCGAAATGCCGGCCGATGCCCCCGAACGCATTTTCGAACCTGTCCCCGACCATAAGGGTACGCTTTACGGTATAGGCGACGATCCCGAAATGCCCGCTCTCAAGGCTGAAATATATTGGCTTTCCGATCCAATGCCCAAGGAAATACACGGCTCTTTGGCCCACTATGTCAACGCCTACATGGAATATATGATTTCCTACATGCTCCGGGAGCGCCTGAATGATATGGCCGCTAAATCCGACACCCCATTTGTGAGCCCCGATTTCTATTTCTCCGAATTCTTCACAAAGAGTAAGTATGCAATGGGGGCGGATGTCACGGCCAAGGATACCGATATCATCACTCCTCTCGTGGCTCTCTATCGCGAAGTGCTGCGCGCGCGGCGCGGCGGTTTCACCGAGTCGGAGTACGAGCGTGCCCGCAACAGATATCTCTCCGATTTTGAACGTGCCTACAACAACCGCGCCAGTGCCACAAATGAAGGTTATGTCAACGAATATGTGCGCCACTTCCTCGATGGGGTCGCTATCCCCGATATCGAAATGAAGTATGACATCGTCAATATGCTCGCTTCTCAGATTCCACTCGAAGCTGTCAATGCCAAACTTGCCGAAGCTGTCACTCCCGACAACCGCGCTGTCATGGTCTACTCTCCCCGCAAGGATGGCTACACACTTCCCGCCAAGGAAGTCATAGAAGCCGCACTTGCAGCAGTCGATGCCGAGACAATAGAAGGTTTCGTTGAAGAAGTTAAGAGCGAGCCCTTCGTGCCTGAAGCTCCCGTAGCGGGCAAGATTGTCTCCGTGAAGGAAAATCCCCTCTTCGCGACAACCGAATGGACACTCTCCAACGGTGCGACTGTAATCATCAGGCCCACTGAATTTAAAGAAGATGAAATCCTCTTTATGGCCTACGCCAAAGGCGGTTATGCAGGCAAGTACACCGATGACTATGCCGGCTCTGTCATATTTATGCCCGTGGCTCTCTCACGTTCCGGTCGGGGAACTTATTCCAACTCCGACTTAAGAAAATACGTCGCAGGGCGGCAAATCTCAGTGATGCCCACCTTCCAGAACTACATCCGCAGCATCGCAGGCTCAACCACACCCAAGGACCTCGCAGGATGCATGGAGGTGCTCTATATGACCTTCAAGGATATCCAATGGACCGACGAAGAGTTCTCGGCCATTCTGAAATCCTACGGCGGTATGCTCGCCAATAATGAAAACGACCCCGGGTTCATCTTCGACCGCTACAAAGCCAAGACTAAATATGCATCCCCATTCGAGCAGGTATTGACAGCCGAAGCCATCAATGATGTCTCACGCGAGAAAGTTACTCAGATCGCCCACGACCTCACTGCCAACGCCGCCGACTGGACCTTCACTTTCGTCGGCAACGTTGACCCCGAAGTTCTCCGTCCTCTCGTCGAGACCTATATCGCATCACTCCCCGGCAATCCCGCCACTGCTGTTAAGCAAGTCGACTCCTTCGATCCCGCTTATTTTGCAGCCACAGGCAGAGCCACCGACGTTTACACTGCCAAGATGGAGACTCCTCAGACCTACGTGGCGATCTATGAGAATGCTCCTATCGAATACACCTCGAAGAATCTCCGCCTCGCCACCATAGCCGGTCAGATTCTTTCGAACCGTCTGAACAAGACTGTCCGCGAGGAGATGGGTGCCGTCTACTCCATCGGCGCTACCGGGATGGGTGCGATACTGGGTAACAACCAATTCGGAATCATCACTCAGTTCCCCATGAAGCCCGAAATGAAAAATGAGGTGCTCGACTTCATATCAGGGCAGTTCAAGGCCATGGAATCCGACGTCACTGAATCCGAACTCGCGAACATTAAGGAATTGCTGGTGACAAATATCAACGAAGCTCTTGAACAGAACGGCTACTGGTTGGATGGTATTGTCACTCATGGTATTACCGGTGTCGATGGTTTAAACAACGCTATTGAGATTGTCAACTCCCTCACAGTTGAAGACGTGAAGGAGTTCATGAAAGCGATGAACGCCGCAGGCAACTATCGCGTAATCATCCTCGACCCCGCCGAATAATTCCCCGCCTTCCACTAATTCCTCTCCGCTGCGCCTCCCATTCCCGGGAAGTACAACCCTCCACGATCGCGGACGGTTGTACGACACAAAACTTTTGGGGTGCAGTTCATTCCGGGGATGTTGTTATTTTTTGTGGTTTTGGATTTTATTTGATGGGGGAAAACGCGGATCCGGCTTGGGGCTTCGCCCCGATGGCCTGATGCGCGGATTGGTGCGGATTTTTTTATTTTTGAGTCAACAATTTTGATGGATACTATGCTTTGGTGGTGGTGCGGATGGGAGGTGAGCGTCGCTTCGCTTCGCTGTTGCGGATTTGCGGCCCGATGGATGACGTGGATTGTTGGGAGGAGTATTCATGGTGAATAATCGTTGTCATATCCTAACCGGCGTTCCGGTGATGTTGTTATTTTTTGATCTGTGGTTTTGGATTTTATTTGATGGGGGCAGTAAATCCGCAACAGCGAAGCGAAGCGCCGCTCAGCTCCCATCCGTACCAACGACCACGCAGACCATCCCCCAACGGCTAAAAATAAAAAAATCCGCGCCCATCCGCACCCCCCGGAACACGGGGCAAAGCCCCGATCCGGATCCGCGTTCTAAAAAAATCAAAACCCATCTAAAAAAAACTACATCCCAAAAACATTTTGGATTTTATTTGATGGAGGAAACGCGGATTCGGCTTGGGGCTTCGCCCCGATGGCCGGTGGTGCGGATTGGTGCGGATTTTTTATTTTGTCGGGATACAATTGATTATTTCTTGAACAGTTCGGAGTGTGAGCCAAGACGAAACAATGCAATCGTATTATTCACCTCATCATACCATACTAATAGGAAATCTCCATCAATATGACATTCAAGGCATCCTGCATAGTTACCTTGCAATGCGTGGTGCCGATATTTTTCCGGAAGAGGTATCTCATTTCTCAACATATCAAGGACATCATTCAATGCCTTCAATTTTTTCGGTTGATTTAGGAATCGTTTCAAATCCTTCTTGAACTGGCTCGTATACCTCAGCTCTTTCATAATCCCATTGATTTAAGCATGGCCTCAACACTTGAAGTGTCAATCGGGCCTTCAAGTTTACCGGCTTTCGCCTCTTCAAAAGCAGCTTTTGTAATCTCATTGGGTTCATGGTAGACTGCATCCAAAAGTATACCTTCGACATAGTTGTTAAGACTCCTGCGATCTTTAGCAGCAAGTTCCTTCAGTCTATCGAGCAAATATGTCGGTAGGCGGAACACATGGGCTTTCTTTTCTAATGCTAAATCCATAATGATATCATTTAGATTGCAAAGTTAGTACAATATATAATCAACAACAAATTTCTTGACCAAAAGTTTTGCACCGACCAATACAGAAAGAAGCATCAGTTAGGGCGAAGCCGATAGGGAGTGTTTCTGGATTTTATTTGATGGGGGGAGAACGCGGATCCGGATCGGGGCTTTGCCCCGATAGCCGGGGGAGGTGCGGATTGGTGCGGATTTTTTATTATTGAGTCAATGATTTGGCGGGATACTATAGCTTTGGTGGTGGTGCGGATGGGGGTTGAGCGTCGCTTCGCTTCGCTGTTGCAGATTTGCGGCCCGGTGGATGACGTGGATTGTTGGGAGGGGTATTCAAGGTGAATAACCGTTGTCATATCCTACCCGGCGTTACGGGAATGTTGTTATTTTTTTGATCTGTGTTTTTGAATTTTATTTCATGGGGGCAGCAATCCGCAACAGCGAAGCGAAGCGCCGCTCAGCTCCCATCCGCACCAACGACCACGCAGACCATCCCCCAACGGCTAAAAACAAAAAAATCCGCACCAATCCGCAACTCCCCGGCCATCGGGGCAAAGCCCCGATCCGGATCCGCGTTCTAAAAAAATCAACACCCATCCAAAAAAACATTTTGGATTTTATTTGATGGGGGGAACGCGGATTTGGCTTGGGGCTTTGCCCCGATGGCCTGAGGCGCGGATTGGTGCGGATTTTTTTGAGTCAAGAATTTTGATGGCTACTATGGCTTTGGTTGTGGTGCGGATGGGAGCTGAGCGTCGCTTCGCTTCGCTGTTGCGGATTTGCGGCCCGGTGGATGATGTGGATTGCTGGGAGGGGTATTCAAGGCGTATAGTAATAAGAATTAAGGCTATAGCAATTCCGAAAAATTGCTATGGCCTTTTTGTTTGCCGGGGGAGCCTTTTACGCGAGGTAAAGGTGTGTCCCTGCATTTGAAGGTTATGTTAATCCTTGTATTTATGTGGGATTATCTGATGGGAAGATAGCGGAGTTCAAGGCGTTTGTAGGTGCGTGATCCAGGGTCGCTCCAATGTTCGGACATGCCGAGAGATGTAAGAGGAGTGCCGTCGCCTTCGGGGTCGTAGGTAGTCGAAGAAGGGGTTCCTGCCATTGCCGCTTCCTGCAGATACATATCAGCATACGCCATGTCGGGAGCGTCTGGAAATTCATTGCTGAGCATGTCGAGTGCCACCATGTCGATTGCCACCGGATCCTGCGAGCCCAGCAGGGATGCAGGCCAGTTGCCATTGAAAGGTGCCATCTTCCATTTCGGCCCGGGATTACCGCCCACGTTGCGGCATCCGACAACTCCGTCGATCAGATAGAGAATACATTTTCCCCCTAAATCCTTATGGCCCATAAAGTCTACGAAAGTCATGTATTTAGGTTTGCCGTCGCGGCTTTGGTCGAAATTGTCGTGGAAGTTTTTTCTCCAATCAGCGTGGAGACTGAGCGCACCATACCAATTCTTGGCACACAGGGTCACTCCTTGTCCTACGTGGCCTTTGAGAAGAGCCATATTAATTACATAATCAGCTTCGGTGAAACATTTGGCGATTCCGCGTGCCAACTGACCGTTGTCGGCCGAATAGACCATCGCATCCTTAACGAATTCCGCCTTTTCGCGGCCGTCACCCCCTTGATTATCTACGAAGTGCACGTCGGGGAATTCCTTGTGGTAAGGAATGAAGATGTTGTCGGTGATAAATCGGCTCGGTTCGGCGATAGTGATGCAGTTCTGCGGGATACCGGCATTTACCAGCGAACGCAGAAGAGCTACGACCATCTGCGGAGTGGCATTCACCTCAGGAGAATCGGCATGGCTGTCGGTGTTGTTATTATTAATCTTGACGGCAATCTTCTGTCCGGGCGAGTAGGGATGTCCTCCATTGTGAGATTCGATCAGTTTCATCCATGCATCGTGGGAGTTATCTGTGGCGGTAAGGTCGCACAGCACATTGAGAAGCATGGCTTCACACCGCTCTTGTGAAATTGAGGAATCGCTCATCCAGTCGGATGCAAATTCTTCAGCGTTTACCACTTTGGGATCGTGAGCCCAACTTACACGGGCCGGGAAAATACCTTTGGGTGTGCCGATCGGTTGGTTGGCCTCCATGCACATCTTCGGCTGAGCCGGCAACGATAAGGGTGTGGCGGCCGCGAGCATTGCGAAAATAGTTATAATCAGTTTTTTCATTTCATTATAGGGATATATGATTATACTCGGATTGTCTTATTTATCAGGGGTTTCTTTGGCTTTTTTGTCATACCAGTCTTTCATCACGTAGAAGGCTTTCTTGCGTTCGCCTTTATCGGAAATCAGACCTTTTCGGTTGAAATCATCCTGTATGCGGGGAAGATGGCGACGGGGCGAACGGAAATCTTTCAGAATCCAGGGTGTGCATCCCGCCAGCCCGGGTATGCGGTCGAGCATGCGGGTGTGGCGTTGATATAGATCCTCCTGATATTCTTCCGTGAAGCGATGGGCGGGATCGCCGTGCAGTCCGTAGAGCGCGCCTCCTCCGAATTCGCTGATAAATACCGGTTTCTGAGTCTTGAACTCCCATTCCGAACGGTCGCATTTCTCTGAATCTCCGTCATACCAACCGATATATTCATTAAAGGATATGATGTCGAGCTGATCTTCAAGAGGATCGTCGACGCTCATCACTCCCGGCCGGATTTCATCCTTCTCCATTGCTGCACCGATCAGGCGCGTGCCACCATCGAGTTTGCGGGCCTCGGCAGCAAGATTCGCCAAAAACTGCCGGCGCGCTTCCGAACGGGGCGTTTCATTGGCGATCGACCATATAATGATATTGCAACGATTGCGGTCGCGGGTTATCATCTCGCTGAGCTGATTCGACGCGTTGGCATAGGTGTCAGGATTTTCCCAGTGAATAGTCCAATAGACGGGAATTTCCGACCATACCATCAGTCCCATTTCCTCAGCCAGGCGCACCATATTTTCATTGTGGGGATAATGGGCAAGACGCACGAAATTGCATCCCATCTCTTTTGCCCAGCCTAAGAGAGTAGCGGCGTGTTCGGCGCTCCATGCCCGGCCGCTGTCGTAGGGGCGTTCTTCATGAATACTGATTCCGCGGCAGAAAATCTCTTCATCGTTAAGCAGCAGTCGGGTGCCGTCGGTGCGGATTGTGCGGAAACCGATGCGATCTGTTATTGTGTCGTTGCCGGCGATGAGTCTTACGTCATAAAGCTTCGGATGAGCCGGACTCCATCGTTGAGGTTTAGCTTTTAGCGAGAAGGAGGCGTAGCCGTCGGGGGATAGAGATTCCCGACGAGAGATCTTTAATTCGGGAATTTCGATAAGCACGCTTTCAGGCTGATTTCCATCGGTCTGAACGAAGCAGTCGATTCTGTTTTTATCAGTCGGGGAGAGTTGGAGCGAATAGTCGCGGATAAATGTCCCCGGAGTCTCCACGAGCGTCACAGGGCGCGTGATGCCGCCATAATTCCACCAATCGGCATTGACTGTGGGCACAGCCTCCGGATGGCGCTTATTGTCGACTTTTACCACAAGAGAGTTCTCACCTTCGCGCAGTTTGCCGGTCACTTCGAAATTAAAGGGAGTGAATCCGCCTGTATGCGATCCGAGTCTTTCACCGTTGAGCCATACGATAGTCTCATAATTGGCCGCTCCGAAATGGAGAAACTGGCGCTTTGCGGGGTCGAACTCGGGAGTGAAGCGGGTGCGATACCAGAGAGTGCCTTCATAGTAATAGAGTTCAGGTCGCTGAGTGTTCCAGTCGCCCGGCACATCGATGCTCTTGTCATCCTCAAAACTGTATTCCTGAAGTTTGGTCGGATCATTATAGTCGAGGTCTTGAGCGTAACCGTTATCCGTAGGATTCAGGCGGTAGTCGTAATAACCGTTTTCAAAAGGATCTACGATAGATCGCCATTTTCCGTCGAGAGACACGGTATGGCGTCCGGGTAGATTTGTGATAAGCGGGGCCGTATCGGCGTAAGCCGAACCTATAGCGCAGATGGCTAAAGCTGCAGAAACTAATAGAGTCTTCATGTCAGGTAGTGTTTCGTTATGTAGAATAAGTGAAGTAGTGTTAAGTAGCTCTTGAAAATAAGAAATACTTAACTTCAGCAAGTCATTTGCAAAATTACAAAAAATTTACTACCTGAGAAAGTGCAAGGGATTATTCGGACTTGGGTTGGTATTTCAGGTCGAGGATACCCGTTTTTTCGCCGGCTATGTAGTCGCCGAGATTGATTTGATTGCGGATGACGTTCTTGCAATAGATCGGATAGCCTTCGCGAATGTAGAAGATACGGAAACGGTCGCCGGGGCGGAGACTTGAATTTTCCTGTTCGGCAACTTCAAATAGTTCGTTGTCGATACAGCGGAGAAGGATTATACGGTCGGGGTTCCATTTAAAACTGATAGTATCACCGGGTACAATGTCAGAAATGTTGACCACTCTATTCTGAATGAATCCGCTTTCAATCTTTTCATCCGCTTTTTTCTTATCGACATAACTTTCCCAATCCCTGAAGCCAAGCACCTTGGCAAGAATAGTAAGAGTGGTACGGCGAGGAGCGGAAGAAGTCTTGGAATACCCCCATATGCGCTTCAGCGTAGAGGCATTCAGAGTGTCGTGAGAATCGGAATGGTTTTTAATCAATGCCTCAAGTCTATCAAAATCGCTTGCAGACTTAAAGGAATGATTGAATTTATCTTCTATATCGCGTCTGAGAGATTCTATATAACAGTCTTGTTTCATTTTGATTTAAACTTATTTACGATCTGAAAAATTACAGTGAAGGGTTAAACAAAAAAACTTTTTATTAATCGTAGGGTCATCCTTCGGGGGGATTTTCCTTCATTCATCAGTCATGATGTCGGCATCTTTCCTTCTTCATAAAGAAAAATCCATTCAAAACCTGATGAGACCTTAATAAAAAATGAGTTTAAACCACTTCAGCTTTTGCGATATAAAATTACTCAAAAAAACTCAAATTGATATATTATGACTCAAATTGAATTATTATGACTCAATTTGACTTTTCAGAGAACGTATCAGCCGCCTTTCCTGCGGTAGGGATTATAATGATATGATTTCAAGGAGCAGGAGAACCTTCCCTCCAGCAATACCTCCCGGTGATGAGGATCGGGAGTAGGACCAAAACGCTTCCGGAACTTCAATTCCATTTCATCTTTATATTTGGCGGCCAACGACTTAGCTTTGTCATGGAGTTGATCTATGTCGGTAAACACAGGAAGTGAGGAATGTCTAATATCGGCCCTGTAGATTGAATCAGAGAAAGTCACGACGAAGCCATCCATCTGTACTTGTGGCGATGCGTGGTCGGAATGATAAGATTCCAGTAATTTTCCGGCATAGAAAGCAAGTTCATAAGTAGCCTCATCTTTAGCAGATAATCCCGAATACGGATTTTTCCATTCTCCTGC
>JAAVDX010000004.1 GCA_014801585.1 Bacteroides sp.
AGGGTCCGGTTGAGTCTGTAAAAAGTCCGGCAGGGTGTAGGGACTAATGTAGGGACTACCGAGGGAAATCAGGTGAAAGAGGTACTTTGTGGAAAGCAGGTATCAATCGCCAAAATAGGTCGATAATGACCTGATTGTATTAAAAAGTGTTAAAAGATTCAATTGAGATTCATTTAATGAGATTCAAGGAGGTGTAGGGACTATAAAATCAGGAAAATGTAGGGACTAACGTAGGGACTATGCCCATTTTTGAGATTAAAGAAAAACGCTAAGTATCTGATTTATTGATACTTAGCGTTTTACGAGGTGGTGCCACCAGGAATCGAACCGGGGACACAAGGATTTTCAGTCCTTTGCTCTACCAACTGAGCTATGGCACCTTCCTTTTTTATGTTTGCTTTGGGGTTGTTTCCCTTTTGCGAGTGCAAAGTTAGGGATTATTTTTGAATTGACCAAATGTTTTTGGGATTTTTTTTGTTTTTGGGGTGTTTTTTTCTGTTTTTAGTGTTTTTTGGAGGTGGTTTGGGGTGCATGGGGCGTTTGGGGAGATTCCCGGAGGGGGTGATGTGAGGTATGGTTATTGGATCTGTAGGCGGGAAGTGGTGAGGTGGTTGGATTCGGGAAGGGAGAGGTAGAGTAGAGTGCTTGTCAGGGATTTTATTTGGTCGGGGGTGGGGTCGGTCGGGAGCTGGATATCTGTGGTTTTGATTGGGGTGTGATTAAGGTTGGAACTCTGCTCACGCTGAGTTCCATATGGGTGGGTTAGGGTGGGAGTGAAATCGGACATGGTGGGAGTGGAATCGGACGTAGTGGGAGGAGTTATGGATATTGTTGGGGTAGGCGTGGGATCGGATGGGTTGGTGTCGGGGGTTGGTGTAGGTTGGGTTATCAGGAGGAGGCGAGGTTGGTAGGTGGTGGGAAGGGGGTATTGGGTTTTGTGGGCTGTCCAGATTTGTTGGAGGATGGGGAGGTATTGGAGGGCGGAGGGGAGTAGGATGACTATGTCGAGGTCTCTCCAGGCCTTTAGGAGGGATTGGAGTTTTTCTGTCAGGTCGGTTTGGTTGAGGATCAGAGTGTGGCGTAGTCCGATCTGCTGGGCCAGTTGGGAGGTTGGGGCGATTGATTGGTGGTAGGGGTTGGTTGGGGAGTAGGTTGGCGATTGATTGTGGGAGGGTGCTGTAGGAAGCGTATAGAGAGCTGTTTTAGAGTCGGTGGTGCGGAAGGCTTTGGCTATCGGGTGGGATAGGGTAGTGTCGGGGCCTGAGAGGATAAGGACTCGCTGTGGGGGGAAGTCGAGGATTAGTTTGCGGCGGAGGTTGAGAGGTCGTAGGGATGGGGTAGCTGACGGACGCCGGGTGGTGCGTCCGCTGTGTAGTTCTTCCATTCGTTTTTCTATATAGTTGTCGGCCATTTTCTTGGAATTTTTGTGAGGTTGGATTATTCGGATTGGTGGAGTATCTGGCGGAGGAGGGCCCGGCGGCAGGTCGGGCAGAAGTCGGGGTAGGTGTTGTTGCGCATCCTGCATTCGTTGGCGGGACGGTATATGCCGGTGGCTTGGTAGGCGGCTCCTTCGTAGATTCCTGTTGGATATTCTGCCGCTTTTTCGGGTGGGGTCGGGATGGGGGTGTCAGCAGGTATAATGTCTTGCCACTTTGCGGGGAAGTCGGTGAGGGTCGTTATGTTAGGTTCCCAGGGTTCTACATCGAGCGGGTAGTTGCATACACCCGGTTTGTCGCTGAAATATTCATCGGCAAGACCTCCGAAACTATGTCCGAATTCATGTACTACCGTCGGCAGGAAATCTTCCTGTCTTACGGCTATAAGCATGTAGGAATTAAAGATTCCACCCCCTCCGTATTCATCCGTATTAGCAAGTACTATGATATGCTCATATGGTATATCAGACAGTGCATCGTGGAGACGCCATACTTCGGGGGTCGTAAGATATCGGTCGGTATAAAAAGTGCTGAAATGCGAACCGAAAGCAGTGTCGCGCCAATCGTTTTCTTTCGGTATGCTGACACCGGACTCGGCGGAGGGTGAGGCGACGGCAGTGAAAGTAAAACGGTCGAAGTTGCTGAGGAACGGTTCATAACTTAATATCTCCTCAACGGCTGTACTTGCATCGGAAAAGAAATGCTCGGATTCTTCCCGGCTATAGCCCTCGGCAAGAATTGCTACGTTTATCGGATTTTCCGAACTGCCCGGATGCAGGATTCTTACTTCGGGCGCATCCTCAGCGAGCTGACGATTCAGCGGTCGGGTCAGAATATCATCGGGAGAATAGCGATGAGTAAAACGGGCAATCGGCCGGCGACGCATATCATTGATCTGAATGGTGATCTCCACATTGCTGCGAGGCATCGGCAGGAGAAACGTCTGCTGAAATGCCTGCGGAGTGGCCGAAAGCTCAGGCAGCGAGAGCCATTCATTGAAGAGCGAGGAGAAAGGGTGGACGTAGAGGGTATCTCCAGATATGGGGTCGGTCATTATGATCCGGCCATGGCCTTGCAATAGAGGCCGATTGAGATCATGGCGTCGCCCTGCCCATCCCTTCCGCATTGACGTAGATTTAAGCAATACGATCGGTTTAGGGCGGCCGGATACGGAGTCAGCGGGAGCAGACCCGAATACATAATCGACTCTTAAAGTCGAATCTCTGAATAGAGTCGCAAATTCCGATGAAGTTACGTTGTCATGTATCGGATTTTTCGAACGCGCGATTCCATGCGATGATTTGCCGGATACTATATCGGCGTTAGATTTGGCTTCTGCTCCTATATAATTAATGAGTAGAAGGGCTGAAATGAGAAAAATATTCAAGGTTGTCAGACGACGGAGAGAAGAATCTGCATTTGGTAAGGTTCTGCACATACTCAATATTATTAAATATTGGAATTGTAGATATCGGCAGTCGGCGGAAGTATCTCGTCGGGCCGGATGAGGAGGGAAAACTTCTCCCTATCTGCAAAATTAATTAATTTGAACCAATATATAGACTTAACTAAATAAAAAAAGTTGTAAATTTGCAGTGGAAATACTAATTACCTCTTCCTTTGTCGTAAAAAATACATCATGATACTCCTGCCTATCCTTATATCAGCAATAGCATTCTTGGGCGACTCCAACGTGTGGCTCGGGGGTGACGACTGCTCACGTCCCGACTCGTGGAGCCACTGGTTTGCGGCAGCCTCGGATGCAGATGTTGTAAGAAGTTTTGCTCGAAGCGGAGCTACGATTACCAACGTCGCTACGACTCCCGCGGATACACTGTGCTATACCGAACTGCTTAACGATTCCAATACACTCTATCATCAGGCCATCCGGCTGAATGGAGCGGTAGAACGCGGTGAATTTCCATCGCCCGACCTGATTATATTATACGGCGGATCCAACGATGCATGGTTTTCTGATCGTCGGCCGGGATTGTTAAGTGGGGCAGGAGAAGACCGTGATATTTCGGCCACTACTCTGCCGGGGGAGGCTACTACACTTCGGAGTTCTCTGGGGCTTCTTACCTCTGTGCTTCGTAAGGGAAATCCCCGGTCGGAGATAGTCGTAGTCGGACCTCCTTACATGACACGGACTTCGAGAGAGACGATAAAGGCCGTGGCCGACGTGATGCAGGAATTTGCAGAGGAAGAAGGACTGCAAATTATACGACTTGATACTGACTCGCTGATAAATCCCGATGTTGAAAAAAGGTCGTTCACGCTTACCCGCGACGGAGCCCATACTACTCCTGACGGGGCACGGCTGATTGGAGAATACGTGATTGCGCATCTTCAGCGGCTCCATGGCGACGCCAGATGAAGGCTGCCTTAAAGCTACAATCTAATTGATAAATAAAACTTACATATAGAAACATATAACTCAAACGATGGTATTTTCTGACCTGTTCTTCATATTTGTGTTTATTCCTGCCTTTGCGCTGGTCTATCTTCTGGCTACCTGGCTCGACAAGAGGGTACTTCCCAAGCGTAAAGCATCGATTTATTACGACGAACGGGCCACAGAACGACCGGCAGCGGAGACTCCGGCATTCCATGCGCGCAACACTTCTCTCGTAATCTTCTCTCTTCTCTTTTACGCCTGGGGGGAGCCTATCTACATCTTCCTGATGCTTATCTGCGTCCTCATCAACTATCTGGCCGGTCTTGGAATAGCGGCCGGACAGCGACGCGGAGAAGGCCGGGGGGCCAAGATATGGCTATGGATAGGTGTGATATGCGATATTCTGCTCCTTGGCACATTCAAATACCTCGGTTTCTTCAACGACACCTTTGCCTACCTCGGTCTCGACCTCAATGCTCCCCGGCTTGCACTTCCGATAGGAATCAGTTTCTACGTATTCCAATCAATATCCTACCTGGTCGATGTTTATCGCAATGATGCGCCGGTGCAGCGTCGCTATTGGGACCTGCTACTCTATATATCCATGTTCCCCCAGCTCATAGCGGGTCCGATCGTGCGTTATGACAAAGTAGCTAATGAAATCCATAATCGTCATGTCACGTCGGAAGATTTTGCCGACGGAGCCTACCGGTTCTTTATCGGGCTGGGTAAGAAGGTAATACTCTCCAACATACTGTCGGAAATCGTGGCCCGCTGCCTCGAGCAGGGTGTAGAAGATATGTCGGTATGGGGTGCATGGCTCGGTCTGGTGGCCTTTGCACTGCAGGTCTACTTCGATTTCTCGGGATATTCCGACATGGCAATAGGTATGGGACGCGCCATGGGATTCCACTTTAACGAAAATTTCGATCATCCTTTCTGCGCCGACTCCGTGACCGACTTCTGGCGTCGCTGGCACATGTCGCTCGGAAGTTTCTTTCGCGATTACGCCTATATCCCCATGGGAGGCAACCGACGTCACCAGATGCTCAACCTTCTGACCGTATGGTTCCTTACCGGAATGTGGCACGGTGCGAGCTGGAACTTCATCTTCTGGGGTCTCTACTTCGGAGTGATACTGGTAATAGAAAAATACGCCATTTTCCCATATCGTCGCCTGATACCCGGGTTCATAATCAGAATATGGGGTCTGATGGCAGTGTTGGTAAGCTGGGCACTCTTCTACTTCGACAATTTCGATAGGATGAAGCAATGGTTTGCGACGGCCTTCTCCTCCAAGACTCAGATGAACCTCCTTGAAGAGACGGCCCTCACCGATAACTTCTGGATATGGATCATAGCCATACTGCTATGTATGCCGCTGCGTCGCCGACTCGAGGCCTTTGCCGAAAGCCGTCTCACCGGAACTGCCGGTCAATATACGTTGGCGGCAGGCAGGGCCACAGCTTCCGCAATCATCCTCATCCTATGCGTGGCGCTGCTGGTCGGAGCTACCAATAATGCCTTTATCTATACGCGCTTCTGACCACCTCCGCCTATTCTCCCGGAAATACGGAACAGAGAGAACATCAAATCACAACCGATATCATCAAAAAAACGACCTATCACGTGAAGCCCTCCCGACTATATATCATACTGACGGTAGCAATATTCCTACTCCTTGCCGTTGTATTTCTCTTCTTCCCCCGAAGCACCTACTCCGAACTCGAAAAGCGCGAGCTGGCCAAGTTCCCGGAATTTTCCACTGACAAGCTGAAAGGGGCACGTTACACGTCAGAGGTGTCGCAATGGTTTAGTGACACTGAGCCGTATCGCGACGTATTCATGGCCTTCAGCATGAGCGTGCGCGACAAACTGCGCTACTCATTCGGAAGCGACGAAGAGACCATTTCCTTCCACGCTACCGACTCAGGATCTGACGCTCCCGCTCCGGGCACGGATCCTGCCGACATTGCCGAATATGAGAATCATGTCAATGCCAATGAAAATGCCAAGATTGCATCTGCCGGCATAATGATTGTAGGCAAAGAGCCGACTGCCCGTGCCCTGAATGCATTCGGTGGTGAGGCCAACGGAGGGGGAGACTTCGTAAAGGTAGTCAGTCAATACTCCCGCGAACTCCCCGGCGTAAAGGTTTATGCCATGGTCATTCCGCTCTCATCGGAATTTTATACTCCCGACAAAGCCAAGAGCCGCACCAAGCCGCAACTTCCTTTTATCAAAAATGTATATTCCCGCCTCACCGACGGAGCGAAAGGGGTCAACGCCTACACAGCCCTTGCCGACCATGTGGAGGAAGATATCTACCTGCGCACCGACCACCACTGGGCACCCCTCGGAGCCTACTATGCAGCACAGGAATTTGCCCGTACGGCTGGAGTCCCATTCAAAGACCTCAAATCCTACGACCGCAAGGTTGTACACGGTTATGTCGGTTCGATGTATGGCTACTCCAAAGACATTGCCATCAAGAACTCTCCCGAAGATTTTGTCTACTACGTGCCAAAGGGGCTGAACTCTCAGACTACATATTGCGACTATATAGTCAATGCCGACTATCAAGTGACCGGCGAGCGAGCTCCGGCCGAAGGCAATTTCTTCTATCACTACAAAGACGGTAGCGGAGGAGCCTACTGCACGTTTATGGGAGGCGACCAGCGACTGACCCACGTAAAGACCGGTTCATCCACCGGACGCCGACTGCTGATTATAAAAGACTCCTACGGCAACCCCGTGCCGAGTTTCCTCTTCTACAGTTTCGACGATATCTACGTAGTAGATTTCCGATATTTCTCGCGCAACATGAAGAAATTCGTGGCCGATAACAGAGTGACCGACCTTCTCTTCGCGCTCAACATTTTCAATGCCTACGCGCCCTCATCGGCTGCCAAGATGAAGAAATTTCTCACTCAGAATGACGGCACGTATGCCGCTCCGACGCCGGCAAAGAAATCGGAAGATTCGGCCGAACGTCCCACGGCAGTCGAGCCTGACCAACCGGCTACCCCATCTAAAGACCAGCCGGCTACGCCCTCAAAAGAGCCTTCCGCCTCTCCGGAACCGACTCCGAATGAGACCCCGAAAGAAGCGGCTGATTTGGAGAGGTGAGGGATTTTTATTAATTTTGCAGTCGGAAAGAGCCGGATTAAGTCTCGCTCTGCCTGATTGAACATCTCCGGGCGAACTGATTTTTGGGACACTCTTTCTCACTAACTTAATACAACATAAGATTTCTATGGGAGGTATAATGGGCGTTGCTGCCCAAAATGAGTGTCGCACAGACCTTTTCTATGGTGTTGACTACAACTCACATCTCGGTACCCGCCGCGCGGGTATGGCCACCTACGACCCCGAAGCTCACATCTTCTGTCGTTCGATCCACTCACTCGAACAGACCTATTTCCGCACACGTTTCGAAAAAGAACTTCCGAAGTTTAAAGGACATCTCGGCATCGGAGTGATTTCCGACACAGATCCCCAGCCTATCATAATCAACTCTCACCTTGGTAAATATGCCATCGTGACAGTGGCTCATATCGAGAATATCGATGATCTGGAGCGGGAACTGATTGAGGCCGGAGTCCACTTCGGCGAACTCAGTTCGGGCAAGACCAATCAGACCGAACTCATAGCCCTTCTCATCAATCAGGGGCGCACCTTCCGCGAGGGAATCAACTACATGTTTGACCGGATCAAAGGTTCATGTACCCTGCTGATTCTTACCGAGAAGGAGGTCATCGGAGCTCGCGACCGACTTGGACGTACTCCTCTCGTGCTCGGCCATAAAGAGGGCGCCTACTGCATGATATCCGAGACTACGGCTTTCGAGAATCTTGGCTACGAACATGTCCGCGACCTTGGCCCCGGTGAGATTGTAGCCATCACTCCGGAATCCGCCGTGACAATCGCTACTCCCGGCGACAAGATGCAAGTATGCTCCTTCCTCTGGGTCTATTATGGTTTCCCGACTTCCACCTATGAAGGGCGCAACGTAGAAGAGGCGCGTTTCGCGTCGGGTTACGATATGGGTCAGACGGATGAGACGGAAGTTGACTGTGCCTGTGGTATTCCTGATTCCGGGGTTGGAATGGCTCTGGGGTATGCGGCCGGTCATAACGTGCCCTACCATCGTTGCATCTCCAAATATACTCCGACATGGCCCCGCAGCTTCACTCCGTCCGAGCAATCTATGCGTAATCTTGTGGCCAAAATGAAACTCGTGCCCAATCGTGCGATGCTCAAAGGGAAGCGCGCACTTTTCTGCGACGATTCCATCGTGCGTGGTACGCAGCTCAACGACAACGTTTCAGAACTTTACAACAATGGCGCTACGGAAGTACACATGCGTATTGCCTGTCCGCCGCTTATCTACGGTTGCCGATATATCGGTTTTACTTCATCAAAGAGCGATATGGAACTTCTGACTCGGCGTCTTATTGAAAAATTCGAAGGCGACCCCAACAAGAACCTTGATAAATATGCTGCCACAGGTTCGCCCGAATATAATCGTCTCGTAGAGGCTATCCGTGAGCGGTTTGGCCTGACGTCGCTAAAATTCAATCCGATTGAGACGCTCGTAGCTTCCATCGGTCTGCCCAAAGAGAAGCTCTGCACACATTGCTTCGACGGCAGCAGTTACTTCGGAAATACAATCGACTGAACAGAATTATATTATAGATAATTTACGATAAAGGGCGTGTGAAAGCACGCCCTTTATCGTTTATGAGTGAAGAAGGCTTTTTTTGAAATTTCTTTGGAGTGCTATCAGGGCAGTCTTTTGCGGAAGCGGCCGAAGAGATAAGTTAGGGCTTCGGGAAGTTCGGAGATGTGAAAGACGCGGAGTAAAACAAGGTATATTCCCGCTCCGGCGGTGAACTGAAATAGGAGGATCAGACCATTGGTTACTAAACGGCGCGTCAGCGGAGCAACGAGGTTGAGATCCGGAAGAATCAGAGGAGCGGACGTTTCGATTATCAAGCATACGAGAGCCATTGCGGCGCTCATCGCTGCGAAGGGGAGAAGATGAGAGAGCAGGCGCCCTACGGTAGTGGTCAGCGAGCGTGCGGTCAGGGGCAAGAGCAAGATCCAAGTGGCGATGCTTGCGACCAACTGTCCGATGATCAGCCATGTTATGTCGCGAAGGAAAATCGTGGCAAGAATGGCGATGAAGATAAGTCCATCTTTCACGGCCTCGGACACGAACAGGTTGCGAGCCTTCCCCAGAGCCAACAGGTAATTGCTATAAAGAGAGATAAGCACCACGAATATACCGCGTATCGACAGAATCTGAAATAGCGGTATTGCTGCGTCCCATTTATTGCCGAAAAGGAGATGGAAGAGAGGGGCAGCCATCACGGCCAAAAGAGTCATCGCCGGGAGGAGAATAAACGCAGTGAAGCGCCCGGTCTTGTCAACGTATCTCAGAAACGTCTCACGAGAATCCTGCACCTTCGAAAGCAGCGGCACGAATGAAGACGTAAGAATCTGCGACATCGAAGCCGATCCCATCTTTGCCCATTTATCAGCCTGTGTATATACGCCTAAGGCAGAGATGGTATAAAAGGCTCCGATTACGAAGTTGTAGATATTCAGTGAGATAGTATTGAGCAAAGATGAAGAGAATACGCTCAGCCCTACAGCCCGGATCTTGCGCATCGTAAGTCGCGAGAAACAGAGACTCGGTCGCCATCCCCCGGTGGCCCAGAGGATAATGGATTTGACAGAAGCCAGGACTATACTCTGCCACACCAATGCCCAGGCACCGGCTCCGCGCAGGGCAAGCCATATAGCCACACCCCCGCTTATCACCAGTCCTGCGGAATTGGAGACCGCTATCATCCTGACATCCATCTTCTTCATCAATCGGTTGACCTGCACAATAGCTATCCCGTTGATGACAAAAGTAAGGAACATCACTTTCGACATCGGAATCAGAACCTCTTGCCCCTGAAATATGCAGGCAATGACAGGCGCACCGAAGAAAAGCACGATATATATCAGCAGACTGACACCAAGGTTAAACCAGAAGACGGTGGAATAATCCGTCTGCGACGGTTCTTTTTCACGGAGCAGAGCGGCTCCGAACCCTGAATCTACGAGAATAGTGGCGAAAGCCTGAAAGATCAGCAGCACGCCGACCAGACCGAATTCTTCCGGAGAGAGGATATTGGCAAGCACCACACCGACTACGGCATACAATACCTGAGTGGCTACACGATCGATTGCGTTCCATTTCAAAGTGCGGGCCGTAAGAAGTTTTAGATCCATGTAGATAGGTTAGAGAAGTTGATGAGGTGTGGAGAGAGAATCCCTGCCGGGTCACGCCGATTGCCGACGGCAGGTGGAGGGGGATATGGTTAATCAGTCGTTGGCGGAAATCAATTATTCGGAATGAGTTTTCCGCCCCCGCGATGTTTGATCTTGGGATTGCCTCGATAATGGATGCGTGTCGAACCGATTCCCTTAGCCGTCAGATTATTCAGAGGATATGTGGAAATCGAACCGCCTCCTACGTATTGGCAGGTGACGTCGGTTGCTTTAAGCATATCGGCCTGGATAGTCCCGGTCCCCGCCATACGAAAATCGGCATCATCGCATTTTCCGGAAATAATTATAGTGCCCATGCCCGTCACGATTCTCGCATTGACATACTCGGCATCGAGATTGCTGACAACGATCGAGCCATTGCCGGCAAGTCGGGCCGTAAAATTCTCGACTTTCGCGTCAGACTCAATTCTCACGTTAAAATCACCATTATTGACAACTCTGTCGACCATCGGAGAAGATACATAGATAGTGGGGAGTTTTGAAAAATCTACGTTTTCCCCGTCAATCTCAATCTTCAGGTCGCCCTTATTATTGGAAATAAAGATGGATTCAGCGAGTTCCGGAGTAGTAGAATAAGCGACGTGGCCGAGAGTATCAGTAGAATGGGTGTAGACTACGTTGACACTATTGATTACATTGATTTTATGAAAGTTGCCGATATCCTTTAAGAAATCCTTTACGTTGGGAGCGGGCGTTTCGACGCGTAGATCCTCATCTTCGGGGTCAGACTGAATCGGTCGGGCCTCCTCGGCCTTTAAGGCAGTGGAGATAAGAATCATCAACAGGGAGAGAATATATTTCTGCATAGTTCAGCGGGTTGAGTATATAGTTATATAGTGGATTATAAATATATAATGTTTTTGCGAGCTGATTTGTTGGCCGGACAGGTCGGAAAGTTGCAGTAGGGCGCGATTTAGCTGCAAGCCGACATTCCCTTACTTATAATTCCGCCTGATTGAGTTCGAGCAATCGTGATTCCGTTGATACCAGTAGAGCTTCGAGTTCCTCGCGGGTAGTAGCCCGTAGCATCTTGATGCGTGTTTCGCGGAAATTCGGGATTCCCTTGAAGAGAGGAGAAGAAGCCAGATGACGGCGGATATGAAGAATGCCGCGATATTCATCGATTCTTCCGATACTCTCATCGATCTGGCGTCGAAGCAACGCCATCTTTTCAGAGATAGAAAGAGGGGTATACGTCCCGGAATCAAGGAACGAACGCACCTCACGAAAAATCCAGGGCGCACCGAAAGCAGCCCGACCTATCATAATGCCGTCGACCCCGAATTTCTCAAACGCCTCGCGGGCTTCCTCCGGCGAAGTGATGTCGCCATTGCCGATGACGGGAATGGTCATTCTCGGGTCGGCCTTAAGTTGGCCGATAAGAGTCCAGTCAGCCTGGCCGTTATACATTTGTGCTCGTGTGCGGCCATGCACGGTCAGTGCCTTAATTCCGCAATCCTGCAGACGCGGTCCTAATTCAGTAATTATCTTATTTTCGGCGTCCCATCCAAGGCGAGTCTTTACCGTCACCGGAATATTGACGGCCTTCACTACCTTTTCAGTGATGTCAAGGAGTTTGGGGATATCGCGCAACATCCCGGCCCCGGCCCCCTTATGAGCCACTTTCTTTACAGGACATCCGAAATTAATATCCAGCACATCGGGTCCGGCCTGCTCCACAATCTTGGCTGCCTCCACCATTGCGTCGGCCTCTCGGCCATAGATCTGAATAGCTACGGGACGCTCCGCGTCATTGACGAGGAGCTTGCGGGTGGTAGACTTTATATCGCGGATAAGAGCCTCGGCCGAGACGAACTCAGTATATACCATTGCAGCGCCCTGCTCGCGGCATATCAGGCGGAAAGATTCATCCGTGACGTCCTCCATCGGAGCGAGCATCACGGGGCGATATCCGAGATCAATATTATCGATTTTCATTTAAGAGTAGCTTAAGTATTATTGGAAATAATAGTTGCCGACCGGCAATTATTTAATTGTAAGGCGTGATAAAGGGGCGTCGGCAATCATCCGGGCCATATCCAGAAATTCCTCTTTGGTCACGCTCCGGATCCTCTCTGTCGTCCGGGGAATATCGTGGATTTCGTCATAATAAAGCAGACTTTTGCCCATCGACATAGCCATGCTCTCCCGATTATCACTGCTGACGAGCAACTGGCCGCAATATTGATTGCGGATCGCTTCGAAAGCCCGATCGGAAAGTGACGCCGATGCCAGGCGGTCGATCTCCTTGCGGATAATCTTTACACAACGCTCCGAGCCTCCGGGATCGCACCCGAAATAGATCTGCATAAGGCCTGTATCCGACAGCAGACCTACGGATGAATCGACCGTATAGACCAGACCGCGCTTTTCGCGCAATTCCTGATTCAGACGCGAATTCATACACGGCCCCCCCAGATAATTATTAAGCAGAAAAAGCGCAAACCGGCGCGGATCCTTACGTCCGAAAAGTCGGTAGGCAAGAATCGTATGCGCCTGATGTCCTTGTCGGTCGATCACCTTATCAAAACCCCGGCAGGGTGGGGGCAAAATCCGTTCATGCTTCCGGCCTTCAAAATGCAATCGTCCGAAATATTTCTCCATCAGAGCGATGAGTCGATCGGGATCAGTAGGGTCTGCAATATAAGCCGTCATATTGCCGGCTACATACCAGGAATCCAGGAACTCCCGGCAGTCGTGACCCGTAAGACTTCTTACGCTATCCTTCGAACCTAAAATATTATGGGCGAGTCCGGATCCGGCATAGACCAATTCTTCAATCTCATCATAGACCGAATCGGCCGGCGAATCAAGATATGAATTAATCTCTTCGATCACTACCTCACGCTCTTTCTCCAGTTCGCCCTCGGGGAAGCGTGAATTTGCCACGATATCATATAGCAACTCAATAGCGCGCGCTGCATTTCCGGCAGGAGCATTAGTGTAGATCACTGTCTCCTCCTTTGAAGTATAGGCATTCAGTTCGCCCCCGATACTCTCCATGCGGTTGGAGATATGCCAAGAGCGGCGCGAGGCCGTCCCTTTGAATATCGTATGCTCAACGAAATGGGCAAGCCCATGGCGCGACGGATCCTCATCGCGGCTGCCGGCATTGACTGCAATGCCGATATAGCTGACGAGCGAATCAGGCGTATGCCGCAAGGCTACGCGCATCCCATTGGAAAGAGTGGCTATTCTGTAATTTGGTGTCTCCATATCGGTAAGTAATTATTTATCCCCGGTCCGGTCATTGCCCCGTCATTACAACAAATCGTAACTCCCTTTTGAAAGGCAAACCAACACCGCCATAGAGGAAAAATAATGCAAAATTAACTATTATTTGAAAGAAGCGAGGTGAAAGAGGCGAGTTAAAACGGGAAAAAGTGTGAAAGTTATTTAAATTTTTGTAATTTTGTGGTCGGATAAGGAATCGGCATGAAGGATATATTTCTTCATGCTTATAAAACTCCAATGGATAAAGGGACCAAAAATATTAGGATCGCCTACAATGGAAATTAAAAAAGTGGGAGATAATCTCCTTAAAAACGATAATTTTATCTTCACCTTTCTACGCTCAGCCGTATCGTCGCAGACATCCGGATGGGTCGACTTCGCAGTTAGTTTTGTATTCTTTCAATGGATAGGATTTTCCCCCTTCCTTGCCTCAGCTTTAGGAGCTGTAGCCGGAGGAATAGTCAACTGCATCATCAACTATCGCTTCACGTTTCATGCCGATGGCGTCGACTGGCGGGCGGTAGTGGTAAAATATGTGATGGTATGGGTAGGCAGTCTGTTGCTCAATTCCTTCGGCACAGAGATTCTCTACGGCGTAATCAAAGACTGGGACTGGCTCGAGACTCTCGGTTTTAAGAAAGCCGGATATTTCTCCGTGGCCCGACTGTTTGTAGCCCTGATAGTCTCGTGGGCATGGAATTTTATGTTGCAGCGATATTTCGTCTATCGCGTTACGCGGTTTGACCCCTATGCAATCCGCTTTATCAACCGGATTATGCCTCGCCTTGAGAAGAAGATTTCCATCAAGGAGGAGCAGAGATAACGATTCGGTGTGCGTTTTGTTCGGCGACCTCTGCGTTTGCCGGGCTACTTGATCAGGAGATTATAGAGTTTGAAGCGGAGGTCGCGCACAGTCAGGGCGATAGGGGATAGGAAGGGTATTTCAGGAGCCATAATGGCATGAAGCTTATGTTTCTTTTCCGTAGAGAAAAGATGGAGCGCCTTATGATGGCATCGGATATCGATTTCATCCTCAATCGAAGCCGGTTCGCCATCGAAATGAGCCGGACCGCCGTTGCTGCGGATAATTTTGAGCGACGGGGTGCGCAAGGTGGTAGACGTAGCCGTCTTACCCGTCATACCCGAGAGCATATCCATTGCTGCAAAAGTATTTTCCAGCAGATTTCCATGATGAATGATAGTGACGTCGAGCAGCCCATCCTTGATCGACGCATTCGGTGCGATATAAGCGTTGTTGCCATATTGCGACGCATTGCATACCGCAACGAGCAGAGCCTGCTCCGTCAGTCGCTGACCGTCGCAGATAATAGTGTATGTATCGGCCTTAAATCTGAAATATTCCTCAAACACCGCTTTAAGATAAGTCTTCAGGCCACGCCCCGGGAGTTTGGCGAACTTATCAGTGACCTCAGCGTCAAAACCCACTCCGAATGTGCAGAAGAAAGGACGGCCGTTGGCCGTAGCATAGTCAGATTCAAGAATGCGATCCTCCGCAATCACCTTAAAGGCTCCGCGGATAGTGAGAGGCACTCCGAGATGGCGAGCCAATCCGTTGCCAGACCCGAGCGGAATAATTCCCAGGGCAGTCGACGAGCCGCATACGCCACGTGCCGCTTCATTGACCGTGCCGTCGCCTCCGCAGGCAATCACGCCATAATAGCCACGCTCCACGGCCTCGCGGGCCAGTTCGGTAGCGTGTCCTCCGTGAGCCGTAAAGCGCAGATCAATATGATAAGGATGCAAAAACTCAGAGGCCTTTTCGGTAGCGTGAGGCTCCGAATGGCCGGAGCCATCGGTCGTCGGGATTGAATAACGTAATTTATGAGCCTCTTCTTCGATCATGTCGATCGCGGCAGACCCCGCTTTGGTGCCTGCTATAGGATTGATGATAATCATCAATTCTCGCTGATTGTCGGTGGTCGATTCTTTCATGGCTGCAAAATTACAATTTTTTTTGTAACTTTGCGATAAATTCGCAATTGAGCGACGTAAAAAATGAACCTGAAAAACTATATCTCCCTACGATACCTGCGTGTGGCGCTTGTCGGAATGTCAATCATCGGCTCTGCAGCGTTAGTCGAAGCAGCACGCGGAAAGGCAGAACTGCCCAAAGAAGAACTCCATAATCTTAACCGGGTGATGGCCTCAGCCGACGTCTATATGCGTGACAAGACGACCGAACTCGACTCGCTGAAAAATATCTTCCTGACCCTCCCATCTTCAGAAATTGAGGCGAGAAGCCGTGCGGCCGTTAAAATTTCCCAGACCTATCTCCCGATGCGTGCCGACTCGGCATTGAGATATTCCGAACTGGCCATACGTCTTTCGCAGCAGTCAGGCAACAAGCTTGATGAATTCAATAGCCGCATAGCGCGAATCAACGCCCTGTCGACGGCCGGTATCTTCACCCGGGCCGTGGCTGAGTTTAACGTAGTCGAACCGATGGTGGCCGACCGCGCAATGAAGATATCCTACTGGCTGGCCGGACGCAAGATGTATGGCTACATGAGGTCCTACGTAGAAGGTGAGCGTCAATTCTTCAACGACTATACGACCCGCTACATGCAATATGACGACTCACTCATTCAGCATCTCCCGGTCTCAGATCCCACCCGCACATTCTACGTCGCAGAGCGCCTTGTGCAGCGAGGTCAGAACGAAGATGCTCGCAAGATGCTTGAAGAGATGTGTAAGAGTCTGCCGGAAGAATCCAACCTCTATGGTATGGCCGCTTTCCAGTTGGGTATCGTCAGCCGCAATGAAGGCGATCCGACAGGATATGCCTCATACCTTGCGAAGGCTGCTATTTCCGATATCAAAGGATGTGTAAAAGACGGCTACGCGCTCCCCGCGCTTGCCGAATGGCTCTATCAGCAAGGCGAACTCAGCGATGCCTTCAAATATATCAATTTCGCTCTCGAAGATGCGATGGAGGGTAATGTCAGGATGCGCACCGTCTCGATCGCTTCGCTTCTTCCGATGATTGACGAGGCTTATAAGGAGAAGATCAATGCATCGCGCGACGAACTGATGATATATTTCCTGCTGGTGACGTTTCTTTTTATCGTGTCAGTCGTGTTGTGTGTGATATTGATGCGGATGATCAAGCGCTCACGTCGGAATGCCAAGAAACTCGCGGATACGGCCCATCTTCAGGAATCCTATATCGGACACTTCATCGGCTTATGCTCTACCTACGCCATACGTCTCGAATCGCTCCAGAAACTCGTCGTGCGTAAGATCTCGTCCGGGCAGGGGGATGATCTCCTTCGCCTTATCAAGACAGGTAAATATGCCGACGAACTCAACGATGATTTCTATAAGACCTTCGACGTCGCTCTGCTCGATATTTACCCCGACTTTATCGAAAATATCAATTCTCTCCTCAAGCCCGATGAGCAAGTGGAGCTCAAGAAATCGGGAGAACTTCCGCCCGAACTCCGTATCTACGGTTTCGTGCGTCTCGGCGTCGAAGAGTCGCAGCGGATCGCTCAGATTCTCAACTATAGCGTCAGCACTGTCTATGCATATCGCAACAGGATGCGCAATCGCGCGATCGATCGCGATAACTTCGATGCCAACGTGATGAATTTAGGAAAGAAGAATGTAGATCCCGAACTCTTCTGATCAAGCCGCGGATTGAGGTGGATTATCACTTAATTTTAACACTTTCTGATCTCTTTTTAATCTAATTTGGTCTATATATGACTTGGATTACAGTTTATATTGCAAATTTTTAAATGATTGTAAATCAATTAAAAAAAGAAATAATAATTTATATACCCTCTTATATGCTCTCAATATTGTTTTGAATTGCCGCCGGGATGTTGTAACTTTGCATTGTCGGAAAGAAAGACAATTCCGACGAGGCTTCATACTCAAGTTAATTGAGTAAATTCTTACAAGCTGGTTACAGCAGGAATCGCCCGGAGGGGCAGATTTACAACATAAGGTAGAAAGGATTTTAAAGGTTAGAATTATTCACACGAATCCCTCAGCGTCGGTCGAGTTAACCGGCAACCAAACACAGGATGGATTTAAAGAAATTACAAGGTTAGTATAAAGGTGTAGAAAACAAGAAAAATGACGACAAAATCGTTTATGTTAGGTTTGTAGAAATAAATTTGATTCGCACAGCGGCAGATAACTTGTGAAAGTTGTCTGCTTCTTTTTTATACTGACTCTTCCGGGGGAAGTAGGCTTTTCGGGATGCGTGCGCGCGTCTCGAAGCGATGAGTCTTCCTTTGATGGGGAGTATCGTAAGTTGTGGGGGCTTAAAGTTGCTTCCCAATGTAATAGCCAATGGCGCAGCCGAAGAGCCCTACGAATACAGTCATTGTGCCGAAGATTACCCAGATCATGAAATGGCCGTTCTCGTAGTATTTTACGCAGTCGAGAGTGAAACTGGAGAATGTGGAGAACCCTCCGCAGAATCCTGTCATTGTCAGCAGAGCAAAGGCTGTGCGAGCGTTTTCGTTCCAACCGCAGTTGGTATTGACGAGCCAACCGGCAGCGATGCCTATGAGCAGACAGCCGAGAGAATTGATTACCCACGTGGCAAAGCCCATAGGGGTAGCTTTAAGCCAGAGTTCTATAAGATAGCGGCATACGGCCCCTATGCCGCCTGCTGCGGCTACTAAAGCCAGTTTAACAAGTATATTCATATATATTATATATTACTTAAGATATAGATTCAGAATCTAAAATAATTGATATTTGCACTCCTCCCAATTCGAGGATATGATCACGGGCAGCGGGCGGGAGGACGCAGATTGCTTACGGAAAAGGAAAGGACCGGCGCATCATGCGTCGGTCCTTTACATAAAATAGCAAATTGTGTCTTATTATTTTATGGATGAAGATGCGATTATTGCTTACTTGCCGAGGCGAGCCTTTTCACGCGCGATATATGCGTCGGGAGTAAGTCCGTTGCCGAAAGTAAAGTTGGGGAAGGCCGACTTGATCTGCTCATAGCAGTTGAGAGCCTCCGCATACTTCTTTTGGGCGTCATAGACGTTAGCCTCTTTCCAAAGCACCATCGGAACAATCTGTTCGTTGCCCGAAGCTTTCTTCACTGCGTTCTGGAATGAAGAGATAGCGTCGTCATATTTCTTGAGGTTGACGTAAGCATCGCCGAGAAGTACGTCGGCCTGAGCGCCCATCACGTCGTCCTTGGTAGAGAATTTCTTGAGATATTTTACGACCTCCTGATATTTGCCGGTGCGATAATAAGCCTGGGCAGCCTGCATAGCAGCGACATTGCCTGCGTCAGTGCCACTGAACTTGTCGGCAACCTTTGCAAACTCAATAGCTGCTACAGAGTCGCCTGCCATAGCCTTTGTCATTGCTTCGTCATAGGCTTTTACGGAGTTGTTGGTGCGGGGAGTCTGGTAGAACCATAGCCAACCACACCAGCAGAGGCCGATGAGGATAACGAAAACGAGAGTCCATGTGAGGACTTTCTTATTTTTTGCCACGCGCTCACTGACGTTAGTGAGTTGATCGTTGAGAGTGTCGATTGCGTTCTGTTCCTGCTGGTTGGGAGTATTTGCCATTGTGATTTTTGACGGGATAATTTAGAACTTGTTGGGATGCGTCGGCGAGAATTGCTTCAGATCCTGTCTGATGCAAAATTTGAGGCCTACCGCTTCCGAAATGCAAAGTTAGTTAAAAAATATGTGATTGCCAATTATTTTGGTGGTTTTTTGCGGAGTACTTCAGAATTTTCTGCGCAGGCGGGCGATCGGTATGCCGGCTCGGTCGCGATATTTGGCTACAGTACGTCGTGAAATCTCATATCCCTGCTTTTCGAGCGCATTGCGTATTTTTTCATCGCTGAGTGGGCGACGCGGATCCTCGTCGACTATCAGTTCGGCTATGGCTGCCTGTATCTGGCGATTGGTAAGTGCTTCGTGATCAGTCGTTGCAGCCTCGGTCGCCGCGGCCTTTTCCGGCTTAAGGACACCATGCTCTTCCGTTCTCTCATCAGTCTGTTGGATAGTTGCTTTTGCGGAGTTGCCGGAGAAATTTGTCATGTTGACGCGTCCGCTGAAGAACGCTTTCAGCGGGAGAATCTCTCCCCAGGGGAGGGCTATGTATTTATTGGCTGTGGCGCGGGAGATAGTAGAGATATCCAGACCTGTGGGCGCTACAATGTCTTTAAGCATCATAGGCCGGAGTGTATAGACGTCGCCTGTCTCAAAGTAATCTTTCTGAAAATCTACTATCGCTGTCATTACGCTCATCAGCGTCTGGCGTCGCTGACGGATGATTTTGATAAAGTCGCGGGCGTCGTTGAAACTCGATATGATAAATTCCGCTCCTTTTCTGTCGTCACGTTTGCGTTGCTCCATCTCTCTGACCGCTTCGGAGAATGTGGATTCCACGGTAAGTTCCGGTAGTCGGCTGGTCAGCTGTATTGTCAGTTCGTCGTCATCGTTACTGATTACGAAATCCGGAATGATCGTGGCAGCGGACGTAGATTCCGCACCTCCGTATAGAGCGCCGGGTTTGGGATTCAGCGAGAGAATGAGTCGGTTGGCAGCATCGAGACGCTGGCGGGAGAGACCGAGTCCGGAGATGATTTTGTGGGAGTGGCGCATGTGGTATTCCCTGAAGAAACGGGAAATAATATCGATTGCGTCATTCCGGACTGTAGAGGGCGACATTCTTTGCAGCTGCAGGAGTAGGGTATCGGCGAGATTATCAGCTCCTACTCCGGGAGGGTCAAGACTTCTGACGAGCTCGAGAGCTTTTTCGGCGGTAGCGGTGTCGACATGCCGGTCCTGAAAGATTGCGAGGTCGTTGAGCATCTGCGGGATGCTTCGCGTAAGCCAACCGTTATTGTCGAGATTGCCAACTATATAGCGGGCTGTCTCTGCAACTTCCGGGTCTACTTCACGCTCATCGATCTGGCGGGTGAGGATATCGGTGAGAGATTCGGAATTATCGCGGGGGGTAAAAGCCGGAGCATCCGGATCTGCATTTAGCGCTCGGCTACCGAAGTTGAAATAAGAGGGAGAATTGGAGTCACGTCCGGCACCTTCACGAGGAGCATCGGCAGCTGAAGCGGCGGCGTCCTCCGTAGTGAGAGCCGGGTTGGCTTCAAGTTCGTGCTCCACGGCTTCGTCAAGTTCGGGCGCACTTAGTTCCAGCAACTTTACGAATCGGAGCTGCTGTTGTGTGAGGCGTTGTGAGAGCCGATGGGCTATTTCGAGGCGATTTTCCAATCTTTCTTATTTTATTTAAGTGGATTACCGGATGGACCGGAAATTATGGAGAGATGGGAGAGTCGCTGCAACCGGGGTGGGTATCAGGAGCAGAGAGGGAGTTCGATTCTAAAGGTTGTGCCGTGGCCTATTTCGGAGGATTTTACGTAGATTCTGCCGCCGTGATACTCTTCGATTATGCGTTTCACTAAGGTAAGACCGAGCCCCCAGCCCCGTTTCTTGGTGGTATAGCCAGGATTGAATACGGTCTTAAAGTTTTTGCGTGCGATACCTTTACCCGTGTCGCTCACTTCGATCCAGGCTGTCTTGGCGTCTGAGCCGGTAGTGATCCGTATGTCGCCTTTGCCATCCATGGCATCGACCGCATTCTTTGCGAGATTCTCCATCACCCATTCGAAGAGAGGACGGGAGAGATGCACTCCGTGATCGTCCGGGTCAAGATCCATTGTAATCTTCACTTTGCCGGAGATTCTGTTCTTCATATAGTCGAGCGAAGTGACAAGCACATCGTTGAGATATTCCAGATTAAGCTCGGGGACACTGCCGATCTTTGAGAATCTGTCGGCGATTACGGAGAGCCGCTTCACATCCTTATCGATTTCTGAAGTGATTTCGGGTTCAACTCCCGTCGCGGCCAGATATTCCGACCATGCCATAAGGGAGGAGATGGGAGTGCCCAGCTGATGAGCCGTCTCCTTGGAAAGACCGACCCATACGCGGTTTTGTTCAGCGCGTTTCGTGTAGATCACTGCGAAATATATGATAATTACCAATACCAGCATCACCCCCAGCTGAATATAAGGATACCAGCTAAGGCGCTTCAGCAGAATTGAATCCTCATAATAGATATATTGATAGGAATCTTCATAAATCTTCACTTCGATAAAGTGAGGATTCTTCCGGGCCATTTCGCTCAGCGGAGTGTCACCGCCGGGAGCTTTCAGGCGTTTCAGCAGATAATTTCGTCCGCGATCGGAGAGATTATCGAAGCCAATGGGGTCGCCCGGATTGCCGTCGGGGAGACGGAAGTTGCGATATTCCAGAATGTTGAAATCGGCATCAGCTACCATCACCGGAATCGAATTATTCTGCTCAATAATAGAGAGGAGAAACTCAAAATCCGCGTCTGCGTCAGCCTGCGCCAGGCGCTCGGTGGCCTGCGCCCATATATTCATTCTCTCACGCTCCTGCTGAGCGAGCGCCTTAACGAGATTATTGCTTATGAGCATCACGATAATCACGGCAATCAGACTGATTACCAGGAAAATCAGACGGCCGGTGCGCAGATTGTCGTAGATGGATATCTTTCTCATGTCAGAATTCCGTCATAAGTGGAGTCGGGGAGTTGCGTAGCGTGTCCTCAAGTATAAAAGCGGCTACGGCATCTTCGTCGTGGCTACCTATGATGAGATCTGCCTTCTCCTTCACCTCCGTAAGGGCGTTCGCGACTGCTACCGACATATCGGCCTCTTCAAACATCGGAAGATCGTTGAGATTATCGCCGAAGACTACTACTCGGTCGGCTCCCGTAAGCTGCTTAAGAATCCGGATGCCGTTGCGTTTTGAGGCATGTCGCGGAAACGCTTCTATCATAGTGACTTCCGGAGAATTTGCGTCGGGATAGAACATCGGATTGATACCCTCCACTTTCTTAAGCGCCTCAAAAGCGGGATGATCGGGACCGGTAGGTTGCATGCCGAAGAAGAGAATCGCATTGTCGATATGTTCAGGAATCGCTACGGGAGTATCCGACGTGATTTCGCTCTTTCCGAAATTGAACGAGGCCAACGCCGGGTCGCATAGATGGAATGTCTTATAAGGGGAGTTAAGGCGTTCGGCCACAAAAGCACGCTCCGGATCCGACAGAGGCCCCTGATGATAGATATGCATCATATTGTCGCGGAGCGTATAGATAAATGTCGGAAGGTCAAATTCGGCATATACCTTGCGAATCTCAGCTGCCTTCTCCGGAGGAAAAGTGCAGACGTGAGAATACGTATTCGATTCCCGATCCCAAAGCGTCGCCCCCGTCATAGCCACAATCGGCAGAGTCAGACGAATATTCTTAAGCAGATTGCAGAGAGTGGCAGGAGTGCGATCTGTGGCCACACTGATCATCGCCCCCATATCGAGAGCGCGGTTGAGCATCTCGATCGAAGCGTCGCTGACGGCTACATCGCTATTTAGTAAAGTTCCGTCGAGATCGGTGATATAGAGAGTCTTCAAAACGTAATAATCAGATTATGCAAAATCGGATTTTGAAGCATTGGATTGTCGGTCCGCACGTCCGATCCGCAGTTTTTGCAGAGAGTTATTTCTTGGTCTTTATCTCAGTGTATTCCACGTCGGTCACTTGGCTTTCTGTTATGATCGTCTGTCGTCCCGACTTTCCGTCGGACGCCGCCTGATCGATGACAGTAGTAGATGAGGAAAATTCTTTATATTCTACAAACTCCACATCCTCAGCATATTCACGCGGAATGATTACGTCGCCCATAGCCTGCGAAGACTGATGATCGGCCTTCGGATTATGCTGATAGGTCGTCGCGCCGCGACGCCCCGGCTTCTGCGCTTGCTGCTTTTCGGCCTGACGCCTGCGCTTACGCTCCTCCTTGGCCGAAGGCATTCCCATCTGAGCGCGGAGGGCGTCTTCCATTTTCTCCATCATCCGGCGCTGCGCCCACATCTTTATGCGGTCGCCAAAAAACATCCAGATAAGGATACATATCAATATGATTGCAAAGAAATAACTCAACTTCGAATAAATTAATTGGAAATAATTGATTGAATGTCAGTCCGGTGATGTCTTCACTTCGACTTGCCGGCTAAAGATATGAGGAGATATATGCAAATGACGGGCCAGAAAGCCGCCAGACCCCAGAATATAATCATCAGCAGCGAGGCAAGGAGAAGAATCCAGCGGCGTTCATTCTCTTTCCATTTATAATTGTGGAATTTAAGCGAAATGAAACGAATATTGCTGATCATCGAAAGAGCTTCAAGAACGATGCAGGCCAATACTACCCATGTATTGACAATCCATGACATATCTCCGCCCATGGCCAGAGCTGCCCAACCGATCCAAAAAATAGCATTAGCCGGAATCGGGAGACCTATGAAGCCATCCGTCTGGCGCGTGTCGATATTAAATCTTGCCAGACGAAGCGCTCCACAGACAGGGATGAACAGAGCGATCCAGGGAAGCCACGCCGGGGTAGAGGGATTATGTCCTAAGATATTCATTACGAGCATGGCCGGCGCCACTCCGAAGCTGACAAGATCCGAGAGTGAATCAAGTTCCTTCCCGAGGTCGGAATAAGCGTGGAGCAGACGAGCCATGAAACCGTCGGAGAAATCGGCCACGGCTGCGATGCCGATAGCCATACACGCCCATTGCCATCCGGCCCACTGTCCGAACATCTCAGCCGGATGAAAGGCAAAGACTACAGCGATACAGCCCGAAAGGATATTCAAGCAGGTCAGCGTGTTGGGTATATTTCTGCGGATAATGTTCATGGATTTGGATTAAGTCGGGCGATGGGGGTCAGTCCGCCGCTTGTCTTATGGCCCATCTTCACGAGAATTTCAGCGTCGAGAGGGAGATAGATATCAACTCTCGAACCGAACTTGATGAAGCCCAGATGCTCATCAATGAGGGAGAGGTCGCCCTCCCGGGCATAAGTGACGATGCGGCGGGCCATTGCACCGGCGATCTGCCTCACGGTGATACGCTGTCCGTTGGGTAGCGCGATTCCGATTGTCGACCGCTCATTCTCAGTCGAACTCTTAGGGAGATAGGCTGAGAGGAAACGCCCGTTGTGATGTCTTACATATTCTACAACGCCCGAGGTCGGAAACCAGTTCGCATGGACGTTGAGCGGCGACATAAAGACGGAGAGCATAATTGCTTCTGATTTCAGATATTCCGGTTCGTTGACGCGCTCTATGGCTACCACCTTTCCATCGACCGAGCTGACCATCAGATTCTTCGTGTCACCCTTAAAGACTCTGACCGGACAACGGAAGAAATTGAAGACGAACGAATACATCAGCACGGAGATAGCAGTGCAGCAGGCAGGCAGAATCCATGGGGGCAGGAAGAGCCACACCGGGATGTTGAGCGCCAACAGCACGATGAAAAGCATTACTAACGTGTTGATACCTTCGTGGTGGATTTTCATTTGGGTCAGATTCGGTAGAGGGTTAGAGCGCGGTCGGAGGATGGGCGTGCAAAATGAGTCAAGACGCAGGTCCGGCCACATTGTCCGACCGCAAATTTACAAAAAATATTTGGCAAAATCCCTCCTTTTAATGAAAAAGTTATATTTTTTGCCGATATAGGCTGAAATGACCCGATTTTTTAGTAATTTTGCAAATCCATAGGCTCGCGTGCGGATTAACAAGCGTCAGAAGGGCCTTTTTTAACATAAAAATATCGAACATCTAATTTCGAACACCGATGGATATATCCTATAAGTGGCTGAAACGCTATATCGATTTCAACTATACGCCGCATGAGCTTGCGGCCGTCTTCACATCGCTCGGCCTGGAGTGTGACAACGTGGAGGAGGTAGAGACAATCCGCGGAGGTCTCCGCGGCATTGTAGTCGGAAAAGTGCTGACCTGCGTCGACCATCCCGATTCCGACCATCTCCACATCACTACCGTAGATCTCGGCGACGGCAACCCGACGCAGATCGTATGCGGCGCACCCAACGTGGCAGCCGGTCAGACAGTTGTTGTCGCCACGGTAGGCACTACTCTCTATGACGGAGATAAGGAATTTCAGATACGCAAGTCGAAGATCCGCGGTGTAGAATCGTTTGGCATGATCTGCGCAGAGGATGAGATTGGAGTAGGCACGAGCCACGACGGTATCATGACACTCCCCGACGAAGTCCCGGCCGGAACTCCCGCCGCCGAATATTTCAACGTGGAGAGCGACTGGCGTCTGGAGGTAGAACTTACCCCCAACCGTGTCGATGCCGCCAGCCACTACGGTTGTGCCCGCGACCTCAAGGCTCATCTCTGGCGCGAACTTTATGCCTCTGACCCTACAGCGGTACTTCCCGAGATACATCTCGCTGATGAAAATGCCTTCGCTGTCGACCGCCACGAAGGAGGCGCATCGGTGGAAATCCTTGACAAGGAAGGTTGCGGCCGCTATACGGGTATCACCATCCGTGGCGTAAAAGTAGAGGAATCCCCCGAATGGCTCCGCAATCTGCTGATTGCAGCCGGACAGCGCCCTATCAATAATATCGTAGACATCACCAATTTCATCCTGCTCGGACTCGGTCAGCCTCTACATTGCTTCGACCTCGACAAGGTGAAGGGTGAAAAGATAATCGTCCGTACATGTGAGGATGGTACTAAATTCACTACTCTCGACGGAGTAGAGCATACCCTCACCTCGGCCGACCTCATGATCTGCGACGCAGAACGTCCGATGGCCCTTGCAGGTGTTTTCGGAGGTCTTGACTCGGGAGTGACAGAATCGACTCAGAATATCTTCATCGAGAGTGCATGGTTTAACCCGACCCGTGTGCGCCGCTCCGCACGTCGCCATGGTCTGAGCACCGATGCCTCCTTCCGCTACGAACGTGGCACCGATCCCAACATCACCCTCTTCGCAGCGCGTCTGGCCGCTATCCTCGTGCAGCAACTCGCCGGAGGTGAGGTGTGCGGTCCGGTTGTGGATCTCTACGAAAATCCCGTAGAACCCGTAGAGGTGCTCCTCTCGCTCAGATATGTCGCATCGCTCATCGGCAAAGAGATTCCGCAGGAGCTCATCATGTGTATCCTCAAATCTCTCGACTTCGCCGTGGCCGGTACGGAAGATCCCGACGTGTTGCGACTCCACGTGCCTACCTATCGCGTCGATGTCACCCGACCCTGCGACGTCGTAGAAGAGATACTCCGCGTCTACGGATATAATAATGTGGAATTCGGCAGTGAGATGCACGCCAACCTCAGTGTGCGCGGCGATGTAGACAAAAGCTACGCACTTCAGCAGATGATCAGCGACCTGCTGACAGCCCGCGGCTTTATGGAGATTCTCAACAATTCTCTTACCGCCGTATCCTACTACGCCGATAATGAAGTATATCCCGCTTCTACGGCCGTCACTCTGATGAATCCTCTGAGTCAGGATCTCTCCGTCATGCGTCGCACCCTCCTCTATGGCGGCCTGGAATCTATAGCCCACAACGTCAACCGCAAAGCCGTCGATCTGCGCATGTATGAATTCGGCAACGTATATCGCTACGATGCTGAAAGAAAAGAGACCAATCCCGACAAACCCCTTGCCGGCTATTCCGAATCATGCCATCTCGGTATCTGGCTGACGGGTGCTTATCGCCCCGCAGGCTGGAATCAGCAGGAGACTGCCGCCGACGTATTCCAGCTCAAAGCGATTGTAGAGACAATTCTGCGTCGCCTCGGTATCCCCATGAACTCACTGAAGTTCACTCAGGATTCCAATCAGCTCTTCGCCGTGCGCCTGCTGATTGAATCCAAAGCCGGAAAGACCCTCGGCGAACTCGGCATCATCAGCCGCCACGAACTCAAACGTCTCGACATAGAGCAGGAAGTAGCTTACGCCGAACTCAACTGGGATGAGCTATACCGTCTCGCTTCACGCGCCAAGACGGAATTCACACCGCTCCCCAAGACACAGCCCGTACGTCGCGACCTTGCTCTCTTGCTCGATAAGGGTGTGACATTCGAACAGGTGCAGGTGGCTATCCGTAAGGCCGGCGGCAAGATGCTCCGCGACGTGCGACTCTTCGACGTCTACGAAGGCAAGAATCTCCCCGAAGGCAAGAAGAGCTATGCAGTGG
Organism: Bacteroides sp.; assembly: GCA_014801585.1. GTDB lineage: Bacteria > Bacteroidota > Bacteroidia > Bacteroidales > Muribaculaceae > Lepagella. Next base: position 27,509 of record JAAVDX010000004.1, read on the forward strand.
CAATCACGATGCAGGACGACGAAAAGACCCTTCAGGATCGTCAGATCGATGCAGTTATGGCTAAGATTATCGACGCCCTGAAGAAAAACCTCGGTGCCGAACTGCGCTGAGCCTCTCCGGAATCCCTTTATATTATAAGGAGGACATCCCGGACCGAGCCAATCAAAAAAGAATCTCAAGAAGAAAAAAATAACAAAACAACAATAAAGAATAAAGACTGACAAATGGGAAGAGCATTTGAATATCGCAAAGCCCGCAAACTGAAACGTTGGGGCAACATGTCGCGTACATTTACACGCATCGGTAAGGAAATCACAATGGCTGTTAAATCAGGCGGTGCCGACCCGCAGATGAACCCCCGCCTTCGCGTGCTCATGCAGAACGCCAAGGCGGCCAACATGCCGAAGGATACCGTAGAACGTGCCATCAAGAAAGCTACCGATAAGGACGCTTCCGACTATAAAGAGATCGTATATGAAGGCTACGGCCCCTACGGCATCGCAATCGTGGTAGAGACCGCTACCGACAACAACCAGCGCACCGTGGCCAACGTCCGTTCCTATTTTAACAAGCACGGAGGCAGCCTCGGCACGCAAGGCTCACTCTCATTCCTTTTCGATCATAAAAGCGTATTCCACATCAAGCCCGCAGAAGGCACAGATCATGATGAATTCGAACTCGCTCTGATGGACTTCGAGGCCGAACTCGAAGCCGAGGATGAAGAATGGCTCATCTATGGAGCTTTCGATCAGTTTGCCAATCTCCAGAAATTCCTTGAGGAGAACGGAGCAGAGATCGTAAGCGCAGAATTTGAGCGTATCCCTACCGACTATAAAGAGGTGACACCGGAGCAGCGAGAGGCTCTCGAAAAACTTCTCGAGAAATTCGAGGACGACGAAGACGTGCAGAATGTCTTCCACAACATGAAGGAAGAAGAATAAAGATGAATATTCGGAGGAAAATATCAGCGATAGCAGCCGTCTTAGGCATCGCTCTCCTTGCGGCTGCCCCTGCCGGGGCAGTCACAAAGGATGAGATGGATCGTGCCCGCGCAGTGACCGCCCAATGGTATCTGCGCTGGGTCAACAACGGCTCCGACTATCTCGACAATCTCAATCCCAAATCTATGGCCGACCTTGAGGGTCAGCTCAAGGAGAAGGAGAAGGAGAATATCAAGGCATTTAAGAATGCCGGGATGCCCTCCGACTATGCTTCCTGGGATAAGGATAAAGTGGTGGAATATTGGTCGGCTACCTTCTTTCAGGCCAAAGGGCTTGATGAAAAGGGTAAAGGTGCGCGTGCGCGGGTGAAGAAGAAACTCCTTGCGCTTAATTTCACCGACCCGGCCGACATGCCGAAGGAGACTCCCGCTGAGGCTGCTCCGGAGTTGCCTGCTACGGGCGCGCCGGCCGATACAGCCAAGAAGACTGAGGAGGCCCCCTCGATGCCATCAGCCGAACAGGTGATTGATCAGACCAACGCTGCGGAATCGGCGGTAGCGGCTGACACCATTGATGACTCTGCTTCAGTATCCAAAAAGGAAAGCGGATCCGGCACGTGGCTCTATGTTGTGGCTCTCATCGTGCTGATCGGCGTGGTTGTATGGCTCGTGATCTTCGCATCCAAGACTATGCAGAACTCTTCGAAGGCTGCCAAGGATCTGGAAGATGATGACGACGAACCGACGGCTGAAGAATCTCGCCGTTCGCGCCGCAATCGTCGCCCGGAAGTCCGTAAGGAAGAGGTAGAAGAGACCACGGCTTCGACATCAGCCTATCGCTCCGGCTCTTATTCCGGTAGCGACGAGGAGATCCTGCGCGAGAAATTTGCACGTAAACTGGCAGCCAAAGATGAGGAGATCCACGACCTGCGTCGCGAAATCAACGATCTCCGCAATGAGAATCTGCGTCTGAGCGAAGACCGCGACAGACTCGCTTCAGATCTGAAGATGGCACGTCGCGAACTCGAATCAGACTCTACACGGATTGCGCCCGCTCCGGCAGCCGCTGCCGTCCCGGCTGAAGAGTCCCGTCCGGCACGTCGTAATCCTGCTGCTCGTGAGATTTATCTCGGACGCGTCAATTCAAAAGGTCTGTTTGTAAGAGCCGATCGCAAGCCGGTGGAGGGAAAGAGTGTGTTTGTGCTGACTACGACCGATAGTTACACCGGTACGTTCCGCGTGCTTCAGGCCGGAGCGACTGTAGATATGGCCCTTGACAACCCCGACTATTATCTGGCCGGCGGATGCGTTGCCCCGGATATCAACGATACGGCCGAGGCCGATGGCATACGTACGATCAGCAGCGGTACGGCCGTATTTGAAGACGGTTGCTGGAAGGTGCTCCGTAAGGCGAAGATTGTCTACGAATGAATAGGAATCCAAGGCCGTAAATAAGGCATAAAACCGAAATAACGGCCATAAAATTTGGTAGGATGGAAAATAAGTATTAAATTTGCCATCCGAAAGCCCTGATGGCGGAATCGGTAGACGCGCTGGTCTCAAACACCAGTGGAGCAATCCGTGCCGGTTCGACCCCGGCTCAGGGTACAGAAGAGGAGACAGCAATTAGCTGCCTCCTCTTTTTTTTGAAGAAGGAGCAATCCGTGCCGGTCAATGGTCTTTCTTGGCACCAGTGGAGCAATCCGTGCCGGTTCGACTCCGCTTTATCTTTTTTTTTCGGGGTGGAAGATTGGGTGGCAAAATGGTTGAGGTTGGTTGCATAAATAGGGGAGTATGATTGCAAAATGAAAGTAATTGGTGGAAATTTGATTATTTTTGAAATTTTTTGTTAAAATCTATTGCGCTTTATAAATATTTCATTACCTTTGCGTGTCGAAAGTTCCTGTTATGGAAATTCTTCGATGAAAAAAAAACTATATCAACTAATCACATTACTGTATAGAAAATAAATTTACATAATACCAACTAATCCCAATTATTTATGAGGAAAAAAACTATCCTTTCAGTCGGTGCTATCGCATTGGCACTCGGAGTAGGAGTTACGGCGATGAATGCCGGCAGCTTTCTTTCTCTCCCCTTCGCCGCAGTGCTAACAGCCGACTCTTACCTTGTCACTAAGGGTGCGCTTCCCGTCAGCGGCAGCATAATCCCCGAATGGCAGAAGATGAAGAGCTGTCAGTTCGAATTCACTAACGCTAACCCCGGTACTTTCCCCGGCCTCGAACTCGTAAAAAATACTTCTGAGAAGATTCTCGTGCAGCGTTCGGCTTCGGGCAACTTCGACGACGCTGTGACTGTATGGGAAATCGATCCGAATGATCCCTCTGCAGTAGCAGTCGACCGCACTTATCAGACGCGTCTGAATGTGGTATTCCCGGAGGCTCTTACCGTGGTCGAAGGAGCATCGCAGACAGCTTACCGCGTACTGCTCCCCGCAGGAGTGGTCAGAACTACCACCGGCACAGAACTCAATCCCGACGATCCCGGTTCATCATCAAGCGAGGTTAACCCTGCAGTATCAGCCGATTATATCGTGAAGAAGATGGCCTCTTGGACTACTTCTCCCCGCAGCGGCCAGACTTTGTCTACAATTGCCGGTGGTCTGCTCAGCGCTTCAGTTGACTTCCAGGCCGGTACTACTCTCCAGCTTGTAGGCAACCAGCAGGCAACCCTCTACCTCGTAGATCCCGCTCAGAACTATGCTGCTGAGAAAGTCGACACTTACACCCTCTCTCTCGACGGAACAAAAGTAAATCTCACTCTTGATTCCGGCAGCCAGCCCGCAATCCCCACCAACCGTAAATATTATCGTATCGTAGTTCCGGCAGGAGCTTTGAGCGTCAACTATGACGGCTCAATTCAGGAAAACCAGGAGATCGTGATTGACAATATCGGTCTTACATTCCTCGATGCCAGCTGCATGGAATTCGACGGTCTGCCCGCATGGGGCAGCGAGTGTCCCGTGAAGGAGACCCCGAAAGAGTTTACCGTAATCCTTCCCGCGCCGATGACTCTTGCTACAAACCTTACAGCTTCGATTTATATCGAAAGCAGCACGATCTCAGTGGCAACGTATAAAGGTACGGCAGCTCCGAATAAGCAGACCATCACTTACGTGATGAATCCCCAGTCAAGTCCCACTTCCAAGGTTAACTATCCCGACTGGTGGAGCAGCGGTAATTACTACATACGCTTTAATGCAAGCCAGTTCACAGATCCTGCTACAAACGTCAAGAACGCTGTCATCAATACTCCGACCTGGAAAGGCACAGATGGTATCACTTCAAACCCGATGACCTATCCCAGCGGTAATACCAGCACTACTCTTTACGAAGATACATCAACCGGTCGTGTGAAAGTTGATCCCAGCCCGATCAAGACTTATAACGATCAGACAGCCCTTCTGAATATTGATGCGGAATATGGTATCTACAACTGGACAGTACGTCTGCTTAACTCCGCTAAGCCCGATGTCAATAACACAGTGGCACGCATCCGCCTTGTGAAAGAAGGGCAGGAAGAGCCTCTGTTCGAACAGGGTGTACCCGTTGACGGCGGTGTAGCGCAGACAAACGTCGGTCATCTCTGGAGTAGTTCTCTTCCGTATTGCACCGGTTCGCAGTCGCCCACAAAGATGAAGGCCGCTTCAAATTCCCAGACATGGTATATTCTTTATAATGTGGTGGATGAACCCGGTTACTGGTCAGGTACTACAAGCAAAAACCAGTATTGCAAGTTTGACTTCCTCAAAGAACCCGGTAAATATCACCTTATGATCGATGAAGGCTTCTTCGTTGATGCGACCAATATGCCTTCTCAGGCTATTGATATCCCCTTCAACATCCAGGGCCCCATCGAGTACACACTCTCACCCGCTCTTAATTCAGAGGTATCTGTTATTGACGAAGTGACTCTCACATATCCTGAAGGTGCAAAGGTAGTTCTCAACGGCACTCCGACTACAACTCTTCAGGAGAACAGTCTGCTCGAAAAGACCTACGGCACATTCGCCATCACAGCTAAGGATAATGTCGTAACTCTCAAGCTTGACAAGCCCTATAATCTTCCCAACCAGTACGGTTTCAGAATTCCTCTGACCGCAGGTATGTGGACAATCACTTATGATGGTGACACTCAGAACAACGTTCAGGAAGAGCTCTACTACAAGATCTCAATTATGCCCGGTCAGGTTGACCCCTCCAACGATCAGCCTGTACAGAGCGCGGATCTTAAGAGCATCCTCTATAAGAGTGACGTGACTATCACCAACATCAGCGAAGACGACAAAAACTGCTTCCTCTATAGCGTAGCAGCTGACGGCACTCGCACTAAGATCGCTGATTATACTTCCTCTATGCCCAGCTCCGGCAACGATCAGTCGGATGCGACTACTATGGAGCTCACTTGGGCTACAACTGCCAATCTCAACAATCTCCCCGACGGCACTTATGAATTCGTAATCCCGAAGGAAGTGCTCATATATCCCGGTGGTCAGAAGGCAACTCAGGACTTCGTGTACACTTACACAGTAGCAACTCCCGTCCAAATGGGTAAACTCACTGATCACATCACTCTCGTGACTCCTCCGAGCCTCGAAGCTGACGAGAACAACACTCAGACTCCGATGGGCAGCCTCGGTATGGGAGTTGTAGCTCTCGGTCTCAACACAGCTAACTTCGAAGGTGTAGGTACTGAGCCCATCCAGATGTTCTATGTAGACAGCAACAACCCGACAGCCGAGCCCGAACTCGTATCTTCATTCCTCCCGCAGATGCCCTCTCAGTTCCTCGTAATGATGGGTGCAGGAGCATTTGCCGATGGTGACGATCTCATCTCCTTCAACCCGACCAATATCCTGTACATGATGTTTGCCGATGGTGATAAGCTCGACGATGAAGCCAATATCGCTAAATTCACGCGTACAGGCTACTATGTAGTAGTGATCCCCGACGGAGCTTTCAAAGCCAACGGCGAACTTCTCCAAGGCACCGAACTCCAGTTCCACTATACTTCCGGTGATAAGCCCTTCGATTACACTTGGACTATCACACCGGATGCAGCAGTAGAAATCACTGAGAATGCAGCAAAGGTATTCGGCCAGAAGGGTACAGGTATCACCCTTACTGTCAACGGCGCTAAGTTTATCGACTACAAGTCAGGTCCGGCTACTCTCACAACTCCCGAAGGTAACGTGCTTACCGTAGGCTACCCCACAATCGATCAGTCTGCCGGTTCAATCACCTGGAAGTTCGGTACTGCTGCTGATGCTGAGGAAGTATGGCCCAATGGTGAATACACATTCTCCATCCTCGAAGGCAAGATCGGTATCGACATGGGTTGGGAAGACGACTGGACCAAGGGCGGTAACTTCCCCGCAACTCAGGTCATCTACAAGGTCAACGATCCCACTGTAAGCGTGGCTCTCGTAGGTGTTGACGCTGCTGACTCTTACAATGTCTACACTCTCGATGGTAAGGTAGTCAAAGTCAATGCTACTCCTGCTGATATGCTCGAGCTCACTCCCGGTCTCTATATCATCAACGGTAAAAAGGCCCTCGTACGCAAGTAATCGTGCAACTCTGATTAACATCAAATCATAGATATGTATCCCCCGCTGAGATATCTCAGCGGGGGATATTTTTGTCCGATACTTTTCCATCAATTCAGTCTCACCCAAATTAACCCTACTCATTGGAAACTTTGTGGATAATTTTTCCTTTTTTCTTTTGAAAGATTTCTTTGCGGTCTCGGAAATTATGACTATTTTTGTGAATTATATGCAGTAGACTTTGCCGGTGGTCGTATCGCAACTCTTTTGCGACTACCTCAAACATCTATCCATATCTCTCTAACTAATTTATCTTACCCAACATGAAGACAAGCATAGGAAAAGTAATCTATTGGATTCTCCTTGTCATAGTATTCTTCCCGTTTGAAGCCTGCGGACTGCCCGATATAATCTCCGCACCGGTCGGGCTGGCCCTCGGTCTGATCTTTGCCTTTATCTTCGGCATCCCATATCCGAAAGTCAACCGTGTGCTTTCCAAAACCCTCCTTCAGGCCTCCGTCGTAGGCCTTGGATTCGGTATGAATCTCATAAAGAGTCTTCAGAGCGGCGCGGAAGGCATGATCTTCACAGTGGCCTCCGTCATAGGAGTGATGGTTATCGGAATCTTGTTGGGACGCTACATGCGCATCAACGACAAGACAAGCTATCTCATCTCGGCCGGCACTGCCATCTGCGGCGGATCGGCAATCGCGGCAGTAGGCCCCGTAGTCAATGCCGATAAAGATGAAATGGCCGTATCGTTAGGAGTAATCTTTATTCTCAACGCCATTGCACTCTTCATCTTCCCCCCGTTGGGACATTTCTTCAATCTCAGTCAGGCGCAATTCGGCACATGGGCCGCCATCGCCATCCATGACACGAGCAGCGTAGTAGGAGCCGGCTCGGCCTACGGTGCAGAAGCCTGCGATCTGGCGACGCTTATCAAATGCACGCGGGCACTCTGGATTATCCCCCTCGCCTTCTTCACGATGTGGTTCTTCCCCAAGCTCACATCACGAAAGGGCGCCGGAACGGGGGTAGAGAAAGACGGGAAAGCCAAAGTAGCGATTCCATGGTTTATCTTCTACTTCGTTCTCGCCATGATCATCAATACCTATACCCGCGATACACTCTCCTTCCTCCCCGTGGTCTACGACTTCCTCTATGCTTTGGCCCGCAAATGTCTGGTAGCCGTCCTCTTTGCGATCGGAGCCGGCCTGAGCCTGAAAGTCATCAAAAGTGTAGGAGTCAAACCCCTCATTCAGGCGATAACCCTCTGGATCTGCATCGGTGCAGTCAGCCTCTTCGTAGTGATGACCACAATGGAGTAAAATAGAAATAAAAATAGGATTAGAAGGTTGCGAGGAGACCAAATCCCTATTACTTAATACTTATCACTTATTTATTTTTTGAAGAAAATAAATGGACGTTCTGACTTACGTAAAGCAAAAGGCCAATCTTAACAGTCTCTGTCTGGGTGTCGGCACCGTATTTGCCGGGACTGGCGCTGCCGCATTGCGCGGCAATATGGAGGTGTTATCGGCATCTATCTGCATGCTATTCGTCATATTCGCGCAATTATCTGTCCACTTCGCCCACAACTATCGTGCTCAGGCCAAATTATACGACAATCTCCCTAGAGCAAAATATTCAGTGACGGCAGAAGAACCTGTCAGCGACAAACTTGCAGTGCGCGTGCTTCGCGAAGCCTCATTCGGATGTGGCGTAATTGCCGCGATGCTCGGACTTACCATTCTTACCATGGCCAGAACTCCATGGTGGGTGATAGGGGTTGGACTGCTGATTATTCTCATCAACTATCTGCTCAACTTCGGCAAGCACCCCCTATACGGTCGCCCCGCCACATTAGGCTTCACCTGGCTCCTCTTCGGACCCGTAGGCGTCATCGGTACGTCTGTTCTTCAATGTAATCATGAAGCGGTTCATCTATGGGGATATTATGATCTTTCTCCGAGTTATTTCCTTTCTATAGCGGTAGGCTGCATGGCCTGTAACGTACATATTATGTATGGCTATGGAATGTGGCGACTCAACCCCAACCGGCAGGCTCGCGGCCTGACCTATGAATGGGGTCCGCGTAAGGTAGAAGCACTCTTCTTCATCAACGGACTCATAGCCCTTGGAGTGGTATTCTTCGAAGCATTCTATCTTAATTTCCTCCGCCCGCTGACGACAGTGGCTCCCGCATTTATTACATTTGCCCTTAATACGTTTGTCGCCGCCCGCATGCGCCACGTGCCTATCGGAGAGCTTCAGCATCTCAATACGCTGGTAAAATGGAATTATCTCCTCTTCGGATTTGTTACGTTTATCGTCTGGTGGTGGGTAGGCTCTCCCGATGATTCCGTAATGCGCTATTTCTGACCCCGGCGCGAAATAAAAAGACTTTCGGGCTATTGTCCTCAGCCATAACGCTGACGACGATAGCCCGGAATTTTTGTTAGAGTGCCCATCTCACCACCACCATTGTCTGTACACCTTTATCAGACCACGATCTTTGTATCATCCCACGATCTTTGTCCGTGCCCCTTTAGGAACATCCATTCACGAAATAATAAAGGATGTCATTAAAAATGACATCCTTTATTATTGGTAGTCGGGGTGAGGCGACTCGAACGCCCGACCTCTACGTCCCGAACGTAGCACGCTACCAACTGCGCTACACCCCGATTCCGTTGTTTTGCGAGTGCAAAATTACGAAATCTTTTCGTATTACGCAAATTTTTCGGTGCTTTTTTTCTGTTTTTCTGTCAGGATTATTTCTCAGAGATTAAAGGCCTTCTTGATATCATCGACTGCATCAAGCTTCTCCCAGGTGAAGAGTTCCACTTCGCGTTCAATGGGCTCTTTCTCATAGCGTGAGAGGAAAGTCTTCTTCACGATTTCAGGACGCCGACCGAAATGGCCGTAAGAAGCCGTCTCCAGATAAATCGGATTGCGAAGCTTCAGACGCTCCTCGATGGCCTTCGGACGCATATCGAATATCTCCTTCACGCGCTCTGCAATCTGAGCGTCGGAGATGCCTACTTTTGACGTGCCGAATGTATTGACGAAGATGCTGACCGGCTCAGCCTTACCGATGGCGTAGGCAACCTGTACGAGCACTTCCCGGGCAACTCCCGCCGCCACAAGATTCTTCGCGATATGACGGCATGCATACGCTGCCGAACGGTCTACCTTCGAGGGATCCTTGCCGGAGAAAGCACCCCCGCCATGCGCACCGCGTCCACCGTAGGTATCGACGATAATCTTACGACCCGTCAGACCCGTATCGCCGTGAGGACCGCCGATTACGAACTTACCGGTCGGATTGACGTGGAGAATCATATCCTCATCAAAGAGAGCCTGCAGACTCTCGGGAAGCGACTCCTTAACGCGAGGAATAAGAATGTCGCGGACGTCGCGAAAGATGATATCATGCATCTCCTGGTCAGCCTTCTTCTGAGCCTCGGGGGTATCGCTTAGCGGAAGCACGAATTCATCATGCTGAGTCGACACTACGATAGTGTGTATTCTTACCGGATGCCCCTCCTCGTCGTATTCTACAGTTACCTGACTCTTCGCGTCCGGGCGGAGATATGATGCAAGTTTCCCTTTACGGTAATAATTCATCACGTCACCCTCGCGGCGGATCTTGGCGAGCTCTACGAGCAGACGATGGGAGAGATCAAGCGTCAGCGGCATGAAAGTCGAATCGGCATCGGAGGTGCCCGTCTCGTCGACTGCATAGCCGAACATCATCCCCTGGTCGCCGGCTCCCTGCATGGCTTCCTCTTCACGCGACACGCCGCGGTTGATGTCGGCGCTCTGTTCGTGGATCGCGGAAAGGAGCCCTAAAGAATCGGCGTCAAAGCGATAGGCTCCACGATTGTAACCGATGCGGTTGATTACGTCGCGCGTGGCAGCGGGGATATCTACGTATGCTTCCGAAGTGACTTCACCCGCTACTACGACCTGTCCCGTTGTGCAGAGAGTTTCGATTGCCACATGGCTCCGCGGATCGCGGGCCAGAAATTCATCGAGAAGTGCGTCCGAAATCTGATCGGACACTTTGTCGGGATGTCCTTCTGATACGGACTCCGACGTGAAAAGATAATTCATGTTTTTAGCATTTTTTTATCGGAGGTTGCAAGCATGCAAATTTGTCCTCCGTTGGTGAATATTATAAATGATATGCAAATTTACGCATTTTATTTTGTTTGCGCAAGTTGGTTGGCACGCTCCACGGCTATCGATATATGAGAGCATATATTCTCAGTCCCGATCAGCCGGTCGATTTCCGCCTTATGCAGCGCCTCGCTTACGGAGGGATTCACCCCCGAAAGCACCGTGATGATACCCTCCTCCTTAGCGCCGTTGATAAGAATCTCAAGATTGTGGATACCGGTAGCATCGATGAAGGGCACTTTCCTCATTCGTATGATTCTGACCTTCGGGGTCTCATCCATACGCGACGCGCGCATCACCTCATCAAATTTCGTCGCGATGCCGAAGAAGAATGGGCCGTCGATCTCATAGACTCCGACCCCCTTCGCAAGATTGAGCACCTCATGAGTTGAAAGATCCTCCCCCTCGGCGGCATCAAGCTGCTTACCGTAGACACGCACCGAGGTATTCTCCATCACGCGGCGCAGGAAGAGCACTATGGCCAGCAGCAATCCGATTTCGATGGCAATCGTAAGGTCGAAGATTACGGTCAGCAGGAACGTGACTACAAGCACGGAAATATCGCTCTTGGGATTCTTAAAGATACCGACTACCGTGCGCCATCCGCTCATATTGTAAGCCACCACGATCAGCACTGCACCCAGACATGCCATAGGCACGAGATTGATCAGTGGCATAAGAAAGAGATAGACCAGCAGAAGCACCAGAGCATGGATAATACCGGCTACCGGTGTGCGTCCGCCATTGGTGATATTGGTCATTGTGCGGGCGATGGCTCCGGTGACGGGAATTCCCCCGAAGAACGGTACCGTGATATTGGCGATTCCCTGGCCGATGAGCTCAGTGTTGGAATTGGTGCGCCCCCCCGTCACGCCGTCGGCCACTGTAGCCGACAGTAGCGACTCGATAGCGCCGAGCACAGCGATTGTAAAGGCCGAGGGGAGGAGCAGGTTGATGCTCTCCATGTTGATGCCGATAGAGTGGGGATGAGGGATATCGGTCGTAAGATTGCGGAAACGCATGCCGATGGTCTCCACCTCCGTGAAATATCCGAATCGGCTCATGACCCATACGAAAAGCGTCATGATGATGATAGCTACCAATGCGCCCGGAATACGCTTCGAGATTCGGGGAGTAAGGATGATGATCAGCAGCGAAGCTACCCCGACGATAGTAGTCATCCAATCGAGTGATGCGAAATGCCGGAAATATACTCCCCATTTGCCAATGAAATCTGCCGGGAGTTTCTCGTTGATGGTAAGCCCGAAGAAATCCGGCATCTGTGTAGAGAATATCGTCACGGCGATACCGGCCGTAAACCCTACTACGATCGGATAGGGGATAAACTTAATGACCGTCCCCAGACGGAATACTCCCATCATGACGAGTATCACGCCGGCCATGAACGTCGCTATCGCCAATCCGGAGAGTCCGTAGAGGGAGATAATGTTATAGACGATTACGATGAAGGCTCCCGTCGGACCGCCGATCTGGACGGAATTGCCCCCCAGAGCCGATACGAGAAATCCGCCGATGATAGCCGTAATAAGTCCGACCGACGGATTGACGCCGCTGGCAATAGCGAATGCTATGGCAAGCGGAAGAGCTACGATGCCCACTACAATCCCGGCGATCAGATCTGCCTTAAACTTTGAGAGAGAATAGCCTCCGCGCAGCAGTCGCAGCGATGCGGGGCGAAAATCTAATTTACCTGTAAAATCCATTTCTTAAATAAGCATTAAAGATAAATGCAAGCCGTTGAGAGCCTGCATTTATCATAATTCTATGGAGAAATCTATTATGGAAAAAAGTCGTAAGAGCGAGGAGAAGAGACTATGCTGAAGTCTTACTTATCTTTCTTTTTAGCCGGACCATAGGATGTATAGCCGCGATAGCCGCGATAATCCTTATAGTTCTTACGCGAGTAGCCGTAGCCGTAGCGGTAAGAGGTGCCGTAGCGGGCTGCTGTCTCCGAAGCATTGATGATGACCGACATATTGCGGAATGCCTTAGTGCGGTGGAGCTTGTCAAGCTCGGCGAGCATCGAACGCTCGAAGAGTCCGACGCGCAGCACGAAGAACGTGCGGTCGCAGACCTTGTCGATAATCTGAGCGTCTGCCATCATCTGTACCGGCGGACAGTCGATGAAGATATAGTCATACTCCGTGCGGAAATACTGCACAAGATTGTCGAAACGTGAAGATTCCAGAAGCTCTGTCGGGTTCGGCGGGAACGCACCGGTCGGGAGGATGGAGAGACCCGGAGTGATAGTGTCGTGTACAATCAGCTGGTCTACATCGCGCTGCGAACCGTTGAGATATTCGGCCAGACCCTTCTTCGGAGAGTGGACTATGCGCGAGAGTGATCCGCGACGAAGGTCACCGTCGACGAGCAATACCTTCTTGCCCTTGAGCGCAAGAGCGATGCCGAGGTTAAGCGAGATGAAGGTCTTACCCGAACCCGGGTTGAATGAAGTCATCATCGATACACACGGGATTGAATCCGCAGTGATGAAAGATACATTCGTACGCAGCACGCGGAATGCCTCATTGATGATGTCGCGGCTGCCTTCCGCCACTACGATATCCTCTTCAGCGGGCAGCTCATCACGCAGCTTCGAAGGATCTCTGTAGAAGTGAAGGAATTTCCTTGTCTCATGACGGAAGATCGGAATTTCACCGACAATCGGGATGTTGAGACCTTCTACGTCCTTACGTCCGCGAATCTTCGTGTTGAGAGTCTCAACGATATAGATTATGGCGAAGGGGAGGATCAGGCCTACGAGAAAACCGATCATATAGGTCTGCTGAGCCTTCGGGAAGGTCGGAGTGGCAGGTCCGGTCGGGCGACGCAGGATACGCGTGTTGACCGAAGTAAATGCTTGTGAAAGCTCATTCTCCTCACGCTTCTGGAGCAGATAGAGATAAAGGGTCTCCTTCACCTTCTGTTGGCGCTCAGCCGAGAGAAGTACCTGTGCCTGACGCGGATTGGCCGCCACGCGGGCGTTCGCTGTCTGTTCGCTGCGCTCAAGAGATGCGATATTGCCGGAGAGCGCATGTATCTCATTGTCGAGAGAAGCGAGAATCGAGCTGCGGATGGCAGCCAGACGCGAATCGAGCTCGACGATGACGGGGTTTGACGCCGACGTATTTCCCATGTAGGAATTACGCTGCATCATGATGCTGTTATATTCTCCGATCTGCTGTTCGATGCCCGCTCCGATCACGGTATTTACCGGAAGTACGGTATTATTGCGCCCCTCTGTCATGATGAAGTTCTTCAGATAGCGGGCCATCTGGAGCTGATTGGAGAGGGTCATGATCTGATTGCTTGCAGTGTTTGACTGCTGCATATACATCGATGAGGTCTGATTGAGGTCGGGAATGAGATTGCTCGACTTAAACGATGAGATATCGGAATCTACATGGCCGAGTTCTGACTCGATGATGTTCAGACGATCGGTGATGAAGTTGGATGTGACGGCCACCACCTCGGCTCTACCCTTGATCCAATCCTGATTGTAGGCATTAATGAGCGAAGTGAGAATCTCGTCGCCGCGCTGCTGCGACGCGTCGTTACACGTAATCTGCACTACGTTCGACTTCTTGTTGACCTGCTCGATTGCGATTTCACCTTCATACATATTCGTGGCCGCCGTCAGCGTCAGTCGCTTCACGAGGATGGTCATCGGAGTGCCTTCGCGGAAGAAAGGTGTCTTTGTGATGATCACGCGGCCGGATGATGTGCCGATCACCGACCCCCAAGTCAGGTCGTCGGCCGAAGGCACAATCAGAAGCTTGCCGTTGATGATGACATCCTCTACGCTAAGATGACCCGCTTCATTGATGTGAAGAGTAAGACTGGCAGTCTCGTCTGACGGCATGTCGGGGAAATCGACATTCACCGGAAGATTTGATCCGTAAAGCACATTGTTATGGAATGTCCCCGGGGACGCATAGCTCACGGTCAGCTTCAACTTCTTCACTACCTGCTCCATCAGATCCGGACTCTTGAGAGAGGCCATCTCATCCTGAAGCACTGTGTTTGACATCCCGATACCGATATCGGAAAAGTCTACCGATGATGACCCGACGGCACTCTGAGCGTCATCGCGGATGATGACAGAACACGTGCGCGTATAAATTGGTACTGTCCGCTTTACGTTAAGAATTGCAAGTCCGGTGCAGACGATCACAGAAATGACCACCCAGTACCAGAAACGCATGGCTATGGCGAAAACATCCGTGATGTTCACGCCGCCTACGGCATTCCCTGAGGTCGCCGCATCTTTCTCGGCCGAATTATCGACTGAGGAGTAAGTGTTGTTATCAGCCATTAGTGGAGTCGTATTGTTCTAATATGTGTTGTTATTGTTTTTTATCGATTGCTGCAAAATCGGTGCAAAGTTAATATAATTTTGCATACCGCGCAAATTGAATCTTAAATAACCTGCAAATTATCTGAAAAATAAAGTCCGACGCCTATGATTTCGTGCGTTTAATCCCTCTGATTCTTGAATGTTGGCGATTTTTTCGTTAATTTTGCATCGGCGGACTCTCCTCCGTCTCTTCCTCAATTTTTAAATTCCCTCTGATAGATATGCAGAATAAAGATATCCAACTCATTATGCCCGAACTCCGCAGCGAGATCGGACTTCGCTTGCAGAAGCTTCTCCCGCTTATCGGGGAGGCCGGTCTGGATGCTGTCCTTCTGGCCTCCAATGCCAATGTCTTCTATATGGCCGGACGTTTCTTCCGCGGTTATGTCTACGTAAATCGCGAAGGACGCCTCATTTTCTTCCTCATACGCCCCAATTGCTTCCACGCCGACGGCGAGGAGGTAATCGCTATCCGTAAGCCCGAACTTATCCCTGCGGCTCTGCAGCAGCTGGGCATTGCGATGCCCGAAAAACTCGGTCTGGAGACCGAGGCGCTCAGTTATAGCGATGTAGAACGCCTGCGCCGCATCTTCCCCGATGCCCAACTTGGCAACGCTTCTGAAGTCATGAAGAAGTGTCGCATGACCAAGACTCCCTTCGAACTCCGGCTGATGCGCGAGGATGGCCAGCATCAGATGGCTGCTTATTCCAAAATCTCCCGACTGTATAAACGCGATATGACCGACGTCGAACTGCAGGTGGAGATCGAGCGCATACTGCGTCTTGAGGGTAATCTCGGTTTCCTCCGCACGTCCGGCAATCTCATGGAGATCAATCTCGGATCTGTCATCAGCGGTGAGAATGCCGACGCTCCTTCCCCCTATGATTTCGCTATGGGCGGCGCCGGTGTGTCTCCGGCTCTCCCTTGTGGCGCCAACGGCGATATCATGAAGACCGGTCAGACCGTAATGATCGATATGAACGGATGTTTCAACGGCTGGCAGACCGATATGACCCGCGTCTGGACCATAGGCGATGTCCCTCCCCTTGCCCGGGTGGCGCATGAATGTTCGCGTCGCATATTGCGTGAGCTTGAGAAGCTGGCCCGACCCGGAGTGGAGGTCTGCGAACTCTATGAGCGTGCGCATGCAATCGTGGAGGAGGAAGGTCTCGAATCCTATTTCATGGGCCATCGTCAGCAGGCTGCCTTCATCGGTCATGGCGTAGGTATCGAACTCAACGAAGCTCCGGCCATAACTCCTAAATGCCGTGTGAAACTGCTGGAGAATATGACCCTCGCCATTGAACCTAAATTCGTAATTCCCGGAGTCGGAGCGGTCGGTGTGGAGAATACTTACGTAGTGACTCCCGACGGCCTCGACAATATGACTCCTTTCCCCGAAGAACTTACTGATCTTTTATGAATCTTAAGGATAAACTGACTCATCCCGCATTCTCCCTCGTCGGACGCTCGGCCGATGAACTCGGCCGGGAGGCCTACGTCGTCGGCGGATATGTGCGCGATATATTCCTCGAACGTAAGTCGAAGGATGTGGATTTCGTCACGGTAGGTTCGGGTATCGAACTTGCCAAGAAGGTGGCTGCAAATCTGGCGGCCGTCAGAAAGCGACGCCCGAAACTGGCTGTCTATGCCAATTTCGGAACGGCACAGCTCCACGATGGCGATCTCGAACTGGAGTTCGTCGGTGCACGCCGCGAATCTTATCAGCGCGACTCCCGCAACCCTATAGTTGAAGACGGCTCGCTGCAGGATGACATGGAACGCCGCGATTTTACGATCAATGCCATGGCGATCTGCGTCAATCACGACCGCTTCGGCGAATTGATCGATCCTTTCAACGGTCTCGACGATCTCGGCCGAAAGGAAATCCGCACCCCTCTTGACCCCGATGTCACTTTCTCCGACGACCCTCTCCGGATGATGCGTGCCATACGCTTCGCCACTCAGCTCAATTTCCGAATCGTCCCGGAGACGTTTAAGGCTATCAGGCGTAATCGTAAACGCATAGAAATCATCACTAAGGAGCGCATCAACGACGAACTCTCAAAAATCATGCGCAGTCCGCGCCCCTCGATCGGATTCAAGCTGCTCGATATGGCCGGATTGCTGGAGATTATCTTCCCCGAACTCTGCGCGCTTAAAGGAGTGGAGACCCACGACGGCAAGGGGCATAAGGATAATTTCCTCCATACGCTCCGGGTGCTCGACAACGTTGCTGAAAAGACCGATAACGAATGGCTCCGCTGGGCCGCTCTGCTCCATGATATCGCCAAACCTGCCGTAAAGCGCTGGGATGAGCGTCTCGGCTGGACTTTCCATAATCATAATTTCATCGGAGAGAAGATGATTCCGCGTATCTTTAAGCGGATGAAGCTCCCTTTGAATGAGAAGATGAAATATGTGGCGAAACTTGTCGGACTTCACATGCGTCCGCAGAATGTAGCCGATGAGGGTGTCTCCGATAGCGGCGTGCGACGGCTGAGCACAGATGCCGGAGATGAACTGGAGGATCTCATGCTCCTCTGCGAAGCCGATATCACCTCGAAGAATCCCGATAAGGTGCGCCGGCAGCTCGAAGGTTTCGCAAAGCTTCGCAAACGCATTGCCGAAATCAACGCCGCCGACGACTATCGTAAATGGAAGAATCCTGTAGATGGCAACGAGATAAAGGCACTCTTCGGGATTGGCGACGGCCCGATTCTCGGTCAGTTCAAGCAGGAGATAAAAGACGCTATTCTCGACTGCAGGATAGAGAATACCCACGAAGCCGCCGTAGCATATCTGATGCAGCTCGCCAAAGAGCGTCGCGATGAAATCGAGGCCCTCGGTGGCCGGCTTCCTGAGTAAAGAAGAACAACATAAATTGAGCATTCTCAATCTCCGAAGCAGATTCTATTACTTAATACTTATTACTTATAACTTGGCGCTTTGCGCCTTTATTACTTTAAATTTCGGCCGGAAATTTGCTTAATAGAATAAAAATCATTATCTTTGCCCGATATTAGCGCCGATTCCATGCTTTTCTCTTTCGTGAGGAGAGGATGGGAACGGGCTAAGTGTGTAAGAATTAACAACGTAACATCAGCTATACATCAAGAATGGCAACATTAGAGAAAATCAGAAGCAAATCAGTGTTTCTACTGGTCGTGATTTTCGTCGCTCTCCTGGCGTTTATCCTCGGAGACGCGATTACCAACGGCCGCAACCTCTTCGGCGATCACACGAAAGTCGCTAAGATCGGTGGTGAAAAAATCGATTATCTGGATTATCAGCGCAAGCGCGAGGAACTCAATCAGCAGCTTGAGCAGGCCCGTCAGCAGAACCCCCAGCAGGTGGCTAACTTCGACGTCCAGCTCCTCCCGCAGATGGCGCTCAATCAACTTATCAGCGAGAAACTCGTGGACGACGCTGTGAAGAACCTCGGTATCCCCGCTTCTCCTACGATGTTGCGCCAGTATCTTCTCGAGAACCCCAATCCCACTCCCGAGCAGATTCAGATCGTGCGTCAGCTCCAGGCCATGAACGTCAATGTCACTTCCATGGCGCAGGCCCACGACGCAATCTTCAACCCCAAACGCAATAATCTGACTCAAGCCCAGGTCGAACCCCTTCAGAAGGCTTGGCTCGCTATCGAGAATGACGCCCGTCAGCAGCTCGCCCGTCAGAGCTACGTGCAGCTCCTCGCCGGCACTGTTCAGGCTAATGATCTCGACCGTCAGGCGCTCTACAACGATGCGATCTCTCTCTCGCAGGTGGGCCTCGCTTATCGCCCCTATGGTCAGCTCGACGAAAAGAAATATCCCGTCAGCGATGCCGACCTTAAAAAGGCTTACGAAGCTGAGAAAAATCGCTTCAAGGTGGAAGAACCTACCAAGGCTATCTCTTTCATCGCTGTCAACGTAGCTCCCAGCGACGCCGACCGCGCCGAGGCTACCAAGCTTTCCGTAAGTGCCGCTCAGGCTCTCCGCGACAGCAGCAACACTCTCAGCAAGGATCTCCGTAAGGAGGGCCTCAGCATCGAGAAGCGTTCTCAGCGCGCCTCCGACATCCCTGCAGGTTCGCTTCGTAATTTCGTGACTTCCGCTCCCGTCGACTCCGTGAGCGTTGTCTCTGAAAGTCTCCGCGGCTTCACAGTGGCCAAAGTCAATAAGAAGACTGTCGACGTTGACTCCGTACAGCTCAACATCGTTCAGGTAGCCGGTGCTGCTCTCCCTGCTAAAGTGCTCGCCCGTCTCAACGGCGGTCTCTCTATCGATTCAATCGCTTCCGCATTCTCCCCCGACAGTGTGGTGGCTCAGGCTGCTCAGTGGATTACTCTCTATAATGCCAAGGGTAAATCCGAAGCTCTTCAGCCCGCTCAGCTCGATTCTCTCAAGAATGCCGGCGGTCGCTACATCACTCTCGTAAGCGGTGCTGAGGGTTCTGTCCTCGCTCAGCTCGCCAAGCAGGGCTCTCCGAAGGAGATCTACGACTATGAGGTGATCGAATATGAACTCCATCCCTCTGCCGTCACTCTCAACAACGCTCGCACGAAACTTGAGAAGTTCCTCGCTGCCAACAAGACTGCCGCAGCTTTCGCCAAGAATGCTGAGAAGGAAGGCTACAATGTGCAGGAATTCGAACTCACTCAAAGCTCCAACGCCGTGCCGCGTATGCAGGGTTACAATATGTATTATCCCGATTCACGTCAGGTCGTGCGTTGGGTGATGATCGACGGTAAACCCGGTGAAGTATCCGGCATCTATGAATCCAAGGATGCTGCCGCTCCCACTCTCTACGTTGCAGCTGTCAACAGCGAATATAAGGACTACATCCCCATGTCCAACCCCGAGGTTAAACAGTATCTCACCGATAAGGTGCGTCGTTCGAAAGCCGGCGACGAGATGATGAAGCAGTATCAGCCCAAGGCCGGTTCGATGCAGAGCGTCGCTTCCGCTATGGGTGTTGAGCCGACTCAGCTCGATCAGTTCCGTTTCGGCATGCGCAGCGGTGTGCAGGATCCCGCAGTGGCCGGCCAGATCGCAGGCAGCAAGCCCGGTCAGAAGGTGGTGCTTGTAAAGGGCGACGACGGTATCTATGCTTTCGTAGTCAAGGGTACAAGCAAGGATAAGACTCCTTTCGATGCCGCTACCTACGACCAGCAGTATCAGCAGATGTTCAACCCCAATCTCGAACAGATGATTCGCGGCTCCAAGAAGCTCGAGAACAACATATACAAATTTGAGGCCGGTGAGTAATCACCCGCGCTGAGAATTTGTGTCATGACAAGAAGTTTTTCATACAATCGATGTGCGTCTTCTGTGAAGAAGGCGCACATCTCTTTTTTGCAGATATATTTTGGTGATTGAGGGGAATTTGTTAAATTTGTGAATTATTGTGAATAACTATGGCTTATCTTAAGGATACACATCCCAAAAATATCGCGGGGCGCCCGTTCCCGTGGTTACCGAAAATGATTGCTACCGGGTTCGGTGTCGGTTTTCTGCCTCTCGCTCCCGGCACGTGGGGCTCGATATTTGCAATCATCGTGTGGTTGCCCCTATATATATGGTGTTCGTGGGCGGTGACGTTCTGCGTGACGCTCTGCGCTACTATTCTCTATATGATAGCAGGCACCTGGGCAAGCACGGAAGCTGAAAAATATTGGGGAAAAGATCCCGTGATAGCATGTGCCGATGAAGTCGTAGGGCAGTGGATATCACTGCTCCCTCTGAGTGCAGGTGTGGCTGTCATCCCCTGGTGGATGATACTCGTGTCGCTTTTCCTCTTCCGATTCTTCGATATCTTTAAGCCGCTGGGAATCCGTAGCCTCGAAAAACTCCCCGGCGGAATCGGCATGATGGCCGACGACGTTCTTGCGGGAATCTATTCGGCCGCAATCCTCATGATAATCAATTATTTTATTCTTTAAAATCATAAGCTGCCCCGCTCATTTGTTATCTCGAATCGGAGTGCGCTGAAATATATATATTATTTAGATTATGGGCGTTAAGGAAACTGCCAAATCAGGACGTG
This sequence comes from Bacteroides sp., assembly GCA_014801585.1. Taxonomy (GTDB): domain Bacteria; phylum Bacteroidota; class Bacteroidia; order Bacteroidales; family Muribaculaceae; genus Lepagella. The sequence continues at coordinate 48,621 of JAAVDX010000004.1, forward strand.
ACTCCCTTCAGCAGGGAATCTACGTCGTAATCAATCCCTTGGTAAGATTGATGATACGTTGCGGTGTCACTCCCAACATGGTGACGACGATCGGAATGTTCGGTCAGGTGGCCGGAGCGGCGTTGCTCATCCGTGCCGGGTATGTCGCCGGTATGACCGGAAGTGTCCCCTACAATCTCGTGACGTGGGCCGGAGTCGTAATCATACTTTTCTCACTCTTCGATATGCTCGACGGCCAGGTGGCGCGTCTGGGTAATATGGCTTCTAAATTCGGAGCTATGTACGACTCGGTGCTCGACCGTTATTGCGAACTGATAAGCCTCGGCGGTGTGGCATATTATTTTATGGCGTTCGGCCAACTCTGGCCGGCTCTTATCACGTATATGGCCGTAATCGGTTCGCTGCTTGTAAGCTACGTGCGTGCCCGTGCTGAGGGACTGGGCATTGAGTGTAAGGTCGGCTTCATGCAGCGTCCGGAGAGGGTAGTTGTGACGTGTCTGGGAGTTATCGCTACGGGTATCGCCGGACTGTGTGGTGCCCAGTGGGCCAACTGGATTCTCATAGTCGCCATGACTATTATCGCCGTCTTTGCGAATATCACAGCCGCTGCCCGCATCTCTCATTGCAGGAGGGTAATGGAGGGTAATAAATAAATTCCCCTGAATAATCTCCCCCGACCCATATAAGTATAATAGAATCAGAAGATGGGATATCAGGCTCCAAAACTAAAAGAGACTCTGTATTGTCTGATTGCCTTGGTAGTGTGGCTTATAGTGACCGCCTGCTTTATAGGCTTTCGGCCCGAACACGTAGTCATGGCTCTGGTGATAGCCGGATTATTTTTTGCAGCTCCCTCTACGCGCCGGCTGACTGTGGCTATCCTCCCTTTCATCATTTTCGGTATCTCCTACGACTGGATGAATCTCCTTCCCAATTATGAAGTCAATCCCGTAGATGTCGGTGGACTTTATTCTGCAGAGAAAGGATTGTTCGGCATCACCTCCGGCGGAGTCCTCCTTACTCCGAATGAATTTTGGGCTGCTCATCGATGTGCCTTCATGGATTTTATGAGCGGAATCTTCTATCTCTGCTGGGTGCCCCTCCCGGTATTCTATGGTCTATGGCTCTATTTCACCGGTAAGACGGAGTGGTATCTTCATTTTGCATTGGTATTCCTACTCGTAAATCTTCTCGGATTTGCCGGATATTACATCCATCCGGCTGCTCCGCCATGGTATGTCAGCCTGCATGGATTCGAGGCCGTCCCGGGCACACCCGGCGACGTAGCCGGACTCGGTGCCTTCGACCGCATGACGGGTCTCGGCATCTTTGATGCGCTCTACGCCCGCAATGCCAATGTCTTCGCTGCAATGCCGTCGCTCCATTCAGCCTATACCTTCGTGGCGTTCCTTTATTCGCTGCGTGCAAAGAGCGGATTGGGGTGGAAGATTGTTTTAGCTATAGTGACGCTCGGAATTTGGTTTACCGCCGTCTATACCTCCCATCATTACGTCCTCGACGTATTGGGCGGAATAGGGGTGACCCTTTTGGGCTATATCCTCTTTGAGGGAGTATTCATGCGCATCCCCGGCTTTACACGCTGGATAGAGCGTTACGCTGCTTACGTGAGCCGACGCTGAACTGTCCGCGGGGGATTGGATAAATGAAATTAGTTTATGGAAAAAGAAAAGGAAATTGCTAAGGAGATTGATAACGACAATGAGGTCCGTCCGGATGTAATCACGGTAGAGGATGTGACATCGATGGTGCCCCGGCTGAAGGGACACGAGAAACTCGTCGCCAAGGCTCTTCATCTGTTTCAGATAGATGAAGTCAATCGCATCCATGGCCGCTGGTGCTCCACTCCCGGTCCGGAGTTCTCTCGCCATCTGATTGAGGATGAATTTAAGACTCCTCTTCGCGTCGACAATGAAGATATCCTGGCCCGATTCAAAGAGGGTCCGTTTATCACCGTGAGTAATCACCCCTTCGGTAGTCTCGACGGGATTGCGCTCATCAATCTCGTGACCCGCTATCGCCCGGAATATAAGGTGATGGTGAATATGATACTCGGTCGGCTCACGGCAATGCGTCAGAATTTCATCACTGTCGATGCCTGGCAGTCGGATGATCCGGCTAAGAGAAGGGTGTCGGTCAATGGCATCCGTCAGGCGCTGCGCCAGCTGAAAGATGGACAGCCTGTCGGTTTCTTCCCGGCCGGCGCTATGTCGAAGACCGACCGCCATAATTTCCTTGTCGACCGTCCTTGGCAAAAATCGGTGCTCGAGATTATAGCGCGTGCTAAAGTACCCGTTATCCCAATCTATTTCCATGGCAACAACCGCTGGTTTTTCAATATGCTCGGCCATGTGTGCTGGCCTCTGCGTTCGCTTCTGCTGCCGCGCGAACTCTTCAGCAAGCGCGGAAAGGAGATGCATATCTCGGTTGGCAAGCCGATAATGCCTGAAGAGCAGGCGAAGTTTAAAGGAGATGTGGAAGCCTTGGGCAAATATCTCCGCGAGAAGACTTATGAGTTGCACACTATGCCTTAATATCAAAGATAAATGGAAAAGACTCCGCTTATTGGAATGACTGATAAGGAGCTGCAGGATGTTGTCGTGCGGCTCGGAATGCCGAAGTTTGTAGGTCGGCAGCTGGCACAGTGGATCTATAAGAAACGTGCCGTAGATTTCGAAGAGATGGCGAATATCTCGAAGAAGAATAAGGCTCTGCTTGCCGAGGAATACTGTGTCGGCCGAACTGCGCCGGTACACGCCTCGAAGAGTCAGGACGGCACGGTGAAGTATGTCTTCGCCGTGGCCGGAGGACGTCGCATCGAGTCTGTGTATATCCCCGACAAGGATCGTGCTACTCTCTGCGTCTCTTCACAGGCCGGATGCAAGATGAATTGCTATTTCTGCGCCACCGGTAAAATGGGTTTTAAGGCTCAGCTTACTGCCGCAGAGATCATCAATCAGATTCTCAGCATACCCCCTGCTCCCGCACCGGGACAGCCACCGATGACCCCTCTTACCAATATCGTGTTTATGGGCATGGGCGAACCGCTCGATAATTTCGGTGCCGTGAAGAGGGTCATCGATATCCTGACAGCCCCCTGGGGTCTGGCGTGGAGCCCGAAGCGTATCACGGTAAGCACCGTCGGTAAGCTTCCCGAACTCAAGGAACTCCTCGATAAAACGCAGGTCCACGTCGCAATCAGCGTCCATACCCCCGATTCGCGCGAGCGCGCCGCCATGATGCCGGCTCAGAAGGCTTTCCCGATAATGAGCGTGATGCGTCTGCTCAGCGGCTATGACTTCTCCCATCAGCGTCGTCTCTCGCTGGAATATATTATGTGGCGCGGAGTCAATGATGATGTGGCGCATGCAAATGCTCTCGTCAAACTTATCGGCGATATCGACTGCCGCGTGAATCTTATCCGCTATCATGCTATCCCCGGAATCGATCTCCATCCCTGCTCCGAGGAAAGAATGATAATGTTCAGAAATATTCTTAACCAGCATGGTATCACTGCCACTATCCGTGCGTCGCGCGGTGAGGATATCGAGGCTGCATGCGGAATGTTGGCTAAATAAGGAAGTAAATAATGTTGAAAGTAGGTGTGACTCAGGGCGACCCCAATGGCGTCGGTCCTGAAGTAATCATAAAGGCCCTTGCTCCCGAGGGTATGACCGAACTGATGACTCCGGTCATCTTCGGCAATAAGGGTGTGTTTCTCGCAGCCATGCAGCGGCTGAAAGGTGAGAATTTCCATTTTCAGAGTGTCAGTTCGGCTGCCAATGCAAAGGCCGGAAAGGTCAATCTCGTGAATGTCGGTGAAGGTCAGGTCAGCGTGACTTATGGTCAGCCGTCAGCCGAAGGTGGACTCTCAGCTTATCAGGCTCTTGAGGCAGCCGTCGCTGCTTTGAAGGCCGGTGATATCGATGTGCTCGTGACTGCCCCTATCAATAAGAGTGCGATTCAGAGCGATGAGTTCGCGTTCCCGGGTCACACGGAATACCTCGAAGCCCGGTTTGCCGCGACCGAAGTCGATGATGACGCCCCGGCGTCCGAAGAGGAAGTTGTGGCGGATGAGGAGGTTGAAGCCGCCGCCGACGTGGCTGTCGATGCGACCGCCGTCGGTGATGTCGCCGGTGATGCCGCTGATATTACCCCGAAGCGTACGTCAGTCAATAAGGCTCAGATGATTCTCTTCAATGATGATTTGCGTGTGGCTTTGCTGACTACCCATCTCCCTATTTCAGAAGTAAGCAGCCATATCTCAGAGGAGAATCTTACCGTGGCGCTCGAAAATTTCGACCGGACTCTCCGGCGCGACTTCGCTTGCGACCGCCCGCGGATCGCAGTGCTTTCGCTCAATCCTCATGCCGGCGACAACGGACTGCTCGGAAGTGAGGAAGTTGAGGTGATGATTCCTACGCTCCGCAAATTGCAGGAGAGGGGATTGCTCGTCTTCGGTCCGTATGCTGCCGATGGCTTCTTCGGCTCGGGGGAGTGGCGTAAGTTTGATGGGGTTCTCGCCATGTATCATGATCAGGGTCTCGCTCCGTTCAAGACTATCGCCGGTCAGTCGGGCGTGAATTTCACTTCCGGACTCGATTACATCCGCACTTCCCCGGATCATGGCACGGCTTACGATATCGCAGGCGAGATGATTGCCGACCCTTCTTCAATGCGTGAAGCAATCTATAAGGCTATCGATATCTACGCCGCCCGAGAGCGATATGATGAAATGAGCGCTCATCCTCTTCATATTAAGTCTAAATCCTAATCTGATAACTCCGCGTAATGAATTTTGCAATTATAGCTGCCGGTGAGGGTTCCCGACTTGCTCAGGAAGGTGTCGAACTTCCCAAACCGCTTGTAGAGATTGCCGGTCGGCCGATGATCGGGCGTCTGCTGGAGATTTTCTCTCAGGCAGGTGGCCGCCGTATCGTCGTCTGCATCAATGAATTTATGAAGGAAGTGAAGGATTATCTCGATTCTTTCCGCTTTGAGCCGAGATCCGACGGCAGTGTACCTGAGCTTATTGTAAAAGTGAAGACTACCCCCTCTTCAATGCACACAATGGCCGAGATCGCCTCGGAAATGCGCGGCCACGGTCGCTGGATCGCTACTACGGTCGATACTATCTTCCGTCCGGAGGATTTCAACCGATATGTCAGAGCGTGGAGCGATGCGCCGGATGAGGTAGACGTGATGATGGCCGTAACGGATTTTGTTGATGACGAAAAACCGCTCTGGATCTCCACGGCTCCTGATTCGCGAAAGATTACCGCTTTTCTCGATAAGATGCCGGAAAATCCTCAATATATATCGGGTGGTATCTATGGTCTGAGCGATCCCGCCGCCGACGTGCTCGATCGCTGTCTCAAAGAGAATGTCAGCAGAATGCGCAATTATCAGCGCGCGCTGATCGACGCCGGTCTTGATGTCGAGGCCTTCCCGATGGGAAAGATTATCGATGTCGACCATGCCGCCGACATTGCGGTAGCCAACGATTTTCTGGCCTGATCTCCCACGCCCGTGAAGATTCCCCATAGACTTTTTTTATTACTTATTACTTACTACTTATTACTTAAATTTAAGCAACTTTAGTTGCTTATAATTTCAAGATGTCAAGAATAAAGATTGCAGCCGTGTCGAGAGCGGGTGAGTTCTCCCCGAATCATATTGGTAATGATGCGGCTATTCTTCATGCTGTCGTTGAGCAACTTCGCCGCCGCGGTTGCGAGGTGAATATGTATAATGAGGAGCAGTTCCTTCTGTCCGACGTGGAGGAGGAGGTGATTCTCAACATGTGTCGCGAGCAGGAGTCGCTCGCCAAACTTAAAGAACTCGAAGATCAAGGCCGGCTCGTCATCAACTCCGGTTACGCAATTGATAATTGCACTCGTGAGCGCATGACGCGTCTCCTTCTTTCCAATCAGATTCCTTATCCCGATTCTCTGATGGTCGACACTAATTCTGATGCCCGCGCGGAATTGGAACGTGGCGGCTACGACCGTTGCTGGGTGAAGCGTGGTGAGTTCCACGCCAAGCATAAGGAGGACGTGACTTATTGCCGCCATCGTGAGGAGGTGCAGGATGTGCTCCATGAATTTTTCTATCGCGGCATTAAGCGTGCCGTTATCAATCGTCATCTCGACGGCGACCTCGTTAAGTTCTATGGTCTGCGCGACGGCTCGTTCTTCTATTGGTTCTATCCTCTCGAGGGTCATCATTCTAAATATGGCGACGAACTCATCAACGGCATGCCGAAGCATCTTAAGATTGATGAGGATTATTTCCATGAGATATGCCGCCGGGCCGCTGAAGTGACCGGCGTCGATATCTATGGTGGCGACGTGATCGTAGGTGAGGACGGTTCGATAAGCATCATCGACTTCAATGACTGGCCGAGTTTCGCCCCTTGCCGTCAGGAGGCCGCACCGGTCATCGCGCGCTATGTGCTCAATGCCATTCGCGCACGTCAGAAGAAAGATAACGACCGTACAGCTCCGCGTCAGCGTCGCTCGGCAAAATCGGCCGGGAAAGGAGGTGAGGAATGAGCACACTTAAACGTCTCAGAGCTGAATATCGTTCCTCTCTGAAATCAATGGATACAGAGGAGACTTTCGACCTCATTTTCTATCGTCCGCTCGGTTTCGTATGGGCTAAGATCGCCCGGCGTCTCGGAGTGACTCCCAATGTTATCACAATAGCCTCCATTTTCCTCGGAATAGGTGCCGGAGTAGCCTTCTATTTTAATAATATCTGGATCAATATCCTCGGCGTTATTCTCCTCGTCTGGGCCGATAGCTTCGACTCGGCCGACGGTCAGCTGGCCCGAATGACCAAGCAGTATTCCCGTATCGGCAGAATCCTTGATGGCCTTAGCGGTGATATATGGTTTTTCTGCATCTACGTAGCTATCTGTCTGCGCGAGAATGTGACGAGCGATTTCTTCAGTGCCCATCATTGGGTGATCTGGGTCGCTGCGATCGTGACCGGCATATTCCATGCCATTCAGGCGGCTATGGCCGATTATTACCGTCAGTTCCATCTCTATTTCGTAAAGGGAGAAAAGGGTAGCGAACTCGAATCGGCAGCCAATCTATGGGATAAATTCCATTCTCTGAGCTGGAAGAAAAATTTCTGGCAGAAACTCGTGCTCGCGTTCTATACCAACTATACCGTCGGACAAGAGAAACGCACTCCCGCCATGCAGCGCCTGCGTCGCGCACTCGAAGCGGCCTATCACGGCAATGTCCCCCCGGCTTTCCGTCAGAAATTCCGCGAAGGCAGCAAGGGTCTGATGAAATATACTAATATTCTGTCATTCAATACCCGCACGTTCGCTCTTTTCGCCGCCATACTTATCTTCCGAATGCCCTGGCTATATTTCGCTTTCGAACTGACCGTCCTCAACGGTGTGTTGATCTACATGATGTGGCGCCACGAACGCCTCTGCAAAAAGGCCCTCGGCTGGATTTCCGAAATCGGCAGTCAGCAGTAAGTACATAACCAATAGTACCCACAAGCGATAACCAAAGATGAAAGTTAAACTAAAGGATTATTGTAAAGGAATTAAGGGATTGATCTTCGATTACGGTGGCACAATCGATTCCGAAGGCGACCACTGGAGCGAGGTCATTCTCCGTGCGTGGCGAAGTGTGCTCGGTGAGGCCGTTAATGTAGCCCTGTTCCGTGACGCCTACGTCGAAGGTGAGCGCGCTATGGCTCGCGAACGCGTTATCATGCCGGATGACGACTTCCGCACTACGCTGCTTAAGAAGATTCGTGTCGAACTCCGATGGTATGTCGAACACGCGGCGACTCTGACCGCTCCCACAGAGATAGAAACGGCTGATCGCATTTCAACCGACCCCGAACGTGTGGCTGAAATGATTGCTGATGATTGCGACCGCAGAGCGCGCAGATGCGTTGCAGAAGCGAAGAATGTCCTGACGGCTCTCGGAGAGAAGTATCCGATGGTGCTTGTCTCTAATTTCTATGGAAATGTCAATTCCGTACTCAGCCATTATGACGTCGCCCGCTATTTCCGGGAAGTTGTGGAAAGTGCGGTGGTTGGTGTCCGCAAGCCCGATCCTAAGATATTTGCGCTCGGAGTAGAGGCATTGGGAATGGTGCCGGATGAGGTGCTCGTAATCGGCGATACATATAAGAAGGATATCTTGCCGTCGCTGTCTCTCGGGTGTAAGGCCATATGGATAAAAGGTAAGGGTTGGACACCCGCAGATGATGCTCAGGATTATCCCTATATCATCAGAAATCTGACAGAATTGGAAGATTGCCTGCTTTAGATATTTTAACATTACGGATTAATTACGACTGATTTTAATCTTATTTTACTATAATAGCGTACTATTAACATTATTTAACAAGTATGACGCTATATTTTTGTTAATAATTATTTGCAAATTGAAATTTTGGTAGTAATTTAGCGGTCGAAAACCCCGCAAGGCAAGACTGAGACTCTCTCCGAATAGCTGAGCGGTGATAATAACGTCAATTAAAACAACAGCGATAAATTTTTTCAAAATTATGGCAGAAAAAGCAAAAGCACCCAACGGTAAGTTAGGTGTTATGATTGTCGGCCTCGGCGCCGTCAGCACTACTTTCATCACTGGCGTCCTCATGACTCGCAAGGGTCTTGCTAAGCCCGTGGGCTCTATGACTCAGTACGACAAAATCCGCGTTGGCCGCGGTGCTGATAAGAAATACCTCAAATATAAAGATATCGTGCCTCTGGCCGACCTCAACGACATCGAATTCGCAGCTTGGGACGTCTATCCCGCTAATGCCTACGAATCTGCTATCAACGCTGAGGTGCTCAAGGAGAAGGATATCGAGCCCGTTAAGGATGAGCTCGTGAAGATCGTTCCTCTTAAGGCTGCTTTCGATAAGAACTATGCTAAGCGTCTCGAAGGCGACAACGTGAAGGATGCCAAGACTCGCTGGGATATGGTGGAGCAGATCCGCGAAGATATCCGTAAGTTCAAGGAGGAGACCGGCGTTGAGCGCGTAGTTGTCCTCTGGGCTGCTTCTACTGAGGTTTACGTTCCCGTCAACGAAAAGGTTCACTACAAACTCGAAGACCTCGAGAAGGCTATGAAGGACGACGATCGTGAAAACATCGCTCCCTCTATGTGCTACGCTTACGCTGCTCTCAAGGAGGGCGCTCCCTTCATCATGGGCGCTCCCAACACTACTGTTGACATCCCCGCTATGTGGGAACTCGCTGAGCAGACTAAGATGCCTATCGCCGGTAAGGACTTCAAGACCGGTCAGACTCTCGTTAAGTCCGGTTTCGCTCCCATCATCGGCACTCGTTGCCTCGGCCTCAACGGTTGGTTCTCTACCAACATCCTCGGCAACCGCGACGGCCTCGTGCTTGATGAGCCCGCTAACTTCCGCACTAAGGAGGTCTCCAAGCTCTCTACTCTCGAGTCTATCCTCGTGCCCGAAGATCAGCCCGATCTCTACGGCCACGGCAATGATGAGGACACTCAGTACTACCACAAAGTACGTATCAACTACTATCCCCCGCGCAACGACAACAAGGAGGGCTGGGACAACATCGATATCTTCGGCTGGATGAACTATCCCATGCAGATCAAGATCAACTTCCTCTGCCGCGATTCTATCCTCGCTGCTCCCCTCTGTCTCGACCTCGTGCTCCTCAGCGACCTCGCCGCTCGCGCCGGCCGCTACGGCACTCAGCGCTTCCTCTCCTTCTTCCTCAAGAGCCCCCAGCATGACTACACTGAGGATGAAGTGCCCGTCAACCACCTCTTCCAGCAGTACGTTATGCTCAAGAACGCTATCCGCGAAATGGGCGGCTACGAAGCTGACGAGGAAATCGATTAATCCAGGGATTGATTTTAATCCGATATAATAAAATCCGCCCTCCCTATTAGGGATGGCGGATTTTTAAATATTGAATATTAGAGTATATCGTGAGAATAGATATTATTACCGTGCTACCGGAGATGTTTGAGTCTCCGCTGTCGTGTTCGATTCTGAAGCGTGCGCAGGATAAGGGCCTGGCGGAGATCCATGTCCATAATCTTCGCGACTACACCCTCAATAAGCATCGTAAGGTCGACGACTATCCCTTCGGCGGTGAGGCGGGAATGGTAATGTCGGTGCAACCGATCGATGCATGCATCTCTGCTCTCAAGGCTGAGCGCGACTATGATGAGGTCATATTTATGACCCCTGACGGCGAAACTTTCGACCAACCTATGGCCAATTCCCTTTCGCTTCTTGACAACGTCATAATCCTCTGCGGTCATTATAAAGGTATCGACTATCGGGTCAGAGAGCATTTCATCACGAAGGAGATTTCAATCGGCGACTACGTACTTACCGGCGGCGAACTGCCCGCTCTCTGCGTGACCGATGCCATCGTGCGTCTCATCCCCGGCGTGATAGGCGATGAGCAATCGGCTCTCTCCGATTCTTTTCAGGATAACCTCCTTGCTCCTCCGGTCTATACCCGCCCGGCCGACTATAAGGGATGGAAAGTCCCCGATGTCCTACTCAGCGGCCATGAAGCCAAAATCGCCGAATGGCGCTACGAACAGGCCCTCGAGCGCACCCGTCGCCTCCGCCCCGATCTCCTCGATAAGTAAGCCCCGCTTAGTAGGAGACATAGTATATCCTAAGCGATCCCCAGAAACGCCCTTCGTTCCCTCCATCCTACGTGTAAAAAGAGATCCCGACGAACACGGGAAAGACCGCCGGGTCTTTCTCGTGCATTTAGTTCCCGCTCCGCCGGAGACATGATGTCGCCACGGGTGACCAAAACTTCTACCTTGTTAATATCAGGTTTTTTCGCTAACTTTGCACTATGAATCAAGAAAATCAAAACGTTGAGCATAAGCGCATATGGAAAGACGAATACCTGAAATGGGTATCCGGCTTCGCTAATGCTCAGGGCGGAAAGATTTATATTGGTATCGATGATGACTTGACTGTGGTTGGTGTTGAGAATCTTCATAGGCAGTTGGAAGATATTCCAAACAAGATTATCAATAATACCGGCGTGTTCCCGGAGACTAATCATATTACGATGGAGGGTAAGGACATTATTGAGATTATCATCGAACCCTGTGGAATGCCTATTTCTTATCGTGGCGTTTATTACTATCGTAGTGGCGCGACTAAACAAGAGTTTCGCGGGGCAGCTCTTCATCAGTTTCTTCTGAAAAAGATGGGATTGAATTGGGAGGACATCCCATGTGATGGAATTACACTGGATGATATTGATGACGGTGCAATTCAATATTTCTTGGATCACGCTATCGATGAAGGTCGTATGGAATCAGAATCGCGTAAATCATCCAAAGAAGATGTCCTGTACAATTTAGGTCTTATTAAGGATGGTATTCCCACAAACGGCGCAGTTTTGCTATTTGGGAAATATCCTCAACGGAGATTTGTGACGTCCAGTTTTAAGATTGGCAGATTTGGTGCGGATGACGCGGACTTGTTAAGTCAAGACCAAATAGAAGGAAATCTTATACAAATGACTGATAAGATAATGCAGGTATTAAGCAGCAAGTATCTTATCCGTCCGATACATTATGAGGGATTACAACGTAAAGAGCCGTTGGAAATTCCGGAAGAGGCGCTTCGTGAAATAATCTTCAATAGTATAGTCCACAAATTGCAATTCGGTACGTGGAATCAGATGAGCATCTATGATGACCATATTCGTTTATGGAACGAAGGTGTATTGCCGGAAGATTATACTGTAGAAACTCTAATGAGTAAGCATACCTCTAAACCGCGTAATCCCAAGATGGCTCAGGTCTTCTACCGTGCAGGATTCATTGAGGCATGGGGTCGCGGCTATGAAAAGATAATGAAGGCTTTTGATAAAGCTAATCTTAAGCGTCCGGAATTCACAGTGGAACAAGGAGGTGTTACAGCNGTGATTTATCGTGAAATTTTCATNTCTNTCAGGGGCGATCAACAACCGAACCAAAACCGAACCAAAACCGAACCAAAACCGAACCAAACCGAACAAGATACCCAGAAAACTACCCAGAAAACTACCCAGAAAACTACCCAGAAAACTACCCGGAAGATTTTGGAGTTGATAACCCTCAACCCTTATATTACAAGGAACGAAATGGCAATTGAATGTGGTGTAACGTCAGATGCAATTAAATTTCAATTAAAAAAATTAAAAGAAAAAGGGTTAATTCGTCGCATCGGTTCAGATCGTAGCGGTTTTTGGGAGGTAATGGATCATTCATCGTAGGGTTGCTATTCTTTGTTGCAAGTGGTTACTTTGTAAAAATTTCACTTTAGCCCNGNAGATATGGCCCTTATCAAAGAGTATTTGTTTAATACGCGAATGAAAGGGGTATAGTTTAAAGTTTTTTGAAAAAATTGAAAAATTTTTTAATTTTCCATGATAACTTTTTTTGCGGGGTTGTTATAAAGACATAACAACAACTTAAAAACTTATAAGCTATGTCTGATTCCGCAACTTTTAAACAGAGACTTCTCGGCCTTCAGGGCAATCTCCTTAACTTCGCATTCCAGTTGACCACNAACCGTGAAGCTGCTCAGGACCTCGTGCAGGATACAACTCTCAAGGTGCTCGATAATGAAGANAAATATGTTGACAACGTCAACTTCAAAGGATGGGTCTTCACCATNATGAGAAATATCTTCATCAACAATTATCGTCGNCAGGTGCGCAACGCTACTGTTGTNGACACTACCGAAGATCTCTACCACATCAATTGCTCCCAGGAGTCCGGTCTCTCAACTCCCGAAGGCTCTTTCGCCGCGCAGGAAATCTCTGAAGCTATCAATAGCTTCACNGATGAATATCGCGTCCCCTTCAATATGTATATCGCCGGCTATAAATATAGCGAGATCGCTGANAAGATGTCGCTTCCGCTCGGCACTGTNAAGAGCCGCATCTTCTTCGCCCGCAAGCGTCTTCAGGGCATGCTGAAAGATTATCGCTGATCTGCAAGCAGGGCTTATCGCGCTGGCTTAATCAGACATCAGCTTCAATATATCCGCGAGNCGTATGGCGCGGCCGCNGTTTCGGCNTCTGACCACCTCGCGCANAAAGCGCAAAATGTATAATAGCCCGAAATANGGGGGCATGGAATGACTCGCTCATCCCATGCCCCCTTGACTTTTTGCAAAAAACATTTGGGAATTAAGGATGTAATGATTAATTTTGTAAATTCAATATTATAGGCATGGGGAAAAAGACCAAGAAACTCTCGTTCTGGCTGAGACGCCGNTCGCATCTGCCGGTGATTATCATCGGCAGTCTGCTCGTNGCGCTTCTATACTTCAATGAAGATACCAGCGTCAAACTGACTATGGAGTATCAGAACAAAATCAACGAACTCCAACGTCAGATCAAGATGAATGAGGATTCTGCCGATTATTATCGGAAGCGCCGCCACGCAATTGAGTCCGGTCAGGCCGATCTCGAGGAAGTGGCCCGCGAACAGTTTCACATGCAGCGTCCTTCCGAAGATGTCTATATTATCAAGTGATCCACTTGACTTCATTTNAAAGATATTTACCAGCATTATCTGATAATGGCAAATAAGAAGCAACAGCTCACACCCGAACAGGCCGATAAGCGCCGTAAGAAAATGGAGATCGTCGCTACTTTCGGTCTCCTCCTCATAGCCGTCGCTATGCTCGGACCGTTTATGTCGGCTCAGTCTGTCGGTCTGGGCGGATTCAATTGGATGCAGGTCTATAAATGGGTCTACGCCGCCGGCGCTTTGATATNTACTTTCGCCCGACTGGTGAATGTGACTGATCCCCGCGACAGTCTGCGCCTTCGCCGTCTGCGCCGGTTGGAGTTCTGGGCCGGTATGGCTTTCTGTATCGGTGGCTTTTTCTGGTTCTATAATGAACAGAAGTTTGGCAATAATCCGTTTGTCGGACCCCTTGCTATCCTGAAGGATGTAGTGGCGTTCGCTCTTGCAGGCGCTGTCATTCAGGTGGTTGCCTCGTGGATGATCGCCTTCCGTCAGCAGAAGGAGCAGAAGGAGCGTGAGTCTCATAAGGGCGGCGCTAAAGCATCTCCCAATCCNGCTAAGAAAGATAAATCCTCTAAATAGGCTTCCGACAAATGATTAAGTCTGAAGGCTTTCTTGCCGTAGATTGCGGTAATACCCGGCTGAAGGCAACTTTTCTCCCCGACGTCTCGACTTTTCGCGCAGGGNCTGATNCCGAGTCNGANCCGGAANGTGGAGCGGAGGTAAGATTCTTCCCCGGCGACNGGTCTGATCTGCTGATGGAGTGGGTGGAGCAGCTTAAGGAAAGAGTGTCCCTCCGGGGTGCTCTCGCAGTGGTAGGAAAGGTCGATGTCCGGCTCGCAGAGACTCTGCGGCAGGCTCTCGACGATAATTTCCTCGCTATGACACCGGCTACGGANCTCCCTATAGGTCTGGCTTACCGGACTCCGCTCACGCTCGGTCTTGATCGGAAAGCTACTGCNTGTGCCGCNGTTTGGCGTTTNNCCGGNCANGGTGCCCTCGTAGTAGATGCCGGCACTGCGCTGACGCTTGATCTTATCGATGCTGATGGAGTCTTTGTCGGTGGTAATATCTCGCCGGGTCTGAGATTGCGTTTCCGCTCTCTTAATGCATTTACTGCAAAACTCCCTCTCATCGAGGAGGTCGGGGAGGATATTCCCGATTTCGGCTTTGATACCCCTTCGGCAATTCGGGCCGGTGTGGTCGGTGGATGGGCCGATGAGGTGGAAGGAAATATCCGGCGGGCGATGCTTACCGGAGTCGGCAGAGTCTTGCTGACCGGTGGCGANGCNGCTTTGCTGCTCGGNATGTTGTGCTCNAGATTTGAAANCGAACTNNACTCGGGCAATTTGAAAATTGAACATTATCCTCATCTTCTCGCCGAGGGGCTGAGGGCTATATACAGACATCATGAAAATTAAGACAGATATCAAAGGGCGTCTCCTCGCCCTGACTGTGGCGCTCCTGGCGCTGGCTTCGGCGGCGCGTGCCGACGTCACTACTCCTTACTCCATGTATGGATATGGTATCATTGGCGATCGCGCCACTTCCATGCAGCGCCAGATGGGTAGCATCGGTTATGCGATGAATTCCGGNCGTCAGATCAATGTGATGAACCCGGCTTCGTATGCTAATGTCGATTCNCTCACTTTCCTCTTCGATATGGGCGCCGACGTCTCGATGCTCTGGAGCAAGGAGGGTAATGAGAAGTCNCATTCTACCGGTGGTGGCCTTGATTACGTNACGATGCAGTTCCCGCTGGCAAAGTTTATGGGTATGTCGATCGGTATGCTCCCTTATACNTCCGTAGGATATGCCTTNGGTAATCCCGTCACTCATGGCACTATGGAGAATCAGGGTCGAGGCGGCATCAATATGGCTTATCTCGGACTGGCCGGTCAGTATAAGGGCGCTTCCGTTGGTGTCAACGTGTCGTATAATTTCGGTAATATCATCAACGACCTTTATTCTACTCCGAGTAATTCGGGTCAGACTCTGCTCGAACATGTCATGCAGATCCGCGATTGGGATATTACAATCGGTGNGCAATACACTGCTCGCCTTTCTAAGGAAAATNCCATGACTTTGGGNCTTACTTATACTCCGAAGAAGTCNCTCCACGGTAAGTCGTGGGTCACTCTCCAGGAAATGACTCAGGAGACTGTGCCCGACACGGTNGGCCGACTCGGACTGAAAGGTAATTATGAGACTCCGCAGTCGTTCGGCGCCGGTGTGGCTTTCAAGCATCAGCGCACGTCGAGCTGGATGGTGGAGTTTGACTTTACGCTTCAGGAGTGGAGCAAGGTGAAGTATTCTCCTATATATAATATAAAGCATCCCGCCGACGTCGTGTTCCAGGGCATGGAGTTCTCNAATCGTGTGCGTTATGCNCTCGGAGGTGANTGGATACCGAAAATCAGAGGNAATTATGCTCAGCGCATGGCCTATCGTCTCGGNGCCTATTATTGTAATGATTATCTGAAGCTTCAGGGGAATCAGGTTAGGGAGTATGGAGTGACGGCCGGTGTCGGTCTGCATACCCCCCAGGATAAGACGATGATCAATATCGGCTTTGAGTGGAAACGCCGTGCCGCTTCTCCTCAGCCGATGCTGACTGAGAATTATTTCAATATCACTCTTGGCATCAATTTCAACGAGTTGTGGTTCTGGCAGCGCAAAATTCGTTAAGCCGTCGCCGACGTCAGTTGCGTTCTCTGGCGTGGGGCGCTCTTCTGTTGGTCAGCGCTTCGCTCGTCTGCGGATGCAGGGAGGAGAATAAGGTGGATGTGGCTTCGAAGATTAATCCTACCCGGATGCCTACGATGTCTACCCGTAATATCTCCACTCTTATAAGCGATTCCGGCGTGACTCAGTATCGTATCGTCGCCCCCCTCTGGGAGGTGTATGATAATATCGACCGACCATATTGGCGCTTCCCGGAAGGAATCTATCTCCGTAAGTTTGACCGCAAACTGAAAGTAATCGCTACGATCGCTGCTGATTCGGCAGTCTATTTTAAGGATCGTAATCTGTGGAGACTCGACGGCAGGGTAGAGGTCACCAAAGTGCCTGACGAACTTTTTCAGTCGAATCAGGTGTTCTGGGATCAGAATCGCGGGATTGTATATAGCGATTCTTTTATTCATATTGAAAATTCTACCCATATGATGGAGGGCTACGGTTTTGAAGCGAAGCAGGATTTTTCCGGCTATCGTATCACGCGCCCGCTCGGCATTTTCCCTGTTGATCGCGATAATCTGAAGGGNGGCAACGCTCCGGNTCCTAATCCTGCGTCTGCCAACCCCGCCGATAATCTNCCTGCCTCCGATAACTGACGTTGACGATCTTGAACTCACGCCTTGACGCCTTGATGGCTTCCTCGNATAATCGAAAAAATCTGTTACCTACCGCAAATATCTCAATATAGCATATGATGGGATTTGAATTCGCATTGATTCTTACTATTCTGGCCATATTGTTTTCGGCCTTCTTCTCCGGTTCGGAGATCGCCTACGTGCAGTCTGATAAGGTGCGCGTGGAGATTGATGCCAGTTCGGGTGGTCTCATCAATCGGATCATCAAGGGCTTCATGCGCAATGAAGATATGTTCATATCCTCTTTGCTTGTGGGCAACAATGTGGTGTTGGTCATTTATGGCATCACTTTCTCGGCAATGGTAAATCCTCTGCTTGAGAAGTGGCTCCATAATGAGGCGCTTGTCTTGATTGTCAACACTGTCGTCTCTACCGGTATTATCCTTATCGCAGGGGAGTTCATCCCGAAGACTGCTTTTCGTATAAATCCCAATGTGGCGATGCGTCTCGTAGCGTTGCCTCTCTACCTTATATATATTATATTATATCCTGTCACTCTCCTTGTGTCCGGTCTGTCGCGTGGCCTTATGAAAATCTTTCATGTCAATGCCCCTCATGCCGTCAATTCTGCCCTCACTATGGAGCAGCTTGACGATTATATCGAGCAGACTCTCGACGCTCAGCCCTCTACGGATGAGGTGGAGAATGAAGTGAAGATCTTCCGTAATGCCATCGATTTTAAGCATACGACTATGGCGGCCTGCATGATTCCGAGAAATGAAATCGAAGCGGTCGCGCTCGATCGAATCACGCGTCAGGATCTTATCAAGAAGTTTATTGCTACCGGTCTGTCAAAGATCGTAGTTTATAAGGAGGATATTGATGATGTGGTCGGATATATCCACGTCTCCGAACTTTTCGATGCCGATGCCGATTGGCAGAAGTGTCTGAAGCCCGTGATATTCACGCCGGAGACTATGCTGGCCAATAAAATGATGCGACGCATGCTTTCCGAGAAACGCTCATTGGCTATCGTCGTCGATGAATTCGGTGGTACTGCCGGACTCGCCACTCTCGAAGACCTCGTGGAGGAGATTTTCGGAGAGATCGAGGATGAACATGATAAAAATCGACTCGTAGCGCGCGAACTCTCTCCCGGTCATTACGAATTCAGCGGCCGCGCAGAGATCGACGACATTAATGAGCGATTCCATCTCGACCTGAAGGAGAGTGAAGAGTATCACACTCTCGCCGGCTACATGCTCGACTATCTTGAAGAACTCCCCGAAGCCGGAAAGGAGTATGATATCGACGGACTCATAATGAAGGCTACCAAAATGACTGCCACCAAGATTCAGCTCGTTGAAGTAATCGACCGTCGCAACCCGGAAGAGGCTGAATAGAAAACCAAAAAATCTATAAAAGTTTTATTGAATACGTTGCCTCATATTTATTTGCAAATATTTGGATATTTCATAAAATCTGTCTATATTTGTAAATAGAAATGGGATAGAATTCCCAAATAATCAACTTTTTTATTTGAATGTACTAATAGCCAAAGTGTTGCCTCTCGGTCGTCGGGAGCTGCATGTTTGTCTGCGGAACGCTCGAATAAAAATGTTGACCGACATGATAAAGACTGGGCCACCCCGTTCGCAGGAGCCGCTGAACTCCGTCGCATCCGATGCCCGCATCGGTAGATTGCCCGAATCGGAAAGAACGTTCTTTTGAAATGTCATCCCACTATAGCAGTTTTTATAAAAAAATGGACACTAAGCCCAACTTCAAGAACTCCGTATTGGGAATTCAGGGTAATCTTCTTTCGTTCGCGATGAAGTTAACTCTGAATAAGGAAGAAGCGCACGACCTTGTGCAGGATACTACCCTCAAAGCCCTCAACAATGAGGAGAAGTTTGCCGAAAACACTAACTTCAAGGGGTGGATGCTCACAATCATGCGCAATATCTTCATCAATAATTATAGGAAGTCTGCGCGTGAAAACACTACTGTCGACAATACTGTCGATCTGTATCACATCACCAACGCTACCGACACTTCTTATAATACCCCCGACGGAGCTTATGCCTGTAATGAAATCTCAGGGATCCTCGCTAAGTTCCCTGCTGATTATCGCGAGGCATTCAACTTGCACATCGCTGGGTACAAGTATGAAGAAATTGCCGATAAGCTCGGCATGCCACTCGGCACTGTTAAGGCCCGAATCTTCAATACTCGTAAAAAACTTCGTGAAGTATTGAAAGACTATCGCAATTAAAGACCTCTTTTAATAAGATAATTCAAAATTTCACTCTCCAAACAAACCGCCGGACTTCAGCAACCGGCGGTTTTTTTTATCCCCCAAAAAAAGCCCATCCCTCTCCCCGAAAAAGCATAGTTCAGTGAAGCGCCTAACAGGCGCGGCCAAAAAAATCCCCCCAAAAACCAAAAAAATCACACCGACCAAAACAAAAACCTGCCGAATAACATAATTCTCCAAAATCCTATTAACATCCATTAACAAAAATAAACAAAATTTTATCACACAAGCAATCAACCAATTACCCCACAAAAATCACCAAAAAACAAATTTTCTTCAAAAAATATTTGCACACGGCGAAAAAAGGTTGTAACTTTGCACTCGCAATCGGGAAACGGGGCACGAGAGCCANCGACCCGAGAGCAAGAGAACAATGACAACGATGCCACAGAGAGACAAGCAGAAAGCTCAAGTAAAAAGGTGAGAACCAAGGAACAAAGAGATTTCCGTCAAGTCCAGGTAAAGATACCGAAAAGTCAAGTCAAGAGTCAAAGACAAACAAACTAAAGTAGAAAATAGGAAACTATAAATACTAACAGCGGAGAGTTTGATCCTGGCTCAGGATGAACGCTAGCGGCAGGCTTAACACATGCAAGTCGCGGGGCAGCGGGGGAGGACTTCGGTCCTCCCGCCGGCGACCGGCGCACGGGTGAGTAACACGTATGCAACCTGCCCTTGTCAGGGGGACAACCCGCCGAAAGGCGGGCTAATCCCGCGTATATCCCCCGGGGGCATCCCCGGGGGAAGAAAGGCTTCGGCCGGACAAGGATGGGCATGCGGCGCATTAGGCAGTTGGCGGGGTAACGGCCCACCAAACCGACGATGCGTAGGGGTTCTGAGAGGAAGGTCCCCCACACTGGTACTGAGACACGGACCAGACTCCTACGGGAGGCAGCAGTGAGGAATATTGGTCAATG
>JAAVDX010000005.1 GCA_014801585.1 Bacteroides sp.
TCTTGAGGGAACTTATCTTCCCCGCGAGCGATCCAACAAGGGGAATGTTGTCATTACGTCCGANAGCGGTTTTGCGTCGATGATTTTTGACGTAAAGGCGAGTCATATCCGGGTGCTGGAATTCGCACCGGGCACNCGGCGACCCTATGATATNATTGATGCATTCGTTCCNCGCCTGCGTGGAGCGCTCCAGACNCACAACAGCGGTCAACNGCTCACGGAGCGGCANCTTACNGANCTTCTGNTGTTTATCCGCCGCATGGAGAACGTCAGGCTTGACAATCATAANATNGAAGCNAAACTGTTGGCTCTGNTNATTGCCGCCAAGCGACTCCTNGGCAGCGACGAGNCCTCGATTCGTCCGCTACTNGACCGCTATCAGCGCCGANGCNNGGCNGTGACTAATCCTAAAACCCAGCTTCTTCTTNAGGAGCTGCTNCCGAACTGATCCGTTGGCTAANCANAGGTGCGGATTTCTTAGTTATGCAGACACAGACNACCAGACAGACTATAGCCCGATTGATTGAGCGGGCCGACGAGCTGANNTATCAGGAGTTGGAGCAACTGCTTCTCTCCTACCCNNNGGAATATGGTGAGCCGATAAGTCAGCCTTTGCTCGCNCGGTTGATACTGCCTCNCCTTGATCGGNTGACCGCAGCNTCTTTCTNNTCGCGCANATCTTCCNGNCATAACNATACNTCNGATTGTNGTGCAGGAGGAGCGCTTAGTCATGCACAGGGTGAGACCNTGTCATCGCTCTCCCCTACTTCATGTGAGGAATACTTGCTTCTGACCCAGATTCTTCTGCGNATGTCTCCTGCGTTGCTGACTCCGAAGNATCTGGTGCGCTATGCTGATCTNCTTGACGGCTATNTTCAACCCCTCCTCCCCACTATCACCGCTCTCCTCGACGGTCAGGCCTCTGCCNACNANCTATCNCACNTNCAGACCACGATTCTACGGGGTGCGGACCTCTACCCTTACCTTGGACGGAAGGCTCTGACTCTCCAGAGGATGCTGGGCTGACCTGAGATTCAGTAGAAGGTATAACAGATAATATGGTANNCAGGCCAAAAATATCGGTAATCATACCGGTTTATAATTCAGAGCAACATCTTGAGCGTTGTTTTGAAAGTCTGATNAATCAGAGATGCCAAGATTTTGAGATNGTNGTCGTAAACGATGGATCAACGGATAAATCCTTGCAGATCTGNAATAACTTCCATAATATTCTCGGNGAAAGACTNACGATTGTTTCCCAAGAAAATAAAGGGGCATCTATTGCACGCAGAAATGGAATAAATGCAGCTAAGGGAGATTACTTGATATTCATGGATAGCGATGACTTTGTCTCNCCGGAATATGTATCCGCATTNTATGGCGCAATTGAAAAGAGCGGATGTAAGATATCGCTTTGTAAGGTAAAAAGAGTAGAGATTGGAGAACGGTATGATTTCCTAAATCCTGACACTCCTGCACTTATAGANCAATCGGAGATATTTNAACGCTTCTTCAAATATGAATTTTGGGGGCTTTATGGAACATGTTACGAGAAGGAGCTTTTTAATACGGTAGATTTTCCGACAGCAACTATTTGTGAGGATTATTACGTAAANGCTCAAATATTCAGTAATATCTCACANGCGGCAATTATAGAAACTCCATTGTATGCCTACGAACAACATNCGAATAGTCTTTCCCANCAACCTCTGAGCTTNCGAGCCTTAGAAGAAATTGACAATACNTTTGCGACTTGGAGATANTTTGAAAAACACAACCCTTCATATACTCAACAAGCATTGGCAATTGCATCAGAAAGCGCAATAAAATGGCAACTACGGATAAAACGATCTCCTAAATATAATATTCCATCGATTATGGCATATTATAANAGGTCTAAAATATTTCTGAAAGAGAATATTATATCTATAATATTTAACAAGTACCTGCTNTGGAAACTTAAACCGATAATAATAAAGAATCTGATTTTCTAAGACNTATANCTTATTAATATTTTAGAATTTGGATGAGGACAATTAACAAAACAATACATTACTGTTGGTTTGGAGGAAATGAGATTCCTGAAAGGCTTCAAAAGTGNATAAATTCATGGAGTCAGAAAATGC
Source organism: Bacteroides sp. (assembly GCA_014801585.1). Classification (GTDB taxonomy): domain Bacteria; phylum Bacteroidota; class Bacteroidia; order Bacteroidales; family Muribaculaceae; genus Lepagella. The sequence goes on from JAAVDX010000005.1 coordinate 2,127, forward strand.
CNGGGTGGAAACTTAAGAGATGGGATGAGAGTAATTTCGATATAAACTCAACACAATGGACTTCCTCAGCATATAAAAAAAAGAAATATGCTTTTGTTTCAGATTTTGTAAGGTTAAAAGCGCTGTATGAAGAAGGAGGGCTATATTTGGATACAGATGTAGAACTTCTTAAAACTATTNAACCTCTTATTGAACGTTGGCAATCATTTACAGGATTTGAAAATGGNAATGTATTGACTTCTGCTGTTATATGTGCAAGTAAGAAACATCCCTTGATAAAATTATTTCTTGATTATTATCAGGATAAGACATTTGGGAATGAGGTCGTTAATAACAACCAGGCGAATGTACTTATGATGACTGAAATAGCGAAACAATTCGGCCTTAAGTGCGATAACACTGAACAAATTCTAACTATCCCTTCAATTAATGGAAGCACCGATAGGGAAGAATTTCATATTTTTCCTCGAACATATTTTTGTCCATTAGACTTTTATCACAATAGAGATTTTAGTTCTAATACGTATGCAATACATTTATTTGANGCTTCATGGCTTGATGATGATGTCAAACGAAGAATATTGAAAGAGCGGTCCGGTCGTTACAAGATAATCAGTAACATTAAGTCATTTATATCCCGAATTATTAAATAACCTAATGGTTCATATCTATATACGCGGCAGATTAGGAAATCAATTATTCCAGTATGCCTTTGCCCGAAAAATACAAGAAGAAAATCCANATATAAANTTATGCTATCACTTTGATGAAGTATATTCNCAGGGAAAGCAGGTCGATGGATGGGAAAACTCCTTACAATGGTTTAATACAAAAGGGATAAAGGATGTAACCGGATTATCGGAATTCTTGCCAAAGTTAAATATTTTACAGCGGCTGGTATTACGTCTTTATTGGCGTAATTTTCCTCATAATAAAGCTATCGATATAAAAAATAAATATCAGAAGAAGTGGGTTAGATATCTAAGCAAGATTGGCTTGTACTACCTTGATTTGGGTTATTTTGATTTTCCTGCAATNAAACAAAANGAATGTCTGATNTCCGGGAATTTTGAATCCGAAAAATATTTTATCAATATTAAAGATAAGATTAAACAAGAAATCACNCCTATTCAGGCGCCTCTTAAGACGAATCATGACTTTCTTGAAAAAATCAAAACCACTAATTCTATATGCATCAGTATTCGGAGAGGGGATTATATTTCAAATCNCCAATTCTCAAAAATCCATAACATTTGCAATAAGAGCTACTATCTAAGGGCCATTGATAAAATTGCAACGGAAGTTGAGAACCCTGTATTCTTCTTCTTCTCTGATGATATCGAATGGGTCAGGAATAATATCAAACTCCCATATGAGAGTTATTACGAAACGGGAAATGACCCTGTGTGGGAGAAACTTCGGTTGATGTCAAGCTGTAAGCATTTTATAATTTCTAATAGCACCTTCAGCTGGTGGGCCCAGTATCTTGGAGATTATGAGAAAAAGGTTGTTGTTGCCCCGGAAAAATGGTATAACAATCCTTTACAATCAGAACTTTATATGGATAACTGGATTCTTATTCCAGTCCAAGAGTAGCATTTGAAATGTATGTCAAAAGAAACGATTTCGATTATAATTCCTGCATATAATGTAGAATCAGATATTGAAAGGTGTATCGATTCCATTCTAAATCAAAGTTTTGAAGATTATATCATATACATTGTAGAGGATCGGTCGACTGATGCCACATGGGATGTTCTACAAAATTTGAAAAAAAAGGATGGCAGAATCAGATTGTACAGGAATGATAGGAATTCAGGTCCGTCAGTCTCAAGAAATTTAGCGCTTGACAACTGTCAAGGTGANTGGATATGTTTTATAGACAGTGATGACTATATTGATAAAGACTTCCTTAAGAATTTATACTCTGAATCAGAAAATGCAGATATAGTAATCGGAAGTTTTAATCAAGTAGATAAGAATGGAAAGATTTTAACAAAGTATTTTCCCGATAAAAGTTATTTGCATGATTCACCGGAATCGGCACTCAATAAAGCATATGGAGGTAAGGATGATTTGGACTTCATATACAACCTTTGCTGGAATAAACTCTACAGAAAAAATCTATTTAAAGATGTAAGATTCCCAGTCGGGAGGTTACAAGAAGATGCATACGTGATGGCGTTTCTGACTTACAATGTAAAACGTAGTATAACTATTGCTCCAAATGCTATATATTACTATGTTGATAACCAAGAGAGTATAAGTCATAAAGCACAAAAATCAGAAAAAGATTTATATCGAAGGGTTGATCTTGTAAAGATGTATTTGGATCATATTCAATTATATTATCGTCATACTAATCTCTTATATCTCCGCACAAGAGCCAACCTTCTTAATAATATAATCTCAATCTACCGCCTACATTATGCAACCTTAGGCAATTCGGAAACAGAGATCTTTAAAGAAATATATAACATATTCCGCGAACACTATTACAAGGCGATATCTGAACGTAATCCCCACTTATCATGGAAATTGATAGCCACGTGGAGTATATTCGTTATTTATCCTGAGTTATATTTGAAACTTTTCTGACATAAACACACCATGCGCACAATTTTATATGTACACGGGGGCAGCGGTAACCATGGATGCGAAGCAATCCTAAGAACCCTAACACCCATTTTTAAAGATCAAGGAGTTACCGTAACAGCATTAACCGCCAATATAAAAGAAGATCAAAAAACAGGTCTTGATAAAGAAGTTGAAATCATCCCCCTGAGTCAAACGTTCAACTACAAATCTTTGGATTTTGCTTATGCCTATATGATGCTCAAACTTTTTCACAGACCCGAACCATTGGATAGATTGGCAAGAAAAAGACAGATAGAGTCATTAGGTAACTATAATTGGGCAATAGCAATCGGAGGAGATACCTATAGTTATTGTTATTCGGATTCCAATACTTACACCCATAATCTCTTCCGACGGAAAGGGATGAAAACAGCCTTGTGGGGATGCTCAATCGATCCTGAGCTTCTGGAGGATAACCGAGCACTTGAAGATATTAAAAATTTCGATCTGATAGTAGCACGTGAAAGTATTACATATAATGCATTGAAAGCCAAAGGAATTTCCAATCTAATTCTTCTTCCGGACTCGGCGTTTTCTCTTAATACAGAACCTCATCCTCAACGGTCTCTCATGGAAAAAGACAAAACCATTGGCATAAATGTAAGTCCGTTGATTATGAATTATCAGAAAACTGATGGCGTAACCTTAGATAGTTATCAGAATCTGATGGACTATATTCTTGACTCCACAGATAACAAGATTGCACTGATTCCACACGTTGTATGGGGAAGTAGTGATGATAGGGAGGTACTGAATATCCTCTACGATAAATATAAATCTACAAACCGCGTCATTCTGATTGAAGACGCTAATTGCATGCAATTAAAGGACATCATATCACAATGTCGGATATTTGTGTGTGCACGAACCCATGCAAGTATTGCAGCTTACTCCACGTGTGTGCCGACCCTTGTATTAGGTTATTCAGTAAAAGCCAGAGGTATTGCCAAAGACATTTTCGGAACTGATGAACACTATGTTCTACCGGTCCAAGCCCTTGAACAAGGTAATCAATTAGTAGAGGCCTATAAGTGGATTGAAGAAAGGGAGAATAATATCAGATTATACCTTTCAAAGGTAATACCCAATTATATTGCACCCTTAACAAATATCCCAAAGATTTTTTAAATATCATGGAAATTACAAGTTGGGAAAAATGTTGCGGTTGTAGTGCATGCTATTCAGTATGCCCTCAAAAATGTATTTCCATGAAGGCCGATGCGAATGGTTTTCTTCGTCCGAGTATTGACGAAAGTAATTGTATAAGCTGTGGCAAATGTGAAAGGACATGCCCTGCCAACCATGCAAATTCATCAACAAATACTCCAAAAAGCTTTGCATTCAAATGTAATGACCGTCAACTTACAAAAGAATCCTCTTCAGGAGGGGTGTTTTCATTACTTTCAGAAACCATAATCAAACAAGGAGGAAGAGTCATTGGAGCATGCTATGATGGTGATCTGTCCGTGGCTCATCAAGTCATCAGTAAAATCTCTGATATAAGACAACTACGTGGATCAAAATACGTGCAAAGTAATATTGCCGACACCTATATACAGACACTTGAACTCTTAAAGAGGGGTATCCCGGTACTTTACACGGGCACACCGTGTCAGATTGCCGGTCTTAAGCGGATGTTAGGGAAAACGTATGAGAATCTGATATGTGTAGAAATCGTATGTCATGGAGTGCCTTCTCCGAAAGTTTATCATACTTATATTTCTTATCTGTCAAAGAAGTATAAATCAAATGTACGAGGAATCAACTTTAGAGATAAGAAAAATGGATGGACTAATTATTCCGTCACAATAAACTTAGAGAATAACAAGACAATTTCAATTCTCGGCAGGCATAATGAGTATATCAGAGGATTTATTCACAATCTATATAATAGAGAATCTTGCGCTAATTGTCGCTACAAACTCGGAGCATCTGAAGCCGACATTACAATAGGGGATCTTTGGGGAGCCAATCAGATTGTAGGAGAAGAATTTACTGCCGACAATTCGGGAGTTTCATTTGTGAGTGTTTCTACTGAAATCGGGGATAAATTCTTCACTTCAGCATTGAAAAATAGTGCCCGAGATTATCAACTGAAAGAAATTATAACCGATCAGGCAATTCAATATAATCCAAGTATTGCAAAAGCTGCACCAATGAATCCACATAGGAATAACTTTCTATCACAAATACAAGAGGATTCCGACTTTTCAGGACTCATTGATGCATACTTAGGCAAGATCCGGAAGCCTTCTATACTTTCTCGAATAAAAGGCCTATTATATCAAATTTATGCAGGCAGGAGAAGGAGCAAATAAACGAATAGCCAAGAATACCATTATTCTGTATATTCGCATGGGTATCACCATGCTGGTATCACTATATACTTCCCGGGTTGTTCTATCAACATTGGGAGAAATGAATTATGGAATTCTAAACATTGTAAGCGGCAGTGTTGCCATATTTACATTTCTTAATGGTGCGCTAAGCGGATCTGCCTCGAGATATCTTACTTATGAATTAGGTAAAAGAAATCATGCGAAACTCCAACGTACATTTAGCAGTTCGCTACATGTTCACATAGCAGTAGGAATAATCATTGTAATTCTAAGTGAAACGGTAGGGCTATGGCTATTGGATGATAAATTAGTGATACCCTCAGACAGAATGTATGCTGCCCATTGGGCATATCAGATTAGTGTGGCCACAGTATTTCTAAGCATCCTGCAAGTACCTTATAGTGCATTGATAGTGGCCCATGAGAAAATGGATATCTACGCCTACTTGTCAATTGGAGATATTGTAGTAAAATTAGGATTGATTTTTCTTCTTCAGATAATTGGAGGAGATAAACTTATTATATGGACAGCTATGATGATGAGTGTAACCTTTTTATACACATCGGCATATATCACATACTGTAAAAAAAAATTCCCTGAATCCAAATTAATCCTCCATAAGGAATATGATATTTATAAAAACTTATTTTCTTTCGCCTCTTGGAATCTAATTGGGAGTATCTCAGGAATGGCTCAGAGTCAAGGCATAAATCTAATACTAAATATTTACTATGGTCCGATAATTAATGCAGCGAGAGCTATTGCATCACAGGTACAAGGATCAATGATGCAGTTTTCAGGTAATTTTATGATGGCGACAAAACCGCAGATTATAAAAAGATACGCAGCGGAAGATTATAAGGGCATGATGGAGTTAGTATATTTTAGCAGTTCACTATCTTTTTATCTGGTTTGGCTATTTACCCTCCCGGTAATACTCGAACTTCCATTTATACTTAGATTATGGCTTGGAAAATATCCTGAATACACAGTCAGCTTTACATTTCTTACACTCATTCTTGCTCTGGTATTAAGCATCAAGGATTCACGTACGACTGCGACCCTCGCAACCGGGAAAATTAAAACAACCAATCTTACTGTATGCGTGGTCTTATTATTGACATTTCCAATAGCATGGATACTCCTTAAATTAGGCTTCAGTCCTAATAGTGTCATCATTGAAACCATAATTCTGACAATTATAGGAGAGGTTATTGCAATCAGAATTTTACGGAGGTATATTTCATTCTCTATAAAAAGATATTTTACGATGGTCTATGGAAGATGTCTGTTGGTTGGAATTGTCTCCTCTATACTTCCAACTATTATCCATCACACCATGACACCCGGAATTATAAGATTTATTACAGTAACTTTGGTAAGTATATCGTGTAGTATTATGACAATTTATTTTATTGGATTGAGAAATGAGAATCGCATTCTTCTAAAACGACATACTCAAAGTATCCTGTCAAAATTTAGAAATAAATAGTTGCATAAGATATTAATGCATAGTACATCGACATTAAAACCTTAGGAAATTTTGATCTACATTGATGAGTAAACACAATTCAGTAACTATAACTCTACCAGAGTAATAGGAAATTGTTATCTATGAAACGATTTATCACTGAAAATTTCTGTAAAACACAACCGATATTGAGGAATAGCAAGCCCCGAATCGAGTTTATAGATTTGGCAAAGGGGGTTTGTATTATAATGGTAGTCGTATTCCATGCCGGTTTTGCAAAAAATATCCCTGCGATTAATGCCATGAGAATGCCTTTATATTTCATCCTTTCAGGTTTGTTCTTTAAGGACTATGGAGGCTTTTTTAACTTGCTTTATAAGAAAGCGAATAAAATATTAGTACCTTTCTGCTTTTTCACAATCCTTTATCTGATACCGGCTATATTTAAGTATTCTCAACAAATTATACTGAGCGTATTTATAGACCCGATTTTTGCACCCCAAGTCGTGAATTATCCGATATGGTTTCTGATTTGTCTATTTCTTGTAAATATTATTTATTACTCAATTCAGAAATACTTTGCAGATTGGATTGTAAAAAGTATTGTAGTTATTCTATTTGGATTTTCCGGTTTTTTACTATCATATTATAATATTTACATTCCTTTCTTTTTAGGATCTGCTTTTAGTGCATTACCCTATTTTTATATAGGTGTTTTGCTAAAGCGCACCCCAATATTGTATAAAACTACAAATGACAAAATCTATTTTGGTGTGATTGTGACAATTATGCTTATTTCGGTTGCATATTGTATTATGTACGGCACTCCAATATTATTGTTTAGATCAAATAGATATGAGGGTAATTTATTTGGAATATACATAATTTCTATTACATTGGTCCTTGGATTGTTGCTCCTTTGCAAGGCTATCGGTTGGTTGCCGATCGTGTCTTATTTTGGGCGTTATTCAATAATTGTTTTGGGCTTACATGCGTTGTATCTTGATTTCGCGACAATACCTTTGAGTTATTTCACTTCCCACGAATTCAGCGATTTAGAGAAATTTGCCATCACATTATTGTTATGTTGGTTATCAATTCCAATTTTGAAGAAATATTTACCTTCATTGACTGCTCAAACGGATTTGTTGATACCTCGTAGTAAAAGTGCTGCCCAACTTAAAGAGCGAGTGCCCTAATCATATGTTATGTTAGAGAGAAAGATGCAGATAATTATTTTAATGCATTATCTGGAACTCGGGGGAGCCGAAATGGCTCTTATCGGGTTGCTGAATGCTTTGGATCCCGAAAAGGTAGACGTAGACCTCTTCATCTACAGCCATCAGGGACCATTGATGAA
>JAAVDX010000006.1 GCA_014801585.1 Bacteroides sp.
GCAAGTGTATGAAAATGCATTGATAAACAAAACAATATAATATTATGAAGACAACTAAACTACCCCCTATAGCATTAGGTACCTGGTCATGGGGATCCGGCATGGCCGGAGGCGATCAGGTATTCGGAAATCATCTTGAAGCTGAACAACTGAAGTCTGTTTTCGATGCCGCTTATGGAGCAGGTCTTACCATGTGGGACACAGCAACCGTGTATGGCATGGGAGCTTCCGAGGATATCCTCGGCGGATTCATCAAGAAATATCCACGAGACAAATTTGTGATTTCTACTAAATTCACACCGCAGATTGCTCCCGAAACAGAAAATCCGGTTGAGACAATGTGCATAGAAAGTTGCAAACGTCTGCATACCGATTATATCGATATCTATTGGATTCACAATCCGGCTGACGTGGAGAAATGGACTCCGGGGCTCATTGGCCTCCTTAAGAGTGGCAAAGTCAGGAGAGTAGGTGTTTCAAACCACAACCTTGCCCAAATAAAGCGAGCCGATGAGATACTTCGGAAAGCAGGATTCAGAGTATCGGCCGTGCAGAACCACTTCAGTCTTCTTTATCGTTCCTCCGAAAAAGCAGGCATACTTGACTACTGCAAGGAAAACGACATCGACTTCTTCGCCTACATGACACTTGAGCAGGGTGCGCTGAGCGGTAAGTACGGTACAGCTAATCCCATGCCTGAAGGCAGCGGACGTGCAGCGACATACAATCCTATACTTCCAAAACTTGACAATCTGATTGCAGCCATGCGCGAAATCGGAGAATCCCATAATGCAACTGTTTCTCAGGTTGCAATAGCGTATGCAATAAACAAGGGTACATACCCGATTATCGGCGTCACCAAACCACGCCATGTAGAGGAGGCGGCCGCAGCTGCGAAGATCAGACTGAGCGCAGACGAGATTCAACTTCTTGAAAAACTCGGTGCCGAAACCGGAGTGGACACCAAAGGTTCGTGGGAAAACCACATGAACTAAATATCTAATCTTTGCCGAGTATAAGAGAGCTAAGAGAGAGATAATATATCAATAAACATCTAAAAAACGAGCAGGAGGTAAACACTAATCATAGGTGTTTATCTCCTACTTTCGTGTTTACCGACCTCTCACACTACCGTACGTGCCGTTCGGCATACGGAAGATTAGACACATGAGTTGAGATGGACTACATTCCATAAAATTTGGAAGTGTTTTGCGAATTATGTAATTTTGTATGGGATTTTGTATTTACTTATCTCTTAATCATGGGATGATTTGCTTGAGGGGGATTTTACTGGTTGATACATAAGGGGATAATTAGGGGTGATATTTAGGGTTGGTACTTAGGGGAGATATCAGGATTGATATTCGGGAGGAATATTGCCGGGGTATATAGGGGGATTTAGGAATTATATCTATGTGTTAATTTATTGATTATATGAAGGTTGACAAAGATCGGGTGATCGGATTTCTCTGGCAACACTTTCTGTTGTTGCTGTCTATGTTTTTTATGACGTTCGGGGTGGCACTATGTGTGCGCTCGAATCTTGGAAGCGGTGTGATCTCTTCAATCCCTATGTCGTTCAGTCTTGCCGGGGAGGCGGGACTTGCTCCCGGGTTGACAATCGGCGGCTACACGAATATTATGAACGTAATATTGGTGATTGCCCAGATAATCGTGCTTCGACGCAGGTTTGAACCGATACAGCTCTTTCAACTTGTAATCGGTTTTATTTTCGGATTTTTGCTTGACGTGACCATGTGGGTCACATCATATTTTTCCACCTATGAGACACTTCCTTCGCAGATAATCGCGCAATTCATGGGGGCTACTATTCTTGGTTGTGCAGTCGCTGCTGAGATTCGATGCGGATCAGTCACGATGCCCGGTGAAGGGATTCAGGTTGCGATTGCTCGAGTAACCGGGAAGCCGTTTCCCATCGTAAAAATATTCGTGGATACGACCTTGGTAATATTGGCCGTAATTTCCGGTTATTGCTTCTTTGGAGCATGGCCACGGACAGTGGTAGGTCCGGGGACATTGTTTGCTATGTTCTACGTAGGATATGTCGTAAAACTTGTCAATCCGCGGCTTGGATGGTTTGACCGACTGCTTGACTATCGTCCGGGCTTTTGCCGCTATATCTACGGATTGGCGCGATTTATTTATCCTAAGTGATCTATATGAGAGATATTTATTGAGTAGCCCATACTTCGCAGGTATCCATTGATAACCAAGATGTTAATATAGGAGGATAGTGAGAGAGACGGGGCCTTGAGCTCCGGTGATATGGACGGCTTCGATATCGGCTGTAGCTGAGGGACCGGAGAAGAGGGAGGTGTATTGGATCGTTGCGAGGTTCATCTGCCGATAGGCGTTCTGGAGACCGTCGACGATTTTTGTGCGATCGAGCAGGAGGTATAGATTTTCGGCCAATAGTCCGTTGGCCATTCTGCCGAAAGTAGAGGGAGCAACGAGGACACTTCCGGTCTCCCCTATTCCGAGCAACCCTTCGCCAACACTCACATTCAGCCGATGAGCGTCGGCGGGTGATGGCAGCTGATCAAGCGTCACATTTCCGACGTAGCCATCCACACCGCTGAAGACGAGAGCTGAATCCGATTGATCTACATTCTCCCGGAGCCACCCGATAGCATCCTCACGCGATTCAAACTCAACTACCCTACCGTCGAATCCCTCTACATGGTTGATGAAATTGTCTAAAGGATTGCCGGCAATGGAATAAATCGGTACTTCGGGATGACTGACGGCCTGCGGACGATTTGCACGCACGCGTTGCAGGATGCGTTCGCGTGAGGTAAGGCTTTTGTTATCGGTATTCATATCGTGAAGATGTTTGGAAATGGGGAATGATGGTTATTCGGTTTTGTCGGTTGTGATTTCCTTGGTTTTGATATTTGTAGAGTCCTCGAAATAGTTACTCTTTTGGAGATTCCTCGGAAAAGTTACTCTCCGGGAGATTCCTCGGAAAAGTTACACTTTGGAAGATTCGTCGGAAGAGTCATGCTTTGGGCGATTCTCTTCATACCATTCACGGAAGGTCTGCTTCGGAGGGATTGGATTCTTATGCCAGGCAGCCCAAGGATTCACTCCGCTTTCGGCGATGGATTCCGGAGTGTGACGTAAAGCCCATAATCCGAGTTTTTCGGCATGCTGAAGATTAGTCGAGGTTTGCAAGACAGCGCCCATCATACCTTCCTCCAGATCATGAGAGAACAGAGATTCCCGTCGAGCTACGACGACCTCTCTCCAATAGAAAATCAATTCAGGGAGAGGCACTTTAACCGGACAAACGTTGCCACACGAACCGCAATGAGTGCAGGAGAAAGGGAGACGAGCATATCGGTGGAGATCGTAAGAAGGCATAAGAGCGAGCCCGAGCGGACCGGGATAGTTGGCATCGTAGGATATTCCGGAAGTTCGGCGGAAAACGGGACAGGTATTCATACAAGCACCGCAACGCATACATTTAAGTACTTCCCAATAGGGCTGACCGAGACGATCGGAGCGACCGTTATCGAGCAAGACTACGTGCATCACCTGACCGGGAGCGGGTGCGGAGATATGCGAAGTGTATTGGGTAATATCATAGCCGAGCGAACTTCTCGACAGCAAGCGAAGATAGAGAGGGAGATCACTTTGGGAAGGGATAATCTTCTCAATGCCGATAGTGACGATCAGCACCGGGGGCACGTTTGCGCAGATATCCACGTCGCCTTCATTAGAGCACATCACGACCGTTCCCGTGTCGGCCACTGCATAGTTACAACCGATCATTCCGGCATCGGCCTTCACGTAGCGCTTGCGCATGTCGGCACGCATCACACTGTTGAGATATTTAGGATCATCATCGGAAGGGTCAGATCCAAGTTTGTCGGCAAAGATCCGGGCCACGTCGGTGCGCAGTTTATGAATGGCAGGCATTACGATATGGCTATCACGCTGATTATCAAGCTGCTGAATGCGTTCACCAAGATCAGATTCATTCACCTCAATACCCTGATTCTCAAGATATTCCCTCATTCCACACTCATCCATTGCCATCGATTTACCTTTGGTCATGGTCTTTACTCCGTGGGAGCGGAGAATATCAAAAACGATTTGATTATGTTCGTCAGCGGTCTCGGCCCAATGGACCTTCACCCCCCGATTCTTGAGATTAGATTCGAATTGCAGAAGATATTCATCGAGATGCGAAAGAGAATGGCGTTTGATTTCAGAAGCGAGATCACGCATCTCCTCCCACTCGGGCAGTGTGGCCGCGACCTTGTCGCGACGCATCCGGGCGGCCCAAAGGCAACGGTCGTTACTCTCCCGGTGGGGAGTGTCGGCAATAAATTCGGCGCCGAGTTTTACCTGATTTACCTGTCTGCTCATAATTTTTATATTTTTAGGTACACACCTTTGGGGTTATTTGTTTGGGAGAGATTAGAGGGCACTTTGAGGAAGAGTTGACCCGGATTTAATTATTTGGCATCGCCGTTTAGGATTTCGGCGATATAGTAGAATTTTATATCCAACCCAAACTTCCTTGCTACGCACGACTGATGGAGGAGACATGACATATCCTGCGAAGTGACATACCGGAAATCGTTGCGGGCATAATCCCGGACTTTATCCAGACCTTGCTGCCCGGAACAACTTTGGTCCCAGATCGTAAATGTGCCACCGAATCCGCAACACTCATCTCGACGGGTGGCATATCCGACCTCTATTCCCTCTACAAGATTGAGCAGATCCTCCGTCTTAGAGAAATCAGGAATCATCAATTCGGAAGGACGCGCCTCATTGAGATAGCGCAGAGAGTGACACCCGTTATGAAGGGCGACCCGATGAGGGAAACGAGCCCACGGCAAGGCATCGACCTTTATTATATCGTGAAGGAAAGTGACGAGATCTACAGCCGAACGTCGGATATGCTCCACCTCCGGAGTCTGTTCAAGATCATCGAAATGATATCTGAACTGATCGGCACATATTCCCGACGGCATTACGATATAATCGTATCCGGCCATATGTGAAGCTACTGACTTCTCCACCTTGCAGGCAGACCGAGTGTACCCCATATCCTTGAGAGGGAGGCCGCAACAAGCCGCGGCCTCGATAAATTCAGGTCGGAGTCCGAGTCTTTGGAGAAGTTTAAACGACGAGATGGCAGCCTGTGGTGCGATCGCATCAATATAGCAAGGGACGAAGAAACCTACTTTCATTTGCAAATACTCTCTTAGTGGAATAAAATATGTACAACTACAACAACGGCACTTGAGTATTAGTTGCGTCTGTGGAATTTTTCATTCCATAGTATAATAAAATCATGCCCGGAATTGTTACATATCCAGAAAGCGAGACTTTCCCATTGTCCCTAACATCTAACTAATTTAAGTTTCGCAAGATGAACTTGCGAAACTTAAAAAGTAATAAGTAATAAGTAATAAGTAATATCAGCTTCGAAGGTTGAACTTGCGAAACTTAAAAAGTAATAAGTAATAAGTAATAAGTAATATCAGCTTCGAAGGTTGAACTTGCGAAACTTAAATAACTAAGAAAATATACTTTTACAACTCAGCCAATGGCAAAACAATTCGGTATAATATTCGGATGTCTGGCGCTCGGCGAACTCCTTGCGCTCATTCCGGGACTTAACATTCCCGGCAGCATCTGGGGGATGTTGATTCTGACACTTCTGCTCGAACGCAAAGTCGTCAATCCATCGACCATCAAACCCATATGTAAATTTCTTATCTCCAACATGGCGTTCTTCTTCATACCGCCCGGAGTTGCCCTGATGCTTTACTTCGACCTGATAGCAGCAGAATGGTTGCCAATCACGGTAGCGACCGTTGTCTCGATTTTGCTCGTACTGCTCGTGACGGGGCATCTTCATCAATACCTCCATCGCAGGCTTAAACATCATTACCATCGTTATATAAACAGTCGCAACAATGACACCGACAATGATTGAACATCTGTCCTCACCCCTCGTGCTTATCACCGCGACCTTCCTCATCTATTGGGGAGCAGGGTGGATTCAGAAACGTAGCGGTCTGACATGGTTCAGCCCCATGCTTATCACAATCGCCGCGCTGATAGCCCTTATCAAACTGACGGGCATCCCATTTGAGAAATATTCAGAGTCCGGGCGGATGATAGAATTCTGGCTCAAACCGGCCATCGTTGCACTCGGACTGCCCCTATATAACGAACTGAAACATATACGTTCACAATTCCTTACACTCTTCGTGACGGAATTAGCGGGTTGCGTAGTGGGTATTATCTCAGTAGTGCTTATAGCCAAATGGCTTGGAGCATCACCGGCTACGATATGTTCGCTTGCCCCGAAATCGGTATCCACCCCAATAGCAATCGAAATATCGCGTCAGATCGGAGGTATTCCGGCTCTTACGTCGGCCATAGTGGTGGTTGTCGGAATGATAGGAGCAGCCACCGGTCTGAAGGTAATGTCGTGGGGGCGGGTGCATTGCTCCGTATCGCAGAGTCTTAGCATGGGTACTGCGGCCCACGTAATGGGAACCAACAGAATCTCCGAGATATCCGACCGCTATGGAGCATACGCTACACTTGGCTTGATTCTCAACGGTATTCTGACGGCATTTCTTGCAGGACCTCTCGTAGAGCTCCTTCTATAGAGTTCCATCTTCCGGATTTTGAGTCGTCACTTCTTCCAGAAGGAGGCGAAGAAAAATACGAGGACAGTATATAGTTCGAGACGACCGGCGAGCATTAGAAAAGAGAGAACCCATTTCGTAGAATCCGGCAGGAAATGATAGCCGCCGGCTACTCCTGTCAATCCGTAGCCCAGACCATTGTCGCCGATGCAGGATATCACAGCAAAGAAAGAATCGTCGAGACTGATACCGAAGCCGCTCAGCACTAACGCACCTGTCACCGTAAGGATAATATAGAGCGTAATGAATGCATGCATCTTTCGGACATCATCCGGGCTGACGGTGACCCCGTTTACCCTCACCAGATATATACGATTGGGATATAGGGTGCGACTGATCTGATTCTTCAGATTCTTATACATCGCCACGAGGCGATCCACTTTTATCGCACCCGTAGTAGAGCCGGCACAAGCGCCGGAGAGCATGAGAAGAAAAGTGATCAGCAGACAGAACGGTCCCCACGAGGCATAGTCGGGGAGTCCGAAACCGGTAGTTGTAATCGTAGAAACTACATGAAACATCGGTTGGATAAATGTGTCGCTGACCGACGTTGCACGCCCCTGCACAATCAGAGAAACGGCTATTCCCACGTATGCCACAGCAATCAGAAAGAGATAGGCTCTGAACACGTCATTTTTAAGCAAAAGAGAAAAGCGTCCCCTGCAGAAAGCATAAATCAATGCAAAATTGACACCGCCAAGCAGCATAAACACCGTCAGCACGACATTCACATAATCAGAATCCCAATATGCAATTCCGGCATTGCGGGTAGAGAATCCACCGGTAGATATTGCCGTAAAAGCCTGACAAATGCTGTCGAATAGATTCATCGGTCCGGCCCAGAGCAATGCAATAAGAGCGATAGTCAGACCGATATAGACGATCCAAAGAGTAGTAGCCGTCTGTCGGATCTGCGGATGGAGTTTATCGTGGGTAATACCGGTAGTCTCAGCATTATAGAGCGGCACACCACCTTTCTGATCAAGCGAAGGCAACACTGCGAGCATGAAAAGGATAATACCAAGACCGCCGATCCATTGAGTCATCGATCGCCATAGAAGAACGCCTTTACTGAGCCCCTCGACATCTGCGATCACAGTCGCGCCGGTCGTGGTAAAACCCGACATTGTCTCGAAATATGCGTCGCTAAATCCCAAGGCACCCTTCGACATCATGTAAGGGATCATACCGACGGCGGAATAGACGATCCATACCAGCGTCACAAGCATAAAGCCCTCCCTGCGACCAATACTCAGTTTTCTGTCGCGCAACCAATACCATAATCCTCCGCCCAGGACGGCACATATAGCAATGGCCGTTACGAACCCTCGCCACTCCTTCTCACCATCGATCAATTCGACGGCCAAAGGCACGAGCAACATAATTCCGAGGACAATCAGCAGCCGACCGATCATCTTAAATACAGATGAATAACTTATATCTACTTTCATAGGCTACATATTGAAGTCGTTTATACCTCTTTGAACAATTTCTGCACCTTTAGCAACATTCCGGTCTGGAAAATTACCAAGACTCTATCGGCTACTTTCAGCTGAGTATCGCCGCTGATGATCATACCCCGGCCGTGGCGAATCAGTCCGCCGAATGTCATTCCGGCAGGGAGAGAAAGATCCTTCACGCAAGACTCTGTAATCTTAGCGCCCTCTTTCACTTCGATTTCCACCACATCGGCATCCTCCATTGAGAAGAACTCCCCTACTTTCACTGTGTCGCCAAGTATATAGCGCATAATTGCAGCCGAAGTAATGAGCTTTTTATTGACCACCTTATCAATCCAGAGACGCTCAGCCTCGGCGATATACGTAAAATCCTCAATTGCGGCAATAGTCTTCTTTGTACCTGCCTCCTTAGCCACCATGCAGCCGACGATGTTAGTCTCATCGCTTTCCGTGAGTCCGAGAAAGAGATCCATCTTAGCGATCTCCTCATCATGAAGCACAGTGAGCTGATGAGGCGAAGCATTTACTACCGTCACATCCGGAAATTCATCAGCGAGAGCATATGCACGGTCAGGATCCGGTTCGAGCACCGTGATATGGCAACGGCCATTATTGAGCCGGCATATCATCCGGGTGATTTTTCCGCCTCCCGCAATCATGATATTTTTGACTTTAATGTTAAGCGGGCCCGTAAGCGCAGCAACCTCCGGAGCATGTTCGGGACGCGAGATAAAAAAGATAGTATCGCCGGCCATCAGAGAATCATCACCACGCGGAATCACAAAACGCTTACCTCTTCTTACCAATCCTATATGGAAATGGCGCTCACCCGGAGTCAGATCGCGAAGTTTACTTCCAGCCATCGGGGACTCCTCGGCTACTTTCACTCCGCCCACGATCAATTGTCCTGTATGAATGGGCACATATTTTGTGAGCCAGTTCTGATCGACGTAGCCTAAGATTTCCTCCGCCACAAGTTTTTCGGGATAAACCAACGTATCTACCCCCGTATGCTTAAACAATTTCGACAAATCATCCGACAGGAACCATTCATTATCAATACGCGCGACAGTGCAACCGGCGCCAAGTTGACGTGCGAGCTGACAAGCGGTAAGGTTGATCGTCTGATGCGGGCAGACCGCCACAAACAATCCGGCCCTTTCGACACCGGCCTCCTTGAGATCGGCAGGATTCAGCATATCACCCTTCATCGTCATTATATTATAGGAGGAATCCAGTTGGTCGAGGGTATTTTTATCCGTGCCGAGCAAGACGACTTCCTGCTTCTCGGCGGAGAGTTGCTTGGCAAGATAAATACCCGTAGCTCCATTTCCGGCAATCAGTATCTTCATAGTTTATAGTAGAATTTAGTTATCAAAGACAACGAAACCGGATCTGCTGTGTTATTCGTCCGGAGGGTTATCTTTTTGATATAACAATCGGAACCCTTTAAGTTTCGCAAGTTGGAACTTGCGAAACTTAAAAAGTAATAAGTAGTAAGTAATAAGTAATAAAAATGCTTCGCAGATTGAACTTTCGAAACTTAAATAATACAAGTAATAGAATCTCATTCCAAGGATTAACTTGCCGAACTTGGATTTTATTGAATGGGGGCAGCCACCGATCCGGCTTGGGGGTACGATTGTTTTGATGATTGTTTTCATATTTTTTGTTTTGAAGTGATAGTTTTGAATGTTGATTTTGATGTTGATTGAGCTACTGAGGCTCAAATGTGATGCAAAGTTACAACAAGAATCTTCGAAAACTATGTTTATTTTTGATTTTGTTGATAAAAAAATGAAAGTGGCGGATCAAACTCCAAACCACTCACTTCCTCACCGCGTTAAAATATAAGCCCGTTTAAGGCAAATCCACTTAGAGTATGTTTACTTTTAAACCAAATTAAACATTAGATTATGTGTTATGAATTTTTTGATTTCATCACAAAGGATCTTTCGGGCGCTTTTCCAAAGATTTCATCGGTCGCGATGCCCGCATCGCTTCCTCTTCAACTTTGAAAAATCATCCCAAATTCTCTCTTTGTGCTAAAATCATTTAAACGTAAACATACTCTTAGACTAAAAATGACTATGCGACAGATAATCCAACATTTCACCGACGACGATCTCTATAAGTTTACTATGTGCTGCGCCGTGATTGAGAATTACCCTCGTACACAAGTGCGGTACAAATTCAATGATCGCGACCATACGGTCTATCCGGTGGGGTTTGCCGAAGCCCTGCGCGATCAGATACGTATGCTCGAGAACGTCATCATCACCGAGGAAGAGATCGACTTTATCCGCAGGAGATGTCCTTACATCCCGGGATGGTTCTGCAGTTTTCTCAAAGGATTCCGCTACGATAGCAGTTGGGTACACGTATCTCAGGATGCCGAAGGACATCTTGACATCGAATTCGAAGGGTGTTGGAGCGATACAATCCTGCTCGAAGTGAAAGTACTCGCCATAGTCTCCGAACTCTATTATATAATGACCGGGGAAGCCGAACGGCTCGACTACTCGGACTTCTACGATCGCTCGCGTGAAAAGGCCGAACGATTGATTGGGGCCGGTTGCTCATTCACTGATATGGGGACGCGCCGGCGAGCCTCTTTCCGGGCGCAAGACACGGCTATACGAGCAATGAAAGAATGTCAGCAAGCGAAGGATTCCTATCGTGGAGAGGCAGCAGACTCCACTCGGGGAAGATTTGTCGGCACGAGTAATGTATATTTCGCAATGAAGTATGACCTCACTCCCGTGGGGACAATGGCTCATGAGTTTATATGCGCGATTGCGGGTATGTATGGTCCGCAGATGGCGAATTATCTTGCCATGAAGACGTGGGCCAACACATATCGCGGGGCGTTAGGTACGTTCCTCTACGATACTTACGGTTGGCGAATATTCAGTCTGAACTTCTCAGAAGACTATGCCAATCTATTCAAAGGATTGCGCGTAGACAGCGGCGACAACTTCGAGCAGCTTGATCTTATTATTGAAAAGTACAGAAGTCTGCGCATTGACCCTCGCAGCAAACAGATAATTTTCAGTAACGGGTTAAATACAGACAAGGCAATCGAGATTCAACGCTATGCCGAGGGGAAGTGTCAACCATCTTTTGGAATCGGAACACATTTTACTAATGATTTCCCGGGGGTGAAGCCTCGGAATATTGTGATTAAACTCACGGCGGTGAAGATTACTGAATCCTGGCCTTTTTATTGCACGACTTGTAAGTTGAGCGAGGATAAGGGGAAATATTCCGGTGATCAGGCAACGGTTGATAGATTTCTTGCTACGCTACATCTTTGTGGTAGCAATTAGGGGAGTTGAGGTACTTATATCTCGGTTTTGGAATTTTTGAACTGCACCCCAAAAGTTGGACACAAAACTTTTGGAGTGCATTATGTATAGACATCACACAATTGAAGAAAGGCTAAATGTTATCCTCCGTATTATTAATGGGGAACCATTTA
>JAAVDX010000007.1 GCA_014801585.1 Bacteroides sp.
CAGCGACTCTGAACAGGCAGCAATATGAGACTACCACATATTACTACTCTGTCTATCGGGCAGTTGTAAATTCACCGTTCTTTGAGGGACATAAATACAAGGTCGTATTACCTGCAGGCACATTCGGGGCTGCTCCAAGTTCGATTAGAAATTTCTCTCTCAATGAAGAATATGCTGTGGAGTTTGAGGGAACAGCACCGACATCTGTGGAGATGATAAGCTGTTCTCTTGAAAATGATGCAGAACTCTCTGAATTATCAAATATTATTTGGAAATTTAAAGGTGATTTTGTCTATAATTCCGATCTTGGAGTTATACTTACTACCAATAAAATCGGAGGAAGTAGACCAACCTTTGTAAGCTCTTTAAATGGTGTTACAACGGTTAGGGCGTTCTTTAACGATACGGAGGGTGGACCGCTCCCGCTTGTTCCGGGCAGAACATATCAGGTTGATCTCCCTCAAGGTTTGCTTTACTATGCCGGAGATCCTTCTATCAAGAACGAGGAAATGACACTCAATATCGTTCCTGTAGCAAAGACTCCCGAAGTAATCAAGCCGGAATATGTGAACCTCACAGTTGAAGTCAATGGTATTGCTACCGTAGAGCAGAAAGCTGTAAAGGGTGAGAAAGCTACTATCACAATTGCTCCGACAGAAGCATGGATAGTAGAATCGGTTGAGGGCGCATCACTCTCCGGTGAAAATACTTATACAACCCCGAAACTTACTGGTGACACTATCGTTAAAGCGAAACTCGCATACGACGGCGCATGGGCTGTGGAGGTAACTACCGGAGTTTGGGAAATAACGGAAGACCACATCTCAATCGCACGTGACGGACAACTGATTGTAGTCAGTGGCGTAACCCCCGAGCAGACAATTAATGTCTACACAGTAGGAGGTCTCTTGGTCGGCACTGCCAATGCAACACCCGACAACGAGATTGTCAAACTCACCGTAGCTCCCGGACAGGTTTACATCGTGACCGTCAACGGAAAAGCGGCTAAGATACAGATGTAAAAATAACACAAACACGAAAATCGAACTCATAAACAAGTTTGGTTAATAATAGTTAGAAGTGGCTGACAGCTAACCCTGTCGGCCACTTTCCCCCTCTCCCTCCCCACAATAAATAAATCCCCAATTGCTCTGATAAGAAGCGATATTAATAAGTACTGTAAAGATTTTGATTATATGTGTCTAATCCCTTCAAATAAATCAAGGTGAGATGACATTCATAATTGGATTAAGTATCTCTTTAAAATAAGTTTATATTATCAAGTGCTATAAGAAACACTTTCTTTTTGAATCTTTTGAGCGTCTTTAAATTATAGAAATCAGTCGTTTGGCTCATATTGAGTTAATTTTAGTGGCATTCGCCGATTTTCAATTAGCTCACTAAACTCCTTCATCTATAATTTAAATCCATCTCAAAATCTCCTAAAAATAAGGTATTTCTTATTTTCAAGAGCTACTTAACAAACTATTGTCTATAAGAAATTGGAAGTTTACGACTCAGCAGTACTCAGCTATTTCACAACAAAAAGGAGCAGGGCTTTCAAATCACATCAGAGAATTTCAACAAATAGGTCTTATTAGGCTCTCTTCTGATGTTACTGATGATGAAGAACCAATTTATGAAATTATAGATCCGAGAATAAAGTACTTGATTGCAAGAGGGCATACAACGATTGAGAAAATCTGAATAAAGCTCAAAACCTCAATATCGAGCATTTTCATCTTCAAAACTCTTAAACACGCATCTTTCAATACCCTTAAAACACCGTCAAAACACAATTTCTCAAAACATCTTGCGTTAATCTCAATAAAAATAACTATCTTTGCACTCGCATTTGTAAAGGCAGATAGGATTTTATCCCCCAACAATGTCATTAGCATTATTGTTAATGATATAAAAAGGAGAATAATTATGTGCACAAGAAGACAAGCAATAGCGATAATTGTAAGCGAACAACAGGGTACGATTAGAGCTATAAAAAACAAAATAGGAGACCTTTATGAGTCCTTTGTTATCTTGGGATTTATAAGGGAGCGAATTTTTTTGTCAAATATATCTTCCGGCTCTTCTGATATAGTAGAGTGGGAAGCCACAGAACGTGCTATTAAGAAGCATAAGTTTTATAGTCTTATACCAGAATAGGATAAGGGAATTTTATGCCTAAACCGAAAAAGAAACGGAGTTATGGAAATTCTGAGGTGTCTAAATTTTGCATATTTTGGATTCCTTGTGTTTTTCATGCCTACTTGAATATTATTAGGGGTCAAGAAATTCAAAAACAAGAATTTGTAACTCGGCAGAATTTCAAGTTTAAGGTAAAATCAGAAGCCACCATTAACAATACGATTCAATCGTGGGACGGAAAGCTTATCATAGACCTAACTATTATTGAGATAACTGAGTCGGATCCTGAATTTAAAAAGAATATCAATGTAAGGCTGGTTTCAAAAGATGTTAGGAGAAATGGGTTGATTAAATTTGAGTACTCTTTATCTCCGGAGCAACATAGGCTCTTCGACGATATGAGAGATCAGGCCTACAATTTAATCAAAAAACATTTTCATATCCATGAATTCCATACCTATTTTACCTCAGTAAAAAATGGTTTCTACGAGGACGTGGATTTATGTTCAGCTGATAACGATGCAATTTCTTGGTATGTTAGTCAATTTTATACTTTGCTGAAAGAACAGCTAAAGCAGATTGAGGATGATTACAAATGGCTTGAATTAAATAAAACCAATTATTCTCCGGAACTTAATGAAGCACGATATCTATTTTATGCATCATGCGAAAATGTTTTCGGCCAATTGGTTTATTATAATTCTATTCTTAATTCAAAGTGGAATGAATCGTGCCGCTTGATACCAACTACAACGACGCCTGATGAGGAACTGAGGCGATTAGCTCATAATTATTACAATCTCATATCAAAATTACAATCAATTTATCAAAGAAGTAGAACATTCTTTTATTTATCGAACATTCATCAGAATGTAGAAACACAGCAAAAAATTCAAAAGGTTGCTAAAGATAATAATATACTTATTGGCAAAGTAGATGATGTATTAAAGAAATCTTCAACTACTAACGTAATAAGTATATGTCTTGCAATATTAAGTGTGCTTCTTGGCATATGGTCTATCTATTTAGCACTAAGAGAAGAGAACACGACTGGACACCAACAAATAGAAATTTCAACAGTTACACCTGAACATAATCAAGATATTTGAAAGATACAATCACTTCTTTCATTCTTCAGGAAAATATAAACCATAAATCTGCTGTGATTAAACAAAAGTAGATTTATAATGTGTTAGAAACTCCGCCTCTGGGTCACCCGATCGAGAAGCGTTTTTTTATACCCATACTTTAACGCCACCAAAAGCGGTGCTCCAATCCGCCTTTCCGATTTCCACCACAAGGCAGTTTCTCTTTGGTTGTGGACGTTTGGGGGAGAAAAAGTTGGGGAATGGTTTGGGAAATTGGATTGGATGTATTAATTTTGTGGGAATCTATGGATTTATTTAAGTTTCGCAAGTTCATCTTGCGAAACTTAAAAAGTAATATGTAATAAGTAATAAGTAATAAGTAATAAAATCTGCTTCTAGGGTTGAACTTGCGAAACTTATAACTCTTATATTTTATCCGTAATGACTTTGCGCACTGCTGTTTTTGCTTTTGTAGCCTCTTTGGGGGTTGTCTCCACTCCTTTGGGTTTGGGACGGAATATTTATGTAGTAGATTCATTCGATGGGATGGGGCTGCCGGCAGCGGCTGTGTATAATCGTAATGAGGTGTTGCTTGGGATGACGGGGCGGGATGGTGCGCTTGAGGTGAATGATTCCATTTCTTTTCCGATATTCGTACGCTTCGGAGGATATGACGATGCCGTCTGCCTTTCGCTTCCCGATACTGTCAGAATGAATCCGGTAAATGTGCGCCAACTCCCGGATGTCACTATAACTCAAGATAAGGTCGGAGCGCGGCTTCTATGTCGTGCGAATGAAAAAATGACGATTGTGACGGGGCGAGACACGATCAATGTCACGGCAGTGTATCTTGTAGATTATGTAGTGCCAATTGATGGTAAACCTAAAGGATTCAAGACCCGGACCATGCCTCGAATACTTGACAGGAAGATGGATATTTCCGTGGTGAAGAATGGGGAGAAGCAGCAGTCTTCGGACGACTATGACGATTTTTTACTGGATATAATGAATCCGATACACTTTTTCACAATCAGGTATGGGACACTGAAATATCCTCAAGAACTGGATGCTCGGGAAAATGCCAATGCCGACGTGAAGAAAGATAAGTTGTCGCATCATTTCCGGCGCCGGGGGAATACCGTCACAAGATTTATTAACGGATTAGAGGGGGAGAAAGATGGAAAGTATTCTCCGGGATTTTTGAAATTTTTGGGAGCTACGATGGATATGACACGTATGGACTTCACGGATGTCTATGCCTATAATCCATATGGGATAAATCAGAGCCTCGATATGGCGAGTATGACTATGGCGTTAGACATCGCATACCGGGGGAAAATGATTAAGAGATTATTCAAAACCAAAGAGACGGTAGATTGCAAGGCTGTAATAACACTGGAGCCTCTCGACTATCAGCTTATCACTACTGAGGAGAGCAAGGAACTGCGTAAGAATGCCGGCGATCTTAAGTTGTCGGATTATGCTGACGGCAAACGACCGATTCTATATTAACCGATACCGAAAGATATTGCTACTTATCAAATCGTAAACAATAAATATTGATGATACATAAATACATTCGTCCGATAGGACTGGCTATGATCGTAGGGATCAGCGGTTCGCTTTGGGGTGCGGATTTCATTGCCGACGGGATTGCATATAATATCCTTGATGAGGAGAGAGGCACGGTAGAAGTGGCTGCTCTTGATGGTGAGGAGGCGGAAGGTATGGATTATCGTGGTGAGATAGTCGTGCCGGAAACAGTAAATTATTCTGATAGAGAATATCAGGTAGTGGCCATAGGGAATAATGCATTTAAAAACTCGCTGCTTCTGACAGGAGTGGAGCTGCCTGCGTCGATAAAGAAGATCGGGGAACAGAGTTTTGCCAACTGTCGTTGGCTTACAGCATGTAATATCCCAGAAAAGGTGGAATATATCGGTCCGTCTGCCTTCTTCTACTGTGTAGGACTCGAAAGCATGGAATTCCCGGAGGGACTGACTGATATTTCAGACTATTCATTTGCTTATTGTGAAAAGATAAAGGATATCACCATTCCCGGAGGTGTCAAGACCATCCCCCTTTATTCATTCTATCGCTGCAGCAATCTGGAAAAGATAGTATTTGCGGAAGGACTTGAGGAGATTGGGGATGAGGCGTTTGCCTATTGTCAGAAACTTACTTCGGCTGAATTTCCGAAATCGCTGAGAAATATAGGAGAGAGCGCATTTGCCAACTGTATGGCACTTACGGAAGCCGACCTGACAGGAGTAGAGTCAATCGGAATGAGTGCATTCTATGGGTGTAAGTCGCTTACACAGGCCGATCTTTCCGGCTATCCCGGGGAATTAAATGAGAGCGTTTTCAACGGTTGTTCGGGATTGACATCAGTGTTGCTACCGGCAGAGGTCAGCGTGATTCCTGATATGATGTTTCAGGATTGTGTATCGCTCACGGAGTTCGATCTTCCGGAGGGGTTGCAAGAGGTAGGAGAGCGAGCCTTTTCAGGATGCTCCTCGCTGCGGAAAATCACACTTCCGGAGACAGTGAAAATAGTAGGTGAGAATGGTTTTTCAGGGTGTTCGAAAGTGGCGGAACTGACGGGACTGACCCATGATATGGAGCTTGGTGAGGGTGCGTTTCAGAATCTTACTTCGGTAGACTCGCTATATATAGCCAATATACGTGATATTCCTTCACGCGCATTTGCTCACTGTCGAGCGCTTCGTGCAATTGAGCTTAATGAAAATGTGGAGCGGATAGCTGGGTATGCCTTTCAGGATTGTCCCGCACTGACTACGATTTATGTGCAGGGAAATGTACCACCGGTGATTAGCGTCAATACTTTTGATACGGCTACGGAATTGGCGGCTACTGTGTATGTGCAGGGTGATGCATGGGAGGTCTTTCATCAAGCTTCGCAGTGGAATCGGTTTGCTAATATACGGCCTACTGACAAGTATCCTTCCATTGTCAGCGGGATTGAGGATGTGGAGGACTTTGTCAGTGTAATCGGATCTACGCTGACTTGCTTGCCGGGGGCTCCGGAGGACGTCAGAGTCTTTGATCTTCAGGGTCGACTTGTCGGACGCCTTGGGAGGGGTGAGACGTCGATGACGCTGCCGGCAGGAGTTTATATTATTGATTCGGAGAGGGGGACTTTCAAGATTTGCATCTGATCGACTTTTAGATCTTAAACAACTTCAATAAGAAACAGACTGCACTCCAAAAGTTGGACGTAAAAACTTTTGGAGTGCAGTCTGTTTTATCGGGGCCTTTCAGGGATTGGCCGCCGGATTAGGGATTGATGCGGATTGCAGTCTTGATGGTGGAGTCAGAAAGGGTGAGATGCTCGATGTAGGGGATGCCTTTGACGGGAGCTGAGAGGGGGAGACCTTCGAGACTGTAGTAGCGGGTAGAGATTACTTCAGGTGAGGCGGAAATGCCATCTATCGAGGTCAGACCGAAACCGGATGCGTAGCCGGTGGAGATTACATTGACCGGTTTGCGGGTCTTGTTGTCGAGCACGAGCGCTACTACACGCAGATAGTCGGGATTGTTTACGAGATCGTAGCCCTGAATGCTACGACCCTCCGACATGTAGAATGTGTGGCTTCCACTGAAGGAGTCGAACTCATCGATTTTCGAGGGAACGGATACACAGCTGCCGTCAGTGTCGGAGGAGAGGATAGCCAGACCGTTATAGTCAAGACCGGTGATGTGGGCACCTCCACGGGTGAATATCGGCCAATACTTACCGCCACGATCGGGGAGACCTGAGAAATAATTGGTCTGTATCCATTTGGGATTTGTCACTTTGTCGCCGACGAGATAGAGAATAACGGAATAGTTGGCATTATCGACGGATTCCATGAAAGAAACAGTGGCCGTGGCATTGATAGCACTGCGATCGGCAGAAGCCCAAGTGGCCTCGACTTTCATATCGATATCAGAAGGGAGACCGACGAGATCCTTGAGATCGGTAGTGAGGTCATAGACATCTGAGAGAGTGCCGCGATTGATACTCATGGCAGGCACCGAGCGCGGATTGGCAGGCATATTAACCGGAGTAGAGATTGCATCGGCTGCATGATATGTAAGGAAAACGAAATTACTGCCATACATATCATTGGCCTCTTCGAGAGTGACCCATCCCATGGGACAATTGCCACATGAGAGGGCAGTATATTCCTCTACAAGCGGACGATACTGAGGAAGAGTCGGAAGCACTCGCAGCGTAACGTCAGAAGCAGTAGAAGGATTACCAACGTTGGGCATACCATTGACCTCAGTCACATTGACCGAGAGCGGAGTATTGCCCAACTTATTGGGGACATTAACCTCGATGGGCAATATGGTAGACATGCCGAAGGCAGAGAGAGCCGAAGGATCAAGGGCAACCGACTGCTCATCGTTCCAGCCGGGAGCCGAGATGGAGAATTTAACGGAATTGACCGGCATAATACCGGAATTGGTAAGCGTCAGAGAGATTGTGGAAGTTGACCCGGCTAACACTCGGAAATTGTCGGGAAGAGAAGGAGAGACGGAGATTTCGGGGAGTTCCTTAGAAACAGAGACTATCATAGGGGACATATACTCCATACGGTTGGACGTATTGTCCCAATTGGTAAGCTGCGTGCTGCGGAAATACATCGAACCGGGGGTAGAACCGTCGACAATTGCCATTGGGAAGGTGCGACAATTTTCGGCGATCTGATCTACCTTAACGGAATAGCCGACATAGAAACCCTCTTCGGGAATAACGATACCTTCCGGGAAAGTAGCTTCGACGGACTTACCATCGGTAGAGATGCTTACGTAAGCGATCGAATTATCAGGAGATATTGGATCCTTATTAAGGTCGGTAACGATCCAAGCCGAGGCATCGGAAGAGATAGAACAGCCTTCAACTTCCGGAACCGGGACAGATAAGGAGCGAATCTGACCGCCGATGACGGACGGATCATTGACACGGATACAAACGTCGTAGGCATCCGTGCGTGCATATCCATATCCACGCCAAGGCTGATTATCCGAGTTATAGGTAAAATCGACCTCATACTCAGCGGCAAAAGATGTAAGACTGCAAAGAGCCGCTACATAGAGAGGTAAAAATTTTTTCATGAAGTAATGAGAGTTGGGAGTGAAAAAATGGCAGTCTGCCAATATTGAGGGTTAAAATTCCCTGAATGTTATGACAGACTGTCGAGAATCAGTTGCAAATCATTCCATTTATTGCCATTCCGGCTACTACGGCATAGGTGCGCGAGAACTGGCGAATGAAATTGATAGATGAAAGTCGGGGTGAATGATTTTGATAATCATTCCGACTCTTTGTTAGGGAAATAGTAGAATCATTTGTCATAGGCAGAATACATCTGGAGTAGACGGTTAAAAAAATATAAGTTTTCTGTATTAGAAATCAACAAGGTTTATCATTGAGTTCAATCTAATAACGCGAAGAAGAACGGAAATATTATATTGCCTATGAATTTATGTCTCGCAAGTTGGACTTGCGAGACATAAATTCATAGGCAATATAATATTAAGTAATAAGTAATAAGTAATAAGTAATATGGCGGTTGGCGCCAAGTATTAAGTAATAAAATTGGCTTCGTAGGATGGACCTGCGAAGCCTGGATTGGTAACTATTAAGAATGGAGATTATGGCATCAACGGAGGCCTGAGTGTGGGAACAGTCTGCGGTGAGATTATTCTATTCTCGGAATAACTGCTCAGAGGGTAAGGACTACATCTTTCTCCTGAGCAATGCGACGCAGATTTATTATAGCGTAGCGCATGCGTCCGAGGGCGGTATTGATGCTGACACCGGTCTTTTCGGCAATCTCCTTGAATGAGAGATTCTGATAGTATCTCATCTGAAGTACTTCTTTCTGGAGTTCGGGAAGTTCTTCGATGAGATCTTTAACATCCTGAAGAATCTGCTCATTGATAATCATATCTTCGATAGTGGCCTCGCAAAGTTCTTTGCGATTGAGAAGATTGATATCGTCAGAGTCGGCAGACTGCACATTCTCTGACTTTTCCTGACGATAATAGTCGATAATAAGATTATGCGCAATGCGAGAGATCCAGGCGGGGAAACGGCCATTTTCGGTATAACGGCCTTGCTTGATAGTAAGAATCGCTTTGACAAAAGTCTCCTGGAAGATATCGTTGGCGAGATCTTCATTCTTTATGAGACGGAGAATATAGTTGAAAACGCGATCCTGATGACGCTTAAGGAGCGCATCAAAAGCCTCGTTGTTGCCTTGAGCATAAGCTTTCACCAACTGTTCGTCGGACATGCTTAAGTAATTTGCCATTCTAATCAGATAGTGAAGTTGTCGAAACTTAAATCAGGTTTGCGGCCGGACTTCGGGAGAAGTTTGAACGACCGGGGGGAAGTATCGACTACTTCTTGTTAATATTGAGTAGAGTCAGATCGATAGGCAGTGTGTATATGAATTGTTAAAATTAAGAATGAGTTATATGAGGATTATGACAAGATGAGCCTGCGAAGGTTTAATTCATGATCTTATGAGCTTCTATGGGAAGAAAGATCATCAAAGATGTGGGGCTCAGACAGGGGAATAAAGAGATATTCCGCGTTTTTTGTCATTTCCTTATTGCAAAGATACAACAAAAACGCGGAATTACCAAAAAATTTCGTATATGGGTAGGGTTAATCTTTGTTAAAAGAAGTCTAAAATACGAGAGCTTCAGATTTCTTAAAAACGCACGAAGCCCAGTCGCCGGGGTATGTCAGGGTTTCCTTGAGATAAAGACCGTAGATCATAGCTGCGCGTTCGATCATGGGGATATCGGCTTCATAGAATCCGCTGAGGATAAGTTCACCCTCAGGTTTCATTGCATCGTAATATAGAGGTAGGTCGGCGAGGATAACATTACGATTGATATTTGCGATAAACAGGTCGGCCTTAGGGAGATCGGCAAGGCGAGAAGCGTCGCCGTCGTGAATATCCACGTTGATTTTACCGGCAAATCTACCGGACTGATTATTAAGAGCTACGTTCTCGCGGGCATTGATAGCAGCGGCCGGATCGATCTCTATACCATTAGCCGAACTGGCACCGCGCATAGCGGATAGAATGGCAAGGATACCGGTGCCGGTGCCCATGTCAGTGACCTGTTTGCCGGACAGATCGCGTTTCAGGATGTGGGAAACCATCATGGAAGTCGTGGCATGATGACCGGTCCCGAATGCCATTTTCGGATCGATGACAATATCATATTCCGCTTCGGGTACATCCTTATGGAATGTAGAATGTATGACACAACGGTCGGCAATGACGATAGGTCGGAAATAATTCTTCTCCCACTCCTCATTCCAATCCTTACCTTCTTCCACTTCGTGGCGAATACTGATCTGAGTAGGGAAGGGGAAATCATTGATAATTTCCGTGACTGCATTCTCCGAGAATTTTCCGGCGGGAATATATGCTGAGAGACCATCCTCGTCGGCCACAAACGACTCATAGCCGGCATCTGCAAGATATGCGGCCAGAAGATCGGTCATGTCGGGGTTGCAAGGGGTGAGATTGAGGCGAAGATTTACGTAATCGTTCATTATAATTTTGGATTATTGTTATGATGCCTTTGAAGTTGTTTAAACAACTTCAAAGGCAGGGTTTGAGTAACCCTGCCTTTATAACGCGGATAAGGAAAAGATTATTTTTTCTTTTTGAACAGACCAAGGATTTTTCTGACATTAGAGAATGCGGAGAACCCGATTATAACATAATCGAGATAATTCATACCCCCGAGAATCTTACCGGCAATAGCACCGGCTTTACTTAGGGCAGAAGACTTACCGCCGGGATTATATCCCTTGCTGAAGGGGGAAGAATTCTGGAGCTTACGCATGCTCATGCTGATTTTCTCCTTACAAAATTCCTTTTGGAGAGCGACGAGCGCGCGCTGATATCTGATTTCAGATATGGTCAGACCTTTAATCCGGCGGGGATTGGGAGTGGCCAAATCGGCGGGGACATCGGGGAGTTTAAGATTGTTTTTGCTCATCTTCTTCAGGTTTTAGGTCAAGGATAAGTTTACTGATAAGTCGGGAGATAGGATTCTCCAGAAGAGGTTTGCGGAGCAGGAAAAGGGCAATGATGAGAACGAGCAATGCACCTGCAGAGCAAATGAAGGAGAGCCAAGGCGCCAGGAACTGAGTGAAGAAACTTGCAAGAGCAAAACCGAGGAGAATAAGCACTACCATACCGAGCAGGAGGCAGACCATGCCGAAGATGAGCGTCGTAAGGAGCACTGTAAGTTTTTCGGTGGCCGTCAGTTTTGCATATTCAATCTCAAGTTCGATCCATCGCTTACCGTTGGTATATATACTTTTGATAGTATCCGACAGGTTTTCTTTCATGAGAATGCGAGTTAAAGAGTGAGATATTTTTAAAGAGAGGGCATGAGAGTCAGAATAGAAGTCGCTCTCATGCCCTCACTTTTGGGGGATAATGAATAGCAGGTCTCGTGAATATTTAAATATAGAACTTAAAGATCTGCCGATTCGCTTAAAAAATCTTATGCTTCTTCACCGGAGAGTTCCGCTACGAGAGCGTCGACCTCTTCATCGGTGATCTTAATACCTTTGCGACGAAGAATCCGAGCGATTCTTTCACGCAGGTCCTCACCCTTTTCAGGCGCGAAAAGGAGAGCGGAACCGGCGCCGACGATTGCGCCACCGAGAAAAGCATAAAGAAGAGTTAGTGCTTTCATATCTTTATATTTTCTATAATCTTATTGAAGTTGGGGGGGGATTAGATGTGCTGTTCGATCTGATCCTCGATCTCGTCAACGAGTTCTTCCATCTGGCTCTTCTTGAGGCAGATGCCCTTTTCCTTAAGGAGTTTAAGGATATTCTTGCGAGTGTCAGTGCCTTTTTCGGGAGCGAGAAGAAGACCAACAGTTGCGCCGGCGATGGCACCGCCGATAACGGCGCAGATAATGTGAAGGGGTTTCATAGTGTTTTAATATTTTTTAGAGGTTTAAATTTTCGGTTGTTATGAAAGGACGGCATTTTTTCCGTACTTTCATACTGATAACACGGAGGTGAATGAAAAAGTTCACAGCCTCCCTAAAATTTAGTAAGTAGTAGGCGCGATGCGCCAAGTAATAAGTAGTAGGCGCATCGCGCCAAGTAATAAGTAATAGGTAGTAAGTAATAAGTAATGCAACTTTATATTGAAGATGGAGAAACTTATTTACGAACTCTAAAACTTACAAACTCTTAAACTTACAATGGAGAGTCAGACCCGGAGACACTATTTAAAGGGCGAAAGCGAGATTCTGCGCGTTACGTGTCTGCTGAGCTTCGTGGGTGTAGGCCATTATGCCCTGCTCGGAAAGTTCTACGAGACGCATGTCGCCTTCGGGGGAGATCATTTTGACGTGGGTATCGTCAACAAAAGTCATGAGAGGGTAGGTTTCGCCGTTGATAGTGGCTGTCCAAGTCTGATCCTCTTCTACGAAGTCGAGGCGATAAGATTGGGAGGTAGATTGATTTGTGATGGTGTAGCCTTTACCGTCGCATTTTACGAGATAGCGGCCATTATCGGTATCGATAACCTTGACGGAAGCGCTGAGCGGGTTCTTGCCGCTCCAGAATTCGATTGAGTTAATCACGAGGATATCAGCGAGGGAAGTGACTTCATAGACAGGGAGAACCCAGAAAGCGAAGAAGACGAGTTCGTTGATAAATTTCGGACCGACCTGTTTATTCCATTTCAGTACGGACTGAGTCAGACGGAATGAGCCAATGCAACTTGAGAGGGTGAGAGAAGAGAGGACGAGTCCTATCAGCGCTACGGAAAGATATCTTTTTTTCATATGATAAGAGATATATGATGTTAAATTTATCAAAAGTAATTTTGCCTGACAGCATAATTAACCCTCAAAGTTACAAATAATTTTTCATTTCTTAAAATTTGATTGAGATAATTAATGAAGTTGTTTAAACTTATTTACGAACTATTATAAAGAAGAGTTAACCCAAACCGTCTTTTTATTAATCTTCCGTCATCTTTTTGGCGTATTTTCCTTCATTCATCAGTCACGATGCCCGCATCGTTCCTTCTTCATGAAGAAAAATCCACTCAAAAACCTGACAAAATCTTAATAAGAAAATAAGTTTAAACAACTTCAATGTAACATTAGGTGAAAAACAAAAATTAATTAAAATGTGTTAACTTTTCGTATGGTATGAGGGAAGTCTACGGTGTTGATAGGCGCTTACGCTCCCATCGATACGGGGCCTTTCCCATCCATCACTATAAGGCATTAAAATCTAAAAACACAAAATTATCAATATGAATCTCTTGATAGAATTATGGGACTGGATGGCGGAACTTTTGAGAGAGAATCCGTCGATACCGATTTTTCTTACTTTGGGAATAGGATTCTGGCTTGGAGGACTGAAATACAAGACATTCTCACTCGGTCCTGTCACGGCTACATTGATAGTGGGGGTAATAATCGGGCAATTGCAGATTCCGATGTCGGACACACTGAAATCAGTGGCGTTCCTGTTGTTTTTGTTCTCAATCGGCTATTCTGTGGGTCCGCAGTTTTTCCGTTCGTTGCGGGGGGAAGGATTGAAGCAGATACTTTTCGCACTGGTTGAGTTTGTAGTGGTAGTAGGTTTTACGGTTGTGATGTGCAGGATAATGGGTTATAGCAAGGGAATATCGGTAGGGGTTTTTGCCGGAGCTCAGACTGTATCGGCCGTAATCGGTGTAGGGAGTGATACTATCCGGGCCTTAGGACTTCCGGCAGATGAGACTAAAAAACTTATTGACATCATACCATCCTGCTATGCTGTCTGCTACATATTCGGCACAATCGGGACAGCATGGATAATCGCTAATCTTGGTCCGATAATTCTTGGAGGCATGAAAAAGGCCAGA
Organism: Bacteroides sp.; assembly: GCA_014801585.1. GTDB lineage: Bacteria > Bacteroidota > Bacteroidia > Bacteroidales > Muribaculaceae > Lepagella. Next base: position 14,171 of record JAAVDX010000007.1, read on the forward strand.
GAAGAGACCGCTAAACTTGAAGAAGAACTCGACACGGGGGACTTCATACCTGAACCGGGACAGATCAACGCAGATCGGGCAGTATCATTCAGAGCCTATCGAGCAGAATCGGAATACTTTAATCGTCCGCGCACGGTGAAAGAGATTGAGAGGCGGCATAAAGATATGCGTCTTCATCATTTTGTAGAAAGACTGAGAATAAAGGGACAGATAGTAGAGCCGTCGCCAGACGTCAGAGTGCACAAGGGGGATCTCCTCGTAATCAGCGGCAGGCGTGAGAGTGTGGTAGAGCGTGGCGATTGGATAGGACCGGAAGTGACGGATCATGAGTTGCTGACGTTTGGCACGGAGATGTTGCCGGTGGTAGTCTCCAAAACGGGAGCAGCGGGGCTTACGCTTGCAGAACTCCGACATAAGCCATATATGCATGGCGTCACCGTAAACAAGGTGGTAAGAAATGAGATACCGATGCCCGTAAAACCCGGTCTGACGCTTGCTACGGGAGATACGATAGTGCTTGCCGGGCTGCCGAGTGATGTTGCTACTGCCTCAGATGAAATCGGTTATAGCGATCGAGATACGATAGAGACAGACGTAACATTCATCAGTCTCGGAATCGCCATAGGAGCCTTGATCGGAGCGATAGTAGTAAAATGCGACGGTATACCATTGACCCTGAGTACGAGTGGAGGTGCGATACTTGCCGGACTGCTTATGGGCTGGTATCGCTCGAAGCGACCATCAACGGGTCACATTCCGAGGCAGGTAATATGGTTTATGGATAATGTGGGTCTTAATTTATTTATCGCCGTAGTAGGATTGGCGGCGGGGCCATCGTTTATCCAAGGATTGCAGGAAGTAGGTATCGAACTCTTTCTGATGGGAATAGTAGTCACTACCGTGCCGCTGATAATCTGCATGTTGATTGCTAATAAGATCTTTAAATTCCCGGTAGCCGTCACATTAGGTTGCGTCGCGGGGAGTCGAAATGCAGTTGCAGCATTGGGGGCGATTCAGGACAGCCTGGACAGTACGGTGCCGGTAATGGGATATACGGTAACGTATGCAGTGAGCAGTATTCTGCTGATATTTGCAGGTATGATAGTGCCTCTCCTCACATAAAAAATAGAATTATACTTTAATAAAAATTGTCATCGGACTTTATCCATTTCCGATGACAATTTTTTTGAAAAAAATATTTTATCCTATTGCCGAATAAAATATTTTCACTAATTTTGCAGTGCAAACGGTTTTCCGGACCTGCCGAGAACAGGACGGAACGAAGAGGGAACGCGGTGAGAATCCGCGACATTACCCGATGCTGTAATTCCTCTGCAGCTTGCAGTCAAGAAAGAGAGCCACTGGTGATCGCCGAATCAATGCTGGATTCAGCGATGGGATACCGGGAAGGCGACTGCAGGCGAGGATAAGTCAGAAGACCTGCCGATTTGTTAGTATTAACCTCCCGTCTGCGGGTCTACAGACGTTAAAATCTCAGCATCTATGGAAAGAGGGAACTCTATCTTTCGACATATGTGTACAGGCGTCATGATCGCCGTTGCGACAATCTGCTATTCAGCGGAAGAGAAACTTATTATCCTTGACGAAGGGATGTGGCAGGCTGATAATGGGAGGCTGTCTTACTTCGCTGATGGAGATATGGTAAGCAATCAATGGTTTCGCGACGTCAACGGCTATAAACTTGGCGATACTCCCAACGATATTATCGCTGTAAACGACGGGCTGATAGCAATCGCTGTCAATTGGTCGAACGTCGTGCAGTTTATCACTCCGGAGGGGAAGGCAGTCGGAGCAGTGGAGAGTATTCCGAATGTCAGATGTCTTGCGTCAGACGGTAATTATGTATATGCCACTTCCTACGCACATGAATGTGATACAAGGTTCGGGCTTGTAGAATTTGAGAAAGGTTACGTTGCAAAAATTGATATCAGAGATTTCAGTGTGGTTGGGGTGTGTGAGGTAGGGTACGAACCCGAAGGGATCGCGCTTTACAATGGTACGCTTTTTATCGCAAATTCCGGTGGCTATGGTTTTCAGGAAGGACATAACTATGAGCAGACAGTAACGCTCGTAGAGACTGAATCTATGGAAAAAACCGGTGAAATTGACACAGGTTGCATCAACCTGTATGGCGATCTTTCGCAATCAGGCCGGTATCTTTGCATCAACTCCACCGGGGATTATTATGAGACACCGGGTCGCTGCATAATTATGGACTGCAATGAGGCTCTGAAAAATCCTGAGAGTTGTTTTGTAGTACTGCCGTATGCGGCTACGTATAACTGCGCGTCCGGAGCCGGACAATTCTTTGCGGTCGGGGCCGGATATTCCTATCTTACGGGAGAATATGAATTTAATTGTCTTACTCTAAATGCGCAGGAAATTCTCGAAAGCGAAGGAGAGAGAGGGGTGACCGAAGGATTGCCGGGAGACGTGGCGGAAAGAATAATGCAATTCGAGTCTCCCTATTCTATTTACAGGAATCCTTATACGGGAAAGATCTATGCCACTGATGCAGGCTCTTATGCGGGAAGTGGCCGGATGTACCAGTGGTCGGCGGACGGGCAATTTACCGGATCATGGCCAACTTATATTAATCCCGGTAAGATGCTGGCTCTACGACCGGATTCTGATCAGTCGAGAATCGAAACCATTGAGGAGGCTTCTGATATTGGCTTCCCAAAACAGATTTATGACCTTCTCGGACGAAAAGTTTCGATTCCCATCGAAGGGGAAATGTATATCATTGACGGGAAGAAGGTAATCTATTGAACTAATCGTCGGTAAAAACGTGCGGGCGCAGGGTGATAACTTGCGATCCTTGCCAATGCTTTGCTCTTACATAACATCAACAATAAACTATATCGCTAATCCTTAAAGCTTTATGAGTAAACATCTAATTTTCGGGAGTCTGGTATGCGGACTTCTGACAGTAGGATCTATATCCTTATCGGCTGCAGAGATCAGTGTGGAAATGAATACTGTCTCCACCACGATGTCAATGATCAGACTATCCGACGGACAGCAGGTGGAGGTAGGATCTCCTACTTCACGCAAATATACATTCGAAGCCGAGCCGGGAGAATATCAACTGACGGGGTATGCTACTGACGGCAAAACCGTGAACGGAACCATCAAACTTACCATAACCGACTCCGATGAGGCGCAATCATTCAAAGTGCTGACCTGCACGGCTTACGTATCCAACAAAAACAGCGACGGAAAGACATGGCAGCCTGAGACGGACTATAAGTTGAATGTTGAGGTAATGTCAAAGTCCGGAGAAATAATGAATACAGTGGCAGGACAATCGTCAACCACCGGAAGACTTACTTTCCTCGCTCTTGCCGGCAATAGTTACTATGCCACGTTCACTCCTTCGGAAGAACATAAGGCAGAAGGGTATATGGAACTGTATAAAGGCGCCACACTGACGGCTAATTCCAATGTGACGGGTGCTGTACCTCTGGGAGGGGATTACGCAGTGACTGTGCCGGAGGATGCTGAATTTTCTCTTGGGATGAAATTCACTCATTTCACCGCCTTCCGCACGGTGGAGCCTCAGGCCGTAGAAATGACAGAAGCAGGTAAGACTTACAAGTATCGTCTTGCCGCATCTCAAGTCTACAACTACCGCACATGGAAGAAGGACGGATTGACATACGCCGGATACTTCACCATGAATACGGATCCCGAGAAGTGTCCGCAACTCTCCTTTGCTGACGAAGACTATGCGGCCGTTTCTCCCAAGCAGGTAAATCATTCGGTAGAGTCCAACGATGGTTATGAGACGGGGGATATCTTCGTCAATATCAATCCTGAGGGTTATCTGCGTCTGAAGGCAGGCGAGACATTTCAGGCTCATGCAATGCGTTCGTGGGAGTTGACAGATTCCGCAGTAGGCAACTATTTCATGGAGCCCGACTTCCATTACACAGTTATTAATCCCGATGGGACTCCGAGTGAGGGGGTGCTTGAGATCGAGAATGGAGATACAACCACTAATCCGTGGACCACGTTGAAAGCGGTAGGAGAGGGCACGGTAATCGTACTTGTAACTTACGACGCAATCGCGGTAGACTATTACTCGGGAGTCACTAAGAAGCCGTATATGGGTGGTGAGATATGGGGTGCGATATGGCCTGAGAACACTGCCGCCTATGTAGTGGCGGTAGGAGGTGAGGAATCCAAGGCCGTGGCAAATATGATAGTCAATGAAGAATATAATAAGGAGACTTCCAAGTTGGCCGGCAGATATCTGGACTCGGAATGTGATGTGTTGTATTATGCTGCGGACACGGAAGGTGCTAAATTTTCATTCACGCCTGAGGCGACAGAGGAAGTAACGATTGCACGACCCGTAATTGAGAATGGTAAAATGACATTCGCAGGGTATACTTCGGAAGGGATTGAAAAGAGCGAGGATGGCGAATATACCGTAACATTTACAGAGGGACGCAATATTCTTCGCCTGACAGATGCGGATGGCAACTCTACATATCAGGTGGTAACTGCCAAACCTTATACTTTGACAATAAGNAATGAAACTGCACCNGAGCGCACAAATATCTATCCCGGCGACAAGGTGAAGCTGCAATTTGAAGGACTGCGTCATCCAGCAAACAAACTGGCCGGAATTTATAATATGTCGGCATACGTAACATTTAACGGAGTACCTAACGGAACATCGCTTATCTTGGGTTCGAATCAGTATAAATTCGGTTCGACACCNGCGGCNCAGGCTGTAACNTTTACTATTCCGGAAGATTATGATATTGATGCGANTCCGGAATGGATATTGTCGGAAGGATGCATTCAGATCAATGGCTTCGGCGATCCAATNGGTAGCCATAGAGATATCTCAGCNTCGGTAGGNAGGTCGGCCAACTTTACGGCAATAGCTCATAAGACTTATCTTGGCCATNTNCCGGATGTTGNGATACCNGTCACTTCTATTCTATCGGGAATACAGACGTCAGAGACAGAAGNNGAGATTCTATCAATCTATGGCGCTGACGGCATCGTCAGGAATGCTCTTGCACGNGGGCTTAATATCGTGACNTACACCAACGGACAAGTGAAGAAAATCATGATAAATAATTGAGTATAGTTGTATTATAATATAGTTTGATTGCACATCAAACTGTTGAGCGAGGGGAGGCAGTTGTGAAACTGCCTCCCCTCGTCGGCTTTTCAGATATTAGATAGTCGGAGGTGTTCGGAAACGGGTGTGGATTCAAAGGGCACCTATTCAGAGACTGCGGGGCACAATANGATTTTANGATTTCTTTTGAGAATATTAANATTTTTTGTAACTTTGCATTGTAAACGGTTTTCCGGACTCGGAATTTCCGATAATGGAACTAAGAGGGAATGCGGTGAAAATCCGCTACATTACCCGATGCTGTGATTCCTCTGCCGCTTGCAGTCAATGATGCCACTGATCGTCGCGCCGCGTCAATGCCGGACTCCGCGACAAGNGTCGGGAAGGCGGCTGCAGGTGAGGATAAGTCAGAAGACCTGCCGCTTTGCTTAATATCCACCTCACGTCTGCGGGTTAACAGACGTAATTAAATCGGCATCAAATGTTAAGAGGTAATATTACATTCCGTAATCTTACATTTTGTCTGCTTTTAGCAGGTTGCGTAACGGCCCGTTCGTCAGAGCCGTCGGATACTCATTCCCATTATTCTAATCCGGGGATGGAGCATCATGACTCGGTGGCAATCACTACGATTGAGGAACTGATAGTCACCGGGAGTCAGCCTGTGGCCACGAGTCAGACCCTTCAGGGGAACGAGCTGCGATCGCTCTCAACGACGAGTGTAGCTGATGCACTGAAATATTTCGCGGGGGCACAAATCAANGATTATGGCGGACTTGGNGGGATGAAGACTGTAAATGTGCGCTCTATGGGCGCGCAGCATGTGGGGGTATTTATCGATGGTATTCGACTGACGAACGCNCAGAACGGTACTGTAGATCTTGGAAAGTATTCCCTTTCAACGATGGAAAGTGTAGAACTNTTCAANGCTAACAAACTGGATAAAGTNCAGACTCCTTCGGAATATTCTTCNGCTTCGACCGTATATTTCCGGACCCGACGGCCGACNTGCGATTCTTTGTCGGCTCAATTCCGTTATGGATCATTTGCCACATTCTCAGGCAAAATCAATGCGCAGACGTCGAGGAAAGGATGGCAGGCGATGGTTGATGCGGAGGCACTTCATTCTCGAGGCGATTATAGATTCCGATATAAGTCGGAGTATGAAGACACGGTGGGGAGGCGTTCGAATAATGATATCCGCTACTATCGAATTGAGGGAGCGCTATTCAAGGAAGGATTNTCTTCTCANGTCTATTACTATTATTCTTCGCGNGGTTGCCCNGGCGGAATNGTGCGCCGACTCTCGGATAAATACTCCAACGTGGCTCGAGAATGGGACAGTGATTTCTTCGTGCAGGCATCTTANNGGAAAAGTCTGGGCAATCATTCGCTCCTTTTCAATGCCAAATATAGCAATGAGTATCTGCGATATAATACTGATTTNCCTAATAATCAGAATACGGCCAGAGTAGATAATCATTATCACACNAACGACGTCTATGCGGCGGGATCATACGCATGGAGTCCGCTNGAATGGCTTGACATCAATGCGGGATATGACTTCCGGTATACGCGCATGACGGCTGATCTGAAGCGATTCTCACCCGTGACACGCCACGATCAGAAGGCAGTAGTGGCTCTTAATGTCGAGCGTTGGGGATTCAGGTTGGCTGCATCATTGCTCTTCCAGCATTATAAGGATTTCACGGAGACCCATGCCGGGGCAGCCGATCCATTGCATAAATTCACTCCATCGGTGACTCTCGGGTATGGTGGAAGNAATTTCAGAGTCCACGGTTGGTATAAGCGTATTTTCCGAGTGCCGACGCTGAATGANCTTTATTATACACAATCGGGTAATCGTAATCTCAAACCGGAGTATACGACCCAATGGGATTTGGGTGGAGAATACACTTTCTCTACCGGAGGCTTCGGATTGAAAGCACAGGCAGATCTGTATATCAACCGCATCACTAACCGCATTGTATGNTTGCCGCTGAGAGGGACATATACGTGGTCGATGATGAATTATGGNTATACCTTCTGCAGAGGNCTGAATGCNACCGTCAACGGGCGCTTTNCTACTTCTGACTGGAATTTCTCTCTTTTGACATCATTCACCCTTCAGCGCGATCTTGATCGCACTGATCGCGAATCTGAACTTTACAACAAACCGATTTGCTATTCGCCGACTTTCTCATGCGGTATCACAGCAATCGCGGGGTGGCAGAGAGCNTCGCTGACAGTGTCGAATCTTTATGTCGGAAGGAGAATGTGGTCGTATGCCGATCCTGACGATACGTTGAAACCGTACTCTAACGTAGATATGAAACTTTCTTATACTCATCCTTTCGGAAGGAATATTGATTGCGGAGTGACGTTGGAGGTCAACGACCTTTTTGACGTTCAGTATGAACATGTTCCTCGCTATCCGATGCCGGGAAGGAATTATCGGNTGACNCTTACTTTNTCNATCTGAGGGGAGAAAAAATATTTACAATTCANTGATACAACTATACAAACATNAAACTATGCTTAGAAATTTACTACTTACTCTTTCACTCGGAGCGGCCGTNGCGGTAATGGGTGCCGAGGAGAAACTGATCATCGTAGACGAAGGTACGTGGCAGACTGATAACGGTCGGCTCTCTTATTTCGCAGATGGGAAGATGGTGAGCAATGAATGGTTTCGCGAAACNAATGGTAAGAANCTTGGNGACACNCCGGCTGACATCATACAGGTGAAAGAGAATCTGATAGCGATNGCTGTGAGAAATTCCAATCTTGTGCAGNTGATCGACAATGACGGAAAAGCCGTNGGAGAAGTGNATGANCTTCCNAATCTNCGTTGNCTNGCCACTGACGGACGATATCTTTATGTGACGTCGTATGCTCATGAGTGTCAGACAACTTCCGGANTCAAGACTTTCACTAAAGGCTTTGTGGCAAAAATTGATCCTGAAACTCTTTCGATTATTGACGCNGTCGAGACGGGTTATGAGCCGGAGGGAATCGCATTTTATGACGGCCATCTTTTCGTGGCCAACTCGGGTGGCTATTCTTTTCAGGAAGATCACGATTATGAAACGACNGTATATATTTTCGATGCTGAGAAGATGGTGAAGACCGGTGAGGTTGATACCGGCAAGCCGAATCTCTATGGTCGCATTTCACTTGCCGATCGCTATCTTTGCATCAATTCGGCAGGCAACTACTATGACGTGGCGGGGTGCGGAATAATCCTTGATTGCGAGAAGGCACTGAAAAACGAGGAGAATGCATTTGCCGTAATTCCCTACGTTGTCACNTATAACTGCACCGCTGATAATTCGACGTTCTATGCTATCGGATCGGAATATTCCTTCACGGCCGGAGGCTATGAGTACACTTGTCTGACTCTGAATGCTTCTGAAATTCTCAGTAGCGGTGGTAAAGANGGTTACTCACTGTCGCTTCCCGGGACAATGAAGCAGGATGTNGAGAAGATGGAATCTCCTTATGGAATTTACGTGAATCCCTACACTCAGATGATTTATGCTACTGATGCCGGAAGTTATGGAAGTTCGGGAAAACTATATCAGTGGTCGGCTAAAGGTGAGTTGAAAGGGTCGTATGCTGCTTATATAAATCCGGGATGGTTTTTGGCTCTATGTCCGGACTCGCAGTTGAATGGAATTGATGAGATTGAGGCTGAANAAGGCGTAGCTCTGCCCGGCTCTGCTATCTATGATCTTCTTGGACGTAAGGTGAAGACNCCGGTGAGNGGGGGCATCTATATACGTGAAGGTAAGAAATTCATTCAAAAGTAATATATNCAGAAGNAATAAGAGATTANTTTCCTTGTTTTATACAAACCANATCTCCGNCNANTNNNCGGNGATGTGGTTTGTATTTTTTGTTACTTAGCCAGCAGATTCTCTAATGATAGGAATCTCTAATTTTGGAGTTGGGAATGCTATTTCTTTGGGGCCTGAAAAGAGGAAGAGTATCCATCGTTGTGGCCNCGCTGACCTTTTACGAGTTGCGAGGCAAGCGAGAGGGTCTTNTTGCCTACGGTGGCGTTGATCCGATCGAGAGCTTGCATAAGACGGTTGACAGATGCGTCCTGAGGGGTCGCAGTGGGTTCGAAGAGCGAACCNACTNCNGGNCGGTCGGGTACTATTTCTCCAAGCCATACTCCGGCGCGCTTGAGCATAATACCCTGCGGATAAATATTATCGAGGATATGCAGGGCNGCNTCTACGATGGTGGGGGTATCTGAAGAGGAATTGGGAAGTTTCACCATCCCTTCGGGTTTGATATTTGTAAGNTGCTGACGGAACGGATTTGTGCGGAGAAAAACTCCGACGCTACCGCATTTTCCCTTCATTGCCCGCAACTTCTTTGCGCAGTCGGAGGCGTAAATCACTATTCTTGCTCTGATATAGTCATAGTCATCGATGTCTTCCGGGAAGGTCCGGCTTTCGGATACGGAATCCTGCAATGCCCGCTCNACATGACTGAGTTCTATGCAGGGNTGNCAATGGAGTTCGAGCCATGACCGCTCACCATTNATCCCNAGATATTTCTTGACCCACATCCTGTCNCGTCGGGCAAAATCTCCGATGGTATAGACTCCTGATTGGTANAGGCGTTTGGCAAGACGCCGACCGATTCCCCATAATTCGGNTATCGAAAGGGAATCCAAGACGGCTTTTATCTCATCATCATCGTAGAGTAACCCTATACTTTGGCCACGCTTTTTACACGTCTCGGTAGATAATTTCGCCAAAGTTTTAGTAGGAGCGAAACCGATTGTCACGGGGATTTTCAGTTCGCTNAGACAGGTAGTATATATGGCTTCTCCGATAGATGGGAGCACCTCAAGAGGNATGCCATTGACATCAAGAAATGCCTCATCNACAGAATAATCTATGGATGAAGGGACAAAACGCCGAAAGATATCATGGACCTTCAGGCTTATGTCGCGATAGAGCAGATGATCGCCTGAGAGAGCAATCAGTTGGCCGCTTTCGATTTGCCTGCGCAGTTCGAAAGCGGGCTGCCCCATTCTTACGCCCATGCGTTTCGACTCATTNCTTCGGGCTACTACACAACCGTCGTTGTTGCTNAGCACGACAACNGGACGNCCTTCNAGAGCGGGATTGCGGCTTCTCTCACACGAAACGAAGAAATTATTACAATCTGCAAGTCCTACCATATTATTACTCCGTTACTACCTTAATATAATTTCCGGCATATTCCAGGTGGCCTTCCTGAACGAGCATCCGGAGGATGTCTTTTGAGCGANGAGCGTCGAAAGAGAATTGCCGCTCAAAGGCATCNGCNGCCACGCCATTGGTCGATCCNCCTATAAATTCGAGNATCAGTCGGGTAAGTTCAGTTTCTGAGTATTCCCTCATACGGGGTGATGCAACCGATTGATTTTTNAGGTTATTGTCTTCAGCACGATGANGAGAGCGGCAGACATCGCAACTNCTGCAATCCTGAGGATNGGGTTCNCCGAAATATGCAAGCATCCTCTTAACGCGGCATGAGTCGGCATTATCGGCATAGTCGATCATGGCTTCGACGCGATGTTCGAGNTTTTTGAGTCGGTCCTCATAGACACTGGCGGGTATCTGCAGGTAACGGGGTTCTTCGCGCGAGGTAGGCATGTAGATGTATGGCATGCGGGANAGAGGCACGTAGGATATTACCCGCAAGCGCGCAAGTTCAAGTAATGCCTGATAGACTTTNTCGGTGTCGACCATCAGTTCTCTGCCGATACGNGTCTCATTGATATAGACGTAATCGATAAANAGTCCGGTGTAAAGACGCAGCAACTTATTCAGAACGANATCGGCCATCTCCGACATCCCTTTNACGTCGTAGAGTTCGCGACGNGAGGGGAGGATACGNACGCGTGAGCTGTTGTTGATCTCATCGATAAANGTCATATATCCTGCTCTGGAAAGAATCTTCAGAGCAGGCACNACAACATCCTGAGCCTCTTTGAATGTGGACAGAAAAAGATCAANATCAAAAGGATACACTCTGTCGTAGCCCTCTCCGACGGCCATTGACAGGAAATTGCATACTCTNTCGTANATNCTCAGGATCACTTTGCGATCNGGAAATTCCTTGCTGAGATGGCGACGCAGAATACTTTTGTCATGCCGGGCATATAGGAGNATGGCNAAAGAATGGTTGCCATCNCGGCCCGCACGTCCGGCCTCCTGATAATATTCNTCGAGCGAGGGGGGCATGTCGTAGTGNATAACTGTGCGNACGTCGGGTTTATCGATACCCATTCCGAAGGCATTAGTAGCTACGACCACACGTATCTCNCCACTTTTCCATGCATTTTGCCGCTGTTCTTTGACGTCGTGGTCGAGACCGGCATGATAGAAAGTGGAGGATATGTCGAGGGAGGTNAGATAATCGGATATCTCTTTNGTGCGTTTGCGATTGCGCACATATACGATAGCCGANCCTTGNGTTTTCAAGAGAATTTTTCCACATTCGGCAATCTTCACGTCGGCAGGCCTGACCAGATAGCTGATATTTTTCCTCACGAAACTCATCTGGAAGGTGCGGTTGCCGGCTCTGAACTCAAGCNGGCGACGGATGTCGAGAGCTACTTCCGGAGTTGCAGTCGCGGTGAGGGCGAGGACGTTGGCATCGGGGAGTGTCTTGCGAAGTGACTTGATATTNAGNAATGACGGGCGGAAATCATANCCCCACTGCGAGATACAATGGGCTTCATCGACTACGATTAGTCGCGGCTTTAACGCTCGCANTTCGCTTAGGAAACGGTCGCTTGCCANGCGTTCGGGAGCACAGTAGAGGAAGCGAGCGCGGCCGTTGACAAGGCGTTCCCATGAGATGCGATTCTCAACCGGCGACATGGCGGAATGGAANTATACGGCCTGAATATGATGATTGCGAAGATTGTCAACCTGATCTTTCATCAGGGAAATGAGAGGGGAGATGACGATAGTCAGGCCGCCGAGAGCCAGTCCGGCTACCTGAAACACGATGGATTTACCGCCTCCGGTAGGCATCAGACCGAGAGTGTCCTTGCCGTCCAGAACCGAACGAATGATTTCCTCCTGTAAAGGGCGGAACGAATCATATCCCCAATAGCGTTTGAGTATGGAGTGGATATCTCCTATCACTCTGAATGTCTCCTATATAAAAATATAATACGATGAAATAAAGTATATCAGATATACGGATGCTTTTGGATATCGGCTATAATATGCAAGATGAATCGGCGCGATTACTTGCTTTTGGAAAGGCGTATGTCGCGAATCATGAGTTGGATTGACTCTCCATTGCTATTATGTTTTGCCGGTTCAATAGTGTAGCATATATCTATCGGCTTGTGGGCATGGATATGCTCGAAATATGGNGCCATGTTGAAGGCAATCGCATTCAGCACGCGGGATGTGGAATTATCCTCAAGTTCGAGTTTGATGTGCTCAAGATTCTTGCCTACGAGTTTAGACGTGCCGAAATCGAATACGTTGCGGGTACAGAANACTGGTTTCTGATTTCCCGGTCCGTAGGGATTCAGTTTTCGGAGGGAAGCTACGAGTTCGGGAGTCAGGTCGGCAAACTCGATAGTGGCATCAATATCGAGTTGAGGAGAGAGCTGGTTGGGCTGAATATGTTCGGCCACAAACTCCTCAAAGCGGCGGCGGAATTCGGGGATGTTTTCCTCCTTTAGAGTAAGACCAACAGCATAGGTATGTCCGCCGAAATTCTCCAGAAGGTCGCGACAGGAATTGACGGCTGAATAGATATCAAAGCCTTGGACGGAACGGGCGCTTCCGGTAGCCATTCCGTTGGAGTAGGTAAGTACGACGGCAGGTTTGAAATAGAGTTCGGTAAGGCGAGAGGCGACAATTCCAATGATACCTTTATGCCAATCCTTATTGTAGATTACAATTGAACGCTTATCCTGCACTATGCTGACGTTCTTTTCAATGAGATTGTTGGCTTCTTCCGTNACACGTTTGTCAAGTTCCTTGCGATCNTTGTTATACTGGTCGATATCCTTNCCTTTTTCGTAGGCGTCGTGAAGATCGCGACTTACGAGGAGGTCAACGGCTTCCATTCCGCTCTGCATTCTACCGGAGGCNTTGATACGCGGCCCGATTTTGAAGATTACGTCGGAAATCGTTATATCCTTGTTGGTGAGTTTGCAGAGACGGATGATACTTCTGAGGCCGAGATTAGGATTGGAGTTGAGACGGCGCAGACCATGATAGGCCATGACACGATTTTCATCGATGATGGGGACAATGTCGGCTGCAATGCTGACCGCGCAAAGGTCGAGCAGCGACTCCAGTTCGTTATGATTCGACAAACCGTTGCTGAGAGCGAAAGCCTGCATAAACTTAAAGCCTACGCCGCAACCTGACAGATGAGCACAGGGATAAGTGGAGTCGGGCATTTTCGGATTGAGAATGGCTACTGCNGGGGGNAGTTCCTCATCAGGCACGTGATGGTCGCAGATGATGAAATCAATACCTTTCTCTTTAGCGTAGGCGATCTCTTCGTTGGCTTTGATACCGCAATCGAGTACGATGACNAGTTTTACGTCATTCTCGGCTGCGTAGTCGATACTTTTGCGGGAGATTCCGTAGCCCTCTTCATAGCGGGTCGGGATATAATACTCGATATTGCTATAATAATTCTGGAGATACTTATATACGAGTGCGACNGCGGTAGTGCCGTCGACGTCATAGTCACCATAAATCATAATACGTTCCTTAGCGCCCATGGCCTTATTGAGTCGGTTTACGGCCTTGTCCATATCNGGCATAAGGAAGGGATCGTGAAGGTCGGAGATGGCCGGAGCGAAGAAAGCACGAGCCTCAGCGGGAGTGTTGACTCCGCGGCGCACGAGAATCTCAGCGACNGTAGAGTTGCCGCCACATTCCGGTAGGAGATCGTCCACCAGTTTGCGCTGCTGGTGGGTAAGGGGTTGATAATTCCAGTTAGTAGTCATTGTCGGATCTGCAAATCACGAGATTATGTTGACTTTACGGTCGTAGGGACTGAATGTTGGCAGAGCCCGCAGATTCCGATTAAAGTCAACTTTCTCTCAATTTACAAAGTTACAAAAATTTTCCGACATGACAAAAAGTTTCTTCAGCGCCAGGGGAATTCTTTNGGCACCGGTTTGCCTTTCACTTCACGGCGGACAGTATCNAGAAATTCTCTTACGATTTTCTTTACCGGNCCTGGCTCCATTCCGAGCACTTTGAAGAGTAGGCCCGANTGATTGGGAAGATGGGTGATGCCGCTTGCAAGATGTTCATCACGATTGATGAATGGAGTTACGGCGTCGTAGATAGCGTCGGCATGTTGCTTGGGAGTCAATACGATAACATTGGCGAACACGTCGAACGANCCCATCACACCGAGCTGGCGCGGANTGACCTTCTTNGGATCAATGATGAATTTTTCGCGGAAGAGGGGAGTGCCGTCAGGNCGAGCAGCGTGGCTGCACACGGAGAGAATNTCGTATTCGAAGAGTTCTCCTTCGTTATAGTATTTTCGGCCACCCATATAGATTTCCGAATAGAAGAGTGTCGCAGTGGCATCGACTACGATATTAGTGTCAGAGATAAAACGAGTGTGCTTACAGGGATAGATNGGTTCGGGCATAAACTCCAGATACGTATTCTCCTCCAGAGTTATATTCTGCACCATTCCCGAGTAATTTCGTTGCATCTCGGCNAGCTTTGTGGCAGCGCCTGTTGAGATGAAAGCGAAGGAATCCTTCTTCATGGTGATGNCCTGCTGATAGCGATCGCCTTCAACGTTGGGGCCTCCGGAAGAAAGGATATAGACGCATGGCATATCGGTCATCTCCTGATCGAANTAGAGAGCTTGCTGCACNATCAGCGGAGCGCGGCGGTCGAGGTCGCGCAGGATACATTTGCCACGAGGATCNATCTCAAATCCGAGTCGGAGATAGCCATGTTTGCCGGGGGCACCGACATACATTGCTATGGGAGAGTCGAGATANGGTGTCATTTCTCTGCAATGGGAGAAATCAACTTCGGGCACATGNGAATTGGAAGTGGTCTCGCGTAATTGATAATCGAATGCCATATATGAGGGGGGGTGTTTTNGGTGGTTGTGAAGGATGTCGTAACAAATTGTGNGAATAAAANAGTACTTTAGAAAAAAATGGAGAAGGGTGACCGCCGATAGCCATCTTTTGAATTAAGATTTTAATAATGGTAGGGCGATAATNGGGTTACGTTTGCGGGCGAATCACCCTGTCTCCTAAGTTTTCCACAGTATTAATTTATTTCTTTTTGTCGAAGAGGGCCATCTTGTAGATGAGATCCACGAGTTCCTGGATTCCTTCGCCGGTCATGCAGTTGGTGAATACGAAAGGTTTGCCGGGGCGCATGAGTTTGGAATCGTGATCCATTACTGACAGATCAGCATGCACNTAAGGTGCGAGGTCGGTCTTGTTGATCACGAGGATATCGCTCTGNGAGATACCNGGGCCATCCTTACGGGGAATCTTATCNCCGGCAGCCACGTCGATTACATAAATAAAGAAGTCTACCAAGGCAGGGCTGAAAGTGAGCGTAAGGTTGTCACCNCCGGATTCGATAAGCACGATATCAGTGTCGGGGAATTTTTCCTCCATCTCTTCAACGGCAGCGATATTCATCGAGGGATCTTCGCGCACGGCAGTGTGAGGGCANGCACCGGTCTCAACACCGATNATCTTATCCTCTACGAGGATACCNTTTAGCGTTTTNCGCACGTGCTTCGCATCCTCNGTAGTGACGATGTCGTTGGTGATGATGAGCACATTCATACCCGCATCGAGAAGGCGGGGAGTTATAGCTTCAATGAGAGCNGTCTTACCGGAGCCNACGGGGCCGCCGATNCCGATTCTACAGGTNTGACTCATAATTATAAGTAATAAGTATTAAGGCGCTTTGCGCCAAGTAATAAGTATTAAGGCGCTTTGCGCCAAGTATTAAGTAATAAGTAATAAGTAATAAGTAATANGGTTTTCTTCTGGATTTACGCAGNGNTGCGTCATCTGAAGTCGGNTTTCTATTACTTCTTTAGTTCATAAACATTCGCATGTTGCCTTTCTCATGGAGCGAAGCGAGGATATCGAGTTCGGGGAAGAAAGCGTGCATCTCATCNGTTCGCATAGGTTTCACCTCCTCATAGAGGTCTTTNACNCNCGAACTCATTTCGTAGAGAATCTCCTGGGTGTCATAGTGGGATACCCGGACACAACGCAGAGCGGCGGAAAGCACCATATTNACTACTCCATACTGATGNGAGCAGAAGAGATCTTCTTCGTCGATTCCGGCAGCGGCGAATGCTATTCCCTGTGCTACGGGATATGTGCCCGGAGTTTTCCCGGCCTTAATATCATCGAGCCAGCGGCNCGCAATCTCAGAATCAAAAAGTCGCACAGCAAGTTCAGCAAGTTTTTTACCCATTCGCTGGAGCATCTGACGCGCTTCGTCATTCATTTTGCAAAGAATGAGAGTCTGATCGGCTTCCACGATCTTATCATAGTCGGAGGCGAGATAGGCTCTATGGGATGCGAGCGCGGCGATGCCGTCGGTGAACGCGGCCTGAAGGGCCTGCGANCGCACGAAGTCATGGAGCGTAGCCTTGTCGTGGACAATATTTTCAAAGCCTGCCGTNTCCAGTCCGTTGGAGAAAGAGAACGTGCCTACGGGGAAAGTGGAATCCGTAAACTGTAGCAGGCGCATGATTTCTGCGATATTTTGCGACATCTGTCAGGGAATTTTGAGAATTGATTAGTGGATTGAATCTGTTTCGACGAAATGATCGTGGGAGTGATCATGCACATCGTGTTCGCCGTGGGCGTGAGAATGCTCGTGGATATGAGTCACTCCGTCATGGGTATGCTCGTGATAGTGTACGATATGGCCGTGATCATGTTCGTGGGAATGACTTTCCTGACCGGCGCCACCAAAAAGTCGGCGNGTCTCATGAGGTGCGAGATAAGGGATTACGTCGAGACCCTTTTCAAATTCAAATGAAATTCCCGGGATGTGGTGAGTTTCAAGCACACTGAGCATNACTTTCTTATCAACTGTNAGAGGGACATAGACCTTAGTGCCTTTCACGACGGCGGGCCAATGCTGATTACCGATTGCATGACCGAGTTCGAGNGCAATGCGGATAATCGTCTCATGATCCTTATCGGCGATGCCTGCAAGATCAACAACAAGCACGGGGCTGAGTTCGAGACGGAGNACAACGGCTTTTTTCTCATCGGGGTTGTAGTATATGACGTCACCATCNACGATATGGGTATGGCGTGCAAGTGCCACGGGATATTCNTTACCGCTGACTCCCTTGCCGAGGAAGCGCGATTTCTGGGCTGTCCATTGGTCNAGGAAGATTTCATCTACCTCAAAACCTTCTACGCGATCTTTCCATTCGGNGGAGGTCTTGACATTGCCAAGCACTTCAGTATATATTTCCATCTTTATATTGAGTAAAGTTATAAATTCNNATTNGNAAAGTTAAGCTGATGAAAAATTCATCNCGCTAACTGCTATCTAAACAATAAGGNATGGTTGATGGTTTTNGNAAATGATAAAAANTTTAACATATTGACCTATATCATTGNGGTNGGCTAACTTAAAAGTGTGATACTTTCCGGGCAGAGAAAAAGAAGCGGATGGCTGATAATGAGCCACCCGCTTGTCTAAATAAGGGTTAAAATTTCTATTTTTATAATCTTGTGGAATCAGTTAAGTTTAGTCGGGAATAATGTCTNGTCAGCGGGCCGGCATGACGTCAGCACGCGGTCGGCATTCGGAAGACCATTCTCGGGAGAACTTTAGCTGAACCAGTAGAGCTGTGCAAGGGGAAGTACCTTTGCCGGCGGAACGTAGGCGAGCACGCCGTCGACTGTGACGTAGAACGTCTCGGGGTTGACTTCGATATGAGGAGTCGCAGTATTGCGNACCATATCGTGCTTAGAGAGNGCACGCATACCGTGAACCGGATAGATNATCGANGACAGACCATANTTCTCTTTCACACCGGCCTCAGCGGCTGCCTGNCTNACGAATGTCATGCGGGTATTCGGNAGTGCTTCACCGAATGCTCCGAACATGGGACGCATGATTTTCGGCTGCGGAGTCGGAAGTGATGCGTTGGGATCGCCCATGTTGGCCCAGTTGATAAGGCCACCCTTAATGACGAGTTTCGGTTTGGTGCCGAAGAATTCGGGTTCCCACAGCACGAGGTCGGCCATCTTACCCTTCTCGATTGAACCAAGNACGTCGCTGATACCATAGGTAATAGCGGGGTTGAGAGTAATCTTAGCGAGGTAACGGAGGACACGATAGTTGTCGTTGCCTTCTGCATCCTCGGGGAGTTTACCGCGGGCAGACTTCATGTAGGANGCCATCTGGAACGTACGCATGAATGATTCGCCAACNCGACCCATTGCCTGAGAGTCGGAACTTACCATTGAGAGGATACCGAGATCGTGGAAGATATTCTCGGCCGACTGGGTTTCAGGACGTACACGGCTTTCAGCNAAAGCCACGTCAGAGGGGATATTGGGGTTAAGATTATGGCAGACCATAATCATATCGAAGAGCTCTGCCTCAGAGTTGATACCGTAGGGGAGTGTGGGGTTGGTNGAAGAGGGGAGAACATTCATCATGGANGCCACCTTCAGAAGGTCGGGAGCGTGACCGCCNCCTGCNCCCTCAGTGTGGTANGTATGAATAACTCGGCCATCGATTGCTGCNATAGNATCCTCTACGAAGCCCGATTCATTAAGAGTATCNGTNTGNATTGCAACCTGCANATCNAGGTTNTCNGCNGCTTCAAGGCANGAACGGATTACGGCGGGAGTAGCACCCCAGTCNTCATGAATCTTGAATCCGGCAGCNCCGGCTTCGGCCTGTGCCACGAGTTCATCCTTGCGGGAAGTGTTGCCCTTACCGAGGNAACCGATATTNATGGGGAGGCCATCGGCCGACTGGAGCATNTTNTCAAGGTTCCAGGGGCCGGAAGTGATTGTAGTACCGTTGGTGCCATCNGTNGGACCAATACCACCGCCTATAAGAGTTGTGATACCATTNGAGAGACAGTTGTAGGCCTGNTGGGGCGATANGAAATGGACGTGGCCATCGATNCCGGCNGCNGTAAGAATACAGTGNTCACCGGANACAGCATCGGTAGACGGNCCGGTAACGAGACCGGGAGTAACACCCTCCATCACGTTGGGGTTGCCGGCCTTACCGATTCCGGCAATCTTGCCATCTTTAATACCGACGTCGGCCTTNACAACNCCGAGNACCGGATCGAGGATAGTGACGTTGGTGATGACGAGATCGAGCGAACCCTGNTTGGAAGTACACTCATTGGCGAGACCCATGCCATCGCGAAGGGTTTTGCCACCGCCATAGACNACCTCATCGCCATACACGCGGAGGTCTTTTTCAATCTCTACATAGAGGTCGGTGTTGCCGAGGCGGATCTTATCGCCAACGGTAGGACCGAACAGCATATTATTTTCTTTACGAGATATTGTAGCCATGGGAATCAGTCTTATTTGTTAATTTGATTTTCGTCATATTCTCCATCGGCTTCTGTCTCGCTGACGGATTTGTAGCCGTATTCTTTCATGCGGCGGAGAGCCTCGGTATATTTCGGATAGTAAGAGGGAGTGTCCTGAAGACCGGCATAACCATTGACGAGATCGTCGAAACCGATTACGCGATGCTTTCCTGCGTAGCTTACGAGCTCCACCTCTTTTTCCTCACCCGGTTCGAAACGGATTGCAGTCGTAGCAGGTATATTAAGGTGGTAGCCGAATGCTTTGGGACGATCGAATTCCATATAGCGGTTGACTTCGAAGAAATGNAAGTGAGAGCCGATCTGGACGGGACGATCACCGGTGTTGCGCACTTTGAGAGTTACTGTACGACGGTCAANGTTATAGTTGATCGGATCATCCTTAAGGATNACGCCACCTACGGGGCAATATTCCTCGGGTTCGAANCCGGGAGTTTTTTCGTAAGCGATATCGGGAGCGCCNGANTAGACACCATTGGGAGTTGCATATCCGTCTTTGGCGAAATCGGGCTTGGGGAGGTCAGGAATAGGAGGCATAGGTTTAGTCTCAGATCCGGCCTGAGAACTTGAATTTTGTGTCTGAGCCATAGTAATTGAGGTTTTTAATAATTGAGCCGCTACGCCTTAGCGGATAGGATTGTGGATAGATACGAGGCGGCTGCCGTCGGTGAACACTGCTTCCACCTGAAGAAGGTTGATCATGTCGGCAACGCCGTCCATCACCTGCTCNTTGGTAAGNACTTGAGTGGCATCGTGCATCACTTCTTCAACGGTCTTACCCTCACGAGCACCCTCCAGAGCGCAGCTTGTTATATAAGCTACAGACTCCGGATAGTTAAGTTTCAAGCCTTTCTTAAGGCGGCGTTCGGCAATCAGCCCTACGCAAAGCAGAGTCAGTTTGTCTTGCTCTTTCGGTGTAAAATGCATAGCATTTAGTTTTTATGGTGAAACAATTATTTTCTGCTATTAAAACATCGTAGAAACAGGATAGTTCANATCAATAATCTCTATTTCTTAATTAATTTTTATGTTTTTCAACATATTCATTGATTATTTTGCTTAGAGACCTTAGTTTCCTGCTTTATCGAAGCAGCTTCTTTGGCTACTTGCGCGGCATCTTGAGCCACGGCCTGACTNTCGGCCTTCACCTGAGCAGCTTCCGCAGAATCACNCTCCGGCAGGAAATTTCCCTGCCCCATTATCTGTCCNCGCTTATTCATATTCTGAATGACGTTGGTGATGTAAACTGTAAAGATCGGGAAGAGCATCATGCCGAGTGCGGCAAGCAATACCGATAGAACTCTGCCGACCGGAGTAACCGCTATGATATTCGATCCGACTGTGGTCATATCCATTGCAGCCCACCATAGAGCATCGTCGTAGGAATTGACCAGAGAGTTGACATTAACTTCAAACACGAAGAATACGACACTTGAAAAATAGAGGGTCGCAACAAGAGTCAGGAGATATGCAACGAAGAGTCCGGTCGCCCGGTTGGTAGTCAGCCAGCTGACAACTAATGCCAAAGCATATCCGCCACGCACCAGAGGTATGTATCTTAAGAGATATTCAACTTTAGGGGAAAAAGTCCAGCCGAAATAGTCGATTATCGCCCAATAGGGTATAGCCACGAGAAAGAAAATAAAGTGAGTGACAAGATAATGCCATTTTTTCTCGGCCAATATCCATTCGAGGAAAAAATCTACGAGGAAGAGGATACAGATCCAGAACTGTATCATCATAAATCGAGGTTCCTTATAGAATGCAATATTCTTAAAGGTGTCGATAGAGATGGAGACGATAAGGAAGATGGATAGTAGGAGTACCATTATATGCAGGCAGTAGTATATGATCTTCCTGCGATGGGTTTCTTCGGGAGTGTAAATGCGATGTTTCATAGTAATGAAATAGTTTAGTAGATTGTCGGAATGTTCGGATATATTTTTTGACGTCTTGAAGACAAATTATAACCGAGGGATATCGGCTACATGTAGAAAGACATCAATACGTTTACTACTTTTTTAACTTTTTTGACACGCTATTGGTTCAGATCTCCAGCGGAAATTCCGAGGATTTCAAGGATTCCTTCATCTGCGAGTACTTCACCAGTGGGGGCATCGGCGACAAGAATTCCGTCATCAATCACGATAGAGCGGGGACATAATTCCCATACCAAGGGGAGATCGTGGGTCGCAATCAGTTGGGTGTGTGAGAAGGTCTTAAGTAGGTCGATAAGGTCGCGCCTACCGGCGAAATCAAGATTAGCGGTCGGTTCATCCATCACAAGTACTGAAGGCATCATAGCCAGAACCCCTGCCAAAGCAACTCTCCTTCGTTGTCCGCCCGAAAGCCGCATAGGACTCCGTTTTCTCAAATCCGACGCTCCGACGGCCTTAAGAGACTCTTCGACCCGGCGCTCAACCTCATCAGAAGGTAATCGCATATTCAGCGGACCAAAAGCCACATCTTCCTCTACCGTGGGCATGAACAGCTGGTCATCGCTATTCTGAAACACCATCCCCACGCTGCGATGAATATCAGGGAGAGTAGCCTTGGTAACGGGGATACCTCCGATATTAACCTCACCACGAGTAGGGAGCAACAGACCATTGGTATGCAACAGAAGCGTCGATTTTCCTGCGCCGTTCCGTCCGAGCAGGGCTACCCGCTCTCCGTGGGTAATACGAAACGATATTCCTTTCAAGGCTTCGTATCCGTCGTGATAGGAATAACGGACATCGGTAAACTGTATGAAATGATGGCTCATATTTATCTCTTCACTGTTTTGCTTAAGTAATATGGTTCGGATAAAATTGTATGCAGTAAATACTCTATAATTTGATGAATAGAGCTGAAAGATCCCAGATTCGCATAGATGCTATGGCGATTATCCAGAAAATCAGGAAAAGTAGGTCACGAGAGGAGATCCTATCGGCTACACTTGTATACTCCGGCAGGCGTCCGGTGAATCCGCGTGCCTCCATGGCGCGGGCAATGCGTTCCGACCGATCGATTGCTCTGAGAAACAATTGACCGATCATAGCTCCCCACATTCTGAGAGGATATTTACTTCTGCCATATCCGCGTGCCTCGCGAGCTTGCTTCATCGTGATAACCTCCTCCAGAAGAATTATCAGATAGCGGTAGACGAACTGCAATTGTTCCGTGAGGAAACGTGGCACACCGAGACGCGACAGACCACGACATATCCCAAGAAAGCCATTGGTCGAGATCAGAATCAGGACGGCTTGCATTGCCAGAAGACCTCGAATTACTATTGACGCAAAGCTTATCCATCCCCGGTTAATATCTACTCCTCCGACTGAAAAGGCCACAGAACGGTCGAAGATAGGATTGAAGATTCCTATAAGCAAGACCAGTGGCAGGACTATCAGCGAATTGCGAAAAATACGCCCATAGCTCAATCCGAGCCATGGAGATGCAATGACCGGATACAGAGCCATCCAGATAAGCATCGAGAGACGACCCAGACTGACAGATAGCATGACAACGAGATAGAATATCGTCACAATGATAGCAATGCGAGAATCCAACGCCGGAGCCGACTCCGAACGCATCTCCATCTGCTGCAATGTAAAGACAACTTTTTCAATCTTTGCCATGAGCCAAATATCTTCAGTTCGCAGGGTTATCCGAGCTACTATTCTTCCTTCTGAATTTTATTTCTGTTGCGGGTGAGAAGCGATGTGACACTCCATACGAGAATCACAACCATCAATGCGCCGAGGATACCTGACAGATTACTGTCATAATCGGGCATGACGGAGGTGGAGGTCTGCACCTTCTCGAGCGTAGCAGTCACAACATCAGATGAACCATGAAGTTCTGTCGAACCTGTAAGCTGTTGTATGCTCCATTCCAGTCCGTCGGGATATTCAGAAGCGAAGAATGCAAGTCCACCACCGATTACCACCGTTGCGACTCCGAACCAAATCAAGACTTTACGTAAGCTGTGTCCTGACTCAAATCTACCGGTAGCAGTGACGGCCAACAGGTCGGGGCGCGCTTTGACAACGAAGCAGAGAATGGCTGCAGTAGCAAGCCCTTCACCGATGCCGATAGCCAGATGAATTCCTGTCATTACTCCAAGGAAAGTCTTTGGAGGGAGGGCTGTAATTCCTGACATAAGCGTCTCAAGCGTGACTCCGCAGGCTCCGAGTTCGAGTCCGACGACACAAGCCAATAAAGAAGCGACGGTTAGCATTACCACTGATTGCGAGCGCTTTACCATGGGTCGGAAAATCAATGGATATGCCACGAGCGTGCTCATAGCAGCCATGTTGATAATATTACATCCGAGAGCCAGCAATCCGCCGTCGGCAAATATCAGACATTGGATAATAAGAACGGATGATAGAGTAAGAAAGGCGGCCCACGGGCCTAAAAACGCTGCCAGGAGAATACCTCCGATGATGTGCCCCGAACTTCCTGTGCCGGGAATTGTAAAGTTGATCATCTGAGCAGCGAACACGAATGCACCGAGAACCCCCATAAGAGGAACAATCCGGGAATTCATGCCTTTCTCTCTATTTACTTTATAGCCCGCAACTCCGAGCAAAGACGCGGCAACAGCGCCTGCAGTCAGTGCGACCGGAGTGCTGATAAGGGCATCAGCCATGTGCATGAGAAGAATATGTTAAGTAATAAGTAGTAAGTAATAAGTAACAGGGAATAAGTAATAAGATAAGAGGAGTAATAATTTAGGATTCGCAACGCGTGCTCGCAAAACTTAAATTATCATATCTTAAATTATGCTATTTTGCATCGCAAATTGCATCAACCGGTCAGTTGGCGTTATTGTATGGTACGTAATGATAGCCGAGAGCATTGAGTTCCATTGCCATACCGGCAAGATATAGACGATAGAGGGCAACCCGATAAGCTTCTACAGCTTCCGATGTGCCGGATTCGATATGCGAGTGGTTCATAGCGCTGAGAGTGCGGGCGGCACATTCGCCGACCTTTTCGCTGACTTTTGCGGCCTGTTCCTTGTCGTAGCCGAGGATATCTTCGAGGATGTAATCATCCATGTTGTCGTAGCCCTTAGCATCGCGCAGGGAATGGTAAAGCGTCTCACCGGTCTCCTTACCATATTTTTCCCAATCGAAATCCCAGAATTTAGCCATAGCCATACCAATAAACATTGACCATCCGAGAGATACGAGAGGGTATTGGTTAAATTCTTTCGCACCATCGGGGAAATAGGCTGACTCGATTGAAGGCCATTTTTCTTCAACGTCGATACACTCAGGGAATTTTTCATCCGTCAAACCTTCCGCTTTAAGATAGGCATGAAGATCCTTACTCAAATGTTCAGAGAATTGCTTGATATTCATATTGTCAATTTTTTTAGTTTTTATATGTTTCGGTCCATCGAGCGGCAGATAAAGTTATCCGCAGCTTCAGGGTCATTTTCAGAATGAACGCTTAAAATATGTAAATAGTTGCAGTGGATTCAAGAGTCAGGCTGAAAAATCCGATATGTCTATAAGAGGAGGAGATTCTCAAATCCGTTGCAAAGATACAACATGCAGAAGCAAAAATTATGATTAATATTGATTTTGTCAGGGTAAATCACATTTGAGAATATAGATCATTAAGGAGTTCGGATAGAGAACCTAATTGCGACGTCAATTGTTAAAAATATTGAATGGCTCAATTGTCTTTATGGCTTTGAGGCTGAAAGTACACTATTTAACTATAGGGTGCAATTAGCAACTATAGACTAAACAATAGATAATAATTGACGTAACTATAAAAACACAAATACTATGGCAAATCAGGCAGCGACTTCGACTCCGGCTTGGCGTGAGTTCCCACGCACTGTATTGCGCGGTGTAGGACAGGTAATGTTTCAGGACAGCATGTGGACCGGACTTTTATTTTTTATCGGTATTTTTTGGGGCGCTTACGCCGAAGGATTCGGCATTGTAGCCTGGGGAGCATTGGTCGGTGTGATCGTATCGACACTTACCGGATACTTACTTAAGCTTCCGGATGATAACGGTGCACAAGGTCTGTGGGGCTTCAACGGAGTTCTTGTAGGCTGCGCTTTCCCGACTTTCATGGGGAATACGATATGGATGTGGCTCGCATTGATTCTCTGTGCGGCGATGACAACATGGGTTCGCACCGGACTAAACAATATCTTCGGAAAATGGGGAGTCTCTTCCTTCACATTTCCATTCGTGCTCTGCACATGGTTTTTCCTTTTGGCAGCCCGTACAATGCACGGTATGCCGCCTGCATTT
Organism: Bacteroides sp.; assembly: GCA_014801585.1. Lineage (GTDB taxonomy): Bacteria > Bacteroidota > Bacteroidia > Bacteroidales > Muribaculaceae > Lepagella. The sequence goes on from JAAVDX010000007.1 coordinate 40,196, forward strand.
GAATCTACACCGGCCTTCCCTACCGAGACAGTTGGTCATCTTGATCTTGCTTTCGGTTCGCTCGTAATCTATTGGCTGAAGGGAGTAGGTCAGGTCTTTCTTATCAACAACTGGGTTACGGGTATCTGCTTCCTCATAGGTCTTGCGCTCTGCTCCTGGAGAGCATCTCTATGGGCAGCTATCGCTTCAGCGGTATCTCTCTTTACGGCTATCGTATGGCAGGCCCCGGCCACTGATGTAGCCAACGGACTATATGGTTTTTCGGCCGTGCTTACCGGAATCGCACTCGGAGCAACCTTCTGTCGCTCCAACGACTGGCGCACATGGATCTGGGCACTGCTTGGCATCGTGGCAACCGTCTTCATCCAGGCTGCAATGAACGTAGCTTTTGCACCGCTTGGCATCGCAACATTGACTGGTCCGTTCTGTATCGGCACATGGCTATTCCTGATCCCGGGATATAAGATGTTTGCCCCTAAGCAGGCATAACAGAATAATTATTTTCTAAGGATGGTATTGACTGCAATATCATCCTTAATTTTGAAGTTGTTTAAACTTATTTACAACTCAAAAACCGGACAAAATCTTAATAAAAAATAAGTTTAAAACTACTTCTTTTTCAAAGAAATCAATTAAAGATACAACCAAATGGTTACAACTTCTAATATACATCAGACATCGTCTTCTACGCAGCAGCTTACTATCGCAACTGCCCCGATGACGTGGCGCCACTGGTGGATAACCGGAGTGGCATCTCTTGGCCAGTTGATCGGTACACTTGTGGCTACTATAGCCGGCGTTATCATTCCGATGCTCTTGATCGTGAAGAATCAGCACCTGTCGGCATTTCTGCAAGGTCTTATAGGATCGGCCGATCTGATCGGTATTATGGTAGGATCGGTAATATTCGGAAATCTAAGTGATCGCTACGGATATCTTAAGTTTTTCCGACTTTGTCCGACAATCGCACTTATATTCTCACTCCTGGCAATCTACGTTCCGACAATTCCTGTACTCGTAGTGTCGCTTTTCATGATCGGTGTGGCTATAGGAGGGGAATACAGTCTGGATTCCGATTACGAATCCGTGCTGATGCCCGACAAATGGAAGCTCGTAATGCTCGGGATGGTGAAGACCGGTGCGGCATTCGGCAATATCCTTGGAGCCGGAATATGCTTTTGGCTAATAATGACGTGGCAGCAGGCGGACAGATGGCCCGATTTGATGTGGATTGTGGCGGTCGTAGCCGCTCTGATGATATTGAGCCGTATCTATTTCTTTGAGAGTCCGAAATGGCTGCTTGATCATGGCAAACCACAGGCAGCTGAAAAGGCTGTCCACAAATTCCTCGGTCCGGATGTCGGTATATCAGAAGAATTACTTGCGTCAGCGGAAAAGGGTTCAGGAAAGCAATCGGAGTCGGCTCACACTTTGACTTTCGTAAGCTTCTGCAAAAAATATTGGAATGAAGTAGTGCTGAGCGGTATTCCATGGGCTTGTGAAGGACTGGGAGTGTATGGAATCGGTGTGTTTATCCCCATTCTGGTGATGGCGCTCGGTATCGAACATCAGTCGGCTGACACAACCGCCATTCTGCAGGTGGCTCAATCAGTGAAGAGTACGCTCTGGATATCGCTTATTATTCTACCGGGCTTCCTTATCGGACTATGGCTTGCGCAGAAGAAGGTCAGAGAGGTATCCTTGCAGTCATGGAGCTTCTGGGCATGTGCGGTGTCGCTGATAGTATTGCTCTTCTCCTACTCACTGAAATGGCCCACATGGATATCACTGATAGCATTCATGGCCTTTGAATTATTCCTCAATATCGGTCCTCACCTTGTCACTTACCTGTTGCCGCCAAAGATTTATCCGATAGAAGTGCGCGGACAGGGCACGGGCATTGCAGCCGCCATAGGCAAAGCGGGAGCGACGTTGGCCGTATTCGTCATCCCAGTGCTGTTGAAATGGGGAGGGGGAGTGCTGGTACTCGGAGTGTCGGCAGCTATCATGGCAATCGGAGCCATAGTAACTTCCATCTACGGACACCGTGTTTTCGGCACGAAGAAGGTATAAACATACAGACAATCATGATAACACAGTCGGAAGGTCCAAAACACTTTCCGACTTTTTTTTGCCTTGTCATGGGCACATGATCCTTATTGTCACGGCATGACACCCCCAAATAATTATCTTCAATAATTTTTTCACACCGATAAAAAGACTGTTATTTTGGACGCCTCATATATTATTTGTAAATTTGCATCACATAAGTATCTCTTTAAAATAAGTTTATATTATCAAGTGCTCTAAGAAACACTTTCTTTTTGAATCTTTTGAGCGTCTTTAAATTTTAGATCTCAGTCGTTTGGCTCATATTGAGTTAATTTTAGTGGCATTCGCCGATTTTCAATTAGCTCG
>JAAVDX010000008.1 GCA_014801585.1 Bacteroides sp.
CTCGGAATGAGGAAGGATTCTTTCGTTATGGATCTTCCTCTGGGCTGTTCGGGATGGGTCTACGGTATGAGCGTGATCGGGAGCATGATGGCTTCCGGCTCTTTCAGGAAGGGGCTGCTAATTGCAGCCGAGACAAATACACGCAACCGCAGCAGGACCGATCGCACGGTGCGCCCGCTCTTCGGAGACGCGGCTACCGTCACCGCTCTGGAATTCTGTCCGGAGGCGGCGCCTATGAATTTCATGTTCGGAGTCGACGGCAGCGGTTATCAGGCCGTATGGGCTAAATACGGCGGTATGCGTTTTCCCACAACTCCCGAAGCTTTGGAATTGGTGGAATACGAACCGGGGGTCTCGCGTCGTGGCACGGATATGGTGGTCAACGGAATGGATGTCTTCGGATTTGCCATAAAGACTCCTCCCAGGGCTCTGAAGGAGTTTGTCGCGGAGTTTGAGGTCGACACGGAGAAGGTGGATTACCTGATTCTGCATCAGGCCAATAAGTTTATCGACGAGAAGATACGCAAGTCGCTGAAGATGCCTGCGGAGAAAGTGCCTTACTGTCTGGAGGATTTCGGCAACGTCACTTCGGCCTCGATTCCGCTGACGCTCGTCACACGCTGTGCCGACGCGCTGCGCAACCGACCCTGCTCGCTGTTGGCTTGTGGCTTCGGTGTGGGGCTCGCTTGGGCTACGATGAACTTCGAGACGGATGGAATCGTGGTCTCCGAACTTATTGAGTATTAATAATGCTACTGTCATCCTCCATGATAAAGACAATATGCCAGTAGCAGGCAACCCCGCCAAAAGAATAATTTAGGAAATAAATTTGGCAATATACCGATTTATTCGTAAATTTGTGGATGATAGCAAAAGTGGCCTTAGCTGGAAAAGCTATAGCCACTTTTTTTATTTTACTGTAAGGTTGTTCTTTATATATGTATCTGATCGGTCTTATTCTGAAGAAAGTCAGGAATCGATGGTCTGAGTGGGTTAAACTTCACTCTGAATTCGTAGAAGATGTTAAGGAGTGGGTAAGGATGGTGTGTACTTCCAGAATGTTTTGGATGTGCATTGCGACTGTCGCGGTGTGTATTTGTGCAAATTCTTTCTGGAGTTGGTGGATAGAATGGTTTGGTAAGGAAATTGACGAAAGCTATAATTTTATAGTGTCTCATTACGGACTTCCGTTAATATTAATATTTGCCTTAGGATGGATTGCAATATCATCTTGGCTCAAACTATTGCGGAGCAGTCTTGTCAATATTCTGACGCTGCCCGTGGTAATATGCGCATTATGGCTGATTAATGCGTGGCCGGGTCGTTTCATGCCGATCTGGGGGATAGTTACAATCAAGTATCTTCTTTGGATATGGATTGGAGTCGGAGTCGGGATAGAGGTCGTAAAAACAATATTATATTTCCGGGAGGCATATAAGCAGCGGGATAATCAAAATGATAAAGAGCCGGGGCTCTTCGTGGGTCACCCCGATTATTATGAAGACGGCAGAAAAAAGTTTGCAGCGTCTTTAGCATCGGTTATTGAGAATTCTGACCTTAAGCAACGTGGAGCTACAATCGGTATCACAGGAGAATGGGGCTCCGGAAAGACAGTCGTCATACGCGAGATCAAATCGGCCCTGAAGGATAAGATGGACGTGATTGAGTTTTTCCCATGGCAGTCGACATCCGTACAGAATCTTATCGAAGATTTCTTTCAGACCTTGGCATCTCATCTTCATTCGGAAAGTCGTAATTTAGGACGGGAGCTGGAAAATTACGCAGACAAACTGATAAGTCTGGATATTGATAAGAGACTCAACCGTGTGGCTAAAATCAGCCGTTGGCTGTTGGGGGGCTATCTTTCAATTAATGATGCACGCAACAGGATTGAGCAGGATCTTAAGAAATTAAAGAGGGGGATTGTAGTGATTATCGATGATCTTGACCGACTCGATAAGGATGAACTTTTTGAGACTCTCAGACTTGTGCGCAATACGGCTCATTTCAGTAATATAGTCTATATAATTGCTTATGATCCGGACTATACGGCACGTATGCTTGAGCGTAAGGGTATTGAAAATGCGCGGGAATATCTTCATAAAATCTTTATGATTTCTTTAGGATTGCCGGGATATGAGCAGTTTACATACGCCGAGGTACTGCGCAGGGTCATAGGTAACCATTTTGATAAGGAGTCGGAAGATTTTAAACTGCTGGAAAGTCTCATCTTGCGAATTGACGAAGCCGACAATTCAAGATATTTTCTTTCGAGATTCATATTGAATTATCGCAGTGCTGTACAGTTAGGATATTTCTTATCGACCAATTATATTTTGCTTAAGAAGATGGATCCTGATTTTAGGCAAAATTTCATAATTGACGATTGGTTCTATCTTAAAGTGCTACATTTCTTCTATCCCGAGGCTTATAACCTTCTCCATCATCAGCCTGAAGCATTTTTTGTCATAGATTATTCACGATATCCGGTAGTTTTTAAGTATGATGAAGATACTTTCAATAAATCGGGTATCAAGGTTGCTTCAGGGGCATTAGATTTAATCAGGCACATGTTTAGGCAGCTTCCTTCGGATATCAAGCCCGGAGGAATAGCCTATGAAGGAAATTTTTATAATTATTTTGCTTCCCGAGTGTTATCCACAGAATTGAGTGAGAAGGATTTTATGGATATGCTTAATGGGAATCGCCCTCAATCCACTATGATGATGGAATGGATTCAGCGTAAACCGAGGATCTGGAGTTCTGTCGAATTGAATATGGCATCTCATAATATCGGGATACTGAATGAGCAACAGATCAGGAATTACGTAAGCGGATTGATGTGGTGGAATGCACTTACCGGAAGTCATGATTGCTTAAGCGTCATTCGGGAATTGACCTATCATTCTTCCATTTCTTATGAGAATATTGAGACGGCACGAGAGACTTATACCGCAACATTGGAGTCAATTATCGGAAATCCGGCTATCAGAGCTGAGGCAGTTGCACGACTTATCACAGCGCAGTCGCCTTATCCTGATGATCCGTCGATGAGCGGAGATGAATATGAAGTTCCCATATTTTTGCTTGACGATGATTCTGCATATAAGGTATTCTCGACTTTAATCAAACGTGAATTTGATAACGAAAGGATAAAATCAGCAGATGATATATCTGATCCGGAATCCTCATTATTCAGAATAATGAATGCGGCCTATACAAGCATTGAGATGGATGCCGGGGAATATCTCCTGTTCAGGAATTATGCTTTGAAGCCAATCGGGGATTTCTTTAGAGAGAAGTTCAAGACTGGTGATCAATTGAAGGGTAAGAAACTTAATCGATTTAAGGCTGCTTTCAGTGCTCAATATACGGGAGTGGAGGAAATTGATGCAGATGCTGAAGAAAACAGTGATAGGCTGCGGCGTTCTTTCTTTGAGGACAGGGAAAATATGGAGCAAATAATTGATGAATGGTTTGAGGGTAAACAGGAGGAAAAAGATGCGTTGAAAAAAGATTTGAAATAGAAGTTGTTTAGAGANTTGANATAACTGAAAATATGGGATATCGCCNGGTTGCTTTTTCTNGAGGCTATGGATTGCCGACTTGCCGGGNGGCCGGANTAACTTTTACTTACAACNATACCGGGTTGTGGTCTTTTGAGCCTCAAACTCATTTTTCAGGCAAAAGAAAAGGCGCTCAAACTGAACGCCTTGACTATAATTTCNACTTATAGTTAACTGCCTTTNGTTCTGTTATGCTTTCCATAAGTTTGTACACNCTTGTTCCGATGGTCTGAGGCCAACGGTCAGCNGGGTTTACATCTAAATNACGAGCAATTTCCATCGCNGNNGGTACATGNGGTAGGAGTGTCGTGGCATCGTAACTCGATTCCGAGTAAGATCCGAGTAAATCTCGCATACGTTTCTTCAGCCATGTTACACCGGCTTTGTTCTTACGATTTTCGGCAAGTTCAGTTGCGGTCAGTTCATCGTATTTGCGTACATCTTCAAGATGCAGAAGCAGCCAAAGTTCAAAGCACGGGTTGCTCATACAGAAGTTCAGATGAGTATTCTGTGCGCATAGCTGAGCTACCTGCGACAACATTCTTTCATGCCATCTGTCTCGGTCTATCACCAGCCATAGCTCATCATCGTCTTCAATATTATACTGACGCATGAAATCTGCAATCTGAGCATGTACACTTTCCGGCGATGACTCATTTGAGTCGCGTGACAGTATCTCGACATGGACGTTTGGAGCACGCAACTTGTCTTTGACAGCTGCGAAATAGATTGACTCGGTGNATCGGCCTTCGCNGGCTATCACCACGAGGCGAGCTGAGCGGACACCTTCGAGGCGCACGAAATCCTTACGCTTTCTCATAGTTTTGCCAGTTTAGGGTTTCAATGGGAGCAAAGAACGGTATTGCGCTNTATCNACCNTGGAGATAGCCCTTCTGAACGTTCTCACGAGGCTTATATTCCGCAAGCGATACAAGNCGTGAGGCACCATCCTTGTCCTTTTCAACGAACCATACTTCATCGGCACGGATAAGGTCAAGATTCAGAAGGTTACACTCGTGAGTTGAGATAATCAACTGAGTGTCTTTTTCCGTTAAGTCGTGCATATAACATTCTATAAGTTTTTGTGAGAGCAGGGGGTGCATACTGCGGTCAAGTTCGTCGATCAAGTAATCTACCTCATTGCTTCCGAGATCAATCAGCATGGGTATGAAGTCGAGAAGACGTATAGAGCCATCGGATTCCTCATCCATCTCAAACACTACTTCATCTTGGGTATCATCTTGATGAACAGCCTTCTGCTTAGAGATAGAATAGGAGCCGTCTTCCTTGAAATCAAAGAAGAAGCATTCGTTACTTTCAGGAGCGGCGACAAGCGCAGTTCTGCCGGGAGTCGGGTTGCTTATTATTCTCTCCAAAAGACTTTCCGGGAGATTGGTCTCCTCTTTAGATCTGACCGGGAAACGACGTATATCTACAATGCCCGTATTGAAATATTGTAGTAACCGGCGCGTGGCNTCGNGGAAATTATCATCCTGCTCTGCACTGAATGATATACCACGGAAACGTGTTCCCGGGAATATTATCCGTAAACCGGANGCAAACCAAGAGTANGCTGTTTTAATCNGACATAACCCCTTGCCGTTGCGTTCGATATACTCAGAGAGGAAAGTTTTTCTCGCAGGTGTCCCCTCCCCAAGAAATTTAACAAACTGAGCGACAGAAGTATTNCCTGATACATCGCCAAACTCAAACTCATTACCATTCTCATTGNTTTTCCTTGTGAAAATGAGTTTGTCGCTTCGCGCATTGATCTCATATAGCCATTCTTCTCTAATTCCGTTTATGGAGAATTCCAGACCGTAGGCAAAATATTTACCGGNGGTCTTAAATTCGATTTCTATTTTTGAAACAGGCTTTACGGGCTTGGAGAGTTTAAAAGGCTCAAAATCTCCGATAGGGAATCTACCCAATGCCAGTTGCTGAAGCAACGCNATCGCCTTAATGACATTACTTTTTCCTGATGCGTTCGCACCNTATATTACACCGAATTTAAGGATGGATATATCATCCCTTTTTTGGGCACGGCTCACATGGGAAGGATGGACGGAACCTTTACCCGCCACGAAGCTAATAGAGGTNTCATCCTTGAATGAANATATATTTTCAAAAGTTGCTCTTAGAATCATNNCATGTCGTATATTNACAAANATAACGCAAATATACGACANATATTTTATATTGGCAACTGTTTATAAGTTGACNTAGCTCATTTTTAGTATAGATTCGTCAAATAATCTCCGAAGCCAGTTTAGCTATTTGAGCCATAATAGCNAAACTTCTTTCTTCTGTTACGCCTTTTGTTCACCAGCGCGGACGCTACTCTCCAATTTATTGCTGTACCATCTACTTCTATCCGGAAGCAATCATTTTCTCGAGGCTATGAATTGCCGACTTGCCGGGAGGCCGGATTAANTTTTACGGAAACAAAAAATAGTTTAGAATGGTTTTTTCATTAGGATTGAGTNTCGTTTGGTCCTAATGAAGTTGTTTAAACAACTTCTATGAAAACAGTTAAGATGANTTCTATGAATGGTTTATTTGCCGGATTGACTATCCCGTTNGTCGGAACGGCTCTCGGAGCCGCCTGCGTATTTTTTATTAAGGANCGNATGCCGATGCTGTTGCAGAAGGCTTTGGCGGGNTTTGCCGCCGGGGTGATGGTGGCGGCNTCGGTATGGTCGCTTCTGATTCCGTCGATGGAGATGACGGGGAAGGAGGGGNTTATGAGTGTGTTGCCCGATATAGTAGGGTTTCTGTTGGGTATCGGTTTTTTGCTTTTGCTGGATATCGTAGTGCCTCATCAGCATATCGATGGTGAACATAGTGAGGGGCCTCGGAGCGGGTTGTCAAAAACCGGTAAGCTNGTATTTGCCGTAACGCTCCACAATATCCCGGAGGGTATGGCGGTCGGTGTGGCTNTNGCTGCGGCTCTGGAGCATAATGCCTATCTATCGATGGCCGGTGCGCTGGCGNTGTCGCTTGGTATGGCGATACAGAATTTCCCGGAGGGGGCGATCGTGGCAATGCCTCTTCGGGCTGCGGGCAACACCCGGAAGCGCGCATTTGTAATAGGCGCGCTGAGCGGCGCGGTCGAACCCGTGGCTGCTGTTCTTACAATTCTNCTTGCCACGCATATTNTGCCGATCCTCCCCTATCTGCTCGCTTTTGCTGCGGGCGCGATGATGTATGTAGTGGTGGANGAACTNATTCCTGANACGCAGGAGGGGCAACATTCCAATTGGGGGACGATTGGCTTTGCTATCGGATTTACTCTGATGATGCTCCTTGATGTTGTGTTAGGATAGTTTCTGACGGATTTTTCGTAGAGTTGGAGNCTTTTGGACTGCGACGTGAATTATTCGGGAATATTGTCGGGAGTATTGTGACTTGTCGGATATAGCCGGTTGGTGTAAATTAGGATAAAAAAACCTTATCCTAATGACATCAATAAAAGTGAAATTNCGCCCGTCGGCCAACGCTGACAGCGAGGGTGTGATCTATTATCAGATTATTCATGAGCGCACCATTCGCCAGATTCTCTCTCCTCATCGCATATTTTCTTCGGAATGGAATGCCCGACGCTCCTCGGTAGGTAACAGCACTGATCGCGTAAGGGAGCTGTATCTCATTGAGATTCGCCGGCATATCTATCTTGACATCGCCCGATTGCAGAGAATAATTAATCAGTATGAGCGCCGTGGGATGATATTCACTGCTGATCAGNTGGTAGCTGAATATTTCCGNCGGCTCAACAGATGCTCGCTGTCGAGATTTATGAAGTCGCTGATAGCTGATTTCAGNAAGTCGGGTCAGTTGCGCACGGCGGAGACCTATACGTCGGCTCTACATAGCGTTCAGAACTTCCTGAGATCCTATAGATCTAATCCGGATATTTTGCTTGATGCTATCGATGGATCGCTGATGGAGGAGTATCAGAATTGGCATAAATTGCGCGGTAATGTGCCGAACACGATCTCTTTCTATTCGCGTATCCTGAGGGCTGTCTACAATCGGGCGGTGGAGGANGATCTTATTCCTAATCTTCACCCTTTCCGCCACGTATATACGGGGGTGGCGAAGACTCATAAGCGGGCTATCTCTATTGCTGCGATAAAGGAGATAAGGCATCTTGATCTGTCGGGGCAACCGCAGCTGGATCATGCACGCGATATGTTTATTATGAGTTTTATGCTGCGTGGAATGAGTTTTATTGATATGGCGATGCTNAAAAAGAGTGATCTTGCTGACGGGAGAATCTCGTATGTACGCCGCAAGACTCGTCAGCGNCTGTCGATAGAATGGACTGAGGAGATGCAACGGATCTTAAATAAATATCCGAATAATCCTACTGATTATNTGCTCCCTATCATCAGGCGTATGAGCGTCAACGAGCGCTCTGTCGTTCATAATCTTAATCATTCTATCAATCAGCGGCTGAAGCGGATTGCTGAAATGGCCGGGATAGAAATTCCTCTGACTCTCTATGTGGCACGACATAGCTGGGCGTCGGCGGCGCTTACGAAGGGGATCCCGATAGGCGTGATCAGTGAGGGGATGGGACATTCCAGCGAACAGACTACCCGCATCTATCTCGCCAANCTCGATACNTCTCCGGTCGANCGTGCCAATGCTCTCTTGCTCCGATGCCTGGAATAAGGCTTNTCATGTCGNGTAGCGTTCTAATGGTCGGAANAGTTTCTATCATTAGANCGCTANATCTGCTTTTNTTCNTTCATTNGTAGATGTCGGGGAATAGATGTTTGTTCCAGGCTTCGGTGTGGTGTGAGAGCGTCGTCAGATAGTAGTTGTTGAGGTCGAAGGTTATTTTTTCGCAGTCGGCAGGAGTCAGCCCTTTTGCCGGAAGGGTCTTGCTGTAAGCGTCGATAGAGGCATTCATTTCGTCATAGAGNTTTTTCAAGGTCGTGGCGTATGTAACTGCCTCGTTTAATTCAAGNGTGTGTATTATACGATCATATTTTTTATAGACCGCATCAATTTTGCTTTTACCCGATTCGTAGCTCTGTTTGACCTTGGCAGCGTATGCCTCGGCTTCCTGTTTCTCTGTCTCCATTGATGTCATACGCGCCGTCACGTGATCGAGTGAGTCGGTCAGTTCGGCCACTTTTGCCTGATTCCGGCTATTACTTTCGCTGAGGGATANGGCTTGGCGCTGAGCATCCGTGGCCGTACGCTTGAGATCCAGAATTGTATAACCGGTGATTGCAGCNGCCAGTATCACTCCGGATATGGTGGCTGCTATGGCGATACGTCGCGGTCGGGAAGCACGCTGACGCAGGATCGAGCGTAGTTCACCGGCATCGTTGGGACGCTTGCTGACATCACTCGTGCATAAATCGGCCAATGATGAATATTCGGGATATAGCACTCTGATTATCACTCCAAGACTATATATGTCGTCGGAAGTATGCGCTCCGCCGTTGGCAATCTGTTCGGGAGAAATGTAGCCTTTTGTTCCGGCCGACTGCTTGAGTTCTACATAATCATCNGTGTCGGCGAGTCCGAAATCAATCAGCACGGCTCCGCCNCCCGNGCGTCGAATCATGATATTCGAGGGCTTGAGATCGCGATGTACAATCCCNAGGCTATGGAGATAGGCTACNGCNTCGACGATCTCAAAGAGTATGCGACGGCGCTCCGCAGCGGGAAGTTCTCCCTTCTGCAGAAGTTCCATGAGGGTNNTNCCCTCAATCCATTCCATAATGATACACTCTCCGAGGTCCTCGACAGTCTCGCAACCGGCAACTCTTACCACCGAAGGATGATTGANTCGGGAATGAATCTCAAACTCNTTCATCAGTCGACGACGCGCCGAGGTGGTCAGTTTGTTGGATGGTGANAGCGCCTTGAGCAGCCATTGACGGCCGAAGCGAGTGGCCCGGGCGAGNGTGTTCGACGTCGTGACGCGGAAAANGGAGATGTCCGTGAAAGTCGGACTTAGATTACATTCCGCTTCATCGTCGCCTACATAACCTGATTCTACATCCTCGAGTTCATTCATCTCTTACAAAGGTTATTCCGGATCTGCGGCCGCAGACGTAGACGCGCGGTGGATTGCCATCCTGCACAAGATCGTCGATATAAAGGGGTTCGCCTCCCATTATNAGGGCACATTTGAAGGTGTTGCNGGGCTGAAGGCGCGTCCCTTCGGAATATACGACTTCCCAGTTTAGGTCGCCTTTATATTCAATCACGCATACTCTGGCCGGCGACCACATCAGGCGTAGGCGCTGACCGGGAAGCATATCTTCGGCTACACTGATTTTCGGTTTGCCTACCACTCCGCTCTGGGCTTCGGGAGAGTTTCCTTCCAGGAAATGACGATAGTCGGACCATCCGCAGAACCGCGCAAGGATATCGAGAGTCGAGAGNCGAGGCACGGAGTGGGCAGCCACGTATCCGGAGATTCGTTTCAGTGTCGACGGACTGAGTCGCTCACCGGTCTTTACGGATATCTCATCTGCCAGGAGATCAAATTGCTTGGGTGAAAGTTCTTTGATTCCGGCTGCTTCGTAGACACGGGTCAGCAGCGACTCAAGGTCAGCGGGATTGATTGACGTATCGTCTATATTCATATGTTGCTTTATATGTGGTTTAATGGAAGGTCAGCAGGATTATTGACGCAACCGAAATTTCCGGCAATGCCAAAATTCATTACAAAATTAAATCTTTTATGCGTATTTTCAAAAAGAGGATGTTAAAAGAACCAAAATGAACTAACATAAGCGNCCACGCAATCTTCTGNAGTTGTTNAAACTTNTTTACGAGCTNTTANAATTATAAAGAAGAGGCTTTTTTTAATTTTTTATCCGNANCCGGATAACTTTTGCAGGTTGTCGGAGTTATAATAATGGAGACCATCGGCCTTCATTATTGCTATAGACTATTGAATAACGACGATATATGAGTAGAATCGATTTGGCCAGGCTNCGCAAAAGAGCCGGCATGAGCCAGCGCGAACTTGCCGGGCATCTGCAGGTCAGACCCAGTTTTCTTTCGGCGATCGAAAACGGTCGGAGCCGACTCCCTGAGGAAAAAATCGACCGACTTAAGGAAATTTTCGAGTTGGATGATTTTTCGGATTATATGACTGATGATGTCAGAGAGCAGGTGGTGCCGCCCCATACCCATCCCCATACGCATATCGGTGATGAGGGGGATTCGCTCACTATGCTTCTCACCCATATCCATGATCTCGCCCATCAGCGCGACCGTCATTCTTCCGACGCNGATGGGGAAAGCGCAGAACGCATTGATTTCCTTGAGCGTCGGAATGACAGATTGTCGCAACGCATTGATGATCTTCGCGAGGAGACCGACCGGTTGCGTATAGAGATTCTGCGGCTGAAGGAATTGCTCGTCAGGAATGGCATCGAATATTGAGGCCTGACCTACACGATAATATTTTACCCCGGCGCGGATATGACTGAACTGACCCCGAAGTAGTTTTTGTATTCTACTTTTTGAGGTCAGTTCTTTCTTGATGATTCCGAGACTAAAGTTCTTTGCTGACGCTGACGATATAAGCATCAGGCGTGGCTGAAAGGACTTCTGCCCGGTAGCCCCAAGNGCTGATTCTATGAGCTAATGTGTGGGCATCGGGAAGCATATCGCTTTCGGCTTTTTTCTCGCCATGNATATGATTGATGAAATGCTCNTCGGAGGGGAAGGCAATAATTATGCGTCCNTCTTTTGTCAGATTCATCCGGAAGAGCCATTCCATTGTNTGNTCNGGNAANTGNAGATGGGGATAGACNGANTATAGCATTACGAGGTCATACNTGCCNGGNATCTGCTCTTCCTCAAAGTCGAGACGCAGAAATTCCACGTTCGGNATTTGGCCGAATTTTTCTATTGCCTGATTGAGCATCCCTTCGGAAAGATCAATCCCTACAACTTTACCACTTTCTCCTACGAGTTCGGAAAGATAGGGGACGAGGACACCCGTGCCGGTGCCTAAGTCAAGAATTTTCATTCCTCGGCTTATGGGAAGCCGGGAGAGAATATGGCGGATACGCTCGGGAGTGGAGCGCACTTCGTTGGCATCCCAGTCGGGAGCTATACGGTCGAAAAATTCGATTTCAGATTCTGTCATACATCAATATACTAAACATTCAGTAAATTTCCACACAAAGTTAAGCGAAATTTTGGTTATTTTCAAATTTTTTAATTAATTTTGCCGTCAAGATTTGTGGAAATATCTTTTNCCGCAGTTCTTACNAGNTTTATTTTTGAATNATATAACCCAAACTCNGACTTCTGAATGAAGAAATCTAACAACCTTATCTCTCCCAAAGTCTCCGNAATGACAAAAATGACTTTAGGGGTTGCCTTACTTACTTCTGCGATTACAGGCTATGCTGCGGAAGCTCCNCGCGATACTACCGACCTTTCGGAGGTCGTGGTGACCGCTCCTACTAAAACGAATCCGGAACTGATTCCNCTTAACGTAACTCATATTTCTGCCAATCAGATTGAGGAGTCAGGTGAGAGTTCGCTGTTGCCGGTTNTGGCCACCACTGTGCCGGGGNTGTTTGTGACCGAACGTGGATTTGCCGGTTATGGTGTATCCGGTGGTAGCGNGGGCGAGGTGAATATTCGNGGTGTCGGCCAAGGGAATAAGGTATTGTTCATGATCGACGGGCAGCCGCAATGGGCCGGNGTGTTCGGACATTCTTTGGCTGATACTTACGTGGCTAACGGNGTGGANAAAGTAGAGGTNGTAAAGGGTCCGTCGTCGCTTCTATATGGTTCGAACGCAATGGGAGGCTCTGTGAATATCATCACAAATTCTCAGAAAACNGACGGACTTACCGGTCGGGCCCGGGCTCTCTTCGGCTCTTTCTCCACTCAGAAATTCGCTCTTTCTTCNGGATATAAGAAGGGGAAATTCTCCGCTACCCTCTCCGGACAGCTTGACCGCAGCAATGGCAATCGTGAAGGGAGTGCCTTTTGGCTGGCTAATGAGTTTGTGCAATTGAAATATGCCTTATCGAATCGATGGAGCATTGCGGGGATGGCNGATCTTACTCAGAGCCATGCCAATAATCCCGGGACGCTTCAGGANCCTCTGGAGAATATGTGGACCGATATTTTCAGAGGTGCAAGCGGAATCTACGTGAAGAATTCTTACGAGAAGTTTGATGGCGGAGTGCAGGCATTTATGAACTGGGGAGCACACACTGTCGACGACGGCAACACGCCGGGAACTACCCCGAAAACATATCTCTTCCATTCTACTGACTACAACATGGGGTTCACCGCCTACGAATCCTTCTATCTCTGGCAGGCCAATACTCTTTCTGCCGGTGTAGATTTCCAGCATTGGGGCGGCCATATCTGGAATACTGATAAGGCTGATGAGAATGTGCGTACTTCGGAAAGTCGTCATCACGTAAATGAGGTTGCGGGCTACGTAATGATGCAGCAGGGATTTTTNAGTGATATACTTAACATCAACGGTGGGGTACGTCTTCAACATGGTTCGGCCTATGGTAATGTGTGGGTNCCTCAGGCAGGATTCATCGTGCGTCCTTCGAGGACGTCGCAGATCAAGGGTTCGTTCAGCAAGGGATTCCGNGCTCCTAATATCCGCGAGCTTTACCTCTATCCGCCNGCAAACCCCGATCTGANACCGGAATATATGCTCAATTATGAAGTGAGCTGGCGTCAGCATTTCTTCGATTACAGATTGATGGTGGGCGCGGCTCTGTATTACATTGACGGACGGAATATGATTCAGACCGTGCGCATCGACGGGCGTCCGCGTAATGTCAATACGGGCAAATTCCATAATAAAGGTTTTGAGCTTGAAGCAGCCGGAAAGNTTCTCAACAATCTGAGTGCAAATGCCTCATGGGCTTATCTTCATACCGATTCCGATAATCTNTATTCNCCTAAGAATCGTTTGAACGCGTCGCTGACTTATTCTCCGGGNCCGGTCAGTCTTACTCTTGAAGAGACAAGCGTATGGAGCATGAAGAATGGTAATCCGGATGGTTCCACCGAAAGTTATTCCCTGCTCAATTTCCGNGCTGCTTATACGCTGGGTTCTAAGGTGCCGGTAACGTTGTCAGTAAAACTCGATAATATCACCAATAAGCATTATCAGATTATTTATGGTTGCCCCATGCCCGGCACTACTATCCTCGGNGGAGTGGAGTTCAAATTCTAAGGCGCNGGGCGCAAGGCGCAAGGCGCCAAGTAATAAGTAATAGGCGCAGGACGCCAAGTAATAAGTAATAAGTNGTAAGTAANNGGTGTGAGANGCCCAAGTAATAGATAATAAGTATTTTGATGAAGACTCGGCTTTCGTTGCTTTATTTTCTGCAGTTTGGGATATGGGGATGCTATCTGACCTGCTTTGGTCAGTTGCTCGGAAGGGGNGGTCTGGGCTCGGATATCGCATGGTTTTATGCGGCTATAGGACTCGTTTCGATTCTTACCCCTCCCCTCTTCGGGCGTCTTGCCGACCGAACGGGGCGCCCGGAATTGCTTCTCGCAGCCTGTCATATTGTGGGGGCGNCTTTCATGTTCGGGATGTGGCATTACGGCATGCATAATGAGCGNCTTTCTCTCTCCGTGATGCTGCCGCTCTATATCGGNTTTCTTCTTTTCTATATGCCCACAATGGCTCTTGCCAACACTACGACTTTCGGACTTCTGACNTCCNAGGGTAANAATCCATCAGATTCATTCCCCTCGATACGCATCTGGGGGACAATCGGATTTATCGTTGCGATGTGGTTTGTCAACTCTGCATATTATTCTGAGGGGACCTTCGGATTCNCTTTCTCTGATTCTTCTGAATTCGGGAAGTTGAGATTNCAATACACTCCGATGCAGTTGCTTTGCAGCGCAATTATCGGGCTGCTCACTGCGTTCTATACTCTGACTCTCCCGCGTCAGACAAGAAACGCAACCTTTGCTAAGGACTCCCGATTATCAGCTTCAGACTCATCAGAGCAATCAGGATCTAACCCCGGATTGATAAATGCAGTCAGATTGATTTTTGCAAACCGACTTACCGCTACTTTTTTGGTATTTGTGGTATTGACGGGAGCTTGTCTGCAGATTTCCAATGGTTTTGCAACTCCCTTCATAACACATTTTTCCGGTNTCTCTGACTATGTNCAGTCTTTTGCTTCCGGCAATGCTACTTTCTTGTTCTCACTTTCGCAAATCTCGGAGGCAGTGTGCGTATTGCTTGTTGGGGTAATGTTGNAGAAAGGNGGAATCCGCTACGTATATGCTTTGGGATTATTGGCCTGGTCGCTTCGCTTCCTGCTTTTNGCTTTCGGCAACCCCGGCGATGGACTCTGGATGCTTGTGCTGTCGATGGTAATGTATGGCTTTGCGTTCAATTTCATCACAATCGCCGGTCATCTTCANATTCAGAANGTCGCACCGGAAGGGACAAAAGGTTTCGCGCAGGGTCTGATGATGTTTATGAGCAATGGCATAGGCGCGACAATCGGCACACTGGTAGCCGGTAATGTCGTCAATCACTACTGCCACTGGGAAAATATCGCGAATACAGGAACTGCCTCTATGCATCTTTTCATGGGTGATTGGGAATGGCCATGGCTAATATTCGCAGCATATTCCGCAGCTGTCATGATCGGTTGGCTGTTGCTTTACCGAAAAGATAAGAAATTCTCCGTCTGAGTGTTCCTCCCGACCTCCTCCGGAGAAATAATCCGGATGGGAACAAAAGGTTTTTCTGTCAGGAACTTAAAATATATCAGAAATTTCTAGCTTATGTATTCTCCGATTTGGCAACAACTTGTTGCCGAATTACGCAAAATTCCCTAGGGACACCATACTTTACTGATTAATAGTAAACTCCGTGATCAGTCAATCCATATCTTCCAAACCTCATCAGGGAAAATAATCCGGATGTGAACTATTCGGGGAGTCAGTTCGTTTACAAGTTGAGAAGTCGGGAGTATTTCCCGATTTCTTATCAGACTCTTTGGCGTGGAAACGTGGAAAGATGATATAATCTTTGACGGAAGAGGTTAATCTTTCACTNAAAGGATAATCTTTGCGAAAGAGTTAAGCTTTGGCGAAAGAGTTAATCTTTGGAGCCGGAGAGATGATGAATATAACCCTATAAATTATAACCTTTTTTAAACTTAATGACTATGGATAAATACGTATGTGAAGTATGCGACTGGGTATATGACCCCNCTGTTGGCGATCCTGATAACGGTATCGCTCCCGGAACAAGTTTTGAAGATCTTCCCGAAGATTGGGTATGCCCTCTTTGCGGTGTGGGTAAAGACCAGTTCGCAAAAGTTGACTGANNTTAAATNCGGGCTAATGGAGCCCCCTGATATAGATGTCGCCTGTAATCTTTACCGGCGACATTTTTCTTTAANTTCTTCCGNATTGGTGACTCCGGTAATCTCATAACATCTCATAACACTTATCATAACATAAAGGAAATCTTATCAAAAGATTTNAAATATANTNAANNATGAATATTATTGAAGCTATNAANCANCGTCGTTCTGTCAGAAGTTTTGATGGTAAAGGTCTCTCCTCTGAGGCGCTTTCGGCATTACGTAAATCTGCTGNTGAGGCTACGGATCCGTTCGGCGGNAAGGTCTCGATACGCCTTAAAAGTTTTGATCTTCANGANGGTTTTCGCCCGAGTACNTACGGATTCATNAAAGGTGCTACCGATTTCTTTCTCTTAGCTATGGGGGNGGATGAAGCNTCGGCTCTTTCAGCGGGATTCCGTTTTGAGGAAGTTGTNCTGAACGCCCGGCAAATGGGACTGGGCACATGCTGGATCGCCGGTACATTCAAGGACTCCGATTTNGAACGCGGTGAAAAATGGCCCGACGGAGAGACTTTAAAGGTAGTATGTCCGGTAGGAATTGCGGCAAAGCAACGCTTACTTGAAAAGGTAGGCAGATATGTGATGGGAAGTAAGAACCGTAAGCCGTTTGCCGAATTATTCTTTTCCGAGAACTTCGANANNCCCCTCTCCCCCGACAGCCGATTCGGTGAGNCTCTGGAGATGATGCGCCTCGCACCATCCTCTACAAATTCCCAGCCCTGGCGTGCTTTAGTCGCCGGGAATACGGTCCACTTTTACACAAGGAAGAATGAATTTGTCAATCTGATTGACTGCGGAATCGGGATGCGACATTTTTATGATACCGAACTCTTCCATGATCGTAAAGGTTCTTTCAGGCGTCTCGGAGATGCCCCTGAATCTTCCGAAGGATGGNCTTATCTTTNCTCCTATATTGCGGAATAATCGNGCAAAAAAAAGAATANGTCCCACAAACAAAAGGCCNGAAAAAATCATTATAGATTATGGAATACGTGATATTGAAAGATCATGAGTTCCTACTATAANCTACATAAATGAAGACGGTGAGACCTTTCTTCATATAAAATATTTCCGCTAAAGATAAAAAATATGGATTTTGAAAGTTTACGCCGGCTGATGATGGCCGATCGTACCGTGNGACGTTTTCAAGAGGATAAGGTGGTATCCCGCGATACCCTCGAAAAACTTGTCGAACTTACCCGATATTGTCCATCCGGACGTAATGCCCANCCACTCCGCTATGTCATANTCNTCTCAAAAGAGGATCGNGAGAAGGTATACCCTTCCCTGAAATGGGCGGGATATTTTCAGGATTGGGACGGTCCGGAAGAGGGNGAGCGNCCTGCNGCATATCTCGTGCAATGTCTCGACACCAACTACGGACGCGATTGCCTATGCGACGACGGACTGCAACTCGAAGCGATCACTTTAGGAATGCGCTCTCTGGGTCTGGGAGGATGTATTATCAAGGCCTTCAACGGACCGGCTATTTCNGANGCNCTTCATATCGATGAACGTTTCATTCCGCGCTATGTCCTCGCAATCGGGTATCCGGCCGAGGAAGTTAAAGTGGAAGATATGTCGGGGTCNGATGAAGCGGATTACAAATATTACCGTACTCCCGACGGGGTTCATCATGTACCCAAACGACCACTCNCCGAATTGATAATCAAGTGACTTTCAGTTAATCCAAAATGAGCACACGCGAAATCGAACTGAGTCTTCTTCAAAACGTGGAGAAACTTTCGGTGCGCACGCCGGAAGAGAAACGTATGCTNCCCCGGGGAGTATGCGACTTCCCCAGTGTGCCCCGACTTAAAGAATTGATTCATCATNTCAACGCTGCCATNTTCCCGGATTTTTTCGACCGCCGGCGTGATGAAGGNCGNCTCCGGTCNTATCATGTGGGAGTAGANATAGAATCTATNTATGAAATCCTGTCGGAAGAGACAGCAAAGGCGCTGCGCTTCGATTCCGACATGACTGAGTGTGAAACCAACGAACTGGCACGCCGCTACGCTCTGGACTTCATCAATCAAGTCCCGGAAATCAAGCGCCTGCTTTTTACGGACGTTCAGGCGATCTACGACAATGACCCGTCGGTAGATAACTACGGTGAAATCATACTCTGTTACCCGGTAGTAAAGGCTATGGTCCATTATCGTGTGGCCCACGCATTACTCGGACTCGGGATTCCGGTCCTCCCCCGAATACTTACCGAACTCGCGCATGCCCATACCGGTATTGATATCCATCCCGGAGCTTCGATCGGTGAATATTTTGCTATCGATCATGGCACGGGAATCGTGATCGGTGAAACCTGCATTATCGGCAATCATGTGACCCTCTATCAGGGGGTGACCCTCGGAGCCAAAAATTTCACCCTCGATTCGAAGGGGCATCCGGTCAATATTCCGCGTCATCCTATTATCGAAGACAATGTCACCATATATTCCAACTCTACGGTGCTCGGCAGGATTACGATCGGCCACGACACGATAATCGGCGGTAACATCTGGCTGACGCATGACGTAGAACCCCACTCCAAGATTCTACAGCATCAACATTCCTGAGTCTTTTTCAGGCAGAAAATGTATTCTGAAAACACTTTGTTCCCAATAATTATTCCCTCTATTATTCCATCAAAAAACACCTCAATCCTATGATAGCACAGAATTTAATACAATTGATAGGCCATACACCTCTCGTCGCTCTATCCAATATCGAAAAGGAACTGAATCTGCCTGCCCGTATCGTCGCTAAAGTCGAGTCGTTTAATCCGGGCGGGAGTGTGAAAGATCGTGCAGCTCTCTCCATGATTGAAGACGCTGAAAAGAGAGGAATACTTCGGCCCGGCGCTACCATCATCGAACCTACAAGCGGCAATACCGGTATCGGTCTCGCATGGATAGGAGGTGTAAAGGGTTATCGCGTGATCCTGACTATGCCGGAGACGATGAGCATTGAGCGGCGGAATCTTCTGCAGGCCTACGGAGCCGAACTTGTTCTGACTCCCGGCGCTGAAGGGATGAAAGGTGCGATTGCGGAGGCTGAACATCTGCAGGCTACCATCCCCGGCGCAGTGATTCTCGGTCAGTTTGACAACCCGGCCAATCCTGAGGCTCATTATCTTTCTACGGGTGAAGAGATATGGGAGGCCACTGACGGAAATGTCGATATTTTCGTAGCCGGAGTCGGAACGGGTGGTACGGTCAGCGGTGTGATGCGTCGCCTGAAAGAGCATAATCCTGCCATAAAAGGGGTCGCCGTCGAACCGACTGAATCCCCCGTAATTTCAGGCGGTAAAGCCGGACCTCACAAAATTCAGGGAATAGGAGCCGGATTCGTGCCGAAGAATTATGATCCGCAAATTGTCGACGAAGTTGCGACCGTCGACTTCAGCAAAGCTGCCTACGCTATGCGCCTCCTCGCCCATAAAGAGGGTATCCTTGCGGGTATCTCTTCCGGAGCAGCTTTAGCAGCCGCCATAGATGAGGCGCGTCGACCTGAAAATAAAGGTAAACAGATAGTGGTGCTTCTTCCCGACACGGGCGAACGCTATCTGTCGTCAGGTATATTCAACGACTGATTCAATAATTTCACACACTATCTCAAGACAACCTTAATCCTTCAATATATTCATGTAGCTCTCGATAGAATCGGTGGCGTGTCATCGTTGGCACGTCGCCGATTATTATTAACTTCATGCGAGCGCGCGTCATGGCCACATTCATTCTTCGGAGGTCGGATAGAAAACCGATATTTCCCTTCTCATTGCTTCTGACAAGTGAGAGCACAATGACGTCGCGTTCCTGACCCTGAAAACCATCGACAGTATTGATTGAAATCTGCCGGCGAAGAGGTTTGAAGAATGGAATCCGCTTGATCAGATGGCGCAGATAACTGACCTGACCGCGATAAGGGGAAATCACTCCTATATCAATCTTCTCCTCCTTAAAACGCTTCACTCCGATTCGCTCGATATAGCGCTGCAGGACAATCATCGTCAGCAGTGCCTCGTCACGATTGACCCTACCTCTTCCCTCTCCTACAAGGGATTCTCTGAAAGCATCCTCATTTTCGGCCGAATCGGGAGAGTCAGTCTGAGGAAGTATTTCCGACGTGTCAACCCAGTCCACGGGCGTATCAAGCGCAAGAATACCGCGCTGACTCACTCCCGGAGCAGCCTTCATATTTCCGCCATAGAACCAACGGTTGGGAAATTCCATAATCTCTTCGTGCATCCGATATTGTGTGCGAAGAAGAGTCACTGCTTCCGGATGATTCTCTACAATTCTTTCCATCAATGAGCGGGCAAGCCCTCCTCTCATTGCTTCGTAGCATTTCACGGTCGGGGGCAACTGACAGTGATCTCCAGCTAAGATTACTCTCCCTGCCCTTCGCATCGGAATCCAGCACGCGGCCTCAAGAGCCTGCGCGGCCTCGTCGATGAAGAGAGTCGGAAACCGGCGACCGCTCAACAGCCGGTGGATACTTCCGACAAGGGTCGACGCTATGACATGGGATGATTCGATAAGATCGTTATTGATTCGCAATTCGAGTTCCGTAGCCCTGCCGCGAAGACGGTCGAGCTTCTGATGCACATCGCGGCTGCGCTTCCCCTTGCTCTGCAATTCGCGTATGGCTTTCCGTATGCTCCAGAGCGTGGGATAGTCGGGATGATCGGAAAAACGGCGCTCGTAGGTATTTGCAAGCATATCGTCACTTACTCTGGAGGGATTGCCGAGACGCAAGACGCTGATACCGCGTTCTGCGAGGCGGGAACATATCCAGTCGACTGCCATGTTGCTTTGTGCGCATACCATCACCTGTGTTTCCCGGCGAAGCGTCTCATGGATAGCTTCTACAAGCGTAGTGGTTTTTCCTGTCCCCGGAGGACCATGGACAATTGCCACATCCTTCGACTTCAAAACTTTATTTACCCCTTCTTCCTGATCGGAATTTAGATAGGGAATGCTGATGTCAGTCCCCGACAACCAACCCGTAGGGCGGCGAGAATAGATGATATCCCGGAGTTCGGCATGTCGGCCACGCGCACGCAGCGTCTTATCGAGTGCTTCCGACATTGCCCGATAGGAGGTCTCGTCAAATGATAGCACAACCCCTATCCTGTCGCGAGCCTCAACCATTGATGAAACATCCGTACCATCGGGAATTATGACCACCATTCTGTTGCCGTCGACATAACTGACAGTGCCGGTAAAAAGTATGCGTTTAGAATCTTTCCGATTGTCAGTCGTTCTCTTTTTATTCGATGCTTCAGACTTATCGGCCGACTTCCGAGCGTCAGGACTATCATCATCAGTCAGTCGGATAAAGGCGATCTGACTCCCATGGTCGAAGTTATGGTCCTTCTCATCCTCAGGAGCGTCAGAGGATGAATCGGCAGCATGACGGAATATTTCAAGGGTGCGCTGATTAAGTGAATTGTAGGCGGTTTTACCAAACGTCAGCGGCCACCATGCATTCCCTCTCGCCACGAGTCGGGCCATGTCAGCCGAGCGAAGCACCTCTTCAAACTCCCTCTTCTCATTCTCATATTCCATCATCAGCAGCATCTTCTGCCGAGTCAGCTCATTCTCTACATTCTTATCGATTGACTTTTCCTTCATCTTGTGTTTTTTATCAGACATTCGCTCGGCTTCATTCCATCTTAATTTTGCTCATTTTTTCTCTTTAGTCCTCCGGTAGTATAGTTTCTCTCATTTTAAATTGAGGCTTAAAGATTGTCAAGTATAATCGCAGGCGAAGCTTCCATTTGAGAGAACGCGAAAAGCTTTTTACCAAGGTCTTTTATAGATGCCCCCACATCCTTCAATACTTTATTTGCCCATTGACGGAATTGAATACCACGGACCGTATTGACCCTATATCCAACCGAAATGATAACATCAAGATTGAAATATTCAATCATTCTGGCGACGCTGCGATTCCCCTCTTGGCGAACTGTTCGGAATTTCCGAACAGTTGCATCTTTCATTAATTCTCCGGAGTCAAATATATGTTTGAGGTGCTCGCTGATATTGGCTTTGCTTGAGTTAAACAGTTCCACAATTTGAGCCTGACTCAGCCACACCGTTTCATCCTCAACCCTGACTTGGAGGGCTAAGGTTTCATCCGGCTTATATACTATAATTTCATTCTCCTCCGATGATGGGATAAGAGATGGCGAGATAATTTCATCCATAATATCAAGAAGAAGTAATATACTACTGCGTATAGCATACTTTTAAAGTATGCTATACGATTGCAAAATTACAAAATTTTCATTATACACCAGGTACGACTAATATTTTTTCATTAAAAAACACAGATCAAAAAATAACTACATATCCGGAACACCAGGCACGATATGACAACGGGTGTCGGCTCACGCCGACACCCTGCAAACTATGAATGTATATAATATAGTTCTCTCACATGCGTAAAAACAACACTTTAAATTAAGATCGATTATTGTGATGATGA
>JAAVDX010000009.1 GCA_014801585.1 Bacteroides sp.
GCACATATGGCTTGGGATGGCACGTCGAGCCCGGCGTGCAGGTGCTCCGCATGATTCTTGCCGGTGTATTCGACCGCTATCCGTCTTTAAAAGTTATCTCAGGTCACTGGGGTGAAGTTTTGGCCTACTATATTCCTCGATTCGATCAGACCCTTACTCCTGAAATGACCGGATTGAAAGAGAAAATCTCTACTTATTACCGGCGTAATGTATATGTGACACCAAGCGGTATCTACGACTACGATAATCTCAAATACTGCATCAGTAAGTTCGGTATCGATCACATCATATTCGCAGCAGATTATCCATTCATTCCCGAGAACGATGCACGAGCCTTTATAGAGAACGCACCAATCTCGGATGAAGACAAATATCTCATATCTCAGGGTAACGCCGAGCGGCTGTTCAAAATAAAGCTCTGAAAAAAAACTATATTACTATCCGCTAAACATTATTCAATTCCTCAAAAATGTTTAGCAGACAATAATAATAAAAGGCAAGCCCAACTTCTTGAATGGCAGAAGTTGGGCTTGCCTTTTTATGGTTTAGGGGACAGTAATAATTCTTTTTGTGTCAATTCTTTGTGTCAATCCTCTTTTTAATCAATCCTTCATTGGTCTTAATTCCGATTGGGGATTTATCGGCCGCGGCGTTCCATATAGGTCTGGATCAGGGCCTTCAGGCGGGTCTCCATCTTTTTGGCCTCTTCCGGATGACTTGAGAGGAGATTTCGTGCCATCAGATGGTCATCTATGGCATAGAGTGCCACACTCTTCGTGCCGTCAAACCGGAGGATGTAGTCTCCTTCTACGAACTGATAGAGATTATTGATATAGCTTACAGCCTGACCTTTCGCCGCAACCTGCGACATATCCCGGCCATAAGCCGTATAATCCGAAGGATAGCGGAGCAGCCCGAGGAGAGTAGGCATAATATCTATCTGAGAGATAATGCCGTCGCGGAGACCGGGGGCAACCGTTTCGCCCGTAGGATCAAATATGAGTATCGGACCGTAGAACGCACCGATATCACTTCGATATTCATCGTATCCGCGTTGATTGGTATGGTCGTTGGTAATGACGAAGATTGTATTGCGATACCAATCAGTTTTTTCGGCAGCCTGAAAGAAGCGCCGGAGGGCTAAATCGGTGTAGCCGATACACTGATGAATCGGCAGGTTGCCTTTCGGGAATTTACCCTCATATTGCGGTGGGACATTGAAAGGATGATGCGATGTAGCTGAGAAGATAGAAGCCATGAAGGGCTGAGGGAGTTCGGTCAGTTGAGCGGCAAAGTATTGGAAGAAAGGTTCGTCCCATATCGCCCAATAGCCATCGAATTCGTCGCTACCTCCGAAACGCTTATCCTTCTCGAAATCCTCACGTCCGAAATAGCGGTTGAAGCCTACGAGGCGTGCAAAACCGTCGAACCCCATGCTTCCGGTGCGGGCTCCATGGAAAAAAGCCGTAGAATACCCCTCCTTACCGAGCAGCGCGGGCAATCCGTCGATGGCATCAACGGCCGAAGAGGTGAGAATGAAAGATTTGGAAAATTTGGGAATAGAGGCGAGAATCGAAGGCATTGCATCGATACTCTTGTTGCCGTTGTCGTAGGTATGAGTGAAGCGCAGGCTATGTCGGGCCAGAGAATCCATAAAGGGGGCGTAGCCGGGTGAATCTTTTCCTAAAGCGCGATCATTCAGAACATCAATATACTCCTCACCGAAACTCTCCAGGATTATCACCACCACATTCTTGCGTAGCATGGCAGAGTCGGTCGGCTTCGCCTTGTGAGTATGAACCGGAGAGAACTCACGAGCCATAGCTTCGTGGTCGGTGAAATACTTTACCACGGGGAAAGGATTCCCTTTCAGAGTGCGTATAAGCGAGAAAGGAGTGTTGAGAATCAGGGCAGTCTCCGAAGGATGAGCGGCATAGGCGTTGGCATTAGAGAGAGCGAGCGGACGTATATCGCGATGGCTGAAACCACCTACAGGGGCCATCAGCAACAATGCTACACCGGCACCGGTCAGGACAAGAGAGAGATTTCTCCTATACCGGCGGATACGCCATGCAATGTATAGGATCGGAAAGGCGAAGAGATAATTCTGCCAATGGTTGAGCCAGCCACCACGGATGCCTCCTACGCAGATTGCTGCGGCAAACACTAACGAAATCAGCATTACGACGTAATAGCGCCAACCGCCTTTTCTTCCCTCTACACCGGAAGGGGAAACATATAGTTTCCACATTCCCCATATCAGGACTACGGCGAGCACAACGACCCACCAATGGCGCAGCATCTCCACACCGACAACGGCCGCCTGATTAGATTCGTTAGCAAATTCGGTGGTGACATCCCAGGTTGAGCGTCGGAGAGTGTAGGGATAATAGATAGAATCGCCGAGATTGGTCAGTAATGCTAAGGAATTGAGAATGACGAACACCCATTTGCACACCTTATAGTAACCCGGACATTCCTTAAGATGCAGCGGAAAGAGCATCATAAGGATATAGAGCAGATTTACGTAGAGAATCCCCGGGAGGTCAAACCTTGCACCTGCCACGACTATTCTCAGAAAATCCCCGAATCCATGGGTCGCGGAAAAGAATTCGATATTAGCGAGATAGAATTCCGCTCTTGCGATAAAGGCTATGATGAATAGCACCACGATATTCACCGCCGTGGCAATCAGAGGAGCCCAGAGAGAATCCTCGCAATGAATGGCCTTCAGAAAACTTTTCATCTGTAGATTGTGGAACTTAAATAAACTATACAAATAACGAACTATAACACGGTTATTGTACTTGACCCAGAAAACAAATGAGGTCATCTCAAAAACAGAAAAAAGGCGTATCCTCGCGGATACGCCCCTCCTAAGAAGTTGCTATTGTTAGTTGAAGTGGGCGAAGATGGATTCGAACCACCGAAGGTATAAACCAGCAGATTTACAGTCTGCCCCATTTGGCCACTCTGGTATTCGCCCGAGCCGTCTCATCGGGAGTTGCTCCCTCTTTGACGATGCAAAGTTAATATATTTTTTGGAATTACCCAAATTTCCGCGTAAAAAATCGCGAAAATTCGGGTAATTTCAGTTTTTTAACATTCCCAATCAGATGCTCAGGCGACGAAGCGTGCCGAGAAGTTCCTGATTGATGGGCTTATCGTTCTTGATGGCCTTAGTGAAGGGGACGTAGACGATTTCGTCGTTTTTGATTCCGATCATAACGTTGCGCTGGTCGTCCTGGAGGGCGTCGATAGCAGCCGCACCCATACGGGAAGCGAGGATACGGTCGTGAGCCGTCGGGCTACCGCCACGCTGGAGATGGCCGAGAATAGAGACACGGACGTCATAGCCGGGATATTCCTCCTCCACACGCTTTGCGAGCCCCATAGCACCACCGGTGATCGGGCTTTCAGCCACAAGCACGATTGAGGAGTTTTTGGATTTGCGGAAGCCATTCTGGATAAGCTCGGCCAACTGGTCGACCTGAGTAGAGATTTCCGGGATAATGGCAGCCTCGGCACCTGCGGCGATAGCGCCGTTGAGAGCGAGGAAGCCGGCATCGCGGCCCATCACCTCGATAAAGAAAAGGCGCTCATGGGAAGTGGCGGTGTCGCGGATTTTGTCGACACAGTCCATGATTGTATTAAGAGCTGTGTCATAACCGATTGTGGAGTCAGTGCCATAGAGATCATTGTCTATAGTACCGGGAAGGCCGATGATCGGGAAATTGAACTCATTGGCAAAGATACGCGCACCGGTGAGCGAGCCGTCGCCACCGATAACCACCAGCGCGTCGATCTCATGGCGACGCAAGACGTCGTAGGCACACTGACGACCCTCGGGGGTCTGAAACTCCTTACAACGTGCGGTCTTAAGGATTGTGCCGCCACGTTGGATAATGTTGGATACATTCTGGGTTGAAAACTCCTGAATCTCATCGGTGATCAGGCCACGATATCCACGATAGATACCATAGACCTTATAGCCGGCGAAGATACCTGCACGAGTCACCGCACGAATTGCAGCATTCATACCGGGCGCGTCACCGCCGGAGGTAAGAATACCGATTGATTTTATCTTTTGCATAATATATGTAGCTTTTACTTTCTATTTTCTGACTGCAAATATAACTATTTTTAGGTTGTTTGGCAAAAAAATTGTATCTTTGGAGTAAATTTTATTGCCGAGAGGGCTTAGCGGTAAGAATCGCGTCGCTCGTAAGCATAGAACGTATTAGTGATACTGACGGTTCGGGCCGTCGGATATCTCGAATCATTTTGATTATCAATATGAAAGATTATAGTTCAGACAATCCGTGCGTGTCAGCCGCTACCTCATTGGCTTCGGAGGCCTCATATAAGGCAGCGGGAATTGATCCGAAGAAGGTCAGAAACATTATTTTCGATCTTGGAGGCGTAGTTATCGATCTGCGCCGCGAAGATGCTGTGGCGGCGCTTCAGGCTCTTGGACTGGAGAATGCCGATTCCCTTCTCGGACTCTACCGCCAGGAAGAGCCCTTTCTCGGTATCGAGACGGGGAGAATCACGGTAGGGGAATTCTTTGAGACCATCCGCAAGCAATGCCCCGGAGCCACGGACGTAGAGATTACGGAAGCCTTCAACCGATTCTTAGTAGGCATACCGAAGGAGCGGCTTCAACGACTTCGCCAGTTGCGCGAGAAAGGCTACCGCCTCTACGTGCTCTCCAATACCAATCCGGTTATGTACAACAGTTGGATAGCCGAACACTTCCGTCAGGAGGGTTATACGATCAACGACTACTTCGACGGGATTGTCTGCTCATTTCAGGAACTTACCTGCAAACCTGACCCGGAGATTTTCAGCACCGTCGTACGCCGGTATCGTCTTGACCCTGCGGAGACCCTCATGCTTGACGACTCGCAGGCCAACTGCGAATCGGCCCGAAGCATCGGACTGTCGGCGCTTCAAATAGGTAAAGACCCCGAAGCAGGGATGATCGCCATAACCGAACCATTATGCCTCAGATAATCAACGGAAAGAGATTTGCCGCAACGGTCGGCACATTCGACGGAGTCCATCTTGGACATCGCCGGGTGCTTGACACATTGAAGAAGGCAGCCGCGGAACGCGACCTTTCGCCACTCGCTATCACCTTCGATCAGCATCCATTGGCACTGATCGACCCCGACCGCACTCCCCCGGCCATCATGTCGACCGAACTGAAGACCCGACGAATCAATGAAGAGGGGGTCAATACCTTCATCCTCGACTTCACACCCTCCACCGCCCGCGAATCGGCGGCCGACTGGATGCAGAATCTTCATGAACGACATGGAGTTGACTGCATCGTCATCGGCTATGATAATACCTTCGGCCACGACGGGCGGTCAATCTCTCCGGACGGATACATTACCCTCGGGAAAGAGATGGGTATTGACGTTATAGTGGCTGATGAGATTGAGGGGATATCCTCATCGGCCATCCGCCGGCTGATTGCCGCCGGGAAAATAGAGGAGGCAAATTCGATGTTGGGTCAACCCTTTACGCTGGATGGTGTTGTAGAAGTAGGAGACCGTATCGGTCGGACACTCGGAGTTCCGACTGCCAACCTCCGTCTGAATGGGGGGGAACAGCGAGTACTCCCTCCCTTTGGAGTATATGCTTCTGAAGTAGTACTCCCGGACGGGCGACGGCTCGCGGGAGTGACCAATATCGGCATACGTCCGAGCGTAAGCGAGATAGCGGACACACCCACTCCGCGCATCGAGACCCATATTCTTGACTACGACGGACCGGAACTTTACGGGGAGCCGCTCCTCGTCAGTCTGTTGAAGTATATGCGTCCGGAACAAAAATTCTCCGGCCTGGAGGCGCTTAAGGAACGGCTGGAGAGTGATATTGCTGAGCGCAAAGCGCTCAGCAATATCACTCTAAGTAATAAGTAATAAGTAGTAAGTAATAAGGTTTGCTTCGAAGGTTGGACTTGGGGGAATTTGGGGGCTTTGGGGCTTTGGGGCTTTGGGGACTAATATAGAAACACTTATAACCCGATCATATTGACTATGGAAATAATCAATTTTGCAGAACACGACTCACTCATCAGCCGCTATATGCTGGAACTTCGTAGCATTGATATCCAGCACGATCCCTTGCGCTTCCGCACAAATCTGGAGCGTATCGGCGAGATAATGGCATACGAAATTTCAAAGCGCCTTGATTATAAGAACGAGGATATCACTACGCCACTCGGACCCTGCACCTGCCGCACGATAGCCGACAAAATAGTGCTTGCCACCATCCTTCGAGCCGGTCTCCCCTTCCATCAGGGATTTCTGAATTATTTCGACCACGCAGAGAACGCCTTTGTCAGTGCTTATCGCAAATATAAAGAGAAGGGTGACAGCTTCGACGTGCTTATAGAATATATGGCATCGCCGCGACTTGAAGACAAAGTGCTTGTCATTGTCGATCCGATGCTGGCCACCGGTTCGAGCATGGAACTGGCATATCGTGCGCTTCTGACTAAAGGGATTCCCTCGAAGATCCACGTAGCTTCAGTGATAGCGTCACGCCAGAGCATCGAGTATGTGAAATCGACCTTCCCCGAAGGTACAACCGTATGGGTGGGAGCTATCGACGACGAGGTAAACTCGCATAGCTACATAGTGCCGGGACTGGGTGACGCAGGCGATCTTGCCTACGGTGAAAAAGACTGATAATACAATCCTTACGCAATGATTCTCAACGATATCGACATCCTCGACTTCAAGAATATCCATGAAGCGCGGCTACAATTCTCGCCGGGCGTCAACTGCCTTGTCGGCCTGAACGGAATGGGCAAGAGCAATCTGCTCGAAGCCATCCATCTGATGTGTCTTGCGCGAGGTATGTCGTCGATGCCTGAATCAGCCCTTATCCGCCACGGGGCTGACATGCTTGCCGTAAAAGGGAACTTTACCTCCGACTCGGGTACAGACGAGAAAGTCAGCGTAGGAATCGTAAAAGGTAAAGGGAAATCACTGAAACGCAACGGAAAAGAATATCCGAAGCTCTCAGGTCATTTCGGAGCGTTCCCACTGGTCAGTGTGACCCCGGGCGATACACAGCTCGTAAGCGGCGGTGCTGAAGAGCGTCGCAAGCTGATGGATATGGTGATCTCACAGGCCGACTCCTCCTATCTCAGTCATCTCATCCATTACACCAGAGCCTTAGAGAGTCGTAACAGAATGCTTCGCGCCGGAGTGCGCGACGATTTACTCTACGAATCTGTAGAAAACTCCATGGCCGGAGCGGCATCAGCTATCCATAAAGCCAGAAAAGAATGGGTGGCTGATATTGCACCCCGTCTTGCGCGTTACTACTCCCTGATTGCGGGGAATGAAGAGAAAGCCTCGTTGGCGTATTCAAGCGTGCTTAACGATGCTACCCTCCCCGAAGTGCTTGCGGGGTGTCGGCAGAAAGATATTGCGTTGGGATTCACGTCAAAAGGGATCCACCGCGACGACCTGCTGACAAAACTCGGCGACTACTCAATGCGTCGACTCGGGAGTCAGGGGCAAGTGAAGTCATTCACTCTTGCCCTTCGCCTTGCCATATACGACTATCTTAAAGAGGCCGGAGGGAAGACGCCCATACTGCTCCTTGATGACATTTTCGACAAACTTGATGCATCGCGCGTAGAACACATCTTAGAGATGGTGAGCAATTCCGGCAACTTCGGACAGATATTCATCACCGACACCAACCGCGAACATATCGACTCCATACTAAGCCGCCTTCACGGTAATCCCCGCCTATTCGAGGTGAGCGACGGAGCCTTCCGGGAGATAAGAGTAGGCAATTCGACTGACAAACAAGTTAAAGAGAGCGAGCAAGAATAACCCCATCGAATGGAAAGATCCGAAATTACGAGTATAGGCGACGTGCTGCGACGCGCGATCCAAGAGACCAATATGCAGGGTCGGCTTGACGAACTCAGAGCGGCCGACCTATGGCCCCGAATAGTAGGGCCCGACATTGCGTCGCGCACGATGAAACCCCTTGTGCGGTCGGGCAACATGACGATCCGGGTAGTAGATTCGTCACTTCGGCACGAACTATCCATGCACCGCACCCTGCTACTCCGCGAGATCAACCGATTGATGAAGAAAGAGGTAATTCTCTCAATCAGATTTATCGGTTGAGTTGAATTCCCGGACATTAAACGACCTCAAAGATACGCCGGACAAATGTTATGAAGTTGTATAACCATATTTACGAACTATAAAAGTTATAATGAAGAGCTTATACAACTTTCAATGGTAAAACAGCGCTCCGGAGAATATAAAAAGACTATGCAACCCGAAGAAATAGAACTTGAAGCCTTCCGGCACACGACACCCGTACAATTGCGATTCAACGACGTTGATATCCTCGGACATGTCAACAATATCGTCTACTTCGCACTTTACGACCTTGCCAAGGCCCGCTACATGGAGACGATAATGCAAGGGCAAATGGACTGGCAGCGGGTAGAATCAGTGATAGCCAATATCAACTGCTCCTATATCAAACAGATAAAATTCGGAGAAGAGATAGAGGTAAAGACCCGATGCATCCGATTGGGCGACAGGAGTTTCACATTGCGCCAATGCCTTGTAGAGACACCGACACAGGAGATTCGCTCCATCTGTGACACGGTGATGGTATGTTTCGATCCCTCCACGGGACGGTCGGCTCCGATGCGACCCGAATTCCGCAAAGCCATAGAAGAATTCGAAACGCTAAACTAAGGGGAAATATCACTTAAAAAGTGATAAGTAATAAGTAATAAGTAATAAAATCTGCTTCGAAGGTTGAACTTGCGAAACTTAATTTACATAATCAACTATTACATACGACATAATGATCGCAGATCTTAAAGATATCCTTCGGCAAGAAGCCGAAGCCATTCAGGCAATTCCAGTCGGACGCGAATATGCGGAGGCAGTCGACATCATCACAGAACGCGTAAACCGGCAGGGGGGCAAAGTCGTAGTGAGCGGCATGGGGAAAGCCGGTCAGATCGGCATGAACATCGCCACGACCTTCTGCTCCACCGGCACACCGGCAGTCTTTCTGCATCCGGCAGAAGCCCAGCACGGCGACCTCGGTATCATCCAGCGCAACGACGTGCTGCTCCTTATCTCCAACTCAGGGAAGACGACCGAAATACTGGAACTGATCGGACTGGCAAAGACATTGAACCCGACCCTCCCTCTGATTGTTATTACAGGAAATGCAGAAAGCCAACTTGCAGAGATGGCCGATGTCACCCTTTTCACCGGAGGGCGGCCGGAAGTGTGCCCATTCGGACTGACTCCAACCGTGTCGACGACGACGATGACCGTAATCGGAGATCTACTCGTTGTGTCAACGATGAAAGCTATCGGATTCACAGTGGAGGAATACGCGATGCGTCATCACGGCGGTTATCTCGGCAAGAAATCCGCCGAAAAGTCAAATCAATGACAATCAAACACATTATATGAACCAGATACAACTTCCTCTCGACCTCTCAGCCTTCAATAAGAAATCTGAGGAGTATAAGATTCTCTCCAATGCCGAAAAGAATCGTGCCACAATCGCTGCGCTACTTTCTGAAGAGCGGTATCTCGACGCAATGGAGCGCACGGTCAGTACCATGCGCGAACTGCGCGATTTTCCCGATATCGAAAATATCGAATTCCGCACAATCTTCTCAGCGATATTATTCGATCTCGCTGAGATCCATTATAATCTGAAAGACTACCACCGCAGTGAGAAAGAGCTCGACACACTCTTCAAACTACTCTCACGCCTTGTAAAAGAGGATCAGGACCGCTACGGAGAATTCCATATACTTGCAATGGAACTTGCGGCCCGTATCATCCGCTCACGCAAGAAAGCCCTCGACCTTCTTAACAAACAGAAAGAGACAGCCGAAGCTCTATATGAAAAGGTAAACTCCGGAGTAGCGAACGCTACAGACCGCTTAGCAGAAGCACTGCGCAAGGTAGGCGAACTGTTAGCAGCCGCCGGAGATACCAGAGAAGCACTGAAATTCTACTCAGAGGCAATCAAATTCTCAAAGAAGCGTTCGGGTCGAGTAGGGCGAAAAGAGATAAAGATGACGATTGAGATGGCAGAGATCATGAGTCGCACCCGCCAGATGCGCGAACGTGCGAAACGTCTGCTTGCAGCCGTGCTACCCCACGCAATAGCACTTGAGACTCTTGAACTCGAGGAAGATATCATCGCCTTGATGGAGACAATCGAGACCCTCGAATCGCAGCCAACCCTTTGGAAAGCCTTCACACAATCACTCTCCACGCAGATCCACAAAGCGGCGGCCTACGCCAAACGTGCTGCGAAGCGTGCTTCGAGCAACGAAGCAGAAGAATCCGCCGAAGAGACGACGACTTCTGAAGGAGAAGAGAAATAATCAGAATAATTGCTGCATCTGATACTCTTATCTATTCCGGTATGCTTATCTAAAAGATAGTATTACCTCAGAGCAATCCAATAAAAAACGATAACAAGCATGTCAACCATACTGAATACCAACGGAGCCGAGCTTGAAATTCCGGAAATCTTCAATAAAGACACCTTCACGTGTGATATAGTCACGGCCAAATGGAATCCGGAGATTACTCATGCGCTTCGCGATGCGGCGGTAGAAACCTTGCTCAAAGCGGGAGCGAAAGAGAAAAATATCCGTCTCTATGATGTGCCCGGGACAGTAGAGCTCGTAAATGCCGCGGGGGTATTAGTGCGTCGGCGTCCGGATGCCGTAATCATCATCGGATGTGTGATTCGCGGAGATACACCTCACTTTGATTATGTCTGCCAGCAGGCGGCGGAAGGAGCAGCGATCATCAACGCGCGAGGAGAGACCCCTCTTATCTTCGGAGTGATCACGGTGAATACCCTTGCTCAAGCCCAAGAGAGAGCCGGGGGCGTCCTAGGCAACAAAGGAGCCGAGGCAGCGGTAGCTGCAATAGAAATGGCAAACTTCCATTCAACCCTCAGCTAAGTATTACTTATTTAAGTTTCGCAAGTTGGAACTTGCGAAACTTAAAAAGTAATAAGTAGTAAGTAATAAGTAATAGAAATGCTTCGCAGGTTGAACTTGCAAAATTTAAATTACTATCGATTCATAGACTTCAATGCCGGAGGCTCTTACGAGAGCCCCGGCATTTTTTGTGGAAGGGCTCCCTTACCAACCCTGCAGAGACAGCACGCTGATAACTTTCCATACCTCCTGCACCATACTGATAGGGATCGACTCATCCTCAATCCCTTCCTTATAGGACCGGGCAAGGAAAGCGCCCTGCATAGTGCGTCCGACAATATGCTTAGTGAGGCGCCGGCCATCAGACAGAATAATGACAAAATCATTTCCATAACCCAGATACTCCTTCCATTGCTCCACCTTACGGATCAGTAAAATCGCGCCGGCGGGAATTATCGGAGACATGGAATCACCATAATGGCGTATAGCCAGATCACCCCTTTGGCTATCGGGGAAGGCCAGCATAATCTCGCCGGAGTGATGTGAAAATCTATCAGTCTGAGGGATATTTCCCACCCCACCGATGTCGACGAGCGGCACCTCGGCCGGTTCGGGAGAATCGTGTTTTGCACCATCGCTCATATCAATAGGNTCAGACTTATCCGGAGAAAACGCGAGATCATCAATCATGCGACCGGCACCGGTGAGNAACCACACGGGATTNATATTAATGTATTTTTCATTAATTNTACGTGCTAATTCCTTTGAGATACCACATCTACCAGCCTTAATATCATAAAAAACCTGTGGAGTTGCNAGNTTCAACTCCTTNGACAACTTATTGGCTGAGACATTCAAATATTTTAATAACTCTTTAATTCTCTCTGAATCAGTCATATAATTAAATTTAACAAAATATTTTAAAGATTTTTTCTTTAATTATTTGGATNTTCAAGATTTACACATTAACTTTGCACCCGAATCTAAGTGTCCGTCTATCCCAGA
This sequence comes from Bacteroides sp., assembly GCA_014801585.1. Classification (GTDB taxonomy): domain Bacteria; phylum Bacteroidota; class Bacteroidia; order Bacteroidales; family Muribaculaceae; genus Lepagella. The sequence continues at coordinate 12,005 of JAAVDX010000009.1, forward strand.
ACCACCTGNAGAAAGACAAAGACACGGCTGAATAGATAACTTAATGCAAAGCGAAATAGCAANCNTCTACCCTGCCCACCCGACTTTAAGAGNAAGAAGTCGGCAGTGAGTGGTGTTGCATAAGGATTATANGGCCAGCCGTGACGCGAGCACAAAGAATCATGGTTACAAAACCACAAAATTAATAATTAATCATCAATCTAAGAAATAAACTTGAATGTCACCACGCAAAAAAANAAATTTTGCAGCGACAAAAAAGATCGAAACGACAATAAATATTCATATTAACCACCAATTAACAAGCACAAATCTATGAAGAAAACCTTCGTAAAGGTTTCGTTTCTCTCAATGATGCTTTCGTTGATGCCCGTTGCGATGACTTCATGCAAGGACTACGATGACGATATCACAGAGATCAACGGAACGACAGACCAGTTGAGCTCACAGATTGCAGCGATCAATTCTGCCATCGAAGCCAACAAAGCGGCAGCGCAGGCGGCCCAGAATGCAGCCGACGCATCGCTCAAAGCCGCCCAGGCAGCGCAGTCAACAGGTGACCAGGCCGAGGCTGACGCCCAGAAAGCCATGGCTGTAGCCAAAGCCGCAGAGGCAGCTGCAGCGCAGGCAAAGGCAGACGCACTGGACCAGATTAAACTTGAAGCAGAGGCACTTTCCAAGCAGATCGCAGCCAACAGCGGTGCGATTGGCGATAACGCTCAGGCTATCAAGGAAAACTCCGAGGCAATCTCTGCACTTCTCGGAAGGATGAATGGTGTTGAGAAAGGTCTTGCNGACCTTGACATCGACGGCATCAATGCCAAGATNGTNGAACTCAACACAGCACTTGAAGCAGTTAACACCCAGCTCAAGGCACTCGAAGGGTACGAGACACGTCTCAATCAGCTCGAGAGCCAGTATAGCGGCATTGCNNCNGAAGTNANNGANGCNAAGGCNAACATNGCCNCNGTNAAGNCNGANCTCGCNGANCTGCAGACNAAGGTNAACAAGATCGTAGCCGANGTAGCAGCTAACGCAGCNAACATCACAGCCAATGCATCGGCGATCACAGCACTCCGCAATGACCTTGCNNCNCTNAGNCAGGAAGTNTCNACAAANGTNCAGAANGGCATCAACACNATNGCCGGNGTNATCAGNGCNCGCCTCACTTCNGTCACNCTNATGCCNGANCTNTATGTNGGTGGTATNCCGACNATNGANTTTGAGTCAGCACAATACAACCCTCTCAAATGGGAAAATGGCAAATGGGTTAAGAACACTGCTCAGACTATCAGTGTCTCCAANAATGAGACTGAGGTTGAATACCGCATGAACCCCGGTACAATCCAAAATTCTGACATCAACATGAATGGNCTGGCTTTCGTATCCCGCATCGCCACCACTCGTGCAGCTGAGGTCGACAATGATATCATCAACGTCGTTTCGGGTGAGATNTCTCAGAATGGTGTGCTTAAAGTGAAAGCCGGCAAGAGCAATACTAACTCCCTTAACCTCTCCGGCAATAAGATTTACACCGTATCTCTTAAAGTGCCCATCGCCAAGCAGCATCTTTTCGATGGTGAAGGCAATGCATGTGTATATTCTGAGTACACTCGNCTCTCCGAGACTTACTTCTTGCCGCGTCTTCACAAGACATCTGCAGTGGCCAACAGCATTGATGTTCACTTCAACGACTCTACCGAGATTTATGGTAAAGATGGATCTACAATCGGCAAGNTGATCGCTGCCAAGGTTCAGTATAACAAGACCATCGACCTTAATACTCTCGTAGAAGGTTGCAAATTTATTTCTGCCTCCAACGACAAAATAATGAGCAGAGAAGATCTTAAGAAATACGGACTCGATATTTCTTTCACGCTCGCAACTGCTCCTTATGTAAACCCGAATGTAGATAACACCAACCAGCAGGCATTTGCCAAGCTCAATGGTTCGATTCTTACTCCCGGTGCTCCCACCAACAATGGATTCTCCGCAGGCAATCAGACTGCAATCGGCAAAGAGCCCATCATCCACGTGTGGCTGAAAGACACTAAGAACAACAAGTTAGTGGACGAACGTTATTTCAAGGTGCTCTTCACTCGTGAAGATCCTACTCCGCTCTCTTACACTATCACTCCGGCTAAGGAACTCAACATGGGCTGCAGCGACTATAAGTGGAGTGTAACTTGGGAGGAAATGACTAAGCAGGTTCTTTCTCAGTTCCCGACAAACGGTATCTCGAAGGAGGACTTCTATCATCGCTACGGTGCCCACGCTTCCAGCATTGAGGTTAAAGTAAACGGTGTAGTTGACAGCTCGCTTGCCGACAACGTTACCGACTATGTTGACCTCGCTAACTCAGGCGCTGCAATCCCCGTGATGACATTCACTCTTGACAATGCAGAACTCGGTGCTCTCGCTCAGGGTAAGTCTAAGACTTATACTATCACTGTGACTTACACTGACCAGGCCGACCTCAACCCCGCAGTGTCCATCACATTCAATTGCGTAGTCAACAACAAGATCGCAACTCCGACTCTTGGCAAGACTGACGCTCTGAAGTGGAAGAACGAGACAATGCTCCTCTACCCGATCCCCTACGGTTCGGCTAACGCTCAGAAGAATGCTGAATATAACACCAACATTCTCGAAGGGCGCTACAACCCGCTGATCAACGGTATGCTGGGCTGCGCAACATGGAACCTCGCTTTCGCACAGAACTACAGCGGCGTTTCAATGACCTTCCCCGCAACTTACGGCGGCTGGATGGATCAGGCCTACGCTAACACTCTGAAGCAGGTTGATGTAGCAATCGCACACAACGCACAGGGTATCGCTCTCGTTGAGGCAGCAACCGCTCTCAAGCTCAACTGGAAGGCACGTCTCAATGGCATTGCCGGCAATGAGGTGAACTTCGCCAACAGCACTCTCCAGATTGTCAAACCTCTCCAGAACCCGCAGGTTGACAACTCAGTAGTGCTTCAGGACAAGCCCTTTGCACAGACCGTTAACCTCGCTGATAAGTTCACTCTTAAGGATGCCTACAACGAAACTGTAGCCAACACTTCCGGTATGCCCAAGAACCTTTGGGACTACTATGGTGTGACAGAGGTGATCTTTGGCAATGCTGCCGGCGATATCATGGTGACTGACAATACCAACGGTGCTAACCCGCGCTCGCTCAAGTCGCTCAACATGACAGCCGACATCAATGTGGCAACTCAGGTTCTCACATTCCACGCCAACGGTTCGCCGCTCCAGGGCGACGGTTACCTCCAGATCCCTGTACAGGTTAAGCACTACTGGGGCACTCTGAAGGCCAACCTCTACATCAAGATTCAGCACACTCTTTAATGAGCAGGATTATTAGAGTATCAACGACAGTTTTAGAGATTTTCGACTCTATTTTTGACCATCTCTAACTCTATTACGGACGAGAAAGGTCTCCGGGAGGAGACCTTTCTTTTTTTTGCATTTCAGCATATTTAACAATCTCTTAGATTGACGGCCATAAGACCTCAACCTTTGAATATTCCATATTTTTCATTATATTTGCAGAAAAGTAAATTCTATGGCCGAACTGAGATACCCGATAGGCATCCAGACTTTCTCTAAAATAAGAGAAGAAGGATACGCTTATGTTGATAAGACATCTTTCATTCCAACCCTGCTACAACAAGGTCAATTCATTTTCCTGAGTCGTCCTCGACGATTTGGGAAAAGCCTGCTCATCTCCACTTTAAAATCCTTCTTTGAAGGAAGAAGAGAACTTTTTAAAGGTTTGGCAATCGATACTATGTGTATGGATTGGACCCCCTCTCCCGTACTTCACTTCGATTTTAATACCGGCCTATATAGTAAAGATGATGGTCTTCGGCTTCGCCTTGATCTGTCGTTATCAGTATATGAGAAATTATACGGGATAACCCCTGATAATCGTACTTACGAGGGTCTGTCAGGGCGCTTTGAAACCATCATTCGCGCGGCCCATGAGCAAACGGGAGCCAAAGTGGTGGTTCTGATCGATGAATACGACAAACCGCTTCTCGGACTGGAGAACCATCCCGAAATTTTCGCTAACAACCAAAAAACTCTCAAAAGTTTCTTCGGGAATCTAAAGTCGATGGATGAATTTATACGTTTCGGATTCCTGACGGGAGTAGCAAGGTTCAGTAAAGTTTCCATCTTCAGCGATCTAAACAATCTAAAAGACATTTCTCTTGACGATAGATATGCCGATATCTGCGGATGGTCGGAACGCGAACTGATTGACACCTTCCGAAGTGGAATTGAAGCGCTGGCACAAAAAAGAAATGAATATTTCGACACAACATTGGAAGTTTTGCGCAGCAATTACGATGGCTACTTATTTACGGATGGAGGTTCAAGATTGTATAATCCATTCAGCGTAATGGGTGCATTGGATTCTAAGAAGATTGATCCTTATTGGTACTCCACTGCCACCCCAACTTTCCTTACGGATATGATCCGCGATCATCGCATTGACCCAACCGACATCAACGGAAGTCATTGCTCACGCAAAGAACTTTTACAGGTTGATATTGAATCAAAAAATCCTTTACCCTTGATGTTCCAGACAGGTTATTTGACTATTGACCATTACGACGAAGAATTAGATGAATATATATTGCGTTTCCCAAATCGCGAAGTAGAGATCGGATTCGCAGAAAATCTACTTCCTACCTACCTTGAAGGAGCAGATATATCAACCAATCCTCTCGCAATTCAAAAATTCCGTCGTGAACTTGTACTTGGAAATCCTGAGGCCTTCATGGCGCGTTTGGAAGTAGCACTTAAAGATCTTCCGGGTGAAGACCAGAACGAATCAGCGTATCGAGCTGCCACATACCTTCTTTGTAGGATCTGCAGTCTTGAGAGTCACACCGAAAACCATAGTTATAAGGGACGTAGCGATTTGGAAGTACTGACTCGTAAATACATCTATTTATTCGAATTCAAATATAATCGGAGTGTTAATGAAGCCATGCAGCAGATTATTAATCGCGATTATGCAGGACGTTACGCACTTGATTCACGAAAAATATATCTGGTGGCGGCTAATTATACCAATCGTTCCAACGAAAACCGGGGGCTTTCGTATGAGATCCGACAGATAAATTAAAGATCCCCCTCGTCAATTTTTAAACACCGACATTTATCGAAACCCTATTATAAGTTGATTATAAGGATGCTATCCTATATCCATCACCCCGTAACTACCTGAAAAATTATTTCTAAAGCCGTTTAATTATATTAATGAATGTTAAAAAGAGGCGAAAGATTGAACTTTTTTGGGGATTTGTGTTGGAGATTGAGAAATAATTTGTAACTTTGCAGCGTTTTTGATAGCAAGAAAACATTGTTTTATTATTTTAAATTTTAACTGAAATGAAGAAAGTAATTCTCGCCCTCGCTGTTGTATCCAGCATGGCACTCGTATCTTGCTCCTCTAAGGAGGCTGCTGCTACTGACTCTGTAGCTGACACTACTGTTGCAACTGAAGAAGTAGCTGATTCTGCTGCTACTGACACTGCTGCTGCTACTGATTCTGCAGTTGCTGAGACTCCCGCTACTGACAGCGCCGCTAAGTAAGTAGCTGACCTCGGTCAACACACAACAGCGAGATAGCATCTCGTAAAAGTACAAAGCCGATGCATTTCCCATTCGGGATTTGCATCGGTTTCATTTTTTAGTTTAAAGAGTGGGATTTTGGCCTCGAAAATACAGCTTGGAAATGTATGATGCGGCCATTTATATTTAGCGATTAAGACAGTATTTCGCCACTGTCGCAAGTTTTGCGATTTATTAGACCTAAATTTGTCCTAAGTTAAATAACTGTAAATTAACATATAAAGCATCTTAGGAGAAGTTGGATAAAGACAAAACATCAAAAATGTCCTAATTAATCGGTTCTATTAGACCTAAAATGTCCTAATTGAGATAGTATTTCATACCCTGTGTTGCACCTGACGAAGCAACCAGTCCTGAATCAATCAGATTTTTAAGCATTCTCTGGATCGTTTTGTGAGATATTTCCTCTCCGATTCGGACATTTATATCCTTAATGGATGTCGGACCATAGAGTTTAAGAGTGGCACTTGCTTGCCGTTCGTCAGCTGGACTTCATACATCTTATCGTAGCCTGATCCCTCACGTTCCATCAAATGAAGTGAAAAAAGAGATTTACCATCCGCTCGTTTCGCTTTACCGATTTGTGAAGTATACTGCTCTCTGTCACACCCAAAGGCAGCTGACCGGGATTTACAAATCGATTCAGATGCTTTCAAAACTTTTCACAATCCCTTAAATAAGGTTGTGCGGATATTTCTTAATTATCAAATTTGCGAATTTAAAAAACAATGATTATCTTTGTAGCGTTTAAATCACATCAATAATGATAGTCACTTTTGAAGAGGAATATCTTAGGATTCTCTATGAGGAAGGGAAGAGCGTTGATAAGAGGCATCGCTATCAGCCTGACATCATCAGGAGATACCAGAAAGCCATCAATTTCCTGAAGGGAGCATCAAGTATCGAAGCGTTGTGGCCGATTCGATCGCTTAAATACGAGGTATTATCCGGCGACAAGGCAGGGCGTAGTTCGGTAAGGGTAAATGATCAGTATAGGATAGAGTTTACAGTTACGCCAAACGAAAAATCGTCAATTCTGACTATCTGCAATGTTGTGGAATTATCAAATCATTACAAATGAAAGATATGAAGATGAAAGTTGAAGGGGTCTCACCCGATATGATCGCCAACAATCTCACTCCGAGCCAACCCATCCATCCGGGAGATATGATAAAGGATGAGATTGAATACCGAGGTATTTCACAGAAAGCATTGGCTGCCGAGATAGGTCTTCCCGCCTCCGTGCTCAATGAGGTGCTTAACGGCAAGCGTGCCGTGACGACCGAGTACGCACTTCTCTTGGAGGCAGCCCTCGGCATCGAGGCCGACCTCTGGCTTCGCCTGCAGGCCGACTACAATAAACAGGTAGCTTGTTCCAATCCCTCCTTCATGGCCCGAATCGAGAAGATACGGCATGTTGCAGCGTTTCTGTGAAGAGTTTTTGAGCCAACAATTGTCTTGACCTGAAATGAAGTGACCCCAAAAAGTTGGATAAATTAAACATTATCCAACTTTTTGGGGTCACTTCAATTTTTGAGACAGCCTCTCTCTTGACTGTATTTAGTTGATTTGGGCCGGGGAATCTTCCTTTATTTGGACATATTGAATGAGCGGGAGCCGAGGCGGTTGCCGTCGCAGAAGATTTCTACGCGGTAGTCACCGGGAGTGAGGGTGGTGTTGACCTGACAGTAGATGGTGACGTGGACTTCACCGTTGTCGTATTCAACCTGTTTGGCACCGCTGGATTGAATTGAAGCACCGTCGTAGCTGAAGGAGGGACCGGAGCCTAAGACTGTGCCGTCGGGGGATACAACCCGGAGATAGACGGTCTTCATTCCGGCGGCCGCAGTGGCGTTGGGATTGATTGTGAAGGAAGCTCCTAAAGATGTAGCTTTATTAATCTTCTTCTCTGCTTTGCCTTTTTTATTATAGGCAGCGAATGAGAGTCCGCTTATCGAGAGTTTCTTTGCTTTCGCTACTTCCTGCGAGAGGGCGGCATTGTCACGCTCGGCATTGTCGGCACGCGAAGTCAATTGCTCGTTGCGCTGATTAACTTCCTGTATCTCTTTCTTCAGACCTTCATTCTCTTCACCGAGTCGCTTAATTTCCTCAAGATAGTGGCGCACGATCTTCTTTAGTGAGGCAATCTCCGCTTCGAGCTGCTTGATACGGGCACGATTTTTGGTGTTGGAAGCCTTCTCGGCATTGAGGTCACGGAGCAGACCCTCAACCTTCATACGCGCCTGATTATACTGCTGGACAAGCGAGTCATTCTTAAGATAGACCTGCTGATCCTCATACTGCGAGAAATCGGCATTTAGCTGATTGAACTCATTAGTCAGTTGCAGACGGTCGTTGGCGAGAGCCAATGAATCAGCCCGTGCCATTGCTTCGTTGGCAGCGTCGGTCTGTTGGGTGTTGCGGGTAAGGAGGAGCACCATCATGCCAACCATAACGGCGAATACTCCGACGGCACCCCAGAGAATTATCTTCTGATTCTTATTCATACGAGCTACTTAAAGATTGAAGTTGTTTAAACTTATTTTTTCTTCTTTGACTTCTTGGATGATTTGGTCTGCGACTTATTGGCAGCCGTCTTCCCTCCCTTTCCACTCTTAGAGGACTTCGAGGCTTTGGCGCCACCCTTAGAGGGCACCTTCAGCGACTCACCTGCGCGGATGTTGTCGCCCTTCAGATTGTTGGCCTTCTTCAGTTCATCGACAGTCACGCCATGTTTACGGGCAATAGTAGAGAGGGATTCACCCGACTTAATCTCATGATTTGAGGGTTGGGCAGCGGCAGATTGTTGCTTCTTAGAGGATTTTTTGGAAGAAGAGGCGGTAGTTGTCTTTTCAGCCGTCTGAGTTTGCTTCTTAGATTTTTTAGCGGCGGGTTGTTCGGCAGCCTTATTTGATTTAGCGGTCTTTGCAGTGGAAGCGGGAGCGGCGGCAACTGCGGGCGCGGCAGATTTTGCAGCAGACTTATTGGTGGAGGCCCGGAGAGCGGATTCCGGGACAGAGGTGTGGATAGTCAGGGTCTGGCCGGGTCGGACGGCATTGCGACGCAAAGAATTCCATGCGCGGATATCAGCTACGCGCACAGAATAGCGCTCAGCTATATCATTGATATTTTCGTTGCCGGAGACAGTATGTGTAACCTTACGTGTACCACTTTGCATGCTTGAACTCTGACGGGCCGGAAGAGCGGGAGACTCATCAATCTCCTCAGCGACGAGCTCATCCGTGTTATTAGGGGACTGGGCCAAGAGGGGATTTTCATCATTTTCCGGCGCCTCATCAAGATACTGATCGCCGGGATTGGCATCTGTGCGACGGGCATATTTCGCAGCCTCGTAAGCGAGAATCTCGGGTTCGCTCATTATATAAGCCTGCGCCTGCTGAGAAGGGAGGATAAGCATATACTGACGGGAAGCAGAACCCGGAATGATATCGGCGCGGAACTGAGGATTAAGAATCCGCAGCTCATCCTTCGGGATATCGAGGACTTTAGAAATCTGATCGAAATGGACACGGGTAGAAATACCGACAGTATCCGTCACGAGGGGACGAGTGGGGAGCACGGGAGAGATATTATGCTCCTTATAATAATTCATCACATAGTTGGCGGCTATGAACATGGGGACATAACCGCGTGTCTCAGGGCTGAGATATTTATAAATGCTCCAGAAATCCTGTTTCTTCGGGTCGCCGCCGGCGCGACGTATAGCCTTGTTGACATTTCCGGGGCCACAGTTATAGGCGGCGATAGCCAGACTCCAGTCGCCATAAGTGTCGTAAAGATCATGGAGCATCTTGGCAGCCTTCTTTGAAGACTTATAGGGATCGCGGCGCTCATCGACGAGCGAGGATACTTCCAGATCGTAGCCCTTAGCGGCAGCGGGCATAAACTGCCAGAGACCGCCTGCGCCCGAGCGCGACACAGCATTAGGATTCAGAGCCGACTCAATAACGGGGAGATACTTAAGTTCCTGAGGGAGCTGTTCGGCTTCGAGAGCTTGCTCGAAGATAGGCATATAATAGGTGCTCAGTCCAAGCAAAGAAGCCACCATCGGGCGACCCTTCTCCATATAACGATCGATATAGCTACGCACGATCTGATTGTAAGGCATATCGATCACGGTAGGGAGGTCAGCCAGGCGCTGCCGCATGGTAGCATCGGAAGTGGAGGGGTTGGCAGAAGTGCGATAACGGTCGTCGGTATCCGTATAATTCTTCAGATACCAAGATTCAAGCATCTTACGGGTATCGGTCTCGAAACTTTCGGGGAAGATAATGGAGTCGTCGGTGATCGACTCCTTCAGGTCGAGCACGTTGGCCGGTTGCTTGGCAAAGGCCGACATTCCGAAGGAAGCGGCAGCGAGGGCGAATATTATAAGAGAGCGGTTCATTATCAAAATAGGTTGAAGATGAAGGGGTGGAAAAGAAAATTTAGAAAGTGAAGGCCCAGTTGAGGGCAGGCGTCGGACGCCGCTGACCGGGAATCACCAATATAGAGGGGGCGACATCGAGAGAGATATCGTCGGACACTTCGAAATGAGAGAGCGAGGCATCGACATAAGCGTCGAGCATCGCGAGGAGATAAAGGCCCACGCAGCAGATTATGCAGAGGTCGCGATTGCGTCGGTAATAATCCTTACGGCTTTTAAACGTGCGTGCAAGCCAATCATGGTCGAGAGTAGACTCATCGACGTTGGGAGGGAAGAAATCGAGATATGCCTTGGTATCGGGGTCATCATCCATTACATCGGCATATGCCTGCTGATAATCCTGATACATTCGGGCATTCCAGCTTGTGCCGTAACCGAGTCCCATATATCCTGCGACGATAATGGGGAGTTTCCAATACCGGCGGTTATAGATCTGACCAAGCCCCGGGAAGAGAGCGCTGAGCCAGACGGCACGAGTCGGATCGGGATTGAAAATCTTCTTGCCGTCGAGGCCATAGGGAGAGTCAGGGTCGGTGACTACCGTGAGAGGGGTATCCTCCTCCACGGGCAACTGCGCCTGCGGGGAATCAGAACCGGGAGAAGCGATATCGGACTCAGATTCCACTTCCGTATCGGCGGGCGCACTCCCCTCCTCCGGTACCTTTACGAGTACTTCCGCATTGAGGACCGGTTGCTCCAACTGCGGCAGCGAAGCGGCTCTTGCGAGGTCGCATCCAATGGGCAGGAGCATTACGGCTGAGAGAAATCCGGCAAGAAGTTTCATTTATGGTAATTCAGATGGATTATGGGAATATAACAGATACTTACTTCTTTAATTTCTCGAAGAGAGCGACGAGCTGCTGCAATTCATCGTCGGAGGTGAAATTAAGGGTAATTGAGCCACGGCCGTCGTCGGTGCGTCGGAACTTCACGGGAGTGGGGAAATAATTCGAGAGTTCCTTTGCGAAGAATCCATAGTCGCCAACGGCGGAGACCGGTTTTTTCTTAGCGGCGGGGGCAGGGTCGTCAGAGGCATCATTCAACTCGCGGGCGAGTTCCTCGACGCGACGCACGCTGAGGCCCTCTTTGAGGATCTGATTGTAGAGGCGAAGCTGCTGTTTGGGATCAGCCACAGAAAGAAGAGCGCGGGCATGTCCCATATCGAGCTTACGGTCGCGCAGACCGATCTGAATCTCAGCGGGGAGTTTGAGCAGACGGAGGTGATTGGCGATAGTAGCACGTTTCTTACCGAGACGTTCCGAGAGGCGATCCTGAGTGAGGCGATAAGTATCGATAAGCTTCTTGAAAGCGAGCGCTACTTCAATCGCATTGAGATCTTCACGCTGGATATTCTCGATGAGGGCCATTTCAGTCACTTCAGAATCAGAGGCTGTGCGGACATAAGCGGGGACGGTATGCAGGCCGGCCAAAGCGGCGGCACGCCAGCGACGTTCGCCGGCGATAATCTGATAACGGCCGTCGGCATTACGACGCAGGGATAGAGGCTGAATGATGCCGAGTTCGCGGATGGAAGCGGCGAGTTCCTGAAGCAGTTCCTCGGAAAAGATGGTACGAGGCTGCTCCGGATTAGGATCGATCATATCGATCTCTATTTCATTGATGGCAGAAGAGCCGTCGGTGCGGATCTCCGACATAGAGATCAGCGAATCGAGGCCACGGCCAAGAGCATTGCGTTTAGGAGTCATTTTGAAGATTGAGTTTTCGGACGGCGATGGCGATTGAGGAGTTCGCGGGAGAGCTGACCATATGCGATAGCGCCGCGGCTATCGGGATCATAGAGGATAACGGGGAGGCCGTGGCTGGGAGATTCCGAGAGTTTGATATTGCGAGGGATAACAGTCTTGAAGACCATATCGCCGAAATGTCCCTTCAGTTCCTCATAGATCTGATTTGCGAGACGGAGACGCGCGTCATACATAGTCAGGAGGAAACCCTCGATTTCGAGAGAGGGTTTGAGGCGCGACTTAATGATGCGAATGGTATTTAGGAGCTGAGAGATCCCTTCGAGGGCGAAATATTCAGCCTGCACGGGGATAATCACCGAGTCGGCAGCCGTGAGGGCATTGACAGTGATGACACCGAGCGACGGACTGCAATCGATGAGCACGTAATCATAATCGTCTCTGACAGCAGAGAGGACACGCGACATCATGCGGTCGCGGTCGGGGCGATTCATGAGTTCCACCTCGGCACCGACCAGATCGATCCGAGAGGGAATAATCTCCAATCCCTCCACGCACGTCGACATCACTGCATCGGCGGCAGGATATTCATCGACGAGACATTCATAGACACTGACTTCGGAAGAAGCCGGGTCAATGCCGAGCCCACTTGTGGCATTGGCCTGAGGGTCGGCATCGACGAGCAGGACACGCTTGCCGTCGCGGGCCAGACAGGACCCGAGATTGAAAGCAGTGGTAGTCTTTCCGACACCACCCTTCTGATTGGCTATTGCTATGATTTTTCCCATACTGCAAATTAACAAAATTTCCGTGTGACTACAAACATTAAAGTCTTAAAATCTCTTAAATTTCTCCTTAATTATTAAACTTTGTTAGAAAATACCCCTATTAGCCGTCGATGAGAGAGAGAGTTTACGGACGGCACGCCGGAAGCTCCACCAGAGACCGACACTTGCTACGAGCAAAGCCACGGAGAAGCTGTAATAGACCCCGACATTACCGAAATTCATACTCTTAGCGAGCAGGAGCATGGCGGGCACACCGACCACGATGTAAGCCAGGACGGCCACCCAGAGGAGAGGTTTCACCTCCGACGTGCCACGAAGAGCGTTGGCATACGTAATCTGGATAGCGTCGCAATACTGATAGAGAATCAGCGGGGCGATGAGCGGAAGGGCAGCCAACTCCACGAACCGGTCGGGGGTAAAAATCCTTACCAGGCCATCAGTGCAGAAATAGAAGAAGAGAGAAGCGACGGTAGCAAGCAGCAGAATCAGATGCAAGCCGGCGACCGCCGTGCGTCGGACAGCCGTAAAATCCTTCAGACCGGTCAGATTCGCCACACGGATCGAAGTGGCCACTCCGAATCCCATATAGATCATGAATCCAAGTTGTGATATAGTCAGAATAACTTGATACGAAGCAAGTTGAATAGTGCCGAACCAACCACATACAACACCGCCGAAGCTCCAGAGAAAACATTCGATTCCGCTCTGAATCATGACGGGATAAGATGTGAGCCACACGCGGAGCATATCCTTCTTCAACACGTCGCGGCCATCGCTTCGCCATCCGGAGAGATATACCCTACGCTTGCGACTGATGAGATATACGGCCACAATACTGAACATACCGACATAACGGGCTATCATCGTACTGATACCGGCGCCGGCCAGACCTAACCGCGGGAATCCGGCTTCGCCACCGATAAGCAGCCAGTTACCGAAGATATTCAAGACATTAGTGCAGATTATTATCCACATCGGAGTGGCCGTATCAGTGCATCCGTTGGAAGACTGCTGAAAAGCATTGAAGAGAGCCATCGGAAGCAGAGTCGAAAGCATAATCAGATAGTAAGGTCTTACGAGCTGCATCAGTTCCGCGGGCTGCCCGAGGCGGTCGAGAAAGAAATAGAGACCTCCGAGAAATAGAGTAAAGACAGAAGAAAGGAGAAGATTGCTGATGACACCGGCGCGCATCATGAGGCGTGTGCGATCGGTATCGCCCTGCGAGAACAGCGCACCGATGAGAGGCGTGAGACCATTGGCGAAGCCAAGCTGCATGACAGTGGCAACCATGAAGATAGAATTAACGAAAGCGGCCGCTCCGAGTTCACGGGTGCCACAACGGCCAACCATAATAGTATCGGCAAACGAGACTACAATGATACCCAACTGAGTGACCATCACCGGAACACCCAACTTTACAAGCGTCTTATATTCAGATTTATACAAGCCGGGAGTTCTCATAAGGCCGGCCATACGATGGATACCTTTCATAGCGTCGGGACAGATCGATATGTGAAACAAAAAATATTTCCGACTGCAAAGTTCGGAAATATCGGTGAATAGTCCAAATCTACGTTAAAAATAAGCGAACGGAGTTAATTGAAGTTAAATATATCCTGAAAAGACAACTATCTCCACCATACTTAGCAATAATGCATAAAAGGGGGCGTTAAGAAACTGAGAAAATAACCCAAAGAGAATACACTCAACTCCGCGAAATAAATTTATTTTCCGACCGATACAAAAAAATCGGAATAAAATCCGCTGAAAATCGGGCGGATATTTGCAGGATAACCAAAATTTTTGTATCTTGCACCCGATTTTACCAAATCAATAACTTTTAACTTAACCAATATAACCAACAAACAGCCTATGAAACGTTTTCATTACGCTCTTAAGTATGCGCTGGTGATGATAGCCATCTTCTCCGCAACTTTTGCGTCGGCCGAGCTCAAGCGCGTGCCTGATCCCGGCCCAGTGGCTCCGACAGCTGAACAGATAGAGTTCAAGAAAAGTCGGGACGGCTTTCTGAACTTTCTCAAAGAGTTCAGATCGCACAACACCACATCCCTTGAGGGGACAGGCGATGCAGAGCAGCCCAAGCTGCTTCGTCAGCGTCCCGAGAAGATTATGCGCAGCGCCTGGGATCCACAGGGTAACATCTACGCAGTCGTTCCGAACTTTGACGGCATGACGGCCTACGGGGATGCCTTCTACGGAAAACTGAATCTGCAGAACGGCACATTCTCACCGGTATGGCGCAATTCAATCCTCACGAACCAGATGGATGCCTTCCTACAGTCAGGCTTCGTTCGCAACGACATTCTTTACATCCCGACATATTCAATCGATATGATCACACAGGATGTCAAGATCTACTGGAAGCGTTTCGACCTTTATTACGGTAAGGCACTTTCAACCCTTGAATTCCCCATCAACTCGATCAATCCGTGGAAGATGTATATGTACGGCATGACATATGACCCCGTACACGACATCGTGTATGGTCTGTCATACGATGATTCAACGGGCCAGGGCGGAACGTTCGTGCGTATCGACTGCTCGAAGCCGGAAGAAGAGTGGGACGGCGAGGTAATATTTAATGCCGGCGGATCGTCGGACAACTGGATGGCAGGTATCTGCTATGAGCCCTTGGAAGACATCATCTATGGTCTGACCTCACAGGGCACACTTTGCGAGATCGTACCTGACCGTAAGGCAGTCGTGACCCTCAACGAATATGACAGTTTCGACGACTTCTGCTTCCCTCCCTTCATGCAGACTACCCCGATGTGTTACTCGCCGCATGACAAGGCGATCATCTTCCACACGGGTCAGACAAACGGTATCTACTCCGTCAACTCCATCAGCACGGAGACTTACGAGGCAGTATTCCTTTCACAGTTTGTGCCCCAGTCGCAGGTAGCAACCCTCTATTGCACCGACGCATTCGCACAGGACGAGGCACCGGCAATAATGGCCAACCCCAACCTTAACTTCAAGGACAACGACCTGAAAGGCACCTACTCCTTCACAGCTCCCGACACATACTTCAACGGCATCGCGCTCGACAAGAATGTGACACTTCACGTGCTTCTTGACGGGGCGGAGATCCTTACTAAGGAGGTAAAACCCGGCGAGACCGTAAGCAATGAGATCACCCTTTCACAGGGTCTTCACATCATCAGCGGCTACTGCTCACTCGGCGCTCTTAACGGCCCGACAAGCTCCTCGCGCATCTATATCGGCAACGACCAGCCCTACGCTCCGACAGGCCTGAAGCTTATGGAAGGCGTACTGACCTGGAAGACACCTATCAACAAGGGTGTCAACAATGCATATCTTGATCTTTCTAACGTAACCTACGACGTATACATCGAAGGAGAGAAGCAGAATGCAGAGCCGATCAAAGGCAACTCCTACACATTGAACTACAACAAGCCGGCAGCCGGCAAGATGGGTATCACAGTGACAGCGACAGCTAACGGCGTGACATCCGATCATTCCGCTGAACTACGTCGAGTGCTCGGCGAAGGCTACAGCATCCCCGTAAGCTTCACTCCGACACAGGCACAGTCGACACTCTTCGAGACACTGAATGCTAATAACGACATCTACGCCTGGGAATATTGCAACTATTCAGGACAGGATCCCTACTTCCAGGTTCACACATCGGATTATACTCAGAAGCCTGATGACTGGTTGTTCCTCCCGCCGATGAACTTCTCATCGACAGAAGAAGTATATCAGCTTCTCATGAAATACGTGAACGCACGTGAGAATGCTATCCAGAAAGACAACATGGAGATCTGGATCGGATCAGATCCTCTTCCCGAGGCAATGACCAAGCAGATCTATTCTCACACTGACCGTATCCAGCAGTTCTGGACAGAGCTTGACATCCGCTTCTCAGTGCCGACGGCAGGAACGTACTTCATCGGTATCCACTCGATGCCCGGTCAGGAGAATGTATATCGCGGCATACGTCTGCGTGACTTCCGCGTGATCAAGGCCAACGGCACATCAGGCGCACCCGGCGAACTGACCGATATCAAGCTGACAGCCGCTCCGATGGGAGAGCTCTTCGCAACAGCCGAGATCACCTTCCCGACCAAGGATATGCAGATGAATGATCTTCCTAAGGATCAGGACGTGACACTCGTAGTCTCCACAGCTGCAGACTCCAAGACACTGACCGGCAAACCCGGAGACAAACAGACTGTAACGCTTGCTTCGAATGTGGATGGATACTGCGAAGTGGCAGTAGCATCTTCCAATGAAAAGGGCGAAGGCACCCGCCAGTACTTCTCAGTGTACACAGGTATTGACAATCCGCTTGCACCGTCGAACGTGCGCACTACAATTTCCGCAGACAACCTTACCCTCTCAGTAGATTGGGATGAGGTAGGCACCGTAGGTGAGCACGGCGGATATGTAGATCCCAGCGGTGTAGCATACAGCATGTACTACAACAATTCGACAGAATTCGTGAAGCATGGAGACGCCAACGGTACACACTACGACTATAAGGTAGGGGCAGCTCTTCCGCAGACACGTATCAACATCGTGCCGGTAGCAGAGAACTATATCGGCATATCGTCGAACGGCACCAACATCATCGAGACAATCGGTAAGCTTTATCAGACTCCGATGATTGAGGAATGGGGCTTTTCAGAGTTTAACCTCGTGAAGTGGCTCTTCAATACGACGGCACCTTTCAACAACGTGGCATGGGAACACATGACAGATGCTGACGAGGACACCAAGGGTATCACCTTCGGTCAGGGCGGTGCAATCCGCGCGTATAACAACGGCGGCGGCACTCACCTCGGCGAACTGCGTTCACCGCGTCTGACTACAAAGACCGACCCGAAACTGGGTTGCACGCTTAAATACTGGAACAACTCCAAGGCCGGTAAGATGGAACTTTGGGGTCGCACCTTCAATAATCAGGAATTCCGCAAGATCGCCGAACTTACACCCAACGGCACAACCAACCGATGGGAAGAATGGGAGGCACAGCTTCCGGAAGACTTCTGCCAGCAGGAATGGATTCAGATCAACGTGCGCGTTGAGCTTGGAACAGGCCAGACAGCAATCATCGACAGCTACAAGATCGCTCAGACAATCGAGAACGACTTCCAGCTGACATCGATCGAGAGTCCGTACAGCGTAATGGTAGGTGAAGAGCCGACTTACACGTTCACAATGACCAACAACGGCACAGAGCGTGGCACCGGCACACTGACAGTAGACATTCTCGGCGACGGCAATCTCCTTGAACACCGTGTCGTAGAGAGCGGCAACATCCAGAGCGGTGCAGACTGGGTAGAGATGCTTACTTTCCAGATTCCGGAATCCTACACCAAGTATCGCTACCTCGAACTTGAGGCGACCGCTACTGCCAACGGCGACCAGAATACGATGAACGATACGAAGCTTCTCGATATTCTTCTTTACGATAACGCTCTTCCGGTTGTTCGCGACCTGACAGCAGAGCGTGCGGATGGTAAGAATGAAGTGAACCTCTCCTGGAGTACTCCTGACAACAAGGAGAAGGGTCTGGATTCAGCTGAAGCATATGCAGCGTTCACCAACTCAGACCATATCGGTCCGTGGGGAACAGTAGACGTTGACGGCAAAGAGCCCTTCACTATCCAGAACAAGCGTTGGAACGGAGATGACAAGCCCTCATCCTGGACTGTATATGACGCACAGGAGATGAAGACAATGGATGAGCCACGTCTGTCGCCGCGTTCGGGCAGCAAGATGCTTCTTGCACGTTCGGTAGCATACGACACATCGACAGACAAACCGACACGTGCTATGGACTTCCTCATCTCACCTGAGGTGAAGGGCGGCACAAAGGTTTCGTTCTGGCTGAATACTCTGGATTCACAGTATGCAGAGACAATCGCAATCTTCTACTCCACTACTGACAAGACAGTAGACGGATCGAAACTTGATCTTCAGGACAAGGAGACAGCTCCGCGTGAATGTGGATCGTTCAGATGGCTCCGCAACTTCACTAAGTCGGGTTCAGAGACTTGGGAGGCATGTGAGTTCACTCTGCCGGCAGATGCAAAATACTTTGCATTCGTATACTCATCATTCGGCATGTTCGGCGCTGCTATCGACGATATCGTCTATACGCCCGTTGAACCTGCGACAATGACTATCGATTCCTATGATGTATTCGTAGCCTACGACGGAGGAACTCCGGAAGTAGCAGGACGCGACATCACCGGCAATGCATTCACTCACGCTTCTACCGACGGACGCGAAGCTACATACTTCGTGAAGACCAACGTCGTAGAGAACGGTCAGATCCTCCAGTCGGCCTTCTCTAACCCCGCAAAGGTATCGGCTAACGCTATCGAGGGTATCGGTGCAGGTCAGTATGTGAAGGCTGCCAAGGGCCAGATCATCATCGGCGGTGCAGCAGGTCAGAATGTAGTAATCGCAGACGTTGACGGCCGAGTGATCAAGAAGTCGACCCTCGTATACGATCCTCACACATTCACTCTGGACGCAGGTATCTACCTCGTCACTCTGGGTGATAAGACAGTGAAGGTAGTCGTGAAATAAACAGGCGACAATGAAGTAAACACCAAGATGTAGTCAAAACACACTACATCCATCTATAGGAAGCCCCGACACAATGTTGTGTCGGGGCTTTGTTGTGTCGGGGCTTTTTTCGTAGTAGTATTTTCATTTTAAACAATTTTACATTAATTTTGTAATATTAATGAGTAGCTAACCTACTTATCTCTCTTTCGCCTACTAAAAATTATATCAAACTGATTCATATGAACCGATCTTCAGGCCTTTGCGGCCTTATCCTTGCGGGGAGCCTGTTAGGGGCCTATCCGGCAGGCGCCCAGAAAGTGACGCTGGATTCATGCCGCAATATGGCTCTTTCCAACAATAAGACAATCCGGATGGCCGACGAAGCTATCAGGGGAGCCGGCTATGAGCGAAAGTCGGCTTTTGCGGCATATCTCCCGGGGATCGACTTTACGGGGGGATACATGTATAATCAGCATCAGATCGAGCTTTTAGGAGAAGATGCCAAACTTCCGACGATGAGTTTCGATCCGGCTACGCAGACCTTCAAGTATAATATCCTGACGACTCCGGACGGGACACCTATAAAAGATCCTGCTACAGGAGGGATGATACCGACGGAAGTGGCACTGATACCGAAAGAGGCTATGTCGTTCGACGTGCATAACGTGTTTGCAGGAGCCTTCACCTTAACGCAGCCGATCTTTATGGGCGGGATGATCAAGGCTATGAACGACATAACTAAGTATGCGGAGAATATCGCTGTGGCGACAAAGTCGGCGGCCGTTCAGGACGTAATATATGGAGTAGATCAGGCATATTGGACGGTCGTGTCGCTTGACGAAAAGAAGCGACTCGCCAATAGTTTTGTGAATCTGGTTGATTCACTTCGCTTCAGTGTCAATGCCCTCCTCGATCAGGGGATGGCTACTAAGGCAGACTTGCTGACAGTAGATGTCAAGCTCAATGAGGCCAAGATCATGAGGACTAAGGTAGACAACGGACTGACACTTTCCCGAATGGCATTAGCGCAGATATGCGGCCTACCGGTCAATTCCAATATGATGCTTGCCGATGAAGGTGAGCGTTCGATTTCCACCACTGTTGCCGCTCCGCAAGTCTACACGATGGAAGATGTGTATGCGCGTCGGAGCGATCTGGAGATTGTGCGCCAGAGCATAAACATGCTCGGTTCGCGCGAGAAGCTTGCCATGGGAGCAATGCTTCCGAAGATTGCCGCAGTCGGCACCTATAGTTTCTCCAACCCTAACGTAATCCACGGATTTGAAAAGCGTTTCGGTGGGGGATTCAGCGTAGGGGCTACGATCACGATTCCGATATGGCACTGGGGTCAGAACTACAATCATTACCGCTCGACAAAGGCTACGACTAATGCCCAGCGTCTACTTCTGGAAGATCTTCAAGAGAAAGTGGATCTTCAGGTAAATCAGGCGAAATTCTCCTATGATGAAGCGCTTAAGACCTACGAGATGACCGTCAGCAACATGAAATCGGCAGAAGAGAATCTGCGTTCGGCTCAGCTTGCGTATCGGGAGGGACTTATGACCACCGATGACGTAATTGCAGCTCAGACGGCGTGGCTGGCAGCCAATTCCGAAAAAATCGATGCGCAGATAGCGATCCGCCTCTGTGACGTATATCTCTCGAAGGTGCTCGGGACGCTTGCTCCGGCAACCGTGAAAGAATAAACCTCCCCTATTTTATTACTTATTACATATTATTTATTACATAATACGCAGAAATTCCATGGCCCAGAATCTAAATAATGCACAGGAGAATACAACTCCCAAGGACAAACTTCTAATACTTACTCTTATTGCAATCATAATTGTAGTTGCCGCTATCGCAGTGGGGGGATTTCTTTTCCTCAAGCCTGCTCCCGACACGATACAGGGACAGGGGGAAGCAACGGAGGTGCGGGTATCGGGCAAACTGCCCGGGCGCATACTTGAGATCTATGTGGAAGAGGGTCAGCACGTGAAGACGGGAGATACGCTCGTGCATATCAAATCGACACTTGCGGACGCCAAGCTTGCGCAGGCGCAGGCTATGGAGGCGGCAGCAAACGCGGCCAATAAAAAGGTGGATGCGGGCACACGCTCTCAGATCATAGCATCTGCGAAGGATCTCTGGACACAGGCACAGGCTGCCACGGGAATAACGGAGAAGACTTATCGCCGACTGGATAATCTATTCAATCAGGGGGTAGTCAGCGAGCAGAAGCGCGATGAAGCCAAGGCAGCCTACGACGCGGCGCGTGCAGCAGAGAATGCAGCCAAATCGCAGTATGAGCTCGCGCTTTCCGGCCCTCAGAAGGAAGATAAGGAGGCGAGTTCGGCGATGGTCAATGTGGCGAAAGGGGGCGTGAAAGAGGTAGATGCCCTGCTGGAAGACTCCTATCTTCTCGCGCCGTGTGACGGAGAAATCACGGTGGTCTATCCCAATGTGAGCGAACTCGTGGCGACGGGAGCACCGATTATGACATTGCAGAAAGATGATCATTGGGCAGTGTTCAACGTCAGAGAGACTTCGCTTAAAGATATCAAGCTCGGGACGATGCTGGACGTGTATATCCCGGCTCTTGACATGACGACACAGATGCGCGTATTCTACATAAAGGATCTGGGCACATATGCCAACTGGCAGGCCACGAAATCGACGGGAGACTTCGATGCACGCACATTCCAGGTGAAAGCGCGTCCGGAGAAACCGATCGCCGACTTCCGTCCCGGTATGTCGGTAATTTATAAAGGAGTAGCCAAGAAGTAAGAATCCGATGTGTCCGTTTTTTGAAATATTCCGTCGCTCGGTGTTGCAGTTGGTGCGTCGTCCGATCTATTGGGTGGCGATCTTTCTGCTGCCCCTCTTCTGCATGTTCTTTATAGCGAACATGATGGAGAACGGGCTACCGGCGAAGGCACCGGCGGGAGTGGTGGACCACGACGGTTCGGCAATCTCGCGTCAGATCACACAGGATCTGAACGGGATGCAGCTCGTAGACGTCACGGAGATGCCGGAATCGTTTACCGAGGCTCGCCACATGATGCAGGAGGGAAAGATATTCGGATTCTTTCTGATCCCGGAGAACTTTGAGGCGGATCTGCTTGCGGGACGCTCGCCGGAGGTGTCGTTTTATACCAACATGACCTATTATGTGCCGGCGTCATTGCTTTATAAGACTTTTAAGAGCGTGGCGGTCTACGCAAAAGCGGGGACAGCAGCGGGAGCGATGCAGAGCGTCGGGCTGACAGAAAATCCGGGGCCATTGCTACAGCCGGTCAATATAACTGTGAGAGGGATATCGAATCCCGGATTGAGTTATGCAATCTATCTTGCGGTATCGTTTATACCGTGTGTGGTGCAGCTGATGATATTTCTCGTGACGTGTTTCAGTCTTGGTCAGGAGATCAAATATGGAGATTCGCCGCGGCTTATGCAGATGGCTCGGGGTTCGATATTCCGGGCTGTGACTGCAAAACTCCTTCCTCAGACGCTGCTATGGATTGTGATCGTCGTCTTTATGGAGTCATGGCTCTTCAGATGGCAGGGATATCCTATGCATGGGTCATGGGTCTGGATGACGGTATCGGAGATACTATTCGTGTTGGCATCGCAGGGATTCGCGCTTTTTATCTTCTGCCTGCTCCCGAATCTTCGTCTGTCACTTTCAATCTGCGCATTGTTGGGAATCCTCTCCTTCTCTATCGCTGCGTTTTCATTTCCGATGCAGAGCATGTATGGAGCAATCGGGATATTCAGTTATATCGTGCCGATCAGATATAATTATCTGATTTATATTGATCAGGCTTTGAATGGTATCGATCTGTATTACAGCCGTTGGTGGTTTGTGGCATATTTTCCTTTTATTCTCGTGCCGCTGCTTACACTGACAAGGCTGAAAAAAGCCTATCTTACTCCGACATACGTACCATAACGATTGCTATCGATATTATTAGATGATAGGGAATCCTCTTAATATTAGCTGAATGAAAAGATTCTTTAAAGAATATTATAGCGAATTTCTCAGGGAATTCAATCTGGTCAGACGGAATCAGGGTATCCTCGTCTTTTTGCTTCTGCTGCCGTTGGCTTATCCGCTGATATATTCGCTGATATATAATCCGGAGGTGGTGAGGGATGTGCCGATCGTTGTGGTGGATCATGACCGGACTCCGAAGTCGCGCGAACTCGTGAGACGTCTTGACGCTACTCAGGGCATCAAGTCGATCGGGTATGCTCTTGAC
This sequence comes from Bacteroides sp., assembly GCA_014801585.1. Lineage (GTDB taxonomy): Bacteria > Bacteroidota > Bacteroidia > Bacteroidales > Muribaculaceae > Lepagella. The sequence goes on from JAAVDX010000009.1 coordinate 35,424, forward strand.
CTTTCGGAGGCACGCAAGGCTATGAATGAGCATAAGGTATATGGTATTCTTGAAATTCCGGAGGGCTTTGACCGCAATATAGGCCGGATGGAAGAGGGGAATGCCGTAATGTACTGTGAGATGTCGCTTCTGCTCAGATATAAGGCTATTCTGGTAGGATGCACTGACGTGATGCTCGATATGGGTGCGGATATCACGACGGAGCGCATCGAGAGTGTGGCACCTTTGGCGGAGACAATCGCTACGGGGGATCTACTCGGTATTTCAAATGTCAATATGGGTAATATCGAGGGGGGATTCGACTCCTTTATCATGCCGGGCGTGCTGATTCTTATTCTGCAGCAGGCGCTGATGCTGGCGGTAGGGATCTGCGGGGGTACGCTTCGCGAACGTCCGGAATTGGGGGGGTCTATCATACAGGGTTCTATTCTGACTTCGATGATTGCGCGTATGAGCGTATTCCTTATCTTTATGATTGTCCCGACGATCTATGTGATACATTATGTGCCGCTGATATTCAGGTTTCCGATGGCGGGGAACGTATTTCATGAACTGATGTTTATAACTCCGATGCTGATCGCTACTATTTTCTGGGGATTTATCCTTCAGGGGATCGTCAGAGAGCGTGAGAGCGTATTCCTGATATGGGTGGTCACTTCGATTATCTTCCTCTTCCTTTCGGGCTTGACCTGGCCGCGATATGCGATGTCGGCGCCCTGGCTATTCCTCTCTGACTGCGTCCCGGCGACGTGGGGTCTGGAGGGTTTTATCCGCATGAATACGAACGGAGCTTCGATAGCTCAGGCAGGACATGACTATATCCATCTGTGGATTCTTACCGGCATCTATGGAGTGCTGGCTTATTGCGTGCAGAGATGGGTGCAGCGTCCGGCCATACGCTACGGACTGAAACATAACAACGGCATTGTCTGATGCGCTATTATCATCAATATCCTCCGGCTGAATTTCCAATTCGCTGATTAATCTGATTTTTTACGGATTGTGCTAACGTCGCTATTCAAAATAATGTCAAAGGTGCCGCTGAGTGTGAACTATGCACTCGGGAGAGGCGTCACGTGGATTCTTCATAGCGTCATGCGCTATCGAAGGGGGATCGTGATGGAGAATCTGAAGACATCGTTTCCGGAGAAGACGGATCGGGAACTGAGGAGGATTGCACGGGATTTTTATCGTTTTTTGGGGGAATATTTTGTAGAGACCGTGGCGCTGGCCTCAATGTCGGAGGAGGAGATGCGGCGGCGGCTGAGATTTGAGAATGTGGAGGCTGTGGATGACTGTCTGCGGTCGGGGCGTCCGGTCACTCTCTTTTTGGGGCATTATTGCAACTGGGAATGGTGTTGCTCGATTCCGCTTCATATTTCAGCGCCCTGCCGTCCGCTGCAGATATATCATCCGCTTTCCAATAAGGATGCAGACAAGGCCTTTCTGATGCTGCGCAATCGATTCGGACTTAATTCAGTGGCGATGGCCGACACGCTGAGGGCCGTAATCGGTGCCCGGCGTGAGGGAGTAGCGTCAATCACCGGATATATCGCTGATCAGGCCCCGCTTTATGAGAGCACTCACCTATTCGTAGATTTCCTTCATCATGATACGCCCGTGCTTACCGGCGCTGAGAAGATTTCGCGTAAGATAGGGGCCGCGGTGTTTTATTGCGATCTGCGTCGGGAGAGCCGGGGACATTATGTATGCCGCTACATTGAAATCACTCCGGATGCTTCCAAGGAGGAGATGTTTGCTCCGACCCGTAGATATTGGCAGCTGCTTGAAGAATCGATACGTCGGCAGCCGGCATATTGGCTCTGGAGCCATCGCCGCTGGAAACGCACCCGGAAGGGGTTTATTCAGACTTATGGCGAGGAAGAAGCAAGGAAAAGACTTTCGCTCTGATTGCGGTCATTGGACCACAATCGGAGCGAAAGTCTTTTCAAGTAATAAGTAATAGGCGCGTTGCGCCAGGTAATAAGTAATAAGTAGTAAGTAATAGGGAGGGGATAATATTTAATTATTATAATGAGGGAGGGAACTAAATTGGTAATATCGCAAAGTTTTAGTAACTTTGCATCTACGTAGCTCTTATTTTGGAGAGGGCACTTTTTTCGTAATAAATTTTCCGATATCTATGAAAGATCTGATGACAATCTTCCGGCGGTTTGCCTGGAAATATAAGAAGGCATTCTTCCTGAGCGTCTTCTTTAATATCATCACGTCAATCTTTACCATATTTTCTTTCGCTTTTCTGATCCCGATTCTTCAGATGCTCTTCGGACTTGATGATGGAGTCTATCATTTCATGGAATGGGATTGGCATAACATTAAGGAAGTGGCAATAAATAATTTCTATTATTTCACTAACACTCTTATCACTTCCTATGGACCTTCTACGACTTTGGCTATACTTTCGGCTATCCTTATCGGGATGACTCTGCTGAAGACGGGGACGTATTATCTCTCTGATTATTGCATTCTTCCTTTGCGCCATGGCGTTGTGCGCGATGTTAGAAACGCTATGTATTCGAAGATTCTGATGCTCCCGATCGGATTCTTTACGCTTGAACGAAAGGGGGATATTATCGCTCGTATCTCGGGGGATGTGGCGGAGGTGGAAAATTCGGTATTGGCGTCGGTGCTTTCACTGATCAGATATCCGATAATGATTATCATCTATTTAGGAGTGATGATCTATGTAAGCTGGCAACTGACTCTTTTCGTGCTGATTATCCTTCCGTTTTTCGGTTGGATAATGGGGTCGATCGGGCGTAAGCTTAAATCCTGTTCGCTTGACGCGCAGAATCTCTGGGGAGATATCCTGTCGTCAACCGAGGAGACGATCGGGGGCTTGAGAATCGTGAAGGCATTCAATGCGGAAGAGACGATGCGCTCCAGATTTATGGCTCAGACGCAGCAGTATTACGATCTTTGCAATTCGATTCAGCGAAGGGTGTCGCTTGCGCATCCGGTCAGTGAGACTTTGGGGACTTTGGCAGTGGCTATAGTGCTGTGGTTCGGGGGGACACTTATCCTTTCGGGAAATTCTTCGATAGATGCGGCTCAGTTTATCTATTACATGGTGATCTTTTATAGTGTGATTAATCCGGCCAAGGAATTGTCGAAGACTAATTTCACGGTGCAGAAGGGTATGGCTGCAATCACCCGAATCGACCGCATTCTGGATGCCGATAATCCTATCAAAGACCCTGAAGAGCCGAAACCTCTACCGAAGACGGGCAACACGGGTTGCGATATAGAGTTGCAGGATGTAAGCTTTTCATACGACGGGGAGCGGGATGTCGTGAAGAATGTGTCGCTGAAGGCAGGCGCGGGTAAGACGATTGCACTCGTGGGGCAGTCGGGTTCGGGGAAATCCACTCTTGTCGACCTTATCCCACGCTTCTGGGAGGTCGGTGGGGGCCGGATTTTGATAGACGGAACTGATATCAGGGATCTTCGGGTATATGATCTGCGCTCGCTGATGGGGAACGTAAATCAGGAGGCAATCCTCTTTAATGACTCCTTCTTCAACAATATTGCGTTCGGCATGAAAGATGCTACGCGCGAACAAGTGGAGGAGGCTGCGCGTATCGCCAATGCCCACGAGTTCATAATGGCTACGGAAAACGGCTATGACACTATGATAGGTGATCGCGGTTCGCGTCTGTCGGGGGGTCAGCGTCAGCGCGTCAGCATTGCGCGTGCTATCCTTAAGAATCCTCCGATTCTGATTCTGGATGAGGCGACTTCGGCGCTCGATACAGAGAGCGAACGCCTCGTGCAGGAGGCTCTGGAGCGGCTGATGAAGAATCGAACTACAATCGTAATCGCACATCGCCTTTCCACAATCACGAATGCTGACCTGATATGCGTAATGCATGAGGGGCGCATCATAGAATCAGGTACTCATGAGGAGCTACTTGCCCAAGGGGGTCATTATCATAAGTTAGTAATGCTACAGCAGGCTCCCTCATGAGAGATTGGAAAGAGCAATCCGGGAACTGTCAAAGAGAGAGAGAAACTATCAGAGCGAAGCGCCTGAGGGGCGCGGATAAATAAATTCATAATTCTCAAATGAAGAAAATAGCAATCTTCGCATCCGGCAACGGATCGAACGCCGAAAATATCTATAAATTCTTCGCCAACGGCAATCGCGTAAGAGTGGCGCTCGTAATCTATGATCGACCGGGGGCACGGGTAGCTGAGAGAATGGCGGCTTATCCCGATGTCAAGACGTTATATATACCTAAATCCGTATGGGCAGAGAATCCGCAGGAAATTCTCGATCTGCTGCGTGAGGAGGGGATTGATATGGTGGTGCTTGCGGGCTTTCTGCGTTTTGTGCCGCAGGAGCTGACGGAGGCTTATGCCGGACGTATGCTCAATATCCATCCTTCGCTCGTGCCCGCTTATTCGGGGCCGGGAATGTATGGCGACAAAATCCATCAGGCCGTAATTGCTGCGGGGGAAACGAAGTCGGGAGTGACGGTGCATTATGTATCGGACGTAGTAGACGGTGGTGAGATTCTTATGCAGGAGGAGGTGGAGGTAGCAGCGGATGATACTCCCGAGAGTCTTGCTGAGAAGATTCATGCTGTAGAGTATTCCCTCTATCCGCGTGCAATCGTCAAGGCATTGGGACGGATCGAGTCGCCCTCGGCTGACAATATTAATGAGCCGATGCTTCCTCCGGCTGTAGAAGGTATTACTCCTCCTCCGCTTCGGGAACCGGCGGAAGAGTGGGCTGAGACGTTGGGAGTCAGTTACGATCCTGAGAAAGTAGCGGTAGCCACCGGGAAATATGCAGGAGAGGGAGACGATGAAGACCGGACAGGCACTTCGGAAGATATAAAAGACCGGAGCGTCAATGCTATGGCCTCGGGGACGGGCCTTAACAATCGGCCGCCACGTCCGCATGTTGACGAGGGGATGCCGCCGACGTATCTCGTATGGGCGGTAGTGATGACTGTGCTATGTTGTCTGCCGGCAGGAGTTGTGGCGATCGTGTTTGCCTGTCAGGTGTCGAGCAAATTTTATGCAGGAGATATGGAGGGGGCACTTCGCGCATCGGAGCGTGCGCAGATATGGATTATCGTAAGTTTTGTGTTGGGCGTTCTTGCCAATACCCTCTCTCTACCGATAATGCTGCTTTTCTGAGCGTTCGGCTGATGATCAAGAACGTATTTACATCATTGCGTCTACGACGCGTAGCGATGGTCGGGGCTTTAGCTGCGGCCATCGCCACGCTTTATTATATTTTTGATCCGGGAGAGAGCCGTTGGGCTCCTCGCTGTATCGTACGCTCGCTGACGGGTCTGGATTGTCCGGGCTGCGGATCGCAACGAATGATTCACGCGCTGCTGCATGGAGATTTCCGGAGCGCGTGGGATGCCAATCCTTTCCTTCTGTGTGTCTCACCTCTGATTCTTGCGTGGCTATGGATTGAGGCTGATCCTTCTACTTATCCGCGCATGTCGCGAGCACTGAATTCTCCGGGATTTATCGGAGGGGTGCTGATGACGCTTATCGTCTGGACAATTCTGCGCAATATACTTCTTTAAACTGCGTTATAAATAGGCGCGAAGCCACCAAATCTGCGTTTCCTTCGCGCTTACTCGCACTCGGGGATTGCTTTTTTGCAATTATTTTTTAACGTTTTTCGGAAATTTATAACTCTTTCGCGATAATGATTCTGGCAATTTGTCAGGACTAACTATCAAAACAATCAATAATGACATAAAAATATGTTAAAATGTCAATTGAGTATAAATCAATATCATAATTTTCATTAAAAGATGGTCAATTATTAAAATTTTTGATTAACTTTGCTATCGGAGTTGTCAGCGGATGGCTCCGCACCAATATTCAATCCTGAAAAAACGAGGACGGAATATCGCTCATTTACGAATAGACCAATCTACAATCTATACGTAAGCAACCTAAATATCAAAGAAATTATTCAACAACCATAATTTAACAGTTATCACTTAACAACACTATGAAGCGTAATTACTTTATGCCCGCCATGGGGTCCGTCATCGGTGTCGGACTATTGGCATCCGGCTTGCTTGCTTCGGCTTCCACGCCGTGGAAGTCAGTGCTTTCCGATGGTGAAGACGCGCATCCGACGAATCAGGTGCGCAAGACGCCTGCGGTGCTGAAGCGTCTTACAGCCGGCATGTCAGGTAATCCTGACAATACGGTGATGCCTGCCTACGACGGATTGAGATCCATCCCTCGTCCGGCAAAGGTGCGCGAGATGAAACCGAACTCAATCCTGCGTTCGATTCAGGCTCCGCGTGCGACGCTCTATGGTATCGTCAACCGATTCCCCTCGATGGACTACACTTATCAGGCCTATATCGGCGAGCTGAATCCGTCAACCGGACGTCTGACTCCCCTTTATAGCGGCCCGCAGTTCTCCCCTTTCGGTGGCGACGACTATATCTATCAGGGCAACTCCTACCGCAAGGGAGACGTGATCTGCTCCACCTATGCGTCGGTTGACGTGGCCGGAGGCGCAACTACGACTAAGGGTATCTGGACAACCTATGATCTTCTGACCGGAGATCTCACAGGCACATATACCTTCGATGATTCACGCGCCAACGCATATTCAATCACCTACAACCCGGATCTTGATATCTTCTTCACTTGCTCAATTGATCTGGTGAGTGATCAGGGTCACAGTATCTTTGGTATCGTCAACCCGAATTTCAACGGGACGGGCGAATGGAGATACATCTATGGCGGTAAGCTTGAGACGACTACCGGCATCAAGCCCTTTATCGCTGCTATCGCTTACAATCCGGTGGCAAAAGAGGTATATGCGTTTGACAACTTCAACCACGTCTACTCAATTGAATGGGGTGAGGATCCGAATCGCACACCCGAACCTATTCTTGTAGAGATCGGCGATATCAATCTTGAAGACGGCGCAATGCTCTTCGGCTGCGACGACACGACTAACCCGATTCCGGGTCAGATTGTTTACAGCCCGATGGATGAAGTGTTTATCGCTGCGTATCGCGACAACTTCAACATGAAGAACAGGGTGGTATTCGTTGAGACAGAGATGTTTGACGGCAAAATCGGTGCTGATATCATAGCGCCCGAGACTCCGTATATCGCTTCGATTCTCTGCACTGATGATTTTGCTTCTTCCAACGCTCCGATGCTCGCTCCGACTCCGGAACTGACATTCGCAGGGGCAGCTCTCAACGGCCAGGTTAAGCTGACGGCTCCGACTGAGTCATTTGTCGGCGTGGATCTGACCGGGACAACATTCCAGGCTGTAACTAAGATTGACGGTAAGGTGATCGATACCCGCAACGTTAAGGCAGGTGAGACATTCACACTTCCTCTTGATCTTGCACAGGGTCAGCACGTGCTGGAATTCACTACTGCTATCGGTGAGGATGTGAGCCCAGTGAATACGGTGAATTTCTATGTGGGCTACGACGCTCCGGCCGCAGTAAAGAATATCGAGCTTAAGGGCAATACTCTGACCTGGGACGCTGCAACGGCAGTAGGCGCCCATCAGGGCTATGTGGACCTCAACGATGTCACTTACAACGTATATCTCAGCGGCCAGCTTCAGAATACGACTCCCATTAAGGAGAACAAGTATGTGCTGACTGCTCCTGCGGATATGAAGGTATATGATATCACTGTAGAGGCCGTATCGCAGGGTCAGACTTCTCCCTCAGCAGGCATCTCGAAGATCTTCGGTAAGGCATTCGAGCTTCCCTTCCTGCAGACTCCGACTCAGGATCAGAGCCAGAACTATACAGTGATCAACGCCAACGAAGATGACCGTCGGTTCTATTGGGGCCGTAACCTCTCTATCTATGAGGGTATGATCTTCCAGACCGGCTACCTGAGCGATGCCGACGACTGGTTGATCCTTCCCGCTGTGCATCTTCCCGACGCATCAAAGCTTTATGAATTCGCAGTTGACATCCGCGGCGTTATGGCGGGGATGAATACTCAGGAAAGCTACGAGATATGGGTAGGTACAGATCCCACGGTGAAGGGTATGACGACTATGCTCTATTCTACTCCGAAGGAGCTCTTTGAGTCATCACTTCCTCAGCATAAGGCATTTAACTTCGCAGTGGCCGAAGCAGGCGATTACTATATCGGTTTCCACGTCACTTCAACCCGCGCTCAGTCAGCTCAGGGTCTTACGCTCCATAACTTCCAGGTGAAGGAAGTGGATGGCGCTTCTTCAGCCGTGCCCGCAGAGCCGGAGAATGTAAGCCTGGTGGCTGCAGATTTCGGTGAACAGGCTGCAATCCTGACTGCAACTCTCCCGACTGTGGATATCCTCGGCAAGCCGCTGCCTGCTGATGATGAGATTACTCTGACGCTTACTTATATTGATGACACAGCCACTCCTATCAGCCGTTCGGCTTCCGGCAAACCGGGTGAGACCATTAAGGTCACCAACGGTTCTAATGGTGATGGTTTCACTGTATACACTGTCACTCCGAGCAATAAGAACGGATCGGGCTATACGAAGTCGTATAGTGTATATGTAGGTATGGACGTGCCCTTGCATCCGGATAATATCCGCGGCGTGCCGACTCAGGACAACCTCGGTATGATCATGGAATGGGATGCTCCCTCTGAGGTAGGCTACAATGGCGGTTTTGTAGATTTTGATGATCTTGGCTTCCATTATAACTTCTACATCCAGACGGGCGCAGTCTCAACTTATCTCACGAAGATAGCTGAGACAAGAGAGACCAACTACACTTATTATCCCTATGGTAAGGGCGTAGGCGGCACCTTGGCTTCTTTCTATATGGGTCCGACGGCAGTAAACCAGGCCGGTGAATCAATCGAATCTATATTCGTAAGAGAAGATCTCGGCACACCCTATGAGCTTCCGATCAAGGAAGAATGGGGCACAACCCACTTCGATCTGAGCCCGTATACGTTCCTCACTTCGGGTGCATACAGCGCTTCCTACTGGGAGAATGCGAGCTCGACCGCTCAGCTCGGAGTAGGAGCCGCAGTATTCGTACAGGGTGGTCTGATAGGCTCTGCGGAGAGAGCATGCAAGGGTAAACTTATCCTTCCGAAGTTCTCAACTCATGGCATTAAGAAGAGCGTATTCAAACTTCGCTTCTGGGATTATTCGAAGGCTCCGTCTTCTATTCAGGTATATGCACGTTCGAATAAGAAGGATGAAGAGACTCTCGTAGGTGAGTTTAATGCTGCGAAGCCTCTCGTAGGCCGCTGGAACGACGGCGAGGTGTATCTTCCCGAAGATCTGAGCGATGCTGATTGGGTACAGCTACGTCTTGGAGTAAACTTCTCCGGAGATTATAGCGAATATCTGGTACTTGACAGCTTCCAGGTAATTGATGACGCAGACTTCGACCTTAAGGTTTCAGAGTTTGACGGCATCACAGAGGCTACTGTAGGCGATGACATATCTTTCCATGTAGTCGTAGCCAATTGTGGCCGCGAACGTATGGACGGCACATTGAAGATTGAACTCCTTGATGAGTCAGGAAGCGTACTTGACGTTGTAAACGAAGATATCGCTACTTTGAACTCTAACCAGACTGCTGAATTCGACGCAGACTTCCACCTCGCGTTCTCTAACCCGACTGTCACAGTCCGCGCTACTATCGAGGGTGAGGATGAAAATATGGCGAACAACGTGAAAGAGCTTACTCTGCTCGTGCGTCCGAGTGCAATCGCTGTGGTGAGCGACCTTCAGGCTATCAAGCATGATGATATCCACACGGTTGATCTCTCATGGAGCGCTCCCTCGACTACTTATGGTAACTTCGAGAACTTTGAGGCTTACAGTCCGTTTGATCTGAGCGAGACATTCGACTATTGGCAGAATATCAATGGCGATGATCTCTGGCCGATCCACTTCCAGAATCAGTCGACCGGTCAGGTTGCAGAATGGCCCAATTCGGATCAGAAGAGAGGCTGGCAGATCTATAACTATGAGGAACTCGGCTTCACTAATGAGCGTCTGATTCCTCATTCCGGCAAGCAGGCTCTGCTCGCTATCTGCGGTGGTTATGATGAGAATTCGGCTCCGATACAGTCGTCGAAGTGGCTCGTATCTCCTTTATGTCAGGCAGGCACTGAGATCAGCTTCTGGTATTCGACATTCGAGTCAGGCACAACTGAATATGTAGAGATCTGGACTTGTGAGAAGGCTAACGGCAAGCTTGATCCCAATGATAAGAACCTTGCTTATGGTCGTGCAGGCGACTTCCGTAAGATTGCGTCGAAGTCGAAAGTAGGTAGCGATATCTGGGATTATGTAAGCTATCTGCTTACGAGCCGCGAGGTGAAGTTCGCTCTCCGCTATTGCTCATACAATGGCTATGGCGCTGCGATCGATGATATCTCCTTCACTCCGGCCGAGATGATCACCCGCACTCCGGAGTCGTACAATGTATATCGCTGCAACAAGTATGGCACTAATCCGAAACTTATCGCTGAGAATGTCACCGGCACTTCTTATACCGATAAGGATTGGGACGGCAAAGAATGCAGTTACTACGTTGTAGCCAACAATACTGTCGACGGCAAGCTCGTCAGCGGTTCGCAGTCGAACTTTGCTTACGTAGCAGTATCGGGCGTAGATGAGATCACTGCCGGCCAGAGCGTTGCAGCAGGCAAGGGCCAGATCATGGTCAACGGCTTTGCAGGCTCTGAGGTCGTAATCTCTGCAGCCGACGGCAAGATTGTAGTGAAGGCTCCCGTGAAGAGCGACGCTGCTCTCTATAATGTTGAGAAGGCCGTATATCTCGTCACTGTCAATAAGCATACCTTCAAGGTAGTCGTGAAATAATCATAAGTAAATATATATAGGTCGGCCGCTCCGAAATCTCGGGGCGGCCGATTTTTTATCTCGGGCAGTCTACTTTTTGGCGCATTGGTTGGCCTAATACGGATATTTTTATTAAATTTGTAGAATCCAATTTTATATCTTTCGGAGATGGGAGTTGGGAGGCGTAGAATATATATCTTAACCTGACGCGGCATGTTTGAATCTTCTGTATATTTCTCGGTATTGGGCGGGATGGTCGTATTGGCGGTCATCGTCTTCTGCGCCTTGCAGAGAATCACTCCGGCTTACGGACTGACCTATAATGCAAAGTGGGGGCCGGCAATCAATAATAGGCTTGGATGGGTGGTAATGGAGTCGCCCGTATTTGTGGCGATGCTTCTTATGTGGCTGCTTTCACCGCGACGCGGGGAACCGGCTTTGATCGTCATGACGTCGCTTTTTCTGTTGCATTATTTCCAGCGTTCGTTCGTATTTCCGTTTCTGATCAAGGGGAAGAGCAAGATGCCTCTCTCTATTATACTCTCGGGAGTGACGTTTAATCTGGTGAATGCCTATATGATCGGGGGATGGCTGTTCTATCTTAATCCCGGGCCGGAGTATCCGACGTCGTGGCTTTGGTCGCCTCTTTTTATTCTGGGGACTATCATATTTTTTGTCGGGATGGCTATTAATATTCATTCTGATTCTATCATCCGCAATCTGCGTAAACCTGGAGATACGGGACATTATATACCCCGGGGAGGGATGTTCAGATTCGTCACTTCGGCCAATTATCTTGGCGAACTGACGGAATGGATCGGTTTTGCGATCCTGACGTGGAGCCCTCCGGGGGTGGTATTCGCAATCTGGACGTTTGCCAATCTGGCTCCTCGCGCGCGGGCTACGCATAAGAAATATATATCAATGTTCGGGGATGAGTATGCTGCTTTGAACCGATGCTCTATCATACCTTTCCTCTATTAACATGCCTTGATAGACGGGATGACCATCACCCAAGGGGGGATTCCGAGATCATGAAACGACACTTAAACATCTAATAAAATGCTTTTCACTCCGGCTAACATAGGTCCTGTCACTCTTCGTAACCGCACGATTCGTTCGGCGGCGTTTGAGGGTATGGGACGTGACAATAATCCTACTCCGCAACTACGTGATTATCATTGGAGTGTGGCGGAGGGAGGAGTCGGCATGACGACGCTCGCTTATGCGGGAATATGCAGGTCGGCCCTGTCTTTTGACACTCAACTCTGGCTGCGTCCGGAAATCATCACTCCGCTCCGCGAAATCACTGACGGGATACATGCCCGCGGGGCAAAGGCCTCCATACAGATCGGGCATTGCGGAAATATGACTCATATACGGACGGCAGGGGGCATACCTGTGGCTCCCAATACGGGCTTTAACCTTTACTCTCCTACAATATGCCGGGGACTTAAGAAGGATGAATTGCATCAGTTAGCGCGGGAGTTTGGCGAGGCTGTCAATACGGCCCGCGAGGCGGGATTTGACTGTGTGGAGGTGCATGCAGGGCATGGCTATCTCATTTCGCAGTTTCTGTCGCCTTATACGAATCATCGTCGTGATGAGTTCGGCGGCTCGCTGGAGAATAGGATGCATTTCATGCATCTATGTCTTGAGGAGGTGATGAAGCAGGCCGGGGATGACATGGGCGTATTGGTAAAGACCAATATGCGCGATGGTTTTAAGGGTGGGCTGGAGATTGATGACTGTGTGCGCGTGGCTAAGGCTATCGAGCAGCATGGGGTACATGCGATGGTGCTTTCGGGAGGGTTCGTGAGTAAGGCTCCGATGTACGTGATGCGCGGAGAGATGCCTATCCATACTATGACTCATTATATGAAGCAGCTTTGGCTGAAATATGGGGTGCGTATGGCGGGAAGGTTTATGATACGTCCGGAACATTTCGAACCTCTTTATTTCCTGGAGGATGCGCGAAGATTCCGTAAGGAACTGGATATGCCGCTTGTGTATGTAGGGGGTGTAATTGATCGGCCCGGAGCGGATAAAGTGATGAATGAAGGATTTGAGTTTGTACAGATGGGACGGGCTCTGCTGAATGAGCCTGATTTCGTCAATCGGATGCTTCTTGATAAGGAGCATCGCTGCGGCTGCGATCATGTCAACTATTGTATCGCCCGGATGTATAGCCGGGAGATGGCTTGCCATAAGCATCTGAATCCTGATGAGCTGACTACGGGAATACGCCACGAAATTGAGAAAATTAAGGAAAGAAATATCTGATCGATGGGTAAGATAGCAGTCGTAACAGGCGCCTCCGGGGGTATAGGTCTTGAGTTCTGTAAGGCCTTAGCTGAAAGGAAATATGATGTCGTAATGATATCGATCGACGACGAACCGCTTCATGCGGCCGCCGCGGTAATCTCTGAGGCATATGGCGTCAGAACTTTTCCGATGACGCTTGATCTATGTCGGACGGACGCTGCGGACAGGATATTCGCTTATCTGGAGAATTTCGCGCTTGATCCGGATGTGCTGGTGAATAATGCGGGAATCTTTTCGTTTGCTCCGGCGGCGGATATCCCGGAGGGGAAGATTAATGCGTTCGTTGATCTTCATGTACGCGCTACGACGGCTCTTTCTCTGCGGTTTGCGAGGTATTTTAAGGAGAAAGGGAAAGGGTATATTCTTAATATGAGTTCCATGTCGTGCTGGATGCCGATGCCGGGGATCGCAATGTATTCCTCTACCAAGGCGTATATCCGGGCTTTTTCGCGGGCTCTGCATTATGAGATGCGGGATTATGGAGTGAGGGTGATGGTGGCTTGTCCGGGGGGGATAGCGACGGATCTTTTCGGGTTGCCCGACAATCTTAAGCGCTTGGCTTTGCGACTGGGTGCGATTGCGCGGCCGGATGTGTTCGCCCGAAAGGCGGTGGGGAGGTTGCTGAAAGGGAGGCAACAATATATCAATGGGATTACGAATCGGCTGGCGATACTTTTCATCGGTATGACACCGACGTGGGTGAGAATGCAGGTGAAGCGCCGGCTTCTCGACAAGGGGATTCAGAAGCCTTGAGGGTCGGCCTGAAGGGATAGGTAGAATCGGGGGCGATTCAGGCGTTACGGATAGGATATGCAGGGACTTATGACGCAGGACCACGTCTGCCGACGACGCTACATTTGCAACGAAAGAAAATGTCAATCCAAGAAGAAATCACAAGCGTCTGCCGACGCTTTTCTATAATCGGGAATTCTCCGGCTCTTATCCATGCGATCGAACGCGCCGTAAAGGTTGCGCCGATCGATCTTTCTGTGCTCGTCACGGGCGAGAGCGGTTCGGGCAAGGAGTTTTTTCCGAGGATAATCCATAATTCCGGAGCACGGAAGCATAAGAAATACATAGCTGTCAATTGCGGGGCTATCCCGGAGGGTACTATCGATTCTGAGCTGTTCGGTCATGAGAAAGGGGCTTTCACGGGAGCGATCTCTACCCGTAAGGGTTATTTTGAGGAGGCCGACGGGGGGACGATATTTCTTGATGAAGTGGCGGAACTTCCGCTGACCACTCAGGCACGGCTGCTGCGTGTGCTGGAATCGGGAGAGTTTCTTAAGGTGGGCTCTTCGACGGTGCAGAAGACGGATGTGCGCATAGTGGCGGCTACGAACGTAAACCTCCCGGAGGCTGTGGCGGCGGGAAGATTCCGTGAGGATCTGTATTATCGACTGTCGACGGTCATTATTGACGTGCCTCCTTTGAATGAGCGAGGGGATGATATTCTGCTGTTAGCGCGGAAATTCGCGGCTGACTTTTCGGAGAAGTATCTTACCGAACCTATCTCTTTCTCGGAGGAGGCACAGCACGCCATGACGCTTTATCGCTGGCCGGGCAACGTAAGACAGCTGAAAAATGTCGTGGAGCAGCTGGCTCTTTTCAATGCGGGAGAGGAGATTTCTAGGCGTGAGTTTATCGACGCTCTGCCAACTCCGGCCCGCGAGGGAGCGGAGGGGAAGCATGTGCCTTATGCCGATCGTCATTCCTATGAGCAAGAACGCGAGTTTCTATGGCAGACACTCTTTGCAATGCGTGCGGAGATCTCAGAATTGAAGGGGGCTTTGGGGTTGGCTGACCGGCATGGCGATGAGAACCAGTCGGCCGGCGGAGGACGTCCGGCACTTTTGCCGCGTCTCGCTCCGCGGCAGGCGTCGGCTAAGGATCTTCTTGCTCCGGAGGAGGAGCTACTGCGCATGTCGACCGACCTTACATCCACCGGCTCCGGCAACGACAGAATCCAGGCAGTCACTGCGGCAGATCCTCTTACGCTTGAGGAAGCTGAGAAGGAAGCCGTGGCCAACGCTCTACGCCGTAATAACGGCGATAAGAAACTTGCCGCTGAACAACTTAATATCTCTCAACGAACCCTTTACCGCAAAATTAAAGAATATGGGCTGGATTAAGCGTTTTTTCTCAGGTTGGACTCGCAGCCGGATCCGGAATCATTGGTCAATGTCGGGGGCCGGGCAAGGGGGTGTGATGGCGTTGATCGTCATTATGGCCTGCTTGTTTACGTCGTGTCGCATCAGCTATAAGTTTAATGGGTCGGCTATTAATTATGACGTATATAAGACGATCAATATCACGGAGTTTCCTATTCGTGCAGCTTTGGTATACCCTCCCCTGCAGCAGGAATTCCAGAATCAGCTGATGGATGCTGTGACGCGCCAGACACGTCTGCAGATTGTAGATGGTAACGCCGACGGCGAACTGACGGGGGAAATCACGGGGTATAATCTTTCGCCTCAGGCCGTAGGCGAGGATGCTTATGCGTCTGAAACGCGACTGACAATTACGGTACACGTAAAATATACGGATAACAATAATCCGGCCAACAACGTCGATCAGAATTTTTCGGCTTACCGACAGTTTTCCTCTTCGCTTCTGCTCATTGACGTGCAGGACGATCTGTGTCGTGAAATTTCTGAGGAACTTGTTGACCTCATCTTTAATGCCACTCTCGGCAATTGGTAACTACTTCTCAAACCTATCATCTCCCCTACTATTCTGCAATGCAAGATTATAACGATTACGAAGCTCTCCTCTCCAAATATCCATATTTCGCCTATGCGGCTCTGAAGGCAATCCATCTCGCCCCTGACGACGAGAGCAGGGATGAACTGCGCCGGATTATGGCCGTCAATATAGGTGATCCGGCGGATGCAGCGGAAGTGCTGGGTCTGAATTCAGAATCGCTGGCCGATTTTTATCCGGATGCGTTGCTTCCGAAGCTCTCTACTTTTGACACGATCGATACGTTTCTTTCGACATTCGGGACTGAACGTCGAGAGAGCGGCGCTTCGGGTCAGCAGCCGATTCCCGTAGCTCCGGACATGATGAATCCCGATCTTATCGGAGCATCGGCCGGCCCGGAGGGGGATGCTACTGCCGACGACACCGGAGAGGGAGCCAACGAGGTAATCGGGAAAGCTTCCGCTTCTGATTCTACCGCATCGGCTATTGACGCTTTTCTGGCGGCTGTACCGCCGCCGGCACCGCGTCGCGTGCGCCACGCTGAGTTGCCTAAAGAGGAGGATTCGCCCACTCTGACCGAGTCATTCGCCCGAATTCTCATAAAAAATCGTAATTATGAGAAGGCTTTGCAAATTATTCAGGATTTAAATTTGAAAAATCCGGAAAAAAGTGTTTACTTTGCAGATCAAATACGTTTCCTGAAAAAACTGATTCTTAACGAATCGCGGAAAAAGCATTGATTCGGATCGGAATGTGTAGACTCCGACCGTTGAAGAAATGTGGATTACTGCTCCGGTTTTTTCGGGGATCGCATTGTTGTTATTAATATTCCATGGCAGTGAAGAAGGGTTCTTCCCTTTCACCTGCTGATGACAAATTTATCTTTAACAGAAAAAAATGTACATCTTTCTCAGCATCCTGATCGTATTGGCCTGTGTGCTTCTCATCTGCGTTGTTCTCATCCAGAAATCCAAAGGGGGCGGTCTGGCTTCCGATTATTCCGGTGGCAACCAGTATCTCGGTTATCGCAAGACGACTGACTTCATTGAGAAGGCAACTTGGGGTCTCGCAATCTTTATCTGCGTAGTAAGCATCTGCGCTTCCTTCGCTCTCAAGACTCCCCTGAGTTCTTCGGCTATCGCTTCTCAGCCCGCTGCTCAGACGACTGCTGCTCCGGCTCCGGCTTCTACTCCGGCTGCCGCTAAGCCTGAGGCTAAGCCTGCAGCGGCTCCTGCTCCGGCTGCTCAGCCCGCAGCGACTCCTGCCAACTAATTAAGGCGCGGAATCAGCGATCCGGATTCAGATCGATCCATAAGATATTTCTTACCCCATGCGGTGCAGACAGCTTCGCATGGGGATTTTCCGCGTAATCGTATGTCGACTGAGAAGCATCGCAACCGAAAGGATTGTGATGCTCTCTGAGTAACTGTTAATATTAAGACTGTCAATAAGTAGGCCATGCCACAATCCAATATTAAAGAAAAAACTTCTTCGCGGGTAAAAGAACCATCGAAATATTACGTCGTGCTCTACAACGATGATTTTACTACGATGGATTTCGTGACCGATACCCTCATCAACATCTTCCATATGATGACTGAGGAGGCTTTCGCCGTGATGCTTGATATCCATCATTCGGGGAAGGGGAAGGTCGGACCTTATAGCTATGATATAGCTACCACCCGATGCCGTCGGCTGCTCGATGCGGCGAAAAGGGAGGGGTTTCCCCTGCGCGCGGAAGTAGAAAAAGCCTGATTGCTCTTTTCTCTACATTTTTTACCTTTAACACTTTTTTCAACGCAATGAATTATTCTAAGGATATCACTGAATTATTCCAAGCTGTCGGCACGACCGTAGCGAAGATGAATTACGAATTTGTCACTCCCGAATTATTTCTTTTTGAACTTTGTAAGACTAAGAAGTTCCGTAAGGTACTTGCGTGGTCGGACGCTAATCATTCTTTGCTTTGTGAAGGGCTGCGGGAGTATCTGGAGCAGCAGGATTCTGTAGAACGTGATGAGAATTCACCAATCTCCTTCTCTATGCAGATGCAGGAGGCTTTCGAATATGCCATAATGCAGGCGGAAAGTGCCGGGCGTGACGAAATGGGAGTTCCACATGCTATCAATGCAATTCTTCATCTTCCGGAGTCGCAGGCAGCGTGGCTTCTTATGCAGGCTATACATGAGGATATCGCGGGGTTTCTGCGCACGCTGACGGATGTATATGAGAGAGAGACGGATAGCAATAATCCTATCTTCAGCCCTTTATATGCAGGCTCCGGCAACATGGATTCGGAGGGGGAGATGCCTGACGATGAGGAGCCGGGCACGGAGGGAATAAATCCGGAGGAGGAGGAGGAGGAATTGGACTTCACTGAATACTTTGGTCCTAACTCAATAAGGGAAACAACGCCGGGGAATTGGAAGGATCTGGTGGTATGCCTGAATGATATTGCTGAGCGGAGGAATCCATTGGTCGGCAGAGAGGAGGAATTGGAGCGCACTATTCAGGTGCTTTGCAGGAAGGAGAAGAATAATCCGCTTCATGTGGGCGAACCGGGAGTCGGGAAGACAGCGTTGGTGTATGGTCTGGCCCGGCGTATCAATGAGGGAAATGTGCCGGAGCGCCTTAAGGGTTTCCGCATTTATAGCCTTGAGCTTGGGCAGTTGCTTGCCGGTACGCAATATCGCGGGGATTTTGAGAAGCGTATCAAGATGATTATGGATGGGGTAGAGAGTGAGGGGCAGGCTATCCTTTATATCGATGAGATTCATAATCTGGTAGGCGCCGGTCAGGTAGGTGAGAGTTCGATGGATGCTTCGAATATGCTGAAGCCTTATCTGGAGAAGGGGGAGATAAGATTTATCGGTTCGACGACGTTTGAGGAATATAAGCGCTATTTCGCTCGGAGCAAGGGGCTCGTCAGACGCTTTCAACAGATTGATATTCAGGAGCCCTCAATAGATGAGGCTATTAATATTCTTCGTCAGCTCACGCCGGGATATGAGGCCTTTCATGGGGTGGCTTATACGCCGGAGGCTGTGGAATTTGCCGTCAGAGGGAGTGCGCGACATCTTCACGACCGCTTCCTACCGGACAAGGCCATCGATCTTATCGATGAGGCCGGGGCGTATCGGCAGATTCATCCCGATGGTGATGAAGCGATTGTTGACCGTAGTCTGATCGCTGACGTGCTGGCGAGGATGTGTAAAGTGGAATCGTTGGCGGAAGACCCTGATGATACTACTAATCTGGAGACGCTCGACAGTAGGATCTCGGCTGAAATCTATGGGCAGGACGCAGCGATACGGGCTGTGACGGAAGCCGTCATGATGGCTAAGGCAGGCTTGACGGATGAGGCCAGGCCGCTTGCCTCGTTGCTTTTCGTCGGTCCGACGGGAGTAGGCAAGACTGAGGTGGCGAAAGTATTGGCTCGGGAATTGGGGGTGGAACTCGTGCGCTTCGATATGAGTGAATTTGCAGAGAAACATTCGGTGGCCAAGTTGGTCGGTGCACCTGCCGGTTATGTGGGTTACGATGACGGCGGACTACTTACGGATGCTGTGCGCAAGACACCGTCGTGTGTGCTTCTGCTTGATGAGATTGAGAAGGCTCATCCGGATATTTTCAATATCCTTCTGCAGGTGATGGATTACGGACGTCTTACCGACAGCAAGGGTAATCAGGTTGATTTCCGCAACGTTATCCTCATCATGACCTCTAATGCCGGAGCCCAATATGCGTCGCAGGCTTCGGTAGGGTTTGCGAGCAGGGTATCGGCCGGGGATGCTATGCTAAAACAGGTGAAAAAGACCTTTAAACCTGAATTCCTCAATCGATTGTCGGATACAATCGTCTTCAACGACATGACGCGCGAGATGGCAGCACTCGTGCTTGAGAAACGACTGCGCGATCTTCGCCAACGCCTTGCGGCCAAGAACGTCACTTTCGACCTCTCGGCTGAGGCTCGCGAATGGCTGATTGACAAAGGTTTTACAAAGGAATATGGTGCACGTCAGCTTGACCGCATCCTCCATACCTATCTTAAGACCCCTTTGATGCGTCAGCTCCTGTTCGGACCTCTCAAATCGGGAGGATACGCGGCCATTGCTCTCTCTTCCGACCGAACGGCTCTGGAAATCACGGAGAATAAGGGGTAAGGGTCAGCTCATTTATCACTCTCCGTCTCCTTTATTTACATTACTCTTAATAACCTCACGATATGGATGCTTATTTCGCATGGCTCTCTCCGGATGATCCATTTCCGGACCCTTTGATTCCGCGCCCCGATGATCTGTTGGCTATCGGAGCCGACCTATCTCCGGAGCGGTTGATAGATGCTTACTCCCGTGGGATTTTCCCTTGGTATAGTTTTCGGGAGCATCCTTTTCCGCTTTGGTATTGTCCGATAGACAGATTTGTGATCTTTCCGGATGCAATACATATATCCCATTCGATGCGGACGCTTATGAACAGCGGACGCTATCGAGTCACGTTCAATCAGGACTTTTCGGGAGTAATACGCAATTGCGGGTCACTGCGTGCTCATGAGAGAGGTGCATGGCTCGGCGATGATATGACGGAGGCTTATACCCGACTCTATGAACTCGGCCATGCCATGAGCGTAGAGGTATGGGAAGGGAATGAACTGGTAGGGGGACTCTATGGGGTGCTCTCCGGGAGTGTTTACTGTGGGGAAAGCATGTTCTCGCTGCGCCCGAGTGCTAGCAAACTCGCACTTATACATCTTGCACGCTACCTTTGCGACAATGGTTTTACTCTCATCGATTGCCAATTCGAGACGCCTCATCTCCTATCCATGGGCGGTTGCCACCTCCCATATTTACATTACCTTTCGCATCTCCGGACCGATCCCGGCGGGAATATCACCCCCGATGATCATGAAGACTAACGCCTGTCACCAATAGGGTCGCTATTTATCTCTCTTCTATTCGGTTCGGGATCAGGTTATCAATTCAGATTCTCTTTCTCTGATAGATTGGATTATATAAACTACTTAAGATGATTTATTTCAATTGCGATTATATGGCCGGGGCGCATCCCGAGATTCTTGATGCACTGATCAAGACCAACCTTGAAAAAAGCGTCGGCTATGGTTTTGACTCCTTTACAGCGGCTGCTCGCGTGGCTATCCTTAAAGCCTGTGGGCTTGACGATGGCGAGGTATACTTCGTGCAGGGGGGTACTCAGGCGAATAAAGTAGCTATCGACCGTCTGCTTTCAAGAAACGATGGTGTATTATGCTGCGAATCAGCTCATATCAACGTGCATGAATCCGGAGCCATCGAAGCCGATGGCCATAAGGTAATTGCGTTGCCCGAACAGAATGGTAAACTTTCTGCAGATTCCATACTCCGATATATGGAGGATTTCTATGCCGATGAGACTAACGAGCACATGGTACGCCCCGCAATGGTCTATATCACACACCCTACGGAATATGGTACGCTCTATGCGCTCAGCGAGCTTAAGGCTATATCCGAAGTGTGCCGGCGCTATGACATGCCACTGTATATTGACGGTGCGCGACTTGCTTATGGATTGACAGCGGACGGAACGGATGTTACCCTCCACGATATAGCGACATTGGCCGACGTGTTTTATATCGGAGGGACAAAATGTGGCACACTGTTTGGGGAAGCCATAGTAAGCCGACACAAGCACATTCTTCCCAGATTCATGTCGTTGATGAAACTTCATGGTGCGCTACTCGCAAAGGGTAGATTATTGGGAATACAGTTTCTAACCTTATTCACCGATGATCTCTACTATCGCATCGGGCGGAATGCCGACCGACTGGCCATGCAACTGAAAGAAGGGTTCCTCGCCAAAGGTTACCGACAATACATCGACTCCCCCACCAACCAGCAATTTTTCATTCTTCCCAACGAAGAGATTGATCGTTTAAGCTCCCAGATAGGTTTCGAGTTATGGGGGCCTAAAGGAACGACGGAATCCATCGTACGTTTCGTCACCGACTGGTCAACGACCGAAAGCGACGTAACCTTCCTCCTCTCCCTTCTTCGGCCGGCTCCGACTCCTCCCCTACCGGACTCCGACTCCATATAGCCGATCCTTTCCCGCAGTACCTACCCTTTCTTGCGTCCCCTTTATTCCGTCGGCTCTACTCAGCCTTCACTGCATCTGCTCTCCAAAAACGGATCATCAGTCCCGAAAGAGGGCCCCGAAAGAGAAATAGAAGCCTACAGAAAAAAATCCGTCAAAAAACTTGCAAAACTCAAAAATCCTACGTAACTTTGCAAAACCAAAACCGGAAATGCCCAGGTGGCGGAATGGTAGACGCGCTCGTTTCAGGTGCGAGTGCTGAGAGGCGTGCAGGTTCGAGTCCTGTTCTGGGCACAAAATAAACCCCTTAACTTGCTAAAGTTGAGGGGTTTATAATTTCTCAGGTAGCTACAGGGTAGCTAAAAACAACACTACCTATTATTTTTGGCATATAGGTCAAATTTTATTATGTCTCAAAAATTTTTAGCGAACACTAATAATTTTCAATTGGGAAATCAATAACGAATGATATACTTTCGGAATCGGAATTCAATGTGATAGGTCAGACTTGGGGCAGACTTAACCAGATCCTTTAGGGACAAATGTGGAGATTGACTGAAAGAATTTGGATTGTTAATTGCATGATGCTAACTTTGCAGTGGATTTCCCATTGGTTACTCTCTTAGAAATTCTTTGGTTATTAAATTCTTTAAACGATAGAAAATGGAATATTCCAGATTACAGGATAAATGCCGTGGATCGCTTGTAGGTGGCGCTATCGGTGACGCTCTCGGATATGAGGTTGAGTTTATGGATCTCTGTTCCATACGCCGGAGATTCGGAGAAAGTGGTATTACTCGATATGTGTTGCATGAGGGTGTGGCTCGGTTCTCAGATGACACTCAGATGACGCTCTTTACTCTTGAGGGTCTCATGAATGGTGTGATTGCAACTAAGGCAGGTAAGATAGAGGAAATTCTTCCGTATATAGAGAAAGCATATTTGAATTGGTATAGAACTCAGTTGGAATCACCCGGAAAGTTGGCCGATAGCTGGATTGGGAACATCAAATCGTTGTGGACCCGGCGTGCGCCCGGAATGACTTGTCTCCAAGCATTGGAAAATATTAAAATGGGGATTGCTGTTGAGAACTGTTCAAAAGGCTGCGGAGGTGTGATGAGGGTCGCACCCATCGGAATATTCAATGCTGTTCATCGGCATATCTATGACTATTCCGATACTGCACGTATCGCCGGAGGAGCCGCTGAAATCACCCACAAGCACATGGCGAGTACCTTTTCCTCTGCCCTGCTTGCCACTATTGTAATGAATTGTATCTCGGATGAATCCGTTGACAGCATGCAGTTTTATTTCATCATTACCGGAGGGCTTATCATGATGAAGGAATACTATCCTGGCCATGATAAGGAGTGGAGTAAGTTTGATAGCCTTATCAGGCGAGCTTTGGATTTCGGCAAGAGCGACTGTCCGGAAGAAGAGGCTATCCTCGAACTCGGTCAGGGATGGATTGCGGAAGAAGCTATCGCTATAGCAATATTCTGTGTGATGCGGCACATTGATAATTTTGAGAAATGTATCGTCAGTGCGGTCAATCATGACGGTGACAGTGACTCGACAGGAGCGATAGCCGGGAATATCATCGGGGCGATTCTTGGTTATGCGGCCATACCGGCCTACTTTAAGGATAATCTGGAAATTGAACCGATACTGGTTTCAGTAGCTGATGACCTTTGCGCTGATGTTAAGATACGGGAAGTTAATCTTCGAATCGGGGAGCGATATATTGAGCATATCCCGGCCGAGGTCAACGCGGAATATCTAATAAAGAGTTAGCGGTTTATAAGGGGGCTTGTCTTTTATTGCATAAAATCTACCATAACAATTTATTCCTACTCCAAAATCTTATATTTCTGAGCATAAAAGATTGTCCATGTCGAAATAATTCATTAAATTTGTGCAATTCGCAAATGGTAGATAAAAAATGGGTAAATATATAAATCGTCTAAAAGTTGTCCTTGCTGAGCAACGAAAAACTAATCTATGGCTTGCGCGTGAGCTTGGCAAAGACCCTGCAACTGTTTCTAAATGGTGTACTAACACAGCCCAACCATCATTAGAGACATTGACAGCTATTGCTGAGTGTCTTAATGTAGATATACGTTCTCTATTAAATTCTACCACCGATGCAATGGTAGCGGAAACCTCAATATCTTACGGAAGATATGAAGGGAAATAACTTTAACCAGAATGCTTGTGTGCAGGTTCCGGCTGCATTACATCTGTGTAGCCTTGGTTATACCTAGCTGGATGATATTCCGGAATATGACAAGCGAACCAATCAATCAACGTATGGCCGATTTTGAATCCAAACTGACTGAAATGTTTGCTGAAAGCCATCGTCTTGAAAGCGAAATCCTTGCTCAACTTAAATCTCTCAAATTTAACAGCTAATCTCAATGGCAAAGGAAATTCAGTTTATACTATATAATTTGCCTGATAATTCGGGTACAGTACAAGCGTATGTTGAGAATGAAACATTATGGCTAACTCAAAAGGCTATGTCGCAATTGTTTGATGTGTCTGTCCCCGCTATAAATCAGCATCTCAAGAATATATACGCAACTAATGAACTTACACCGGAAGCAACTATTAAGAAAAACTTAATAGTTCAGCAGGAAGGGAATCGCCAAGTAAAACGAGAACAGACTTTCTATTCTCTTGATGCAATCATAAGTGTTGGATATCGTGTTAACAGTCAGC
>JAAVDX010000010.1:0-5979 GCA_014801585.1 Bacteroides sp.
AATATTCCTCACTGCTGCCTCCCGTAGGAGTCTGGTCCGTGTCTCAGTACCAGTGTGGGGGACCTTCCTCTCAGAACCCCTACGCATCGTCGGTTTGGTGGGCCGTTACCCCGCCAACTGCCTAATGCGCCGCATGCCCATCCTTGTCCGGCCGAAGCCTTTCTTCCCCCGGGGATGCCCCCGGGGGATATACGCGGGATTAGCCCGCCTTTCGGCGGGTTGTCCCCCTGACAAGGGCAGGTTGCATACGTGTTACTCACCCGTGCGCCGGTCGCCGGCGGGAGGACCGAAGTCCTCCCCCGCTGCCCCGCGACTTGCATGTGTTAAGCCTGCCGCTAGCGTTCATCCTGAGCCAGGATCAAACTCTCCGCTGTTAGTATTTATAGTTTCCTATTTTCTACTTTAGTTTGTTTGTCTTTGACTCTTGACTTGACTTTTCGGTATCTTTACCTGGACTTGACGGAAATCTCTTTGTTCCTTGGTTCTCACCTTTTTACTTGAGCTTTCTGCTTGTCTCTCTGTGGCATCGTTGTCATTGTTCTCTTGCTCTCGGGTCGGTGGCTCTCGTGCCCCGTTTCCCGATTGCGAGTGCAAAGTTACAACCTTTTTTCGCCGTGTGCAAATATTTTTTGAAGAAAATTTGTTTTTTGGTGATTTTTGTGGGGTAATTGGTTGATTGCTTGNGTGATAAAATTTTGTTTATTTTTGTTAATGGATGTTAATAGAATTTTGGGAAATTATGTTATTCGGCAGGTTTTTGTTTTGGCCGGTGTGATTTTTTTGATTTTTAGGGGTCGGCTCGGTGATTTTTTTTGGCCGCGCCTGTTAGGNGCTTCACTGAACTATGCTTTTNTTGGGGGGAGGATGGGCTTTTTTTGGGGAGATGGGCTTTATTTTTTCTTACGCGGATACGGATCGGGGCAAGCCCCGATTGCCCTGGCACAGATACGGACGGGGCACCGATTCGTGCGGATTTTTTTATNTTTTTGGATTGGGGGNGGNGCGGAGTTAGAANGCTATGGAGGTTATTAGTCCTATTTGGGTTTCGTCGGCTACGGGGAGGAGGGAGAATTCGTGTTTTTTTGCCCAGGGGGTGGTGAATAGGTAGGCGCTGCCGGCTCCTATTGCGGCTCCTACTACGCAATCCCACCAATGGTGCTTTTTTGCNATGACTCGTCCGCAGGCTACGTAGGTTGCAAGTGCGTAGGCNGGTCCTCCGAATTTCCATCCGTAACGCCTCTGCAGNTAGGCGGCNGAAGCGAATCCTACCGTGGAATGCATNGACGGGAAGGAATGATAGTTGGAATGGTCGGGGCGAAGTTCGCGTACCGTGTATTTCATCACGAGATTCAGTCCNCCGGCTAAGGCNGCGGTGAAACCGATCTGTTTCATACCTTCCCAGTCGCCATTGGCAAGCGTTCCAACTATGGCTGCNACCGGTAAGGCTACTGCTACTACGTCGGTTGAAACCCCTATCCCTTTTTGGAAAGAGGTTCGCTCTATCGGTTGTGGAGGAAGATATCCCTCGGGAACATATATCTCATCAGGAGCATTTTCTACTGCGATTAGATTTGACAGATTCTGGGCCGACATGGGGGTTACCCCGACTATTACTAATAATATGAGTATTAAATTACGCATATTGACTCAATTTTGCGAAATGAAAAATTCAGTAGATATGAGGACCTCTTTTTACGGATCGCTTATATGGTCTCCTATAAAAGAGGAAATAGTGGAATTAAGAAACGGCAGAGATAACGAGATCTCTGCCGTTATATTCTCAATATTATAACTGATAAGCGGGATAATGGTTCATCCTTATCCCCCTACTCTATCACATAAGGAGATCGATGACTTTTGGAAGGAAGATAATCAATCCTACTGCGACGGCTCCAAACACCATAAGCAGGACAGCTCCGGCTGCCAGATCCTTGGCTCTCCCGATGAGAGGATCCATGCCCGGCGACACTTTATCAGCCAAAGCCTCTACGGCAGAATTAAAAGCTTCCGCCATGAGTACAGCTCCGATACATACTGCCACTGCGACCCATTCCCATGCTGCAATCCTGAAAAAGAATCCTGCGACTACCACCAATACCGCCACGACGGCATGAATGCACGCATTAGGTTGAGTAAAGAGTGCGGCTATGCCTTTAAAAGCATATTTAAAAGAGAGGAGACGCTTCCGCAAAGTAAATCCTTCCATAGAAGTTGTTGAAACTTATTTACGAACTATAAAATTATAATGAAGGGTNAAATGGCAGACAGGAAAATCCGAAAATCCGGCAATAATCCTTTTAATAGTCGTAAAGGAGGGAGAAATCATCTACGTATAGACAAGCGCCGGCACCACCGGTGAAGAAATCTCCATATTTGGAAGCGGCACACGTGATCTGCATATAACGCGGGACGCGGGAGGTAGACCGATAGTTGAGTCGGATTTCAAACTCCTGCCAATCCGTNTCGTGACCTACAATCAATTCNCCATANGCAATCACNTCGGGCGACTGCGGATTGAAGAGCTGACGATTATTCGGATTTGTACGAATCTCATAAGGTTGNGGCCAATCAGTCATCGCTATATAGATATGGCATGAATCCGGGCGATCCATAAGATATTTATAGTCGGCTGACGCATAATTGATCGGAGCGGTCTTATACTTCATATATCCGCGNAGACGAGTGGGGCGAAGAGTCCAGGGACGTCCGAAGTCGAGAATACCATTAGTGCCGTCGACCTTCTTGAACGAACCGGTATAGATCGAGCCGGCAGCCAACTTTCCAATTCCGGCGATACCTACGAACTTAGTTTCGAGTTTTGCAGATTGACCCGAAATTCCGGCCGGAGTATCATCGGAGGGGACTACATTACTNTGNCCGAGGGTAGCAGCNCCGGTGTTGCCGGTATCCCAGAACCGCTCACCATCCTGATTCCACGGACACCATATACGGCCGTTGAGCCACCATTGGTCGAACGAACCNTCNGGGAGCACTTCAGTGGCCTGAGTNGTAACGCTNACCTCATTACCATAATTNTCACCCGAAACAGTGCGCACGACATAATCAGTAAGAGGNTTAAGCCCGTGGATGCAGACAGAGAACGCACCCTGAGTCTGACTGACATCAGCAATATCCACATCAATCCATTCATTTGAAGCAGCCTCACGATACTGGAAAGAATTTTTCACATCGGCCGGACCTGAGCCATAGGCCCAAATAACCTGCGACCAAGCATCGACGGATGTGGTCTGCACGATGAGTTCGGTCTTCTCAACATAGATAGTCCAATCCTCCGTACGATCCCAGCAGGTCACTTTTATCAGCAAGGGTCGAGACAGATCAATCGGACCGGGAACGATATCAGGGGACAGAGTAGTCAGCCCAGCCGGACCGAGTTTGATNCTCGTAAGATTCAGCTTTTCCAGATCGGCAGTTTCAGGGACTCGCACCAATATTCTCCGCCCGACCGCATCAATGACCGTCTCACCAATCTGGCCTTCAATATCGAGATAACGTTCAATTTCCTGCTCAGCGGAGACGATCCANGGATAATCCTGATAAAGAGANAGAGTTACTATCAGCGGCGAAGACATATCAAAAGAGCCTTCCANAAGATCAGGGTCNGCNGTAGCACCCTCNGAAATCCGGAACTCACTAAAAGAGACATTCCGGATATCGANAGTCTCCGGGAGATAGACAGTAGCCGTATAATTNACCGAATCAATCAGAGCCGGTTTCAATTCGTCGGCAACGCCCAGACCGAGAATCAGCTGCGGGATACGCGGATAAGGGAGGTCATTCTTAATACAAGAGGCCAAAGCAATGCCGGCAGTCAGCATAAGGGCCACATATATATAATGAAGAAAATTTTTCATTTCTAAGAAACAGAAGTCTAAAGATGAATACCTATACCGAACGCCAGATTGAAGAGATTAATCTTAAAGTTGGCACCGGAACTGAAGCGATTGCCAAGCCACTCNCCATCGACAGTCTGCTTCTCATTGCGAAGATAGAAACCGAACACGCCGAACGAGACGTTGAACGAGACATTCTCCATTATAAATACACAGACGCCCGGAGAGAAAGTCAGACGTGCCTCCATGTTAGTGGAATGAGTCTTACGCAATTCGCCGTTGAAGGGGCGGTTGAAATCGCCATTGCCCGATGCAAAAGCGAGTTCTATCTCATTAAAGACGCCGAAGCGCCCGCGACGTCCGATACCCGTGTACTGCTGCATGAANATTGCNGCAGTGTAAGACTCCTGTCGATAATTGATATCATGAAGATTGAAATTCATATCCTCATCAATATCCATCTTAAANGAATCGATATCGGCCATAGTGCGGCTATANGCCATTCTNACACCTANGGANAGATTNTTNCGAATAAAATATGACAACTGAGGTTTGATACTGAAAGCCGATGCACTAAGATCGACATCACTTACAAGATCCAGCATCTGCAAATCCGAAGTAGAGAACTGACCGTAGGAAGCAGTCAGCGCCACATGCCAAGTACCTTTNGGAATGAAAAGGAAATTAAAAAGGCCACGATCATATCGACCGAGATTACGAGAGCGAAGCACCATCGGAACGGTGTCGCCGCGGAACACAACCTTTTCATTCAGATCAAGGCGCAAAGGATCGTCGACAACTCTCGAATGACCCTGAAGCAGAACGCCGACCTCCTTGGTCAGAGAATCCGGAACCCAAACCAATTTTCCACCCGGACGCGAAGCTACCGGCAGCGAATCAACCACCGATTCATCGGTCTCTACAGGGAGAAATACGGTCTCGGTGCGCGTCGTAGTAATAGTCGTAGTCACCGACTTCACCTCCTTCTCCGGTTCCTTAGAGACAGAAACGTCGGCCGAAGAGGAGGAATCCGATAAANGACCTTTAAAATCAGAGTTATTAAAATCAGCAGCCACAGCNCCCAAAGCCACGACCGACAGCAAAACAGAAACAAATGCTTTTTTCATCATGGCTTATAAATAGAAACTTGCTCCGAAGGAGATTGAAAACAGATTAATACGGAAATTAGCCGACTTGGAATTGCGACGCGCCACATATATTTGGTCGGTAATAGTCTTAGTATCGGTATATTTAAAGCCCAATACCCCGATGCTCACCTCCATAGCCGAATAATTATTAAGGAAAACGCAGAGGCCCGGGACGAGTCCGACATCGAGGGAGAAATTGCGCTCATACGCGCCTGTCAGATCAGTGGACTTTCCCTGCATAATCTTCGACTGTCCGCCGCCGAGAGTCAGCTGCAACTCATTATAGAAACCGAAACGCTTAGAGCGGCCAATCGAGAAATAATTGCGAAACAATCCCGAGACGCTGTAATTATGGGAAAGGCGATAGAGATGGTCGATATCATAATCAGTCTCCGAATCGAGCACGATATCAGCCGACTCCAGTTTTGTCAGCGAACGAGAATAATTAAAACGTCCGCCGGCAGCCATATCATTCTTGAAAGCGAAGAGCAACATGGGAGAGACTTTAAAACTATAGGTATCGCCCGAGATACCCTCGAATATCAGGAACTGATACTTGTTCTGATTAGACTGGGTATAATTTACCGAGAGGCCGGTGATCCACTGTCCTTTTGGCACGAATACAACAGACTCAAGATCTCTTTCAAACGATTCCTGAGCCCGCAGCGATGGAGTAGCAAAAGCCGCACAGACGGCAATGCAACATAGACAGCGGAAGAAATTCGATAAGATTCGTTTCATAATANATAGGAATAAGGAGCAGNGACGNGGCACAATCCCGAGCATCGAAATCCTTATAATCTGCAAATTTAACTAAAAAATTGCAAATNCNNACAGCAATAACTAAAAATTAAGTTTCGCAAGTTGAACTTGCGAAACTTAATTTTTAGTTATAAGTAATAAGTAGTAGGNGCTTTGCNNNAAGTAATAAGGATTNNGCTNNTNNGTNNTNGTNNNGGAGCNTCTTGNNTNNNTNT
>JAAVDX010000010.1:5984-61694 GCA_014801585.1 Bacteroides sp.
AGNCTCTATTACTTATATATCAGTTCGAAGTCATCGACATACATTGTTGAGCCCTCACCGCCATCGAAATAATCTCCATAATAGGAGGCGGAGCATACGATGACGAGATAGAGAGGTTTCTGAGTGTTGGCAGCCGCGCGATATTGAAGCGGAATCTCAATCTCCTGCAATCCTCCGTCGGGACCGAAATCCTCTTTGAAAATCCTTTCGCCATAGGCAAGGATACAGGGGTCGTCATTATTCCAGACTTTGAGATTATTCGGATCGGTGCGAATCTCAACCTTTTCCGTGGTAAGAGCTACGTAGACTACGCCCATGTCAAGATCACCTTGTTTTAGCTTACCACCTTTGGAGCCATTCTTGTCGGCAGTCTTCGGACGATAGTTGACGAAGACTTTCAGCGATTCCGGATGNCTGGAATCATATTCACGACCAAATTCGAGTCGACCGTTNGTGCCCTGAGTTTCCAGATATGTACCNGCNAAGAGATTGCCGGCNGCAAACTTACCAACCAATCCACCAAGACCTACAAACTGAGAACGCAGTCGAGCGGACTTAGACGCGGAATGGAACATATCGGCAGAGCCTTCGGTAAGGGTCTTGCTCATAGTGGCGGANCCATGATTACCGGAGTCCCAGAAATGGCGCTGACCATCAGCGGAAGGCACTACAACCTTACTGTTGTCGACAAAATTTGACCAATCTTCCATATTTCCATTCGGAATAGAGAAGACACTTTCAGTCGTGAAGAACTTAGACTCAGANGTGAAATCATCGCAGANAGCCTGATATTCATATCGGGTAGCAGGTTTGAGACCCGTCAGCTCGATGCTGAATCCTGTACCACCCGCGCGGAGCGCAGCCGCGGGGGAGAGATGAGATTTGCGTCGGGCAGCCTCGGCAGCCGCCGGAGCTCCGACGAAAGTCCAAGTCTCAGTGCCGGCNTCACGGAAACGGATGCCCGGATTGAGAGCATCGGCATCGATAATCGAGCCGCGAAGAGTAGCACGCAACGAACCGATAGCCATAAGATTCGAGGGATCGACAGCATCAGCCACCGTCACGGGATCTTCGATCACNACTGCNCCCTCNCCTACTGCAANTCGGANACTCTGCTGCGTAGNCTTTCCGTAAGCATCCGTCACATTAATATCCAACACATATTCCTGATCACGCTCCGGGAGCGAATTGAGCAATCCGGCAGAGAGAGTCAGATAGGTCAGAGCCATATTACGNTCGGGATTGAAAGATTCNTCC
Organism: Bacteroides sp.; assembly: GCA_014801585.1. Classification (GTDB taxonomy): domain Bacteria; phylum Bacteroidota; class Bacteroidia; order Bacteroidales; family Muribaculaceae; genus Lepagella. The sequence continues at coordinate 7,242 of JAAVDX010000010.1, forward strand.
CANTTCAGGCCGGCGGCCTTNACNTTNTCAGCTATATCCTCCGTACACTGCTTNANATCCANNGCCTGTTCCGGCAGCCCGAAAGCCTGATAATCTTCNGANGAGAGGAGCAGACTACGAATTCCGCCAAAGGCATTAATCTTCACCATACGATCAGAGAAAGCACCGGCATTACCTGCAATCTGACGATCGAGTTCAAANCCTACNCCTTTCAGACTCGGACGTCCGAGGATTTCCACCTCATCCTCCACGAGGATTTCCTCATCGAGCACATTAATCGTTATGAAGCTACCGCCCTCCTCTTCATAAGAGGGATTATAACCGAAAGAGATTACATACTCATGGGCACGCTCAACATTTTCAATTGCGTGAGTCTTGGTAAACGCACGTCCTTCATCAGTGGTACCGCTGACGGTGACGTTGAGAGTAGTTTCGCCATCGGGCATCATATAATAACCCTTGGCGTAGGAATAATTGTCGGGAGTAAACTCAAGAGCAGCGCGAGAATTTTCTATCTTNACCGTAAAATCCTTCATCGGCACCTTTTCCACAGAAGCGGCATTCAGAGAAGCGACGACGTTGGCGATCTTNCAATTCAGNACAACGGGATTAACTCCGGCCGAAATNTCGAAAGGTTGATAACCTCTGAAAAACTTCTTATCGAAAGAAGCCGATACGGAATCGCCCGTCCAGGCCTCGGCCACATAATGGCCGGCCTTAAGAGTGAGCTGTTCGGGCAGATTCTCCAAGCCCTGATATTTATGCAAGAGCCCTTTGGCACCCGAGATATAGACAACACAATTAGCCGACAGATCAGCGGGGTCATTTTCGGCACGCGTCACGTCGGAATTGATCACGAGACGCATCTGAAGCGTTCCTTCACCTTCAGCGGAGAAAGGATCGTCGAGCGCGCATGACTGCAAAGCAGCCCCGGCAAAGAGGCAAAGAGCAGTCGCGCCGAATGATTTGATTAAATTATTCATGCTAATGATGTCGTGGGATTATTTAGTGTGAAGTCTTACGGATATTACAGAAGTGCCGTTAGCATCAGCGACAGTCAGGCGGAACTCATGATCGCCCGGGCCAAGGATGGCCATAAGGGTTAGGAAGCCCGTGATATCAAACTCAGCCTCAGACTTACCCTCAAGATTTACAGGGAATCCGAGTCCGGAAAGACTCTCCTCAAACTGACCGGGATTGATCAGATCNAGATCCTGCTGNAGNCCTACNCCTGCGAGTTCGGAAGGAGTCAGAGTATNGGANATAATCTTCACATCAAACTTCTTGAAACCGCCTTCAGCTTCGGAAGTCACCTTCCATGCGCAGTAAAGATTATCGGTCACTTCATTTACCTTATCAAGATCGAGGCGTNTGAAACCTGCGTAGTCGCCGATCGGTTCGAGCGAAGTAGCCTTTGGAGCGGCCTTATCTCCGGGGACTGTGGGATCAGTCGGGTCGGTAGGTAAGACGGGATCCGGATTACCCTGAGAGGGACGCAGATCATCCTCAAGGATTTCATCCTCCTCATTTCCGTCGATAGTAACATTCATATCCACGATCTCGACGGAAGCATCGACCGAGAGACCTGCATCGATACTTCCGGGGTCATCCTCACCGGCATCATGCATGCGGAACGTGATGCGATAATGCGAACCGGGCGCAACCGTGTCGTAGACCTTAGATTCCACTACAGGGATACCTTCGACATCACCGGAGAAAGTAGCGGTCAGAGTGGAGGAATTTTCAACGTAGGCGAAATAACCGGAACGGTCGGCATCGGCGGGAGTGAAATCNAGAGTACCACTCTCCCCTACTTTCACCGTCACCTTAGCCGATGAATCCATATTATTCAATAGAGAGGGAGCGAAGACGATGCTCACACGGACGTTGGAAAGGCGCGCATTGATAGGNTCNACATCGGAAGTGATCTTATCAGCGACGACGACGAAACTCGTTTGNCCGGCATAATAAGGAGCTTCCCATGCCTGCGGAAGATTCTCACCATATCTTGCTACNGCCGAATAGGCACCGACAGGGAGAGTCACGACCTCCGGCATCTCGGAATACTTATAAGAGCGAACCGGAGAGGACTCACCATTCTTGATGAAATCTACCGTAAAATCATCGGCTACCGGAGCAGCGGCACGTGTCAGAACCGGCCGACCGGCTACCGTGATACCATCCGGATTGGGCACGGAGACATTGAGCGCACTCTTGAGAATCTGCCCCTCAGCCTCATCCACAACGGGGAAGAAAGGATCCTCCTTAGAGCAGGATGCAAGAGCCATTGTCAGAGCGAGACCCAGATATATATTTTTATTCAGTTTCATTTGATGTTATCAGATTATTCGTTGGGAATAAATTTNAATTTCACTCTCTAATACCTTTACACTAAGAAATATAATAAAGAGCGAATTAATAGACAACTTTAACGTTGGCCACTTTCAGCACCGAACCGGAAGAGAAAGTATGAAAACCGTTATCGTCAAGCCAATGCTTATAAGGGGAGGTCGGGAGNACACCGCTCCACTCCTTCAAATCAGCTCCCGAGGGAGTATGAAGGCNGAAGTCGGCNGCCGAAGATTTAAACTTCACTCTTACNGAAGCGGCCTTCACNCCGAAAGGATAACCGGCGAGCGCCAGGGTCTGAGAAGTCATTGNAGAAGCNGCCTCCAGATTTCGGGAAGCCACCGCCAAAACATTACCGGAGGCGTCGAGCACTTCGATCTCTACGAAGCCTTCATCGGCACCTTCAGGATTATAGGCATAATCGAAGCTCAGACCTTTCGGACGCGAAGCGAGAGCAGCGCCCTCGNCGCGATNTTCGGAGCCATCGAAAGTATAAGATCCGAGGNAGAGTTCGCCGGAGGCCTTAGAAGAGATTGCCGGGACGTTGGTATTATAATAGGTAGTGCTAAAGAAAGAACCCGTACGGGCNGGAACTACGCCATTATAATCGTACCCCACGCTGCGGATTACGGCCGTATTGCCATCCATATAGGTNGAGACGACAGTAAACCACGAATTCTTCACGGATGCTCCGGAGTAATAAGTTTTTGCATTTACGGAAGCCCAATCAGCAGGTTCGCTCACCCGGACTTTAGCCCAGTTGGTATAATCGATTGCACCGGCACGATAGGGACCGCCGATCTGAAGATCTTCATTTATCGTTTCCTTCTGATTTGCAAATCCGGAGTTGGGGAGAGCGACTTCAGACTCAGTGGTCAAAGTCTGCGTATCCGAGGGCGTCGTGCCCGTCAAAGCGGTTCCGATAGAAAGCTGCGCACCCGGAGAGAGACCTTCAATTGTCAGAATACCGGTTGAGGCATTTCGGCTGATATTATCCTCAGCAACTGCCTTACCATTTACGAACACCTTTACGCTGTTGGCGACTGCGGAAAGATCGGAGGGATTCTCGGGAGAGATTCGCAACTTGGCATAGCCCGAGAAGAGATCGGCATCCCATGAATATTTCGGGATCACCACATTGATCTCGAAATTCTGCTTCTCATTGCCACCGAAACAGATCTTAGCGGGGATCGAAGCGCGGTCGGTATCGGGGAGAGATATTTCGAAGATGTAATTTTTAGTTTCAAACGAGCGGGTGGCGGCAGATTCAGCCACTGAGAGAATCTGACAATCCTTATAGACTCCGGCGTTGGACATTGCCTTGAAAGATACGTTCTTCTCGGGTTCTGCACCATTGTAGGCCACAGTGACAGAAGCTTTGTTGAGACCGAAGATTGCAGAAGCATTCTCTACGCTCAATTCTACGGGGACAGTAGAAATATTCAGGGTGACAGGCTGGCTGACGCGGGTATAGGGATCCTTCACTACGAGGGATACCTGATATTTACCATCGGGGAGATGATTGGAGAGGCCCGTAACGTCGACGCTGGCAAGAGTAGCGGGATTCTTGAAAAGACCGAGAGCTGAAATGCCATACTGTCTAAGTTGCTCCTGCGTCGCAGCGGAAGCATTTACGAGTTCGACTTCATTGCCGAAGGGGAGCGAGAGACCGTCGCCGGAAATCGACAGTTTTGCTGAGGCGATTCCTCCGCGTGCAACGACATCAAACTTCAGGGGATCAGCAGAAGAAGAACCGGAAAGGAGTTCGAGGGTCTGTCCGTCGGAGAAACCGTTGGGAGTCACCGAAGGAGCCGGCGAAGAGAAAAGTTCATCGGTCAGTTCGATAGTGACATCCTCCTGAGTCAGCGAATCGTCGAAAATAATCTGCAACTGAGCATCGCCGGAGGTCGGGGCATCGACATCGAAAGTAAGATGATAGTGATAGCGGGCCGAAGCCGGGTAAGCCGCAGGCTGGAGGGTGACCGATTTTCCGGAGGGATTAGTAAGATCCATCGATATAGAGACCTCACCGGGAGTAATGAAAGCGGGACGGGTCTCATCCTTAGCAAATTCGACGTAGGAATGACCTTCGGAATGGACAGTCACGGAATAATCCGGGAAATAAGCACGGAAAGCATCGGTATAATCGATACTGACCATTGAATTGGCGAGCGTGGCCGTAAGTTCGACGTCGGTCTGCCGGGCTTCGAGCACCTGAATATCGGCTTCAGCAACAAAATAGGGTTTTTCAAAGCCCTCCTCATCAGGGTCGCCATAGAAAGCTTTAAGCGTGTAGGCGCCTGTAGGGAAAGACTTTTGATTCTGAAAATCTGTCAGAGTCGGCCACGTCTTCACTTCAGACGTGGAAAGACTTGTCAGAGAGACTGAGAAATCCGCTGCGTCGGGAGCCTCTAAAGCCGGGGCAGCCGCACGCAACATCGGGATGGCATCCTTCACGTCGGCCGAAGCGGAGAGACGCAATGCGATTCCACCTTCGCCATCGCTGCCCCAGGGCGTTTCGACGCTGCAAGCACCGAGTCCTAAGGCCAAAGCCGACAGAAATACTGCCTGATAGATTGATTTCATAAATGTATGGTTAGAAGATTTCAATTCAATGATTGGGAGGAGAGGTGAATAACAAATGTATGGAGAGAAGGCCTCCAATCTGAGGGAGAGAAGAGCTTTAAATCAATGCAAAGTTACATAAAATCCCTTTAATGCCAAATTATAAGGCAAAAAAGCGGACAAAAATCCCCAAAAGAACAATTTTTAACTATTTTAGCCAGATATATTTGCGCATACATTTGAGGGTTTTGTTCGCCACGTACCACAGGCACTCCCCTACATTTGAGGGATTTTTATCTTCGGCGCTGACGGAAAAAGGACTGCATTACTTCCAGACATTCATCAGCCAGCAGGCCGGTCTGAACCTCCGTCTTGGGATGAAAGGCTTCATCGGGGCGTGCTAAAGCGGCTCGATAACCGCGTTTCGGATCAGAGGCACCATAGACCACCCGACCGATCTGCGCCCATTTCAGGGCGGCGGCACACATCGGGCATGGTTCGAGAGTTACGTAGAGGGTGCAGTCGGTCAGATATTTACCATTGAGATTATCGGCGGCAGCGGTAATAGCCTGCATTTCAGCGTGGGCAGTCACATCGCGGAGTCTTTCCGTCAGGTTATGAGTGCGGGCTATTACCCGACCATTGCAGACCACAATCGCCCCTACCGGGACTTCTCCCTCCTCGGCAGCGATTTGCGCCTCGTTGAGAGCCATCAGCATATAGCGCTCATCGCGCTCAGAATCAGTTTCGTATAACATTTAAGTCGTAAGTTACTTATAACTTACGACTTAAATGTTATACGAAACAAGTAATAAGTAATAAGTTATAAGTAATGGTTATGGATTTGGAAAATAAGAAATATCGGAGAGTTAGAGAGTGGCGAGGCGGTCGGCAACCTGCTGCATTAGCCAGGCGGGAGTGGAGGTGGCTCCGCAGACTCCGATTGTCTCTGCGTTTTCCAGCCATTCCGCCCGGAGTTCTTCGGGAGCGGAGATGAGATGGGTGCGGGGATTGACCTTGAGACATTCGTTGAAAAGCACTTTACCGTTGCTGCTTTTCGCCCCGCTCACGAAAATCACGACATCGTGGGCTCCTGCAAATTCCCGAATCTTGTCCATTCGGTTGGCTACCTGACGACAGATCGTATCAAACCATTGGAACTCACCGCCAAGCGATTCTTTTCTTCGGCTTATCTCTTCTACGATTGCCCGGAAGCCGTCGAGCGACTTGGTAGTCTGTGAATAAAGGCGGATATCTCTTGACAGATCGATCGCGTCGAGATCAGCGAGATCGCGGATTACGATTGCGCGGCCAGCAGTCTGGCCTACTAAGCCGTTGACTTCGGCATGACCCGGTTTGCCATAGATAAGAATGAGCGGGCTGCGATCGTCGGCAGGATGCTCGTAGGCCATCTTAATGCGGCGTTGCAACTGCAGGACGACGGGACACGTAGCATCAATGATCTCGATATTATTGCGCCGGGCAATCTCATAAGTCGACGGAGGTTCGCCATGGGCCCGCAACAGCACCTTCACGTCATGGAGATTTTCAAGATCATCATGCGTGATGGTGATCAGGCCCTTCTTCTCCAGACGCTCCACTTCAGCGGCATTATGCACGATATCGCCCAGACAATAAAGAGGAGTCGACTCTTCCAGAGCCTCCTCCGCTTTACGAATTGCAGTCACGACTCCGAAGCAGAATCCGGAGTTGGAATCTATCTCAATTTTCTTCATTTCAATCATTATGCGTTCTATTCCCGCTTCAGGCACGACAGGGATAGTTAACGATTAAACCCGAAGCCAACCAACCTATATCAGCCGGCTATTTCGTGAAACCGCTCAAGAAGCCACTCCATCTGTTGTTGGCGTGTAAGATGATCATTGTCGAGCACCAATGCGTCGTCAGCCTTACGGAGCGGCGATTCCTTGCGGGTAGTATCGATCCGGTCGCGCTCACAGATGTTGGCATATACCTCATCATAATCGACCTTCTCACCTTTCTCCCGGAGTTCGAGGACACGGCGCTGCGCTCTGACTTCCGGACTTGCCTCAACGAATACCTTCATTTCAGCATCGGGGAAAACGGTAGAGCCAATATCACGTCCATCCATTACGATACCCTTATCTTTGCCATAGCTTTGCTGNAGGCTNACCAGATGATGACGCACTTCGGGAATGACGGCCACCGGGCTCACCATCTCCGACACCTCCATCCCTCGGATCAGGNTCTCNACATCCTCGCCGTTAAGGANAGTATGCTGCGATCCATCAGGCTGAAGAGAGAAGCTGATTGAAATTTCAGGAAGGNANCTTNCGAGAGNCNCGGCATCCACCTTNCCNTCGGCGACCAGCCGGTTGCGGAGGGCATATAGAGTCACAGCGCGATACATCGCTCCGCTGTCGACATATAGATANCCTATCTCTTTNGCGAGCTGACGNGCCATAGTGCTCTTACCGGAAGAGGAATAGCCNTCNATAGCAATTGTGATTTTTTTCATTTAGGAGTCTTTGCTTTATCAGTAGAATTTTTTGCAGCCGACTTTTTGGCCGGGGCCTTACGGGCAGCTACAGTTTTTTCAGCCGTAGTAGCGACCGCCTTGCGATGGCGCTTCGGCTGCGGACGCTTCATCCGGAGCACCTGTGCCGTACGGGCGGGAAGATACATCTTCAACCATCCTTTGCCGGCCGGAGTGTAAAGCGGATCCGGCATCGTGAAATGATGGACAGAATCATCCACCAATCCNTGNCCACCGAACGCGGCAGCATCGGAATCCAGCACTACCTCATACTCACCGGCAGGCGCCAAGAAACCGTAGCCATCGAACGACTTATTCGGACTCCAGTTGAAGACAAATATCAGGTCACCGCGACGGAACGCCAGCACCTGATCGTCGTCTTTCTCCCAGAGTTTGTCGACCGGGAGTTTTTCAAAGCCATAGACCTTGCTGACGATCTCGATCATAGCGTTATCGAACCGATTGAGGAACTTATACTGAAGATCTTCCCTATCGACCAGATCCCATTGGCGACGGGCATACTGATAGCTCCAGCCATTACCCTCGCGCGGGAAATCGATCCATTCCGGATGACCGAATTCATTACCCATAAAATTGAGGTAGCCTCCATTGATTGTGGCGAGGGTGACAAGACGGATCATCTTATGGAGAGCCATGCCGCGTTCGACGGTGTAGTTATTATCCCCCACCATCATGTGCCAATACATCTCCTTATCAATAAGACGGAAGATTATGGTCTTATCACCGACGAGAGCCTGATCATGGCTTTCGCAATAACTGATGGTCTTTTCATCGGCGCGTCGATTGGTGAGTTCCCAGAAAATGGAGGTCGGATGCCAGTCTTCATCGCGCTTCTCCTTGATCATCTTTATCCAATAGTCGGGCACACCCATCGCCATACGATAATCGAATCCGATTCCGCCATCTTTGAAGGGAACAGCCAGACCGGGCATACCGCTCATTTCCTCAGCGATCGTGATAGCATCGGGGCGCACTTCATGGATCAGGATATTGGCGAGAGTAAGATAAGTGAGCGCGTTGGGATCTTCATTTCCATCGTAATAGTCGCCGTAGCCACCGAAAGCCTTGCCCAGACCATGGTCGTAATAGAGCATTGAAGTCACGCCATCGAAACGGAAGCCGTCGAACTTATATTCTTCCAGCCAGAATTTACAGTTGGAAAGGAGGAAATGGAGCACATTATCCTTGCCGTAATCGAAGAGGAGGGAATCCCATGCCGGATGTTCACGGCGATGATCGGAATAGAAATAAAGATCATAAGAGCCGTCGAGGCGTCCGAGACCTTCCACCTCATTCTTCACTGCGTGGGAATGGACGATATCCATAATTACGGCGATACCCATCGCGTGGGCGTCATCGATAAGACGCTTAAGATCGTCGGGAGTGCCGAAACGGGAGGAGGCGGCATAGAAACTGCTGACGTGATAGCCGAACGANCCATAGTAGGGATGTTCCTGAATAGCCATTATCTGAATGGCGTTATATCCGTCGGCGGCGATGCGGGGGAGCGTCTTGAGACGGAACTCCTCGTAGGAACCTACCTTCTCCTCCTGCTGAGCCATGCCGATATGGCACTCATATATAAGGAGAGGTTCGACATCGGGGCGGAAATCCTTAATTTTGAACTGATAAGGATGTTCAGGGGCATATACTTGAGCTGAAAAGATTTTGGTCTGCTCATCCTGCACNACGCGAGTGGCATAAGCCGGGATACGCTCACCCTGACCGCCATCCCAGGCTACGAGCATCTTATATAAGTCGCCATCGTGGAGNGCATCGGCCGGNAGCCGGATTTCCCATACTCCGCCGTCGATACGATGAAGGCGATAACNCTCATCAGTGGTCCAGTCGTTGAAAGTGCCGATCAGCCAGATATCCTTGGCATTGGGGGCCAATTCGCGGAATATCCANCTACCGTCGGGCTGACGATGGAGNCCGAAATACTCATAGGCGTTTGCGAACTCCGTGAGCGAACCGCCGGTGTTGGCTGTCAGTTGATGAAGTTTTCTTAAGACATCCTCATGTCGTCCCTCAATTGCCGGAGCGAAAGGTTCGAGCCAAGGATCATTGCGAAGTATGTTTAATTGCTTTGCCATATAGATAAGCGTCTTATATTTGGGTTATTATGCNACGNAATAGATTCGTCGCATATTTTTGAAGGGTTATCACTGCAAAGATAACAAAAAAATTGGGAAATATATTTGTAAATCCTGCGTTTTTCAAATAAAGCTGTCATTTACAGTTAAGCGCATGACAGTTTTTTTCATTCCTCCACAAAAAAAAGAATATAATTATCTAATCATATTAATATGTTTTCAGGAATTGTAGAAGCAGCGGCCAAGGTGGTCGGACTGCGTCAGGAACAGGACAATCTCCACATCACGCTGGAATGTGCGTTTGCCGACGAACTTCACATTGACCAGAGCGTTGCGCATAACGGAGTATGCCTGACAGTGGTGGAACTTCTGCCGGAGAACCGCTACGTAGTGACAGCTATCCGTGAGACCCTCGACCGCTCAAATCTCGGATTGCTCCGAGAAGGGGATCTTGTCAATGTTGAGCGCTCGATGAAAATCGACGGCCGGCTTGACGGCCATATCGTGCAGGGGCACGTAGACTGCACTGCGGAATGTGTCGAACTTGAAGAAGCCAATGGGAGTACTTATTTCAAATTCAAATATGCGTTCGAACCGGCTTTGGCAGCAAAAGGTTACGTGACTGTAGAGAAGGGTTCAGTCACTGTGAATGGTGTCAGTCTTACGGTATGTGATTCTGAAAGTGATTCGTTCCGCGTGGCTATTATCCCTTACACAATGGAGCATACCAACTTCTGCCGGATAGAGAAAGGCACTAAAGTCAATCTGGAATTTGACATTGTGGGCAAATATATTGCCCGGATTTCGGCTCTTAGTTGAGGTAAGCCCTTTACAGAGAGGGATGTTTCGAGTCGATCGCACGTAACGAAGATACATCTTGATCGGTAGGATCGTAGAATTAGACAGCCTCCCCGCAGAAGCGGAGAGGCTGTCTAATTCTATTTATAATTGCAGATTGTTATTTGTTGCCCTTCAACATTCCACCTCCGATAGTAGTATATTTCTGAGGAGTTGTCTCTTCCTGCGATTCGGTAGTAGTAGATTCTGATGATGAACCTGAATTACCACCTCCTAATACATTCTGGAGCAGACCGCCGAGGCCGGAAGATTTCGAACCTGACTCGGATTCCTGCTGAGTAGCTTCTGTCTCTGAGGAGCTGCTTTTACCACCGCCGAGAACACCCTGGAGCAGACCGCCGAGGCCGGAGGAAGATGAAGAGGAGGAGGAAGATTCGGTAGTGGAGGTTGAGTCAGAAGCGGAGGATGAGTTGCTTTTTCCACCACCGAGGACACCCTGAAGCAGACCTCCTATACCACCGGAGTTGGTGGTGCCTTCGGGCATTTCGACGTCGCCGGTCTTATTCATCTTAAAACCTACACAGAGGCCGTCGTATTTGTCGAGCACCTCCGCGGCAGTCTTGGCAATGCTGATACCGGTCAGTTTAGCGATGCCNGAAGTGAGAGACTTAAGTTTTTTGGCATCGAACATTACATCCATGCTATTGCCGGATTTCTGGACGTAGGTCTTGACACTACCGAGCGACATTCCGAGAGCTTTAAACTTAAAATCGAACGTTCCGTCGCCGTTGGAGGTAAGAGAACCGTTGAGGTTAAATTTCTTAGTCTTGAGAGTAAAAGTGCTGTCGGCTTCGATAGTGAGCACAGCGTTGTCGAGACCTAACTTCTCGAAGTAGGGGTTGATTTTATTTTCTATTACGCCTGCAGCGGCCATACCGCCGGCCTTCTGCAGGAGGTTTTCGCTCTGGAAACTTACGGCGGATCCGCCNGAGGTCCATTGACCGCATATATCATAAACGGAGAGATTGGATTTGGAGAATACACCCTGAAGCATATTTCCGAGAGCGTCGCCAAGAGCCGACTGAGCAGAAGCAGAGAAAGNAGCTCCTGCCATAACGAGAGCCATCAGCAGGCTCATCGCGATACGATTGATTTTGTTCATAGAGTAGCTTTTTAATAATTTCATTATTACAATTTCTCAGAGCCTATCCGATTGACTTAGACTCGGGCTCCTACCCGAAAGTTTAAGACCACCTAAACATTTAAGTGATTCCCGAGCGGAGACTAACCGGCAGTAATGGATCCACCAATCGAATGTTAAAACACATAAACAATCATAAAAGATTACAAATAAGAAAATAAATATGGCTCTCGAAATCCTTTCCTAAATAAAGTATGAAAATAAAGTATGAACGGACTTCGCAGACTAAGAGGTTAACTTAGTCGTCGTATTTAATTGGATAGTTTGTGACTTTTCTCCTACACGGATTCGGCGCGGGGCTCTGCCCAGTAGCCTGGGGTCGCAGACGAGATGCGGATTTTTTCTTTATAATTCCGATTAAATTTTGATTCTCGTAACATTCTCCGGTTGTGGATGCAGAAAGGCTAGTGTTGCCTCGCTCGCTAATGCGGATACTAATCCTGACTTTTAGTATGCCTATGTCTTTCTAATAGGGCACTTCCAATAACCTGTATTAGATTAATTAAGTTATGACATTTGCATAATCAAACATAATGTATTAACTTTGCGAATGCATATCGCAACCGAAGCCCGATATGGGCAAGGGGGCGGGCAGACATAATTCAAAGGTGCGTTTACTCGACACTCTTTCTTGACACTTGGAAACTTCGCAACTTTCAAAGGTTCAGTCAAGAATGAGACAACGGTGAATGCCTATGTGGATATGTAGTTACTTTATCTTAGGTGAATCAACACCTGAGGATGAATTACATATTTGCGTGAGGCTTCGGCGTTGTCCGTTCTACTGAACCAGGCAATGCGAAGGCCTCCAAGTGTGGAACGGGCAACAAGTATGCTCTCGCGCATTTTTTATTTCAGTCATGCTGTTTGAGAGCGACAGCAAAACTAACATCTATGGACGAGAAACTAAAATCACACTTTCTTAGTCTCTACTGTATGATAGTAGCAGATGGAGATGTAGCTATTTCGGAACTTGATGAGATGTATAGAATAGCTCGCGAAAACTACGGTCTTACTCGCGAGGAAATCGACAAAGCTATATTATCGGGAGGCTCAGCATTTTACATTCCGGAAAGCGATGAAGAAAAAATCCGTTATTTATACGATTTGGCATTAATTGCAGTTGCCGATGGTATTGAAGATTCAGAAATTATCCTTCTGAAAAAATATGCTAAGAAATTCGGGTTCATCGATGCTAATATCGATGATTTGGTAAATGTTCTTCTGGATTTTGCCAAACAAAAGACACCCGTTGAAACCATCTTAAATTACACAAAATAATGGAAGAAGTGTTAGATAAATCTGTGACACCATCCGGAACTCAGTCTCAGGGGATGGTAACAAGATTGAAAAATCTATTTCAAACCAATCCCTCTAATCAGCCCCTGACGCAGCCAAAACAAACAAATATAAAAGAATCCGGCGAAACATATCACGCTTGGGGAGTAAGATGGGGAGGTAACGCAGGCGCTAATCATACCGCACTCTCCCCAGCCTTGCAGTCTTGTTATACCCAAAACGTGAATGAGCAAAGAAATAACCAACAAGCACAGCAAAAGATTCAAACTCAGCTTAAATCTAAAATTGAGTCTCTCAAAGGCAAACGACAAGAAGAAGAACTCAAATTAGAAACTCAAAATCGACAGAAAGAACGACTCAATGAAGAAATAAAGTCCTGTCAGAATAAGATTCATGAAATAAAACAGAATGACGGGACTAACATAATGGCAAAGGTCAACTTTATCATTGGAACGACTATTACTATTCTGTTGGCAATATATTTGTTTGTGTTCTATAGTTCGGCTTCTTTCTCAGCCTTCTTTGGTAATGCGAACATTACTTCTGCCGGACAAGCAATTTTAGATTCTCATTGCTATGCAGAAGCAGCAGCCAATGGCCTGGGAGAATTACTCTTTATCCTTCTTATGCCCGTAATCTTTCTGGGATTAGGATTTTTGATTCACCAATTCGGAGAATCGGGAAAAGGAGGGGCGAAATATATCAAAATAACAGCACTATATCTCGTAACCTTTATTTTCGATGCTCTTCTTGCATTTGAAATATCCCAAAAAGTCTATGAATATACCGTGCTTTCGAACACTGAATACACTGTCTCTATGGCAATAAATTCTCCTAATTTCTGGATAGTGATATTCTCAGGGTTTGTAGCCTATGTCATTTGGGGACTTGTATTTGACTTCACTCTTCAACATTTCGATAATATGAATGCGCACACCAAAGAAATCGAAGTACTTGAGGATAAAATCAGAAATGCAAAACTCAATGTAGATAAGGTTGAAGACAACATTAGCAAGATCAAGATGAACATGAATGGTTTTGATACTGAAATTGCCCAACTGACCAAACAACTCCAGGAGAACAATCTTATAGACACAAACGAATTAAAACGTGCCTTGAGCGATTTCTTCAGTGGCTGGTTGGCATATATGAGTTTGGCAGCAAAATCGCAGGCTGAAAAAGATCAGGCATCTGAGACTTATAAATCGTTCTTGAACCAAATTCAAATAGCATGAATAAAAAATTGATTATTCCCCTTGTTGTGATAGGATTTTTTCTCGCCGGGGTAATTTTAGTAAGTTGCCTAAATAGCGGGAAGGACTCAGAACAAGCTTCACAGAACGCGACAAATTCATCTGAAAAATCAAGTAGTCAGCCTCTTAATTTAACAGTTTTTGTCGACTTATCCGATAGAATCGAGAAAGAAAAGGATAATCTCAAACAATTCGACAAGGATCAAACAATCCTAAATGCTTTGATTGAATCGTTTATCGACAAACAACAGAAGGAAGGATTTCAGAAGAGTCAAGATAGTTTTCAATTAATCTTCTATCCAGCACCTGCCGGAGCGCAAAAATATGCTGACAAACTTTGCTTGGATTTGAGTGAGATAAAAGGACCCAAGAAAAAGGAATTGCTTAACTTTAAATCTTCTCACGAGCAAAATATAAAGGAGTTGTATGAAAATGCTCTTAAAACTAAAGAATACTTTGGATCAGATATCTGGGGATTCTTTTTCAAAGATAAAGTGCGTGACTACTATAAAGATGGGTATCGAAATGTAATAGTATTCCTTTCTGATGGCTATATTTTTGATGCAAACAATAAAATAAAACAAAACGGAAACGAGTATTCTTATCTTCTTCCGCAGACATTAGCTGTTAAGGATAGCAATCTCATTCCTTGCAAAATATCCAATTCAAATTTTGAACTGCTTTTCATTGAATGTAATCCTAATCCTCAAACAGATTTTATTAAAATGAAATCTGTACTTGAAACATGGTTTCAGGAGATGGGGATACCCTCTATCGACATCCAAGATACCGATTTACCGGCGAATACCATCAAGCATTTAAACAATTCAATTTTTAAGTGACTATAAATAACCCAACGAGACAATAAGTAAAGTTTCGTTGGGTTATCTACATATAATTGGTATCAAATGCATTTATGTAAACCACACATATTACTCCTTCTGATAATAACTTTTACTATTGGCTTCACATGCTGCAATAATATTTCAAATAGTGGAGTCGAACATGAGACACTTAAAACTCGCTCAGAAACTCCAAATGGCAGTAACAATGAAGATAATTTTGGTATTGACATATCCCATCACAATGGAGTTATTAATTGGGGAAAAGTAGCTGAAACTACATCCTTGTTATTTGTATATATTAAAGCTACCGAAGGATCTAATTATATTGATCCACTTTATCATAACAATCTCAGAGATGCAAAAGAAAAGGGATTCAAAGTGGGTAGTTATCATTTCTTCCGAATGACCAGTAGTGCACATGACCAGTTTGATAACTTTAAGAAAAATGTAGATTCTACAAAGCAAGATTTAATTCCCATGGTTGATGTTGAGACTAACGATAATTTCTCCAACAAAGAACTTAGGGATAGTCTAAATGTATTTATTGGTCTAATCAAACGACATTATGGACAAGCTCCTATGATATACGCCACTAATAAATCCTACAATCAGATCTGTGGAGGACTATATGGCGCTTATCATCTGTATATAGGGCGCTATGGGAAAAATCCACCCTCATTAAAAGGGAAAGGCCAATATACGATATGGCAATACACTGAAAGCGCCAGAATTGATGGAATTCCTAAACCAGTAGACAAAGCCGTTTTCAATAAGGAATATACCATAAATGATATCCTACTCAGAAAATAGAGTAAGAAAACGTAGCCTCCCCACAAAAAATATTATTGAAAAATGGGATAAATTTAAATTTAAGTGTTATATTTGTAAAATAATTACAAATTTAACATTTAGAATGATATTAGAAATCAATCTCACTAACTTCTTCTCTATTAATGAGAAAATCGTTCTCGACCTACAGGCCGCAAATCTTCAGACAAAAGAAGCACGCTTGTTGATCGATAACACCTTTACGGTCGGGAAGGAACACTTGCTTAAATCTGTGGCGATTTATGGTGCGAATGCCTCAGGCAAAAGCAACATAATCAAAGCTGTGAAAGCCGCCGTCGATATGATTCTAAATTCCCATAATTTTAATGAAGGGGATTCTTTCGGATTCAAACCTTTTAAATTCGGCGACGATCATATTCCCAGCGAATTTTACATCAGATTCCTTCTCAATGATGTAGAACATGAGTACTCTTTCTCATGTACGAAAGATGCTATCATATCGGAATCTCTCTATTATTATCCCAAAGGAAGAAAGGCTCTTATCTTCTCACGCGATGAAAGAAAAGAAGGAGGGAAGAAAGAAAAATATGAATTTACTTCAGTGATACGTCGTCCTCTTGACGTGGCATCCAACACGTCAGCCAAGACGCTTTTCATTTCCCGCGCAAGTCAGATGGATCGTGAAAAGGCAAAAGAGATATATCGTTGGTTTAATGAGCAGATCGTATTCAGTTACCGAGGGGCTTCTCCAACGATAGGAATCGACCGATTTGTAGGAGATCATAGAGACGCAATATTGCGCGTGCTGAAAGCCGCCGACAGCGATATAGTTGAATTTTCAGTTAAAGACGGATTGTTGACTACTTTCCATCGTAGAAATCCGCTCCTCCCGTTTGACTTCAACACAGAAGAATCGGAGGGTACGAAAATTCTTTTCAAAATTATGCTTACGGTGATCGATGTAGTGAAGAATAATAAAGTGATGTTTCTTGACGAGGTTGAAACAAGCCTCCATACCCGATTGGTGGAATATATCATTAATCTATTTCACTCGGGGAAATCAGCTCAACTGATATTCACTACACATAACACCCATTTGCTCGATATGACGCGTTTCAGAAAAGATCAGATCTTCTTCGTAAATAAAAGAGAGGACGGATCGTCCGACCTATACTCCCTCTATGATTACAAAGACTTCCGTGAAAAGATGGATCTCGAGAAGGCCTATCTTCAGGGACGCTTTGATGCTGTGCCGTATATCAACGAATTTGAAAAATTATAAGATAATGGCCCGAAAAGCAAAACAACCCAAAGGTAAGAAAATGAATCCGACTTTCTTCGTATTCTGCGAAGGGAAAACGGAAGCGGCCTATATTGATCTTCTACGACGTAATTATCGTGTGCCGGTGGAGATTATTGCAAAAATCAGTGACTCGAATATTTCACAACCCTATATCGACAGATGTCTGCGCCAACGGTTTTCAACATCGAATGATAAAATATTTCTGATGTTCGACCTTGATGTTGCCGGAATGTTAGAACATCTCAAAAGTATACGAAATTCGACATTACTATTGTCAAATCCGTGCATTGAATATTGGTTTCTGCTGCATTATCGGGACACAGCAAAAGAACTTACTTCTCCGGAATGCATCAGACTCCTAAAAAACTTTGAGGCAGAATATGACAAAGGAGGATTCACACCAAACATGATGAAAATATTAATCGGTAATATCGAAATAGCATCAGAAAGAGCAAAAGCCAAGCCGCTATATTTAAACCCCTCGTCGACATTTCATATTTTTGTGGAGGAGTTGAAGAGGTTAAAAAAGGTAAGATAAAATTGGATTTTTAACATTTTTTTTCTATCTTTGCAATGGATAGAATGGGGCCGGGGCTATTGAAGTGGTTTAAACAACTTCATTAGGAGGTTGCGCCTATAACCTACTTAGAGCCTCCGAACTGACCTAACTCTCTTACAACAACTCTCTCACAATGCTTAGCAACAAGATTAAGGGCTGCCTTTACGGCTACGCCATCGGCGACGCTTTAGGACTCGGGACCGAGTTTATGACACGTCGCGAAGTCTCCGCCAGATATCCTGACGGACTGACCACCTATTCACAGATAATCCGTGACGGCCACCGCAGTCAGTGGGCACGCGGACAGGTTTCTCACGACACCAATATCGTGCTATTGATGGTCGACAGCATTATTGCCTGCCGACGCAACGACCACCTTGATTTTGCCCGCAGATTCAAGGACTGGTTTACGGCGATTCATCCCATTGACATTCCCTACACCATACGCCAGGCGGTGAGTTCTCCTGAATTTGCAGAATTTCCTCACCGTATCTCCAGAAAAATCTACGAATCAACAGCCGACCATGAGCCACGCAACGAAGCGCTCGGCCGAGCTATGATTGTAGGAATGTGGCCGAAATTCAGCGAGGCAGATATTACCGACAATACCCGACTCACCCATTGGGATCCTTACTGCATAGCAAGCGGAGCAGCGATCGGACGTATTGCCCATGACCTTTTATGGAACAATCGTGTCACTGAATTCGACACAATCTATGGCATCACCCATCGTCTTGACAAGCGTATGGATCCCTATATTGATCTTGCCTATAACGGCAACCTTGAAGATCTTGAGCTTGATGATGAGGATACATGCTGGGCTGCGCCGAAATCAGCAGCGGCAACAATCTGGGCTCTGACACATCATTCCGAGCCCGGGGAAGCACTTTATGAGATAATCAGTCATGGAGGTGATGCTGACACTACGGGAGCGCTCGTCATGGGTCTGATGGGACTGCAACATGGATTTGACGCGATTCCGGACCATCTTGTGGAGGGACTTCTCGACCGTGAACGCCTCGAACAATCCACAACGGGCCTTACCGACGTAATACTTGAAGCTTCGAAATGAAGAATCCCTGGATAGAGGCAATACGTCTTCGGACGCTCCCTGTGAGCGTAGCCGGGGTCATAGCAGGCACCGCCTGTGCGCTTTTCTTTCGTTCATTCCAATGGATTCCGGCTTTGTGCTGCCTTCTTTTCGCATTGGGAGCGCAGATTGCATCCAACTTTGCCAACGAATATTTCGACTTCCGCAATGGTCTTGACCGCAAAGGGCGGGAGGGGTTCCGACGGGGAGTGACAGAGGGTGATATTTCCCCCGGCGCGATGCTTCGCGCTACGCTGCTGACACTTCTTCTGGCGGCTATTCCGGGATGTATTCTTATATTATGGGGAGGCTGGTGGATGCTGCTTGTGGGGATAGTCGTGGCCATTTTTGCGTTGGCATATAGCGCGGGACCGTATCCTCTTTCCCATCATGGACTTGGCGACCTCGCCGTGATTATATTTTTCGGATTGCTTCCTGTAACTCTGACTGCTTGGCTTCAGGTAGAGTCGGCGGCGGTGGTGCCTATGGCTCTGACGGTAGGTCTGGGAGTGGGTATGTTGGCAGCAAACGTACTTATAGTCAACAATTATCGCGACGCTGATGATGACCGCGCCGTCGGGAAGCATACTACGGTCGTACTGTTTGGCCGCCCGGCCATGGCGCGAGTATATCTTATGTTTGTCATAGTCGGGTGCGCTCTCATGTGTGCTCCGGCATGGTGGATGGGAGCGATATGGCAATTTCCGATTGTGGCTATTATTCCCGGCATCAGGGTATGGCGCAAGATGATAGTTGCTTCCGGAGCGGAGCTTAATGATATTCTTCGCCGCACTGCCATGACACTCCTGCTGGCTTCGGCAATTCTTCTACTTGAGAGCCTGTTGTCAACAATTTGACGATAAAAAACCGAGGGGAAAATTCGGTAGGCGGAGATTTTTTCGTAAATTCGCAGTATGGAACAATCGAATAGCTATAACAGGGGATCTTACGGTAGCTCTAAGGGTCGGGGAGGCGGTAAGGCTCCTCAGGCTGACCCTACCGGTAAGCTTCCTCCTCGCGATACCGATCTGGAAGAGGTGGTGCTCGGTGCGCTCATGCTTGAGAAGGACGCCTATATGAATGTGTGTGACATTCTGACGCCTGAGAGCTTTTATGACCCTGTCAACCAGAAAATTTATGACGCTATCTGCACGTTGGGCCTTAATCAACGGCCGATCGATATGATGACCGTCACGGAACAGCTGCGTCAGAATGGCACTCTGAAAGATGTAGGGGGTGCGATTCATATCACCGAACTGACGGCACGTGTGTATTCGGCGGCCAATATCGAATTCCATGCGAAGATTATAGCCCAAAAATTTCTGGCACGTCGACTTATCACTTTTGCGTCGGAGATCGAGACGGATGCTTTCGATGAGAGCAACGACGTCGAAGAACTTCTGCAGCGAGCCGAAGGTAAACTTTTCGACATATCCCAGAATCAGCTGAAGAGAGAGGTAATGCAGGTAGACCCCGTGCTTAACCTTGCTCTCGAACAGATACAGACTGCGGCCAACACGAAGACGGGTCTGTCGGGGCTACAGACGGGTTATCGCGAACTTGACAAGATGACATCCGGCTGGCAGAACTCCGATCTTATCATCATTGCGGCGCGTCCGGCAATGGGTAAGACCGCCTTTGTGCTCTCCATGGCGAAGAATATGGCAGTGGATTATAATATTCCGATCGGTATCTTTACGCTTGAGATGGCGAATGTGCAGCTCGTAAAACGTCTGATCTCCAATGTAGCCGATCTGGAGGGTGAAAAAATAAAGAGCGGTCAGCTCACCAATGAGGAATGGGACCGGCTCAACACGACGCTCCGCGGAGTCTATGGCGCTCCTTTATATCTTGACGAGACTCCGGGACTTTCTATCACTGAGCTTCGAACCAAGGCGCGCCGGCTTGTGCGCGAACGCGGGGTGCAGATGATCATGATCGACTATCTTCAGCTTATGAACGCTACGGGGATGAAGTTGGGATCACGCGAGCAGGAGGTCAGCACAATTTCCCGATCTCTGAAAGGATTGGCTAAAGAGCTGAACATCCCGATCATCGCCCTCTCTCAGCTCAACCGAAGCACTGAGACACGCGAGGACAAACGACCGGTGCTCTCCGACCTTCGCGAATCAGGAGCGATCGAGCAGGATGCCGATATCGTATGCTTTATCCATCGCCCGGAATATTACACAAAATCTACGGAAGATGCACAGGGTAATGATATCCGCGGATTGGCGGAATTGATTGTGGCCAAGCATCGTTCGGGAGCAGTAGGGGATGTAAAGCTTCGCTTTGTAAACCGTTTCGCCCGATTTGAGAACTGGGAAGAGGGTTATAACATCGTGCAGGAGACGCTTGCCAAGCAGCCTATCGGATCAAAGATGAACGCGAGCATACGCCGGGAACAGGAAGGGGGTCCCTCCCCCTTCGATACGGCTGATAATACTGAATTTACGTTTGGGGGAGGCGGAGGCAATCCCTTCGGAGATCCTATGACCGACCTGACACCGGGACCTGACGAGTTGCCAACTCCCTTCTGAATCTTTCATATTATTCCTTATTACGTTGACACGGCCTAAGCAAGTTCGTTGCTTAGGCCGTGAACACTTTCCGACTAAAAATCGTTAACATATCAAAACATTGATAAATTATAAAAAAAGGATTATACTATGAACGAGAAAGAAAAACACGTCAGAGAGAATCGTGGTCACGAGACTCCCGATGAGATTGCAGGAAGCATGCCTGCAGCAGGTAAGAACCAAAAAAGACATGACACCGTGAAGACTAATAAGCTTTGGATGTGGCTGGGCATTATCGTCCTGATTTTCATCCTTATTTACTGGCTATTCGCTATCGGAACATTTGAAGATATTCTCGGATACTTCAATGGCTGATTCCGACACACTCTCCTCTTGGCTGAACAAAAATTCTGATAGGATTACAAGAATCTACAACCCGAACTTATAGACAAAAAAATATTCCCCGCCTGACTTGAGAAGTCGGGCGGGGAATATTTTTACTCTCTGTCGGAGCAGAGTTGGCTTACTTGCTTGCGATCGAGTCAGAAACTGTCAGCGATGCGCGACCTTTAGCGCGACGACGTGCAAGGACCTTGCGGCCATCTTTAGTTGCCATTCTCTCGCGGAAGCCATGCTTGTTGACTCTGCGACGGTTGGAGGGTTGAAACGTTCTTTTCATTGTGTATAAAGCTTTATATTATTTCGAATTCACATTCGGAGTGCAAAATTATAAAATCTTGGGGATTCCACCAAACTTCTGCGCATTTTTTTAATTTCAGAGCCTATTTTTCCTATGCAGCTGATACGCCGGTCGGGATAATTTAGAAAAAGTTGAGCATAAAATGAAGAAAAAGATTAAAAAACTTTAATAAGGAAAATTTGGCAATTTAAAGCAAATTTTCATCGAAATTCGATAAAAAATCTCCAATACACACTTGAGAATGAAGTTAACAAAAGAAAAAATTTTTTAATTAATCGCAACTTTTTTCACTTTCGCAGCGTTTATTAAGAAATTTTAAATCTTCAAGGCAGAAATTACTTACTCAGGTAAAATTTCTTAATTTAAAAATTAGCGATATGAAAAAACTGTTACTTCTTCTCTCGGCTGTCCCGATGCTCAGCATGTCGGCGTATGCCGACCAGGTGGTGCAGGGCACAGTGCTCAGTGCAGAAGACGGCGAGCCGTTGATCGGTGCAACCGTCATGACACCCGATTCGAAAATCGGAACGACCACCGACATCGATGGTAAATTTACACTCACAGTGCCCGATGGCACGAAGCAACTCCGTTTCTCATACGTAGGAACAGATCCCATCAATCAGTCGATCTCTCCGGACATGACCGTAAGCCTTAAAGAGACTTCCACTCTTAAGGAGGTCGTAGTGACGGGCTACGGCACAGTCTCCAAGCAGGCATTTACGGGAGCTTCGTCGGCCGTCAATGGCGCAACGATTGAAAAGAGCTCCAATATTAACCTCGTCAAGGGTCTTGAGGGAAACGTGACAGGTTTCACATATAACAACTCGACATCGTCGCCCGGCACGTTCGGCAGCGTTTACGTGCGTGGTCTCGGTTCGTTGTCGTCAAATTCTCAGCCGCTTTATGTAGTTGACGGAGTGCCGGTAGCTTCTACGGCCGAAGGTATGGATTCTGACGGCAATAACCTCTTCGACCCGATGGCAGCTTATAACCCGGCGGATATCGAGAGCGTGACCGTGCTTAAGGATGCAGCTGCAACGGCCATCTATGGTTCGCGTGCGGCCAACGGCGTAATCGTCATCACGACCAAGCGAGGAGCTTCATCGAAGTTCAAACTCGACATCGACGTGCGTCAGGGATTCTCCGCCATGCAGCACAACAACATGAAATACGCTGATGCCAAGAGCACGATGAATCTCTTCGCCCGCGGATATTCACGCTACACAGAACTTCTGGGCGAACCCATCTCCTTCGATGAGGCATATGCCGAGATGCAGGGGATGTATCCCGACTGGGACGGCAAATACTCTACCGACTGGATGAAACTCATCACCCGTAAAGGCTACTTCCAGGACTACAATATCTCTTTCTCCGGCTCAACGGATAAGACCAACTATTACGTATCTCTCGGATTCCTTGATTCGAAGGGTATCGTAATCGGATCGAGCAATAAGCGTTACTCCGGACGCGTCAACCTCGACACCTCCTGGAAATTCTTCCAGGCCGGTATCAACGCCACTTACTCATACACACTTAACAACAACTTCTCTCAGGCCACTACGGGTTCGATGTCAAGCCCGATCGTAGCCGCTGTCTCATCGATGACCCCGATGGATCGCGCGTATAATCCCGACGGAACGTATGCCAACATTATAAATTACAACCCGCTGGCACTTCAGGATTCAAAGGTAGGCGACCTTGACCAGACAGTCAATCAGACCTTTACTGCCAATCCTTGGCTTCAGGTGAATCTGCCCTTCGGTTTTTACGTGAAGACCAATTTCGGTGTCAATCTCATCGATCAGAGAGGTTATCAGTACTGGAGCGCTGTGACCAACCCGCAGGGTATGGACTACAATGGTCTCGGACAGAAATACATCTCGCGCACTTCCACACTGACATGGACCAACACTATCGGATGGAACAAGACTTTCAATGACATCCATAACTTCAACGTACTCCTTGGTCAGGAAATGCAGCGTTACGAATACAATCAGGATTACTACGCCCGCAATGACTTCCCGTTTGCAACCGACGGCGTACGCGACATGGCCGCTACGGGCAGCAGCCTCGACTCCGGTTATGCTCAGGAACAGAGCCGCCTCGCCTCCTACTTCGTCGATGCACGCTACGCCCTTATGAACCGCTATTTCTTCTCGGCGTCGTATCGTAGAGACGGATCATCGGTATTCGGTGCGAACCATCGTTGGGGTAACTTCTGGTCGGTCGGTGCCAAATGGCGTCTTACAGAGGAGGATTTCCTCCGCCCCGTAACATGGCTTTCAAATGCTGACCTGAGAGTATCATACGGTACGGTCGGCAACCAGGGCCTCCCCTCTCTCTATGCAGCGCGAGGCTTCTACAACACAGGCTACAACTACAACAACCTTCCGGGCATGCTCCCCTATCAGATCGCCAACGACGAACTTACCTGGGAGACTTCACGCAAGTTTGACGTAGGATTCGACTTCGGAATCTTCAACCGAGCCAACCTTACTTTCGACTTCTACAACGAAGATACTGCCGACGCACTTTATCAGGTGCCCATATCAATGACTACCGGTCTCACTTCAGTATATAAGAATGTAGGTAAGATCCGCAACACGGGTATCGAAGTAGGGCTTAACGGCACAGTCTTCACCAACGAAAAGGTAACGGTGAACGCTTTCGCCAACATGTCGTGGAACAAGAACCGTATCATCAAACTTGCTGACGGCACGGTAGAAGGTACATACACAATCCTCGAAGAGGGACATTCCTACCGCCAATTCTACATGCCGGAATATGCAGGTGTCAATCCCGAGAACGGTAAAGCACTCTACTATCTCAACGAGACAGGCGACGAGAAAACCGAGGTATACAGCGAAGCAGCCAAGCGCTATGTCGGCTCAGCCGATCCGAAAGTATTCGGAGCGTTCGGAGTGACAGCACGCGGCTGGGGCTTTGATCTGAGCGTAACGTTCAACTATCGCGCCGGCAATAAGGTCTACAACTCCGGTCATGCATTCACCGGCTGGGGCATGTCGCTCATGACTCCTCTCCAGACTGTAGTCGACAACTCCTGGACAGCATCGAACCCCAATGCCATGTATCCCGAATACATCTACAGCGACCCGTATAAGACAACTCAGGGCAACTACTCCAGCCGCTGGCTGATGGACGCATCCTACGTGCGCCTCTCCAACATCAGCGTCGGCTACACGCTTCCTGCCGATCTCACACGCAAGGCGCTTATGGAAAAAGTACGCTTCTACGTCAACCTCGACAACATCGCTACCTGGACCAAGAAGGAATTCATCGGCTACAACCCCGACACCTACGCCAACGGCGTGATCGCATGGCAGTATCCGGCAGCATTCTCCTTCACGGGCGGCGTGCAGGTATCATTCTGATTTCGTAACCGACAATGAGTTTACAACGTAATTCAGCAACCAACCCTCACAAACACCGAAACCCTATGAAGACAATATATATCAAATCGCTCGCCGCACTCGTACTTGCCGGAGGCATGGCATCATGTGGCGACAAATTCCTGGAGTCAGACATGTTCGGCCAGGTGGATTCCTCCACAGCACTCGACAATATCGACAATATCGGTTATGCCCTCAACGGCTCCTACTATGCTCTGACATATTATAAATTCGCAGGCACAGAGGCCACTTTCTGGGGCGACGTAGCTTCCGATCTTCCGTATTGGAATCAGAAATCTGCCCACTTCAACGACCTCTATCAGTTTCAGCCGACAGAGACAAGCGTACTTCCGAGAGAAGTGTGGGAATACGGCTACAAAGTGATCGACAGCGCGACACGCATCATCACGGCCGGCGAAGCTATGGCGCCCACCCTCTCAAACGATGAAGAGCTCTCGACTCTCAACCGCTATATGGCCGAGGCTCATGCACTCCGCGCCTATGCCGAGCTCGTGCTCGTCAACGGTTTTGCCCATCAGGTAAAAGTCGATGGTAAAGACTACTCGGATCAGCCGGGCATTGTGCTCGTATCTACTCCGGTAGGTCCGAACGACAAGGTAAGCCGCTCTACAGTGGGCCAGACCTACGCAGCAATCGAAAACAACCTTTCCAAGGCTCTTGAACTCTTTGATGCAGCAGGCGACTGGAGCAGTGAAAGAGTATTCTTCACTCCGGCATCGGTAAAGGGACTTCAGGCCCGCGTATATCTCTACGAAGAGAAATGGAATGAAGCCCGCGAAGCCGCAAAAGAGGCATTGAGCCTGGGCGGCATTAGCGGAC
Organism: Bacteroides sp.; assembly: GCA_014801585.1. Lineage (GTDB taxonomy): Bacteria > Bacteroidota > Bacteroidia > Bacteroidales > Muribaculaceae > Lepagella. The sequence goes on from JAAVDX010000010.1 coordinate 33,397, forward strand.
TCGTCGACACCCCCGAGGCATATAAAGCGCTTTACGCAGGAGGCGGAAGCAATACTGAATCCCTCTTCTATCTCGCTATCGACGCGCAGACCAACTGGAGCGCCTACTCACTCGGCACCCTCTGGAGCAGCTACGGCTACAGCCCCTCTCCCTGGCTTCAGAGCGTAATGGCCGACGACGACTGCCGACGTGCAGTATGGGGATGGGACGAAGTGCAGGGCACTCCCACTACTCCGATCTTCAAAGGTGGCAAATTCACCGGCACAAGCGGCAATCCGGCTTATGGCACATGCTACCTCATCAATGCTCCCGAGATGTATCTCATCCAGTCGGAGGCAGCGCTTAAGCTCGGCGATCTTGAGGCAGCCGCTACGGCTCTGCTTGAAGTAGCAAAGAGAAATCCGGCTATCTCAACTACGGCTGATCTCCCCGCTGACAAAGACGGTCTTTACTCATTCCTTAAAGAGGAGCGTGCCCGCGAACTCTTCCAGGAAGGCCATCGACTCTGGGATCTGCGCCGTTGGGGCAAGGGCTGCAACGTATATGCCGTCGGAGCGCCCAACGTGAAATGGACATTCTCCAACCTGAATGTTTCGGATTGCGTATTCCCGATCCCGGTAGATGAAATCAACACGAAAGCCGGGGTGACTCAGAATGAGGGCTGGGAATCAACCTTCCCGAATCTCTGATGAGAATTACTACGGAAACAGTTTCTTAAGCCTGTGAAGGCGTATTCATATCACTCCCGCATCGTCAAAATCTGACGATGCGGGCTTTTTTTACCAATTATTTTAGTTGACTTTTCGCTATTTAAGAGATTTTCATTAATTTTGTAGTCGCAAACGACCTCCGGACGATCCGGGCTATTCTTAGAGACCCGCTCCGAAGCGTAGGCAAAAATTAAAAATCTGAATTATAAATTAAAATCTATCAATACTTCAAAAGTTATGATGAACGCCCAAGACATTAAGAACGGCACTTGCATCCGCCTTGACGGCCGTCTCTATTTCTGCATCGAATTTCTCCACGTGAAGCCCGGTAAAGGCAACACTTTCATGCGCACAAAACTTAAAGACGTCGTTGACGGCCGCGTACTTGAGCGCCGCTTCAATATCGGCGAAAAGCTCGAAGATGTTCGCGTAGAGCGTCGTCCCTACCAGTATCTTTACGCTGACGGCGGCGACGACATCTTCATGAATCAGGAGACTTTCGATCAGGTGCCCATCAGCAAGGACCTCGTGACAGGCGCTGCCTTCATGAAGGAAGGCGACGTTGTGGAAGTTGTAAGCGACGCATCTACCAACACTGTGCTCTACGCTGAAATGCCCATGAAGACCGTGCTCAAGATCACTTACACAGAGCCCGGACTCAAAGGCGATACAGCTACCAACACTCTCAAGCCCGCTACGGTAGAGACAGGTGCAACTGTTCGCGTTCCCCTCTTCGTCAATGAAGGCGAATTTATCGAGGTGGATACTCGCGACGGTTCTTACGTAAGCCGCGTAAAAGCTTAAATCCGGAACTAAAAGAATTCTCGTAATTCTTTCATTTCTCACTCTCACTCACACAATCAACCCGGCGTCGCGGGCCGTCTACCCGGCCTGCGACGCTCTGTTATTTACATGAGCCTATTACAAGGGCTATATGAGTCTGAATGTCATGAAATTTTCTCTCATCGTCCCCGTCTACAACCGTCCCGACGAAATCGCTGACCTCCTCGAGAGCCTCGACCATCAGACCGACCGCGGTTTTGAACTCGTGCTCGTAGAGGATGGATCTACAGTGCCCTGCCGTGAGATTGTCGACAGATATGCCGCCCATTTTGACATCCAATATTTCGCAAAAGGAAATGAAGGCCGGAGTATAGCCCGCAATTATGGTATGGACCACGCTAAGGGCGACTATTTCGTATTCGTAGACTCCGATTGTATCCTTCCCCCGGATTATTTCGAATCCCTGCGTAAAAAGCTCTCGACAGACTATGCCGATTGCTTCGGAGGCCCTGATTCTGCCCACGAATCCTTTACCGACACACAGAAAGCCATCAACTTCGCAATGACAGCTTTCCTAACGACGGGAGGCATACGCGGCGGCAAAGTGCAGATGGAGAAATTTGTACCCCGCACGTTCAATATGGGATTCTCACGTGAGGTATGGGAGAAGGTGGGAGGTTTCCGTGAGATGTTCAGCGAAGATATAGACATGTCGACGCGTATCCGACAAGCGGGATATTCACCTCAGCTCTTCCGAGAGGTCATCGTATTCCACAAGCGTCGCGGAAATCTCCATAAATTCTGGCGACAGGTGCATATCTTCGGAATGTCGAGAATCACTCTCCAGCTCCTTTATCCGGGGTCGATGAAACTCGTCCATTGGATGCCGGCTATGTTCACTATAGGTTCGATGCTGCTCCTCATCCTTGGTATCCTCCTCTCCCCCCTATGGCTTATTCCGCTTGGAATCTATCTCCTCGCCCTATGGATATCAGCAATCATATCTACGAAGAGTCTGAAAATCGGGTCGATGGCCGTAGCGGCTTCGCTCGTGCAACTGCTCGGCTACGGCACCGGGTTCATTCGGGCCTACGTCTGGAAAATCCTTCTCCGACACGGTCGCGACGAGGCTCAGGAGGTTGCCCTGCGCAAAGGAAAGTGAGCAAAATAAGCCAAGCTTATTTTGCAAGTAATAAGTTATAAGTAATAAGTTATAAGTAATAAGTAATAGGGGCAACTAAGATTTTTATGTCTGATACGATTACTAAGATGATGCGGGACCTTAATCCTGAGGAACGCCCCCGCGAGAAGGCTTCGCGGCATGGGTTTGGTGTGCTTTCTAATGCCGAACTGTTGGCTTTGATTTTGCGTACGGGTACGCTTTCTTGCCCGATCACTACTATTTGCTCCAATCTGCTTGATTCGTGTGACGGGTCGTTTCTTCGGCTTATGCGGAAGCATGAGGCGGAATTGATGATGCAGGAAGGGATAGGTCCGGTAAAGGCTCAGCAGATTCTGGCTATTATGGAACTCGTAAGGCGATTCTCAGCCGAGACCCTTGCTTCGCGACCGAATATCATCACAAAATCTTCAGATATATACGAACTTCTGCGTTATGAGATAGGCAACAAGACTCAGGAGGAGATATGGCTTCTGACGCTTGCCCGCAACAATAGCATTATAGGAAGGCATGCTCTCACGCGCGGTTCGGCTACAGCCAGCGTGTTCGACGTTAAGATGGCTCTCAAACGCGCTCTGCTTGACGAGGCTCAGGGAATCATATTGGCCCATAACCATCCTTCGGGAAATCTGCGTCCGTCGCCTCAGGACGACGCTATCACCCGCTCCATGAAAAACGCAGCGGCGACTATGGATCTGCGCATGCTTGATCATCTCATCGTGACCGGGACCGGATACTATTCATACGCTGATGAAGGACGGCTCTGACGATTGAATTCGGAGAATAAGGGGCTATAAGTGAGGAATAATTTGCGTAGGTCGGAAAAAATTTGTAACTTTGCAGCAAGTTTGCAATCTCTGGTGAGGTGAGATCGAAGAGTGGTCTCTTAAATGAAACTCTGCCATATTGCTTGCCTTTTAAAATTTACTGTCAAACTACAATGGATTTTATCAAGATTGTGGAGGAAGCTTTCGCTACTCCCAAGAAAGAATTCGATGCATTCGTACCCGGCGACACTATCACTGTCGCTTATCGTATCAAAGAGGGCAACAAAGAGCGTATCCAGCAGTATCGCGGCGTTGTGATCCGTATCTCCGGTCACGGCGACAAGAAGCGCTTCACTGTTCGCAAGATTTCTGACGGCATCGGCGTAGAGAGAATCTTCCCCATCGAGTCTCCCTTCATCGAATCAATCACTGTCAACAAGCTCGGTAAGGTGCGTCGTGCGAAACTTTACTATCTCCGTGGCCTCACAGGTAAGAAAGCCCGTATCAAAGAGCGTCGCATGAAGAAAGCCAACAAGGAAGCTTAATCAGCTCTTCCCCGCTGACTTCAAAGATAAAAAAGGCTTTATGGTCGATTCCGATGACCATAAAGCCTTTTTTATTGTTATCTATATAAAGAAGTCGTCGAAGCCGGCAAACAATTTATTGGTCTAAAATGCCGATGACTTCGCAAGTTGGTGATAACTTAAATTGCGTATCAGCAAAAATTTGATTAACTTTGCACTAAAACTTAATAAGTAATAAGAGAAATAATAATTTAGGTTGCGCAGGTCAAACCGGCGACACTTAGATAAATAACAGCATATAATCATGTCAAAGAAAGCTTTATTGATTATCCTCGACGGGTATGGAATCGGCGATCATGGTAAGGACGACGCCATCTTCAATACCCCCACCCCCTTCATCGACAGCCTGGTAGCCAACTATCCCCATTCCAAACTTCAGGCTTCCGGCGAATACGTCGGGCTGCCCGACGGACAGATGGGTAACTCCGAAGTAGGCCACCTCAACATCGGCGCAGGTCGCGTCGTATATCAGGATCTCGTAAAGATCAATCGTGCAATTGCCGACGGATCGTTTGCAGAGAATCCGGAAATTAAATCCGCATTTTCTTACGCCAAGGAACACAATGTGCCCATCCACTTCATGGGTCTCTGCTCCACCGGCGGCGTTCACTCTTCTCTTGATCATCTTTATGCGCTTTGCGACACAGCTAAGGCATACGGTCTTGACAAGGCCTTTATCCATTGCTTCATGGACGGCCGTGACACTGACCCCCGGTCAGGTGCCGGCTTCCTCCGCGACGTAAAGGCTCACTGCGAAAAATCAGCCGGCAAGATTGCATCCGTAATCGGCCGCTACTATGCAATGGACCGCGACCACCGCTGGGAACGTCTTAAAGAGGCTTACAATCTCCTCGTATACGGAGAGGGTAAACAGACCGACGATGTAATCGCAGCAGTGGAAGAGAGTTACAAGGAGGACGTAACCGATGAATTTCTCAAACCTATCGTCAACGACAGCGTTGACGGTCGGATCGGTGCAGGCCACGTAGTCATCTTCTTCAACTATCGCAACGACCGCGCTAAGGAACTGACCACAGTGCTTACTCAGCACTCCGAGGACGGCATGAATCCCATCCCCGATCTTCAGTTCTATTGCATGACTCCCTACGACGATTCTTTCAAGGGAGTCCACATCATCTTCCCCAAAGCTGACGTGACCGAGACTCTTGCAGAGTTCCTTTCGCAGAACAAGAAGACTCAGCTCCACATTGCCGAGACCGAGAAGTATGCTCACGTGACATTCTTCTTCAACGGCGGCCGCGAAGCTCCGTTTGAGGGTGAAGACCGTATCCTCGTCGCTTCGCCGAAAGTAGCCACTTACGATCTGCAGCCTGAAATGTCGGCTCCGGAAGTGACAGAGAAACTCGTAGCTGCTATTGACACTGAGAAATATGACTTCATCGTAGTCAACTTCGCCAACGGCGACATGGTAGGCCATACCGGTGTCTATCCTGCTATCCAGAAAGCTGTGGAGACTCTCGACAATTGTGTAAACAAGGTAATCACCGCCGCTCTTGCCCACGGCTATGAGAGCATCATCATCGCCGACCACGGCAATGCTGACCACGCTATCAACGAAGACGGCACTCCGAACACTGCCCACTCGCTGAATCCCGTGCCCTTCATCTATGTAGGCTCCGATAAGACTGCTAAACTTAAAGATGGAAAGCTGGCCGACGTTGCTCCTTCTCTGCTCCACCTGATGGGCCTCAATCCCCCGGCAGAGATGAACGGCGAAAACCTTATCAACGACTAATAATCTTCAGAATCCCATGTAGCCGGGACCCGACAGAAATGTCTGATCTCCCGGACTACATTGACAGACCCATATAAGCGTCCCGCCCCCAAACCGGGGCGGGACGCTGCTTTTTCATTATCTTATTAACCATCCAGCGAATATGACCCGTAAATCCCCTCTCTACGCTATTATATCCGGACTGACCGCCATTGCTATTCTTTTTGCCGCCAACTCTTCGGAGGCAAAAAAGAGCAATGATCTCGTCATCCTCCACACTAATGACACACATTCCCTGATTGATCCCAATGCCAATGGCGAGGGAGGAGTGTTGCAACGTAAAGCTATCATTGACTCCGTAAGGAAGGCGGAGAAGAATGTGCTGCTCGTAGATGCGGGCGACGTAGTGCAGGGTACTCTCTATTTCAAATTCTTCAAGGGGGATGTAGAATACCCGCTGATGAATATGATGGACTATGACATTCAGATTCTGGGCAATCATGAATTCGACAACGGGCTTGACGACATGGCGAAATATTATCGACAGCTTAAAGCTGACCGCCTTTCTGCCAATTATGATTTCTCCGGCACTGTCATGGAGGGGCTGCTGAAGCCTTACACAATTAAAAACATAGGTGGCAAGAAGATAGGATTTATCGGAATCAATATCGACCCTGCAAGCCTTATATCCAATCAGAATTATGAAGGATTGAAATTCTCCGATCCTATAGTTACGGCAAATCGTCTGGCTTCGATGCTTAAGAATGAAAAGAAGGTGGATCTCGTTGTGGCCGTCACTCATATCGGGGCGCGGAAGGAGAATGAGAAACCGACAGATTACGAGTTAGCGACTGCCTCGAAGGATATCGATATAATTATCGGCGGCCATTCGCATACGATCATTCCTCCCGGGAATGCATCGGAAGAATATCCCTCTGTCGTGAAGAATGCGGAGGGTAGGCCGGTAATGATTGCTCAGACAGGGCGCTACGGCCGACTTTTGGGATATATCAAGATCAATCTCGATGCACTCGGCTCGACCACTCCGGCCGACTTTGATCAGCAACTCATCCCTGTGACTGATCGCTTTCCGGCTTCTGTACTCGACAAGAAGATGGATGCCTTCATAGCGCCCTACCGCGATAAATTAGCTGCTGTAGACAGCCACGTTATCGCCCGATCTGAGCGTGATATGGATGCGAATGCCCGCACGGGAGCCTACGTCAACTGGGCTGCTGATTTCGCGAAGTGGTATGGCGACCTTAAATCCGACAGTCTGCGACGGATGGGCACAGATATTCCCCGCGTGGATATGGGGATGATGAATGTAGGGGGTATACGTCATCACATGAAGCAGGGGGACGTCACTGAAGGTCAGATACTGGCAACGTTTCCCTTTTCCAACCACATTGTAATTCTGCGTATCAAAGGGAGCGACTTTGCCGACGCTATGGCAATCGCTGCAGCGAAGGGAGGAGAAGCCATAAGCGACGAAGTCCGAGTATTGACCGACGGGGAAGGGGGCGTAGAACGGATTCTCATCAATGGCGAACCGCTCGACCCCGAGCGCGATTACTACCTCTCTACTATCGACTATCTCGCCTGGGGCAATGATGATTTCACTCCGCTTGCAAAGGGGGAAATAGTATGGAGAGACGAGCCGGAGATGGCTGCCGCTATGATGCGCTATCTCAAGACTCTCACGGATGCAGGTCTCTCCGTCGATGGTGATCCGCGCCCGAGATTCATAAAGGCCGTAAGGCTATGATATCAACCAACTCTCTCCGCAATAGATTTCCGCTATGACTCTCCGCAACCTTAAAATCAACCGTTATCTGATCGGATTGCCGATCCTCTTACTGGCTATCGCCATGGGGGGATGCAGCGTTGCGGGAGAGCATGGTGGAAGGCCTGAGCATGACTCAGCTATCATTGCCGATTCAATTGCCGACGACCTTCAGGAACTGAATGATCTGACCTCCATTGCATACGCTTATGCCGATTCCGTGCTTGCATCGATGCCTATCGAACGCAAGGCGGCCATGATGCTGATGCCGGCCGTTTTCTCGCGTGCCGACCGACTGAATATGCGTCATATCCTAAATTATACGGATAGTATGGGGGTAGGAGGTCTGGTACTGCTGAAAGGTTCGCTCACCGAGGCTGCTCAGATTGCCGACACGATTGCTTCGCGAGGGGGGCCGCAGATTTTTCTGGCAGTGGATGCCGAAAACGGATTGAGAATGAGATTTCCCGACGCTCCGGAATTTCCCTGGAATCGCGAACTGGGCCGGCTGTCAGACGATCAGGTAATGTATGAATTCGGGCAGGAGATTGCCCGGGAGTGTCGTCTGATAGGCATAAATATGGTCTTGGGACCGGTGATGGATGTAGTGCCGGGAAACGGTAGCAACGGACTGATGCGCAAACGCTCATTGGGGAGCGATCCGGAGAAAGTGGCCGAACTGGCCATAGCCTATTCCCGCGGGATTGAAGACGGTAATGTAATCAGCGTCGCCAAGCATTTCCCGGGGCATGGATCGGCCACGCAAGATACTCATAAATCTCTGGGAGAGATCGAAAGTCCGCGCAGCGTCATTGACAGTATAGACCTCTACCCTTTCAGGCGCTATGTGGAGGAGGGATTGTCAGGCGTAATGATCGGTCATCTGTCGGTGAGAGCTCTCGATTCTATCCGCCGTCCGGCGGTAGTGTCGCCCGTCATCATGAATGAGATTCTGCGGCGCAAACTTGGGTTTAACGGACTCATCATTACGGATGCACTCAACATGGAGGGGGCTCTCGGAGTAAGCGCATGGCAAGCGATAGCCGCCGGGGCCGATATTGTCATCGCTCCTTCTGACACACGTCGCGAGATTGAGGAAACAGTAAAGGCCGCCCGGAGAGGCGACCTTAGTGAGGACATAATCACCGACCGCTGCCGGCGGATTCTATTCTATAAATATCTTTTACAGTCACCCCGTACGCATCTCCCTTACCCTACTTTGCTCAAGAGGGTCAACGAGTTGGCACCCGACGTCAATGCATCAATTCGGCAAAGTTACAGTTCAGATTGAGCATAATGGTCGAGGCGCTCTTATGAGGCATCGCATAAGCCACATCAAATCCGAAAGACTTCACCTTGATTCCCGCGCCCAATGAGAAACCACTAAGGAAGTTGCGGGAATATGTGGACATATCTGTGCGCGTCTTATAATCATATCCGAGTCCGATATAGAATTTTTCACTCGGAGCATATTGGAGTCCGAAAGTCAGATGACGGAAGAAATTGCCGAAGAACGTTGACTTCAGCACCTGAGCATCCCCCTCTTCATCTTTCGGATGTGTATAATAGGGAAGTTTCCATTTCGTGAGATGGCGTGCAGTGATAGCCAATGAGAATGGCGAATGACCCAATCCCTGCATATAGCCTATCTGAATATCAAAGGGCAATCTGTTATATGTATCGTTGAAACGCTTCAGCTGACCGCCGGCATTCTTCATCACGAACGATAGCGACAGATCGTGCTCATCATCATAATAATTCACACCTAAGTCTACAGCTACAGCAAAAGCGGAATATACATGATAATGACTGTAAATCATGTTGAGGTTGACTCCCCCTCGCCAACGATCAGTGATATCACGCGAATACGAACCTTCAAATACTATATCCGAAGGTGAGAACTGACCTCCCGCAATACCGCTTTCATCATATTCGGTCATCTTGCCATAGCCAAGATATCTGATTCCGGCAGCCCACGCGCTATTGTCGCCTATACCCTTTCCGAATCTTACACCGGCAAAATTACCGGATCCCATATAATGCATATAACTGAAATTCAGCTGCGACTCGATTTCCGGACCTAAAAGGGCCGGATTCTGGTCAGCTAAGGCTACATCCTCGGTAATGAGCGCAGGAGCCGAGCCGCCGAGAGCATAGACATGTGCCGAGGTCGGAATGTTCAGAAATTCGTAGGAGGTGTTTCCCGTCTGTGCCGACGCATTAAATGCCGACACGCATAGAGCCGACGCCAGTACTACGCCGGCAGCCCGCAAACGCTCAGATATGGATAATCTATTATGTGAGAAGGGTAATCGCATATTGATAAATAATAACCGCCTATGTAGCCGGTAGAATGCGCAATGTTGCCACGGCCGGCAATCACCATATAATACGCTAAGATAAGCGGTCAACAATTATGAAACGGAAAAATCTCCAATCTATTATAACTTTATGCTCTGCGGCTTTCAAAACCTATCGCCCTTAAGGGCCTTAAAACGTATCTGCATTATGGCGCTGAAATGCAAAAAATGTTTAAACATCCTTAAATATACCCTTATAACCCACTGCGGGGGTTGGAAACTTCCTCTAATATTTATAAATTTGCATCACATTCCTATGGGAAACGGAAACAATCAGTTTCTATCTTTTCCTCTACCTTAACTATCCACTATTCCGACTAAATGTTACGACTAAAAAATCAGATACCATCACGTATCATCACAGCCCCGATTTTAATGGTGGCCATAATGATACTTCTCACGACGGGAAAAACGTTTGCCCAGACATGCAGGGTCTCGATCGGCACTACGCATCAAGGTCATGCATCCTTCATGGAGGTCTACGAATATGATTACGTCACCGACAAACCCTCCTATCCGGGAGGAGACTGCCAACTGATGCAATTCATCAACGAGACTCGTAAATATCCGGAAAAAGCTTATCAGGCCGGAGTGCAGGGCCGCGTCACATGTTCCTTCATAGTAAATGCCAACGGCACGGTAAGTCACATAAAGGTAATCAAAAGCGTTGAAGAATCGCTGAATCAGGAAGCAATCAGAATACTTTCCCAAATGCCCACTTGGAATCCCGGGCGTGTAGACGGCCGGCCGGTACCGGTCCGCGTGATCCGCAGCATCCCATTCCGCCGCTAACCGACTTATTACTTATTACTTATTACTTTCTAACCAAAGATATAAAAATCAGGCCGCGAAAAATGATTTTTCGCGGCCTGATTTTTATATCTTTGGTTAGACGAGTTTTACTACCAGATCCTCGTCGTCTTCAGTAAGAACGATCTTACCTTCACGTCCGAGCCAACCGATGGCCGACATGAGTTCGTCTTTCTTCAGTTTGGTCACTTTCTTGAGCTGTTTAAGACCAAGAATGTGAGTGTCAGCGGTTTCGAGAGCCTTAAAGACTTCTCCGGCATACGTGCCGATTGTTTCGATAGTCATAGTCTGTTTTGTGTTTTTATTAATTTGAATTGTCTAAAAATGGGGTGAAGTTAGCAAGCTTCAATTTTTTCTCTCTATGTTATTAACAATTAAACGTAAGAATTTGTTATTTTTGTATAAATTTTTTTAGAGTTGTAGATTAATATTCGGAAAATGGCAAAAAAGAAAAGTGCAAAATCCTCTCTTGAACACATCGCTCCCGAGCAAGGACTCGTAGTCAAAAATCTTGGCAGCGCATATCTGGTGCGCCTCGACTCCACCGGTGAGACCGTATCTTGCCGGGCAAAAGGGAGTTTCCGAATCCAAGGTATCCGCACGACAAACCCCGTAGCCGTCGGCGATCGTGTAGAGATTTCTCTGCGCGATGCCGACACTCAATATATCACCTCTATTCTCCCTCGCCGCAACTATATAATCCGACGCGCTTCCAATCTCTCAAAAGAAAGTCATATACTGGCCTCTAATCTCGATCAGGCGATTCTTGTAGTATCTATAGTTGACCCGGCTACACCAACCACCTTCATCGACCGATTTCTTGCTACGGCTGAGGCATACAACGTAGAGGCCTCAATCGTAATCAATAAAGCCGACCTATGGGACGCTGATGACACCGAACTTGCAGAGGCCGTAGCATCACTCTATCGATCGCTGGGCTATAAGGTGCTGATTGTATCAGCCCGTAAAGGCCGGGGAATCGATAATCTGATCGAGCTCACCCGTGATCGGGTATCTCTGATGGCGGGCAATTCCGGAGTAGGGAAATCCTCTCTTATCAATGTGCTTGCGCCAGAAGCGGATCTGCGCACGGGTGAAATCTCCGACCAGCATCACACCGGAATGCACACCACAACTTTCTCTGAGATGGTGGATCTCCCCTACGGCGGTGAACTGATCGACGTGCCAGGAGTAAAAGGTTTCGGAGTCATCGATTTTGCTCCTGAGGAGGTATCTCACTTCTTCCCGGAAATTTTCCGCATAGGGCGTGAATGTAAATATGGTGATTGCCGACATACGGGCGAACCCGGATGCGCCGTAATTCCGGCCGTAGAGGAAGCCCGAATAGCACAAAGCCGATATGCCTCATATCTTTCAATACTTGAGGAGACAGAAGAAGCCGCGGGCGCTGACAAGTATCGCAAGCCCTTCTGATAATCGCTTATTATCAGATAATAAGAAGTAAAATCCTGAGTTGCTCTATAGAAGGGTCAACTCAGGATTTTATATGATGAAGGTTGATGAGAGGGATTATTCTGCAAGATTAGTGACTTCCGAGAGTATATGCTCCAGATCGAGCGCACTTACCTTGATGGAAAATTCTCCATCTTTCGCCACAGATATATTTCCCGTCTCCTCGCTGACAATAACGCAGACCGCATCCGTCACCTGACTCATTCCCAAGGCCGCCCTATGACGCAATCCGAGACTCTTGGGTATATTCATGTCGTGGCTGACAGGGAGGATACATCCCACTGACTTTATCCTCTCATCCGCAATAATCATCGCGCCATCGTGGAGCGGAGAATTTTTAAAGAATATATTCTCTATCAAGCGTGTATTGATATCGGCATCGATTATATCCCCCGTCTTCTCATAATCAGTAAGCGGCATCTTGCGCTGAAACACTATAAGCGCACCCGTCTTCGACTTAGACATAGTCATACAAGCATACACGACACTCATTATCGAAGCATGATGGCGGGCGTCATCCTCATGGCTGCTGCCATGGCGGAAAAGGCGCCGAAGCCTATACCATTTTCTGTGGGAACCCAGATCAATAAGGAAACGCTTGATCTGATCCTGGAAAAGAATGACAAGGATTATAAGGCCGATGCTCATGAATTTATCAAGAATCGTACCCGTAAGTCGCATATTGAGAATCTCCGACGCCACTACCCATACGACTGTGAAGAACAGCACCCCAAAGAAGAGGCTCAGCGATCCGCTACGCTTCATCAGTCGGTAGACATAATAGAGCAACGTGGCGACAAGCAGTATGTCGACTATATCTTTTATTCCAAAATTAAGCATTTTTGATCATTTCAAATAGTTTTACTGTCTCTACAGCCTCTCTGACATCGTGGACCCTAAGTATATCGGCACCATTCATCAATGCTGTCATGTTGAGAGCGGTCGTGCCGGTGAGACTCTCTTCGGGAGTTGAATTTAGAGTCCTCCATATCATACTCTTCCTCGACAGCCCGGCAAGCACGGGGCATCCCAGTATCTGAAATTCCCGGAGATCTTTCAGCAGGCGGAAGTTCTGCTCTATATTCTTAGCGAATCCGAAGCCCGGATCTATAATGACGTCGGCCACTCCAAGGCTTCGCAGAGCATCGAGTTTGAAAGCAAGATCCTGAATGACGTCGGCCGTCACGTCGGAATATTCCGTCAGCGAGGTCATCGTCTGCGGAGTGCCCCGCATGTGCATCAGAACGTAGCCTACCTTAAGTTCGGCAACTGTAGCAAACATATCCGGATCGGCTATGCCGCCCGAGATATCATTGATTATGCCGACTCCATACTTTTCAACACAACGCCGCGCCACGTCAGATCTGAAAGTATCTACCGACAGGAGCACATCTTGCCCTATCCATGCCCGAAGCGCACCCAAAGCCGGGTCAAGACGTGCCCATTCCTCTGCAGCCGATATATCTTCACATCCGGGACGCGAAGAGTACCCCCCAACGTCAAGACAGTCGGCCCCGTCAGCCATAAGCCGGCGCGCACGCTCCACGAGTTCGTGCAATTCGGGAGTGCGACTCCCGGAATAGAACGAGTCTGGAGTCACATTAAGGATACCCATCACGAGGGGTCGCTCAAGCGATATTAATCGGCCGCTTCCGCAGCACATCGTCATTGCCATTTTCATTATATCTTTACGAGAAGTCAGAGGATAAGGGATTCTCTCCGACTTCCTGCATGGTTCAGTAAAAATAATTCATCCCTTCCGGGCCTGAAATTAAATGCGAAGTTACTTAAAAAATAATAAAACTCAATCTATTGGGCTAATATTTTTTTGTAATCGTCGTTATTTTATTATAAAAGAGTAGCCCGAGTTAAAATCTCGGTCACTCATCAAGAATTTCGTCTCGCAATCTGGACTCCCTGCGGGATTTTTTGCCATAACCCAAAAGATTTTAATTATGACTCAGATAGTGGTGACTCTTGAAAATAATGCCGACGAAACTTTTCTTCGTCGCATGATTGAGAATATGAAAGGGGTAGTTAAAACAACACTTACTCACACTTCATCTCAACAAGAAAAGGGAAATAAATCAGAATTTATGGATTCTCTCCATGCTATTAAGAATGCAATAGATCCATCGGTAATTGATATGTCAGATCCCCGTACCAACTATATAATGTCAAAATGAAAAATATCTTTCTTGACACCAACTTCATTATCGATTATTTCGTTAGAGAAGATTTTAAAGGAGAAGCCGAAAATCTTTTGCAATTAGGAGACCGGAAGAATTTCAAGTTTTTCATTTCATACCTTTCGGTTGCGAATTTCGCCTACATAATGCGCAAGTTGCCCGATTCTCAACTTAACGATATTATATATAAGATCTGCAATGTTTTTCATGTAGTCGGTAACACTCGTGAGCAAATATTAAAAAATCTTGAATCCGGGTTCAAAGATTTTGAAGATGGATTGCAATATCAATGCGCCTTAGCCGCAGGTTGTGACTACATAATTACTCGCAATAAGAAGGATTTCATAAATTCGTCTATTCCGGTTATGAACGCCGGAGAATATCTGAGAGATGCAGAGTTCTCTTAGTTACTTAAAAAATAATAAAACTCAATCTATTGGGCTAATATTTTTTTGTAATCGTCGTTAATTTATTATATTTGTAAATCCGTTTTGCCATAAGCGCGGGCCGACGGGGCTCTCGGGTGGCGGAATCGGATCTCTCTACTTATCTGAAACCATTAGCAAATAATAATTTTTCTACCATATATGAAACGATATTTACCTAACTCTCTGGCGGCACTGGCTCTCTCGGCCGCCGTTGCTCTTCCGGCATCGGCCGATGTTGCAAAGCCGAGTGTGCGCGAGGGTGACTTCTTCTGTTTCCGCGGCATGCCTCAGGAGCAGATCAACGTTCTTCCCGGTGCGACGTCAAAAGCGCGTCCGATGTTTCGTATCGATAAGCTCGGCAACTCAAAGTTTGACAACACCGACGGACATGACCTCCGCGAAATCCCTACCTCGGGTGATTATCCGGTGCTTGTGATACTCGTTGAGTTTCAGGATGTGACGCTTTCGCGCTCATGGGGCGAACCTCAGACAGTAGTCAATGACATGCTCAATTCTCCCGACTTCTCTTTCCAGGGAGCCACCGGATCGGCCAACGATTATTTCCAGCGCGTATCGCAGGGACAGTTTAATCCCCGCTTTAACGTAGTCGGACCTGTAAAGGTATCAAAGACTGAGAAGGAATATGTCACTTCGAATCCGCAGGACACCTACGTAGATCCTGCTTCTGGAAAGAACGTGACTGTCTATCCGGCCGGACGAATGGTAGAGGAGGCAATCAAGGCTCTTGACGACCAAATTGACTTCACTCAATACGACACTGACGGCGACGGCTTCGTAGATTTCGTCTATCTTTTCTTCGCCGGACAGGGCGCGACAACGGGTGGCGGATCCGACCGCACGATCTGGCCTCATGCCTTCACCCTGACTTCTGCAATCGGCGCTCCCGTGGAGGTTGACGGTGTCAAGGTCAACCGATATTGCACCTCTTCGGAACTCGGCAGCAACCGTCGCCTGAGCGGCATCGGCACTTTCTGCCATGAATTCTCCCACGTGCTCGGCCTTCCCGACTATTACGACACTGCCAACAACAACGGCACTGCCTCCAAATGTTTCTCTCCCGGCCCTTATTCCAACATGGATGCCGGCAACTACAACAATTCCGAGCATACTCCTCCTTTCTTCTCCATCTATGAGCAATACGCTATGGAATGGCAGAAGCCCGCTTCGCTTTCCGGCACAGGCAATTACACTCTTCTTCCCGTGGAAGCCCGTCCGTTCGGCTATCAGGTGCCGACGAAGAATAATCCGCAGGAATATTTCCTTCTCGAAGCCCGCGGCAATTCTTTCCTCGACCAGTATCTGCCGGGTCACGGATTGCTCGTATGGCACATTGATTTCGATCTCGGAATCTGGACCAATAACACCCTCAACAATGTAGCCGCTCATCAGCGTGTTGATATCATCGAAGCCGACAATATGCTCGATGCCACCACTCGCGATGGCGACCTCTTCCCCGGCACGAGCGGTGTCTGCGAGTTTACGAAGAATGTAACTCCCTCTTTCAAGGATTGGAAAGGCAATGATGTAGGTTATGACCTGACTGAGATCGGNTCTTANTTTGACGGCACTGTCTCTTTCAATGCCAAGGGTTCAGCTCAGATTGCTTCCGAGGCTGTCATCGCTACTCCCGCTATTAAGGTGGTNGGCGCCGACGCCAATTCAATTGAGGTNGAATGGCCGGCTCTCGACAATGCCGAGGANTATTATATCAGCGTATTCAAGGCTTCGGAATTTGACGGTGGNCTGCTTCCTTANAATGCTTATGCCGATGGATGGTATTTCCGCAATCTCGGAAAGGTAGCGGCTGAAAATGGAGTNTGCTCCNTGACAATCTCCGATCTTCCCGCCAACACCAACTATGGCATCATGCTCTACGCTGCCAACTCTCTGAACGCAGCGAGAATGAAATATCCNGTNTTCGCCACTACTGTCGANGGNGAGGATTTCGAAGCAGCATCNACNAATCTGCGCCTNGGTGCCGACGACGGAGTAGCTATCGCCGAATGGGATACTCTTGAAGGCGCNGACAGCTATGAGCTCATGATTGTCAATCGCGAGAAAGGCAACNTCACTGACACTTTTGACTGGGATTTCTCAACAGGTATGATTCCCGCCAACTGGACTGACAACGGCACCAAATACGACAACCGCAAGTTTGCGACTGCAGCTCCCTCTCTGAGCCTTCAGACTCCCGGNGCCTACCTTCAGTCGCCGATCTTTGATGAGCCGATCTCGGAAATCTCTTTCTGGGCNGCAAAGCGCTATACCGATGAACTCTGCGAACTTGAGATCTATGNTCTCAATAAAGATGGACAGCCNTCTTTCGCTTACTCGCTCGATAATCTTCAGCAGGCAGGTTCGGTGTTCACACTCGCAATGCCNGTTGACACCTATGGCGTAAAGTTCGTCTACATTTATCGCTCTACCGACCTCTTCTGCTATATCGACGACCTTAAGGTAGAATTCACTTCCGGCCACGTTGACACTCCGGCTACAGAGGCNGATATCGAATACGGCGACTATTTTGCATCGGTGAAGGGTCTGAAGGATGGCGTCGACTATGTAGCCTACGTATATCCNNTGAAGGCNGGCGAACGCGGTGTGAAATCCAACGAGATCGCCTTCCGTATGGAGAATCTTNCTCCCTCCGGAGTTGAAGGTATCGAATCAGAAGTAGCCGCTAACGTAAGTTTCCGCACAGACGGCTTGACAATATTTGCCAACGATGCTGAGACAATCTATGACGTCTACTCTGCCGATGGCGCGGTTATCGCTCGCGGAGTAAAGGGTNCGACNNCTGTCCCTGCCCGTGGCATCTATCTGNTCCGCACTGCAGCTAAGACATTAAAAGTAATCCTTTGATATCTAAAATGCAGTCAGCATAACTATTGACTCACATCCAATCATAAAANCCTGCGGAATTCGCGAAATTCCGCAGGGTTTTGCTTTTTATGATGGGGCATGGAATAAAAAAACTCCTCTTACAATATGTTATTCAACATATTTTTATTAATTTTGCAGTCTGAATAAGTATATTGATATGCAAGACATCAGAAATATCGCCATCATCGCTCACGTCGATCATGGCAAGACAACTCTCGTCGATAAGATGCTCCTCGCCGGCCATCTCTTCCGCGACAATCAGACCACCGGCGAACTTATTCTTGACAACAACGATCTGGAGCGTGAACGCGGAATCACAATCCTATCCAAGAATGTATCAATCAACTATAAGGGTACGAAGATCAATATCATCGACACTCCGGGCCACGCTGACTTCGGAGGCGAGGTGGAGCGNGTACTCAATATGGCCGACGGTTGCCTACTGCTTGTCGATGCTTTTGAGGGTCCAATGCCCCAGACTCGCTTCGTGCTTCAGAAGGCTATCTCTATGGGCCTGAAACCGGTTGTAGTCATCAATAAGGTAGATAAACCCAATTGTCGNCCGGATGAGGTCAATGAGATGGTNTTTGATCTCATGTTCAACCTCAACGCTACAGAAGATCAACTGGANTTCCCCACAATNTACGGTTCGGCAAAACAGAACTGGATGGCTGAGGATTGGCAGAACCCTACCGANAACATCACTCCTCTCCTCGACGCNATCATNGANCATATNCCTGCNCCNACTCAGCTCGAAGGCGATCCTCAGATGCTTATCACGAGCCTNGACTTCAGCAGTTATGTAGGTCGTATCGCCGTAGGNCGTGTGCATCGCGGCACTCTCCGCGAGGGTATGGATGTAGCTCTCTGCAAGAAGGACGGGTCGGTCAGCAAGCAGCGTATCAAGGAACTCCACACTTTCGAAGGTATGGGCCGCAAAAAGGTACAGGAAGTATCTTCGGGGGATATCTGCGCTATCGTCGGTCTCGACAATTTCGAAATCGGCGACACCGTATCCATCATTGATAATCCCGAACCGCTNCCCCGTATCGCAATCGACGAACCTACAATGTCAATGACCTTCACAATCAATGACTCACCCTTCTTCGGAAAAGACGGTAAATATGTTACTTCCCGCCATATCGCTGAGCGCCTTGAGAAGGAACTNGACCGCAATCTGGCTCTGCGTGTGGAGCGTGGCGAGAACGATGATAAATGGATTGTCTATGGTCGTGGCGTGCTCCACCTTTCAATCCTCATCGAGACTATGCGTCGCGAAGGCTACGAACTTCAGGTAGGCCAGCCGCAGGTTATCATTAAGGAGATCGACGGTGTGAAATGCGAACCNGTAGAGGCGCTGACAATCAATGTGCCGGAGGAATATTCTTCNCGAGTCATTGATATGGTGACTCGGCGCAAGGGCGACATCCTGAGCATGGAGACTCAGAACGACCGTATCAACATCGAATTCAGTATCCCNTCACGCGGCATCATCGGTCTGCGCAACAATGTGCTGACTGCTACCGCAGGTGAAGCTATTATGGCTCATCGCTTCCTCGAATATCAGCCCTGGAAGGGTGATATCGAACGCCGCACCAACGGCAGTCTCATCGCAATGGAAGCCGGNACTGCATACGCTTATGCCATCGATAAGCTTCAGGATCGCGGCCGCTTCTTTATCTTCCCCCAGGAAGAGGTATATGCCGGACAAGTAGTCGGCGAAAATGCCAAAGATAATGATATCGTGGTNAANGTCACTAAGTCGAAGAAACTGACCAACATGCGTGCGTCAGGTGCCGACGACAAGGCGAAGATTGTTCCGCCGGTAGTATTNTCTCT
Organism: Bacteroides sp.; assembly: GCA_014801585.1. GTDB lineage: Bacteria > Bacteroidota > Bacteroidia > Bacteroidales > Muribaculaceae > Lepagella. Next base: position 52,945 of record JAAVDX010000010.1, read on the forward strand.
CGAAGAGGCGTTGGAATATATCAAAGAGGATGAATACGTGGAGGTGACCCCCAACCACATCCGCCTGCGCAAAATTATCCTCGACGAACTGGAGCGTAAGCGTGCCAATCGCTAAGCCTTACCATTAGCAAATATATATATTGAGAAGTTGTGCCAACNACTTCAATGCGTAAGCCCCCGACCGAATCGATTCGGCCGGGGGCTTACTTATCTATCTAAGACGGGTCGATAATGACTACANACACTGCTTCGCGCTGTGGGAGTCGGAGGAATAACCCTCTTACTTATAATTCCTTTCTTTGTCTTTATAACATCCCTGCGCATCAAAAAGTTCGCATAAAAAGCCGTGATGTAGGAATTTTTCTAAAGTCGCTCATCGCGAAGCGAGCGCCNCTCTGCCGGTGACTTCTCCTTGCTCTCCTTCTTTTTCTTATTCCGTTTCTTTCCACGCTGTTTCCTNTTGTTTCGCAGACTGTCTCTATACGTCCCCGCCCTCTTCATACTCTCCTTTCCNGCGACTANAGAATCTGTTGCAACGTTATCTACAGAGTTTATATTCTCCACCGGCNCACTTCTTTCACACCCCTCCCAACTGATCATTCCCAAAAGAAAGCACCCCGCGACAANGGTGGCTAACATTATCAGTCCAAACCTTTCGCGGGGTGAAAATCCTTTCATAATCGTAGGANNAGGTTATTTATCTGTAGTCTATATACNGATTCTATTATTATAATCAGGATAANGCAGCCTGANGGCATCAGAACGGGTAACCTATTGCAAGGTNGAATGCGAATGCCTTNTTGAAGTCTACGTTGAAGTAGTGGCCTGTGCCGTTGCTGTAAGGGGTATGCAANCCGTAGCCTAAGTCNCCTCGGAGCACGAGCATTCCGATATCCACACGCAGACCGACGCCCGTGCCCAAAGCCAAATCGCGGAAGAAAGACTTAGCCTGAAGCAGACCTCCCGGACGCAAGGGNTCGTTTTTNAGCAACCATATATTACCGGCATCGATAAATGCCGCACCATGCAATACGCTTACAATCGGGAAACGATATTCCGTATTAAGNTCGAGCTTGAACGTACCGGTCTGGTCGAAATAGCCGTTNTCAAGCTCTTGTGGCGGTCGGTAGCTNCCCGGGCCGATCGAACGGACTGTAAACGCTCGTATCGAGTTGGCACCGCCGATATAGAACTGCTCGGCNTATGGCACCTCCCGGGCATTGCCATAGGCATGGGCAGCCCCTATGAGTATGCGCGATACGAGCCATTGGTCCGTGCCTCGGATAAGACGACGATTGTAGACGAGTTGTACCTGCCCTTTTACGAATTGAGAGAAGGGAGTGCCGAATAGNTTCTTTTCNCCTTTCACTCCNCAGGCTTTATATATCACATCAAAGAGATTACCGGCCTCAATGAAAGTAGCCGAGAAGTTGATACCGTTGATCTGCTCGCGTTCNAGGAATTTATCAAGAGTATAGGTATAGCTCAACTGCGGGATAAACTGACTTTGGAAACTAAGTGCCACTGCAGGATTAAGATTCATAATCGAATCGAATTCCGGAGTTCGATGGATAAGTTTGGTATAGGCGAGTTTGAAAAGGGTCAGCTGGCTGTAGGAGTTTCGGGTCGGTTTCCAGTCGTANCTGATGGAGGTATTGAACTCCGCCATCTTGAAGAAGTGGGGGCGATTAAGCAGATCGGCTCCAAGGGAGATTGTGGTCCAGTTGAGATCACGGTTGCGACGGGGAATAAACTTCGGAGCTAACAGTCGCGGGAAGGCAAGCGAAGCTTTAAGCCCAACTTCGTAACTATTGAATATGCTGCGATTATGCCCCTTGCCNGTCTGCCATTCATAGCTTCCCGTAAGTTGCAGACTGAGTTTTTCTGCCCCTCCGAAAATGTTATGATGCGTCAGACCTAAAATCACACCCGGACCGATATATGAGTTCGACTTCGAAGTAGCGTTCACCTCGATTGAAGCCTCAATCGGATTATCGTATTGTGCTGTGATGAGCACATCCATCGTAGGATTTGCAGCGGTAGTGTCGGCCGGATAGGGCTGAATCTGGATATTGCCGAANATGCCGAGACGTGAGAGTCGGGCCTGGGTATTATCCATAGCGCGCACTGAGAAGAGNCGACCTTCACGGAACGTGATACAACTTGGAATCAGATTTTTGCGCAGACGCTGCGGACGCATCACTATCAGTTCGCCGCGAGAGGTATCGAGCGTATCGGGAGTGCCGGGGTNGCGCTTTGACTTTCTTAGAAGAGTAGTCTGCACTTCTCCCGTCTTATAAGCATATCGGGCAAGCTGAGGCATATTGGGAGTAAGCGTAAAACGCAGGGCAATCCTCCGGGGAGTTATAAGCGAATCGGCTTCGAATTCTATGAAGTCGGGGCGGAAATAGTAATACCCGCGATTGCGCANGGAATTGGTGATACGAATCCGCTCNTTGGAAAGGGAATCGACGCAATAGATGGCTCCTTTCTGCAGATATTTGCTNCGTCGGGCTATNGAGTCAATCGCNTTTGTGAGCGGTTCGGTAGGCNGNAGATATTGAATTGAGTCGATGAGATACGGTTCNCCTACATTGGCAGTATAGATGATTTTAGCCTTCTTCGGATTTTTCTTATCGTAGACGATATCATAGCTCGTTGTCGATCCGAAATAACCGTTGTTGTCAAGAATATCCTTAATCATCATAGTGCGCAANTCGGGACGCACATCGGATATCAACACAGGCTGACGGGAGAACTTCCTNTAGATCCAACCTTTGAGTCCTTTCGTCGAATCATTATACTGATTATAGATCCAAAGGCCTATCGGGAAGGGCTGAGTCATGTAGGGCGACATGAAGGGCATCGGGCCGTTAGGAGCNACATTGATTGCTGACTTCATATCACTGACCATCTCGTCNGGGAGTTTTTCCCCTTCGGCAGGNTTGATATCGAATTTTTTCACACCGCGATAAAGCGTCTGTCCCTCTGTGAGTCTTCTGGTCATTGAGCACGACCCTGTGAAGACGCCAGTAAGAAGGACAACCGTCAGAATCTGAAGCAGGTGGGATATTTTATATGTGTTGATTCTCATCGTGGAGCAATATATCTTCTGAATTGAATAGCATTATTTTTCGTTGCCTGATTTACGAATTTCGCGGAAATCATCACCGGCTGTCGTGCCTCCGTAGGTGGCNCCTTCAGTCGGTGGCACTGAATCGGGNGTNTTTTCCGGCTGACGAGGCTTTCTCTTTCCCCAGCGCACCTTGAAGAGGCGTCGGAGATCTCCTACGCGGCGACGCATCGTAAAACCGACACCTGTCTCGGTCACTTCGCCTTCGAGTACATTCTCAAAACCTACGTGACGGAAGAGTCGGACAAGCATCGTCAGCGAATTGGTCTGTTTCAGCGTGTATTCGAAACTNATATCGGAGATTAGATTCTGTGTGAGATTCTCATCTTCGGAAGCATCCGTGGAATAATTACCACCCACTACAATTTTGAATCGGTTGCTGAAAAGGGATTTCGACAACTGATAGGAGTAGGATGTCGTAGANCCTTGCTGNCCGTCTTTTGACGTGTCATACTGGTCAATGCCGAATGATAGGTCTACCCCTTTCACATATTTCGAAGCCAGACTGTTGAGTGATGANTCCACAAGGCTGTAGAGCATGTTTTCACCGATATTGCCGCTCATTGTTTTCATCCCGGCACCCTGATAACGACCTGTGATAAGCAGGTTCATGGCCTGCGTCGANCGCTGGTCGGGAGTCATGGATTCCAGTTCGTTTTTCAGCGAAAGGTCGTCATCGGTAGATAGGTCGAATACTACCTTCGGATTGGCCAGAGTGCCGGTAATGTCAAGTCCGACGATAAAATTCACCATCGAGCTGTTGCCGCTCGAATTGACTACAGAAGCTTTCGTAGTCTCCGTCGCATCTATATTCAGAATGGGATTCATGATATCACCATTGAACGTGACGGAACTCTGCGGATTGAACGTAAAGTTCTTTTCACCGATTACGGGCACNTTATATTTCGCATAACCGTTGCCCAAGAAAAGTTCGCCGTTNAGGGTCATGTCGCCCATGAAGTTCTGATAATAACTCANCGTGCCNGAGGGATTCAATTGTACCTTTCCTCCTCCGGACGCACTGTTGGGAATCACGACATTGGCCACCGTGCCGGGACTTATTGTTGCCGTTGCTCTTACCCTCATCGCCACTGAGCTCTGCAGGGAATCAGCCTTGGCTACATTCGTTGTATCNGCGAAATTTACGAATTTCACTACGTCCTGAGTCGTAGTATTGGTCAGTTGAGTTGCCGTAGTCAATGGCACCTGATATGTAAAGTCGGACGTACCTAAGACGTTGACGTTGGCATTCACATCAAAATGGCTCATAGGCCCTTTGACCGAGGCTGTAAGATTAAGGAAAAGTTTGCCGTAAAGATCGCTGTTGGCCTTGGCCGTATTATTGACGAGCGCGAAGTTGGAGGCATCCGCGTCAAGATCGAACTTGATATTCGATAATGATCGGGCGTCTACCGTACCGGCAAGAGTCAGCGGATTGTCATTGCTGCCAAATATACGGAACTGATTGAAGCTGACGAGATTGTCAGCCACTGTAATGGGTCGGTTGTCAAACTTGAGATTACTCCCTATCATGGGGATAAAGACATTGACTGAATCACACTCTATGTCGCCGTTGAGCAGTGGAGCGGCCATAGAGCCGGTCATATTCAGTTTGCCATTCAGCGCACCGCTGAGTTTGGCCACATCAGGACCTAAGAAAGCATTGGCCACTTTCAGCGGAAAGTCNGTTAGGTTAAGGTCAACTGTAGTCGGTTCGAGGCCGGCTCCCGNTTTTTGCTCAAGAATCGTTGAGAGTGAAAGAGCCGGTTTGCCGTCGACTTTCAGGAAAGCCTCAGCCTGAGTNTCTCCTTCGAAGTTAAGACCGGCTTTCAGACCAAGATCGAAGTCGCCTACCATCATTTTGTCATAGACAAGATTTCGCAGGCCTATATCACCGCTTCCGTTAAGTGTCTTTCCGTCATAGTTGAGGATAACATCGCCATCGACTGCACCGGCTATCGGAGGCGCCGTAATCGACATTCCGAGGAAGTCTTCGATATGAATATTCTTGATGTTGAGATGGAGATTGTCGCTGCCATTNTCGTTCTTCTCCGTGCGTATCATCAGACTGCTCTCCTTACTGCTGGCCATAAGGTTGGCATTCACACGCCGATCGTTGAGGGAGTAGTCAATATGGTTGTCATCGTTGAAAGTCCAGGGCATATAGGCGATAGTCGCTTTCAGAGGAGTGAAGTGGAGAGAGACGATGCTGTCGGCTACCGAGGCTGTGAAACCAAGCTTATAACCCTGCGTGCCCACATTGTTCTTCTGCGTAAGGAAAGCCGAAAGGCGATTGGCTCCGAAGTAGCCATTGATATTTACGTCGGCAAACTCCGCCATCGGTCCGTTCGGACGATTGCCCATATGGAATTTATAATCGATGAGCGATCCGCGTTCAAGGAGGCTGAGATTGAGAGTGTCGAGAGCGAGACTTTCAGTACGGAATTTACGTGCCATGACGTTGCCCGAGATCAGAGAGTCATTTCGTAGGGAGAATGCTACCGTGTCAAGAGCCATACCTGAGGGCTGGAGGAATGTGGAGAGTATGCCGTTGCCTCGGACCTGACCGTCAAGGGTAAACTGAGGCAGAAGTGCCTGCATCTCTTCGAAGTCTACATTCTGAGCCTTCACCTGCTTCATGGCCACATCCATTGCTTTCGTAAAACCGTCGACAACATTCTTCAGTCCGGTCGGAGAATGAAATTCCACCTCCGCACCGTTGGCTTCGAGATCTGCCATCACATCGTCGGGATCAGCTATGAATCTCAGTTGCAGTCCTTCGGGAAGGTTGATATCCTGCGTAGGAAGATGCCATGCAACCCGGTCGCAGTCGATAGTGGCGTCATAAAGCCATTTATTGGGCTGAGCGGTCACGTCGAACGCCAGGTCGGCCCCACCATAGTTGGTGTCTTCGCTAAGTCCGAATGCCTGGAGATCTACGTTGTAGGCTTTCAATATGCCCTGTGCGCAATAATAATCCGGACGGAGAGTGCCCGTGATATGCGCGTTAAGATTCGCGTCGGCATTGGGGGAGTCAAGGTCGATGCTGAAGTCATGATCAGCTAATGCAGCCTTGAGAGTGATGTCGCGGAGAGTATGCTTCATATAGTCAATGCGGGTCACGTCAAGAGCCACCTCGGTATGAGCTCCCGGTCGCGAGGGATCAAAACCCGCACCATTGGCACGAATCTTAGCAGTCACGGTTCCCACTCCGAGATCAGGCATGAAGTGAGCTACATTGAGGGAGTTGATATTGATATCGGCATTGTAGGCTTCCGAACCGAGGCCAACCTTTCCTCCGCCTACCACGTCGCCTTGCGCCGTGAGCAATTCGAAATCCGCACCATAATTCTGTCCGTCGGCTTCGGCGTCACCGCGTATCGTAAGTGCCGGTACTTCAAATGGAATCGGTCCGGCCAGCTTTTCAATCGGACGGGGATTGCGCAATTCACCGTCGAATTTTACCCGGGCTCGGAGTTTTTTAATATCGAGTGCGTTCTTCGCCGTTCCGCTCGCACGCAGTGAGAATATGCCGGGCATAGCCATATCAAGTTTGCTTATCGCTACGTCGGCAAGTGTGCCCGAAGCGTCGACCGCAGCATTGAGTTTCTGTCCCATGAAGGGCGCGACGTAAGCGCTCAGGTCGGGCATAAATGCAAGCACATCCTTCATGCCGAGACTGGCGGCAAGTTTAGCCTTTACCGGCGCGGAAGGCTGAAGTTCCATAAGGGCAAACGGGAGACCGGCCGTTGCATTTACGGTAGAATACGGCGTGGCTATTTCCACACCGTCGATATCTATCCCTGCCTCCGTAAGGGCGATCAGTCCCGTTCCTCTGCTAATCTGCAGGCCGCTGCGCTCTGTGGCCTGCAGGCGGGTAATAGGAAGGCGTAGGTTGGCCTGCTCGTTGTAGAACCCTCGCATACCGATACCCACATCTTTGACCTGAATATAGTTGGCGTCGAAACCGGGAAGCGGCCGAGCACCCTTTATCGCGTAGACTGCTCCGAAGTTGTCGAGAGCAATCGAGTCGGCGGTAATGGTCATCGGGGCGGAAGGGACAGCCGTAGAGTCTACCGGGACGGGATGCGAAGCGACATATTCCGGTGTCGGTGCGATATAACGTGCATCGCCTCCGTTGATTTTAAGCAGGGAGGCATTGATATTGTTTTTCCTCAGGTCGATCACTCCATTCTTCAGGTTGAGAGTCTTGGCATTGATGACGAGTGTATCTATCGTCGGTAGCATCGACATTGCGAAGCGAATGTTCTTCACATTCAATTCGCCGACTTGGATAAAGAAGGGAGTGGAGGTAGAGTCCGGAGGAGTCGACTGCTGTTTCCACACGTTCATGTACAGGCTTACATCACCATCGGCAAGATCTGCCTTGCGAAGCAAAATATTGCTCTGTTTTATCTGAACGACACTGCCGGGGTCAACTGCTAATTTACCGGCACGGATCTTCATAATCATCGAGGAGTCGGGAGATACCATACGATAGTAGCCGTCGAGCAGACTGAGTTTCTGCACGTCGACATCNAGCCGGAACAATGGGAGCAGACCGACATCGGCTATGACCTCGCGAGCCACTACCATCGTATCNCCCGTAGCCTCGATCACCTTNACCCCCTGCAGACTTACATCAAGAGGAAATTTGAGTCGGAAACGATCGATTTCGATATCCATTCCGGTCGATTTCTTCACATAGGAACACGCAACGTTCTTCACAAACGTCTGCACAGGCGGAATGTAGAGTGCAACGGGNATGAGGAGAATCACAATGACAATCCACATCAGTATCTTTGCGGGAAGTGTGATCCATCGGCTCACTTTTCGCTTTTTCTTNTCCCCCGCTTTGTTTAGGNCCGGTCGGNTTTCCTCCGATAGTTTCTCTTCCGGATTCTTTATTTCGTCGTTCATNTGTTGTCTTGCTGATTAAGTCGGCGACGCTCGCCGTCGGTGATTCCGAGACTTCCCCCGATTATTGTCCAGAGGCCTCCGGCTATGACTGCTCCGAAAGCATCGGCTCCCATATCCCAAAACTCAAAACTGCGNCCGAACAGAGGCTGCACACATTCGATGGCAATCCCCGTAAGCATGGCAGCGATAGTGAGTGCGGCAAGCAGCGGAAGGCCGAGAGGTCTCCAGCCACGACTCCGAAGCGCATCGAAGAAAAGCGATAGAGCAAGACAGAAAAACATCAGGCCGTGCACTATCTTGTCTGCTCCCGGAAACAGCGGTAATTCCTCTTCTCCAAGGGGNTGAGGTGCTAATGTCAGCCAAAGGATTATTCCGAGGCATACAATCGTCAGAATCCATTTCGGCCATTTCTTGAACAACCGATGAATCCGTTCCGCATAAGCATCGTCTCTTGACACGTTCATAGTAGGCTAATTTATAGCTGCTTAAGANTTNTTATTCATATTTGCCGTTTCAAACTAAAATCCAAGCAAATATTAACTTCAAATTTACAAATAATTTTTTATTTATCAGCAATAATTAACATTTTTGTTTTATCATTATCGTTAATTTATCATTATCGTTAAAAAGAACAANGNCATATNATCGATGACTATTCTTAGGAACTAAATCGTCAAGCAAAAAAAAGAGTTATCGA